>CAJTXL010000016.1 GCA_910583525.1 uncultured Muribaculaceae bacterium | reverse complement strand
GACAATGCGTACCCACACAAGCAGGGAGAGAAAACGGCCGCGCCGGGCGCCGTTTACTCTCCCTGTTTTTCTATATTGACAACATTCCCAAATCAAATGCGTTAATTTTCTTTAAACAACGCACTTAAACATCTCCACATTTGCACATTATTAAAAAAAGAGCTAACTTTGTGGCACATCTTCAAGAGAGGAGGAGGCTGAAGCTTCCTCCTCTTCATTTGAAGGCATGCCCTAAAAGCTTTTATGATAGACAAAGAGTTATTAAGCAACACCGTAGCCGACGCCATCGCCGGCACCGACCTTTACGTCGTTGGCATCTCCGTAAGCCCCAACAATGAAATAACAGTCGAAATCGACTCGCCCACCGGCGTCGACATCGACACCTGCGCCGACATCACTCGCAAAATCGAAGCCGTCTTCGACCGCGATGTCGAAGACTACCAGCTCGAAGTAGGCTCTGCCGGCATCACTTCCGACTTCAAGGTTCGCGGCCAATATGAGAAAAACCTCGGCAACGATGTCGAAGTGCTCACACGCGACGGTAAAAAACTACACGGCGTGCTCACAAAGGTAGGCGACGGCAGTGTCACCGACACCGACGTCGACTTCACCGTCGAAATACCCGTCAAAGTAAAAGAGCCGGGCGCAAAGCGGCCCGTCATAAAGCAAGAAGCCGCGAACCTAAGCTCGGCCGACTGCAAATATGTCCGCTACGACCTCAAATTCTGATTAATCAAGAAAAATAAAGATATAACCAAGCAATGGCAAAGAAAGAGGAAACTCCAAATATGGTCGAGCAGTTCGCTGAGTTTAAAGAACTGAAAAACATCGACAAGACTACAATGATAAGCGTGCTCGAAGAATCTTTCCGCAACGTTCTTGCAAAGATGTTCGGCACCGACGAAAACCTCGACGTCATCCTCAACCCCGACAAAGGCGACGTTCAAATCTTTCAGAACCTCGAAGTCGTGCCCGACGGAGAAGTCGAAAACCCCAATCTGCAGATTTCGCTCAGCGACGCCCGTGCCGACGACGACCCCGAAGCCGAAGTAGGCGAAGAACACTCGCGCGAAATAATATTCGAAAACTTCGGACGCCGAGCAATCCTCAACCTGCGCCAAACTCTCCAAAGCCGTATCCTCGACCTTCAGAAAGAAGCCGTCTACAACAAGTTCAAAGAGCTCGAAGGCGAACTCGTCACCGGCGAAGTATATCAGACTTGGTCACGCGAGACCCTTCTCCTCGACGACGACAAAAACGAACTCCTGCTCCCCAAGAGCGAAGCAATACCCGGCGACTTCTTCCGCAAAGGCGAAACAGTCCGAGCGGTCATCGCAAATGTCGACAACAAGAACAACAACCCCAAAATCACCGTTTCGCGAACAAACGAACAATTCCTGCGCCGACTCTTCGAGCTTGAAGTGCCCGAAATCCACGACGGACTCATCAACATCCGCGCCGTGGCGCGCATCCCGGGAGAACGAGCCAAAATCGCCGTAGAAAGCTACGACGACCGCATCGACCCCGTGGGCGCATGCGTCGGAGTAAAAGGCTCGCGCATACACGGCATCGTCCGCGAACTCCGCAACGAGAACATCGACGTAATCTGCTACACCGCAAACCCCGCCCTCTTCATACAACGCGCCCTGTCACCGGCACGCATATCAAACATACGCCTCGACGAAGAAGCCCACAAGGCCGAAGTGTTCCTGCGCCCCGAAGAAGTGTCGCTCGCCATCGGCAAAAACGGACACAACATAAAACTCGCCACGATGCTCACAGGATATGAAATCGACGTTTACCGCGACACCGAAATGGTTTACGATGACGACATATACCTCGACGACTTCCGCGACGAAATCGACGCATGGGTTATCGACACCCTCAAAAACATAGGATGCGTAACCGCAAAGAGCGTCCTCAACACACCGCGCAACGTGCTCATCGAGAAATCAGACCTCGAAGAAAACACCATCGACGAAGTCCTCGAAGTGCTCCGCAGCGAATACGAAGACGACGAACCGGCGGCTCAAGAAGAGACCCAAGACTGACCTCGGCCGACCGCGACCTCTCCACCTCGATAACATCGTCTTCAATAACACAGAAAAAGTATAAAACCGATATATGGCGAAAACTAAAATCAGTAAAATCGCAAAAGACCTCAACGTGTCACTCCCGACCGTTATCGACTTTCTGCGCAAACGAAACATCAACATCGACGAAAGCCCCAACACACGTGTTGAAGACGATGTCGTCGTTCTGCTGATGAGCGCCTTCAAAAGCGACAAAGACCTCAAGAACCGCTCGACACAAATCATTACAGAACGAAAAGAAAACCGCTCAAAAGCCGCCGCACAGCCCGACAAAGCCGAAGAAGTCAAACTGACTTCAGCGCCAAAACCGCGCATTCTCGGTAAACTCGAACTCGACGCCAAAGGAAACCCTGTGGTGCGCTCCGAAGCACCCAAAGCCAAAGAACCGGCACCGGCGCCAAAAGAACAAAAAACCGAAGAACAGCCCAAGGCTCGGCAGGCTCCGGTTCAACAGCAAAAAACAGAAGAGCCGAAAGCCAAAGCCATAGAACCCGAAAAAGAAGAAGCCAAAGCTCCGGCACCCAAAGCCGAAGAAAAACCGCAGGCTCCCTCACAGCCCAAACCTGAAATAAAAGAACCCAAGGCCGAACCCAAAATCGAGACGCCCAAACAGAGCGCCCCAAAACCCGAAGCTCCGGCTCAGGAAACGAAAAAAGCCGAAGCACCGGCCGACCGCGCACAAGCTCCACAAGAGCCCGAGATATTCACCCTCGAACGCACAGCCCCCGCTCCGTCGCTCAACATCGTAGGCAAAATCGACCTCGCCGCAATCAACCAGACAACAAGGCCGAAAAAGAAATCCAAAGAAGAACGGCGCGGACGCGGACAACAGCCCGGAACTCCCGGCGCCGCAGCCGACACCGACCGCAAAAAACGCCGCCGCATTGCCGGGAAAGAAAAAGTCGACATCGAAAAAGTAGGACGTTCTGCCGGAAACAACGAACAGCGGGGCGCCGACAACCGCCGTGGCTCTCAAGGCGGAGCCGACCGTCAGCGCAACGACAACCGTCGACCTGAAAAGCAACGCAACAATGCGTCCAAACGCCCCGTTACGCCCGAAGTAAGCGAAGAAGACGTACAGAAGCAGGTAAAAGAAACACTCGCACGCCTAACTTCAAAAGACAAAGGCCTCAAAAAAGGCGTAAAATGGCGCAAGGAAAAACGCGAAGCCAACGCTACACGCGAGCGTGAGGCTCACCAGGCCGAAATGGCCGAAAGCCGAGTACTCAAAATCACCGAGTTCGTTACCGCCAACGACCTCGCCGCAATGATGGACGTCCCCGTCAACAACGTAATCGCCACATGTATGAACCTCGGCGTGATGGTGTCTATCAACCAACGACTCGATGCCGAAACCATCAACATCGTGGCCGACGAGTTCGGATTTACCACCGAATACGTATCTGCCGAAGTCGCCGACGCCATTCACCAGGAAGAAGACAGCGAAGAAGACCTCGTGAGCCGTCCGCCCGTAGTCACAGTCATGGGACACGTCGACCACGGCAAGACATCGCTACTCGACTACATCCGTAAAGCCAACGTCATCGCTGGCGAAGCCGGCGGCATAACACAGCACATAGGCTCATACAGCGTAAAACTCGCCGACGGTCGACACATAACCTTCCTCGACACCCCCGGACACGAAGCCTTCACCGCCATGCGTGCGCGTGGTGCCAAAGTCACCGACCTTGTCATCATCATCGTCGCCGCCGACGACAGCGTCATGCCGCAGACCGTCGAGGCTATCAACCACGCCTCCGCCGCAGGCGTGCCAATCGTCTTCGCAATAAACAAGATAGACAAGCCACACGCCAACCCCGACAAAATCAAAGAAGAACTGGCCGCCATGAACTACCTCGTCGAAGAATGGGGCGGTAAATACCAGAGCCAGGACATCTCGGCGAAGCAGGGCATAGGCGTGGCCGAACTCATGGAAAAAGTGCTCCTCGAAGCCGAGCTCCTCGAGCTCAAAGCCAACCCCAAACGCCGAGCCGTAGGCACTATCATCGAATCCTCGCTCGACAAGGGCAGGGGATACGTAGCCAACGTGCTCGTACAGAACGGCACGCTCCACGTCGGCGACGTCGTCCTTGCAGGCAACCACTTCGGCAAAGTAAAGGCAATGTTCAACGAGCGCAACCAGCGCATCAAAGAAGCCGGCCCGGCAACCCCGGCGCTCATTCTCGGCCTAAACGGCGCTCCCACCGCCGGCGACACCTTCAACGTACTCGAAACCGAACAGGAAGCTCGTGACATCGCCGGCAAACGCGAACAGCTCGCTCGTGAACAGGGTCTCCGAACAACCAAGCTCCTCACACTCGAAGACATCGGCCGTCGCCGTGCCATAGGCAACTTCCAGGAGCTGAACATTATCGTCAAAGGCGACGTCGACGGCTCCATCGAAGCACTCTCCGACTCCCTCATCAAGCTCTCGACCGAAGAAGTCCAAATCAACGTGCTCCACAAAGCCGTCGGCGAAATATCCGAAAGCGACGTCACGCTCGCCGCAGCATCCGACGCCATCAT
This sequence comes from uncultured Muribaculaceae bacterium, assembly GCA_910583525.1. GTDB lineage: Bacteria > Bacteroidota > Bacteroidia > Bacteroidales > Muribaculaceae > CAG-873. The sequence continues at coordinate 70,428 of CAJTXL010000016.1, read as the reverse complement.
CATCGGCTTCCAGGTGCGCCCCTCTGTTGCCGCTCGACGCGCCGCAGAACGCGACGGCGTACAAATCCGCCTGTACTCCGTCATATACCAGGCCATCGAAGAAGTCAAAGACGCAATGGCAGGCCTGCTCGCGCCCGAAATCAAAGAAGAAATCACCGGTACGGCCGAAGTGCTCGAAACATTCCATGTCTCGAAAGTCGGCACCATCGCCGGTGCAATCGTACGCGAAGGCAAAATCAAACGCGGATGCAAAGTGCGCCTCATCCGCGACGGCATCGTGCGCTACACCGGCGACCTCGGCTCGCTCAAACGCTTCAAAGACGACGTCAAAGAAGTCCTATCGGGCTATGACTGCGGTATATCCATCGCCGGATACAACGACGTCAAAGTCGGCGACCTCATCGAAGGCTTCGAAGAAAAAGAAGTATCTCGCACCATCGAAGGGTGAACCCGGCACTCTATCTCAACATAGGCTCAAACAACGGCGACCGCAGGGCAAACATTGCCCGTGCGGTCGCCGCCATTTCCCATTGCATCCTGTTCAAAGACGCCGAAATAGCCCTCTCCACCGAAATAGAAAGCGAACCGTGGGGTTTCGACTCCACAGCCCGTTTCGTGAACATAGGCGTAGCAATACGCTTCCGCACCGCGTTCCGATGGTCCGAACCGCAGCTCCGGCACATCCTCGGCGCCTTGCAGAAAATCGAACGCTCAATATCGCCCATGCCGCACCGCAACCCCGACGGCACCTACCGCGACCGCGACATCGACATCGACATCATCGCCGCCGACGCCCTCGTGTGCGACACACCGGCGCTCACGCTGCCGCACCCTCGCATGCACCTGCGCCCCTTTGTCCTCGAACCCATGGCAGAACTCGCACCGGCATGGCGCCACCCCCTGCTCGGCGCGACTGCCGCAGAACTCCTCAAACAGCTAAAACCATGAACGACAGCATATCCCTTGAAGAATGGCGCCGCGAACTCATGCTCGCCGCCAGAGCCGAAAAAGTGCCCGACCTTATGCGCTTCTTCAAAACCGGACCGGGACAATACGGCGAAGGCGACATCTTCGTCGGGATATACGTCCCCGACAACCGCCGCATATCAAAGAAATACCACACCCTGCCGCTCCACCAAATCGCACAGATGCTCGACGAGCCCACCCATGAGTTCCGCCTCGCCGCACTCCTCGCACTGGTCGAACGCTATCGCAAGGCACGCAACAATCCGCAGCAACGCGAACAATGCGTAAACTTCTACCTCGAAAACGCACCCAAAGCCAACAACTGGGACCTCGTTGACCTCTCAACCGAATATATCCTCGGCGAAGAAATAGCCCTCGGAAGACACCTCGACGCCATCGACACACTCCTGTCCTCACCCGTCCTTTGGGAACAGCGCATCGCCGTCGTCGCGATGCTCACCCCCATTCGCCACGGCATGCTCGACCTGCCCTTCGACACCGCCCGGCGCATGCTCACACATCCCCACCAACTCATGCAGAAAGCCGTCGGCTGGGTTCTGCGCGAAGCAGGAAAGAAAGACCCCGCACGCCTGCGCCAATTCATCAACGCCAACATCGCCGCATTCAGCGCAACTACACTCAGCTACGCCACCGAAAAGTTCACCAAAGAAGAACGCGCCGCCCTCCGCCAACTCCGCAAAACCGCCCACTAAAATGGCGAGTTAAAGGAGCATCGACCAATGTAGGGACGTGCCTTTGGCACGTGTAAAGGAAATCCCAAACCGAACTTACGATGAATATGTTAAAATGCCCCATATGGGGCAAACGCCACAGAGTGGCGTAAACAGCAGTAGACCCGGGCAAGCGCCCCGTCAGGGTGCGCGCGGCCCGGGTAATCATCCCAACATTCAAAAGTGCTACAGCGTAGCGCGATAGGGCATAGAAACGGAATATCGCACAGCCTATCGAGGCGCTTCGATTGACGGAGACAACAAACCCACGACAAACGCACCTAAAGGCGCGCTTGCCATGGTCTAATTCTATTTGTGCCACGCTGTAGCACTGCATCCCTTTAGGGATGTCCTTACAATTTTTGCATAGTGATTTTTGGCTTGACCCCGCAAAACGGCCCGCAGACCCTCTGCTGTCGAATTGCTGAACACTTCGTTCATTTTTCAAAACAATTCAATAACGGCCATATACTATAAATCCGTATTTTTGTGCTACTGACCATAATCCAAAAATACGATGACACACCGATTTATCCTAAACGAAGTATCATACTTCGGCCCCGGATGCCGAAGCGAAATAGTATCCGAAATAAAGCGTATCGGAGGGCGAAAGGCTCTCGTCATGGCCGACAAGTCGCTCGTCGACCTCGGCATTGCCGCAAAAGTCACATGCCACCTCGACAAAGCCGGAATACCCTACGAAATCTTCTCCGACATAAAGCCCAACCCCACAACGGCAAACGTAAACAGCGGCCTCGAAGCATTCCGCAAAGCCGGTGCCGACTTCATCGTCGCTATAGGCGGAGGCTCTTCCATCGACACCGCAAAAGCAGTCGGAATAATAGCAAACAACCCCGAATTCGCCGACGTGGTGTCGCTCGAAGGATGTGCCCCTACAAAGCACAAAGCCGTCCCCACAATCGCAATACCCACCACCGCAGGAACAGCCGCCGAAACGACAATCAACTACGTAATCATCGACGAGACCAAAAAGAAAAAGATGGTGTGCGTCGACCCCAACGACATACCGGCCGTAGCCATCATCGACCCCGAACTGATGTACTCCCTGCCTCGGAGTCTTACAGCCGCAACAGGCATGGACGCTCTCACTCACGCCATCGAAGGATATATCACCAAAGGCGCATGGGCAATGTCCGACATGTTCGAGCTTCAGGCAATACGCATGATTTCGGCCAACCTTCGCACTGCCGTAAACGAACCTATAAACCCCGACGGACGCGACGCCATGGCTGTAGCCCAGTACATCGCCGGCATGGCCTTCTCTAACGTAGGCCTCGGTCTCGTACACGGCATGGCACACCCCATGGGTTCCCTGTTCGACATTCCCCATGGAGTGGCAAACGCACTCCTGCTCCCCACAATCATGGAGTTCAACGCACCGGCGGCACTCACCAAATACCGCCATATAGCCGAAGCAATGGGCGTCGATACCGCCGGCATGGCCGATACCGAAGCGGCCCAAGCCGCATGCGATGCCGTTCGACGCCTCTCTGAAGACGTCGGCATCCCATCGCACCTCGCCGAACTCGGCATCACAACCGCCGATATCAATGCACTCGCCGAACAGGCCATCGCCGACGTCTGCACACCCGGCAACCCTCGCGAAGTAACCATCGACGACATCCGCCGCCTCTACACCAAAGTTCTGTAGTCCGACTCAATAAATATACTATTCCGCGCAGTATCTGCTTCACACTGCGCGGAATATGTATATATTAGAACTTATGCCGATTTAGAAAAAATCAATCGTTTGGTGCTATCTAACTCTTTGCGGAAGTATTGATTACGAACAGCCGTCTCGTCTACCATATCAACGCGGCGCCCTAACAATCGTTGCAGCTCTTCAATGAAATCGAAGAAAACCTCAAACAAATCGTGTATTTGGTCATAGTGAAAAATCACCGAAAAGTCTACATCGCTTTCATCATTAAAGCGGTCTGTAAGGATTGACCCGAACACCCACAGCTTCGCCACCTTGTACTTGCGGCACAAAGCGACAATCTTGTCAATATTCATTTCTATCAGCTTCATACGCCACAAATATAGACTTTTTCAATGATACAACAAAAAAGCGAACCGAAATTTCAATTCGATTCGCTTAAATAGGGTGGTGGAGTACAGCGGACTCGAACCGCTCACCTCGACACTGCCAGTGTCGCGCTCTAGCCAGATGAGCTAGTACCCCGTATTTGCGTTGCAAAGTTATTGCATTTTTCCGAATTGTACTAATTTTTCATCCCGTTTAATATATATTATTGTTTTTATACGCATTTTAAAATAGATATGTCGGTTTTTTGCACTACCTTTACGCCATTGTATTACAACACCTTAATACGGCAAAATGCTGAAACACCTTAAACTGATATTATCTGCCGCAATAGCGGCCTGCGCAACCATGATGGCCTGCGCCGAAAAGCCCGTAGTTGTCGGTGCCGAACGTACCTCGGAGTACATTTCCGAACTGAAAGGAAAGCGCGTAGCCCTTTTCTCGAACCATACAGGCATGGTCGGAGACAAGCACACCCTCGATGTGATGCTCGAAAACGGCATCAACGTCATCACCCTCTTTTCGCCAGAACACGGCTTCCGCGGCACCGCCGATGCCGGAGAGCATGTCGGCAACAGCGTCGACGGCCCAACGGGCATACCCATCGCTTCGCTCTACGGCGGCAAAGGCACACGCATGCCGGCTAAAGAAGTGATGGACGGCATCGACGTAATCGTAGCCGACATCCAGGACGTGGGCCTGCGCTACTACACTTACTACTGCACCATGGTCGACCTTATGAACGCCGCCAAAGCCTACGGCAAGGAGTTCGTGGTGCTCGACCGCCCCAACCCCAACGGCATGACCGTCGACGGCCCGATTCTCGACATGAAATATGAATCCGGGGTAGGGCGACTGCCCATACCTGTAGTGCATGGCATGACCTTGGGCGAACTGGCGCAGATGGCAAACGGCGAAGGATGGCTCGCCGACGGCACCAAAGTGTCGCTCAAAGTGGTGCCGTGCCTCAACTACACCCATCAGACACGCTATGAACTACCTATAGCCCCGTCGCCGAACCTGCGGACCATGAAATCGATATACCTCTATCCGTCCGTGTGCTATTTCGAAGCCACCCCCGTGAGCCTCGGCCGCGGCACCGACTTTCCTTTCGAGGTCTACGGACACCCGGATATGAAAGGGCGCACCTTCGAGTTCACCCCACGCAGCGTGCCCGGAGCCAAAAATCCGCCGCAACTCGACAAACTATGCCACGGCGTCGACCTCCGTTCCGTATCCGACGAAGAGGCCATCGCACAGGGCATCAACCTCGAATACCTCATCGACGCATACCGCGACCTCGGCATGGGCGACAAATTCTTCCGCTCGTTCTTCGAGCTGCTCATAGGCCGTGGCGACATACGTCAGATGATAGAAGACGGCCGCACCGCCGACGAAATCAAGGCCACATGGGCAGGCGACGTCGATAAATTCAAGCGTCAGCGTGCCCCATATCTACTCTATGTAGAATAAGCATTTATCTATACAACCTATAAGTATTTAAACGACAATGAGCCTTCCTGTAATAGTAATAATAACCATCATCGGCTATTTCGTGCTGCTGATGACAGTATCGTATATCGCCTCGCGCGGCAGCGACAACACGACATTCTTCACCGGCAACCGGCGCGCCCCGTGGCCGGTGGTAGCCTTCGCAATGATAGGCGCGGCCATTTCGGGCGTGACATTCATATCGGTGCCCGGCATGGTGCAGGCCAAGGGCTACGCCTACCTGCAGATGGTGCTCGGCTTCATCGTGGGCTACGGCATTATTGCCTTCGTCCTCGTGCCGCTGTTCTACAAAAAGAACCTGATATCCATCTACGGCTACCTCGAAGAACGCTTCGGGCGCTCAACCTACCGCACCGGCGCATGGTTTTTCTTCGTGTCGAAGATGCTCGGCGCCGCCGTCCGCTTCTTTGTAGTATGCGCGGTGCTACAGCTGCTCGTGTTCTCACCCCTGCACATACCCTTTGTCTTCAACGTAATCGTGACAATAGCGCTCATATGGCTGTACACCGTGCAAGGCGGCGTAAAGACGCTTATATGGACCGACACCCTCAAAAGCTTCTGCCTGATAATGTCGGTCATCCTCTGCATATATTTTGTGGCGCAGAACCTCGGCTTCTCTTTCGGTGAGATGACCGCCGCAATCGCCGACCACCCCACCTCGCGCATGTTCTACTTCGACAACCCCAAAGAAGGCACCTACTTCTGGAAACAATTCCTCGCCGGCGTATTCATGGCAATAGCCACCACGGGCCTCGACCAGGACATGATGCAGCGCAACCTCGCCTGCAAAGACCATAAGCAGAGCCAAAAGAACATGATAGTAAGCGGCATCACACAGTTCTTCGTCATAGCACTTTTCCTTCTTCTGGGCACTCTGCTGGTGATTTTCATGGACAGCAAAGGCATCGCCGCACCAGAGAAGAGCGACGACATCTTCGCAATGGTGGCCACACACCCCGACGTACCCGTAATCGTAGGCATACTTTTTGTGCTCGGCCTCATCTCGGCCGCCTATTCAGCCGCCGGGTCGGCGCTGACATCGCTCACGACATCGTTCACCGTCGACATCCTCAGCGCACACAAGAAACAGGACGACAAAAAACTCACACGCACACGCAAAGGCGTACATGTTGCCATGTCGGCAATAATGGGCCTCGTAATCATAGCCTTCTACTATCTCAGCGACCAAGATGCCATCTCAGCCGTCTACACTTTGGCATCGTATACCTACGGGCCTATCCTGGGTCTGTTCGTCTACGGCATGTTCTGGAGCAAGCCCGTGCACGACCGCTGGGTTCCGGCAGTCTGCGTTCTTGCACCATGCTTGTCGTGGGTGCTACAATGGGCACTGCACCACTTCTTCGGCTATGAAACAAGCTTCGAGTTGCTTATCATAAATGCCCTTATAACGGTGATAGGCCTGCGCCTTCTTTCGATAGGGCGTAAAAAAGCAGCAGCAACCGCCGAATAAGAAGTGGCTCGCGACCTTTTCAACCGCTACATATGGCTTGTCGACACCATAAGGCGTTACGGCCGCATAACGCGTGCCGAACTCGACGCCTGCTGGTGCCGTTCGTCGCTGTCCGACGGCCGGCCGATGCCACGGCGCACTTTCCACAACTACCGAGCCGGGGCAGAGGAGATGTTCAACATCGAAATCAAATGCGACCCGTCGACATTCGAGTACTACATCGACAACGATGCCGAAGCAGGCAAAGGTTCCGTCACCGACTGGCTGCTGAACTCCGCCGTGACGAACGACGTACTTACCAACAGCCGCGACGTATCGGCTAAAATCTTCATCGAAGACGTGCCGTCGGCTCGCGAGCACCTTGCGCCCGTCATCGAAGCCCTGCGCCAAAACCACCCCATTAAATTCAGCTACAGCCCCTACACACGTTCACAGCCAAGCAAAGGGGTGACGGTCGAGCCGTATTTCCTCAAACTGTTCCGCCAGCGGTGGTACGTAACAGGGCGCCACACAGGGCAGAAACGCATCAAAACCTACGCCCTCGACCGCATGTCCGATTTGCAGATACTCTCCGACACATTCGTCCCCGACCAGGCCTTCGACGCCCGTGAATACTCGCGCCACGCATTCGGCATCATTTTTACCGACGGACCGGTGCACGACGTCGCCCTGTTCGCCGACACACGCCAAGCCAAATATCTGCGTGCGCTGCCGCTGCACCCCTCACAGACCGAAGAGACAGGCGACAACGGCTCCATTTTCCACTACCGCATGCGCCTCAGTGCCGATTTGGTAGAAGAAATATTGTCGCACGGTCCTCGCCTGCGCGTACTCGCCCCGGCAGAACTGCGCGCCATGGTGAGCGACGAATTGCGTGCCGCCCTTGCCGGATATGAAAATCCTTAAAAGTTCATTTGACAAGGCTCTTATCTACCTTTATCACTTTTTTCCATTGGGGATAAAGCTTTTTGTAGGCTTTGGCGAGCTTCTTGTCGGGCACAAATATCCTGTAGGGCATCTCGTCGCCGAAAGCAAGCGGATGTATCTCGACAGGCGTAGCTCGTTCGAGGTACAACGATAAATCGGACGGCACATCGAGTGCCCGTTCACCTATCACAGAGACATCGGAACGGCAACGCACCGTCGTAAGGTCTTTGGCGCCGCGCAGGCATCCGGCACCGAGAGACTTGACATGCTCAGGCACCATCACATCGACACTTCTGTACAATACACCGGCAATCAATATTCCGTTTTTATCGATAAGGAACGATTCATCCAAAGATTTATATACATCCGCACCGCTGAGATATCTAAGATTTGCAACACTCATATTCGGTGAACTAATGTAGGAAATCACAGCTTTAGTCGGAAGCTCAAGACTTTTAAGCCCTTCAGTAAAGACAGAGGCATCAAGTTCGGCAAGCGGTTTGCGGAAATACACAGAGTACCATTGTCCTCGGTCGCTGTCCTCTGTCAGATGTCGCACGGCTGTCCCGGCCTCTTCAAGAGCAAGGAAAAACGGAATCTCGCCTGCCGCAGCATATTTCAGCATCGAACGGCATTCTATATCATATATGTCATGTTCCAAAAGAATATATTGTGGGAATGCCTTTAGTAAATACATTTGCGACAATAATACTTTCAACTTGGAAAGGCGGACGTAGTCATCGCTGTCGTTTGGCCGTTCTACGCCAAAGAAAGTGTACAAATCCGGCTGCAAATAAAAACAGTACTGCGGATAATCTTGCGCCGACATTCCCGTCAGCGCCAAGACACATAATACCACAGAAACAATAGAACGCTTCATCATAGCAATACTCGCGAAATATCGCTTGCCGCTATCCGTGCAAGCGAATCGGTGTTTGAAAAAAATTTGAGGATACGTGCCGTGCAGACCTCTTCGATAAGTCTGTTCTGTCTTTCGATAAGGTCTTCCGGTTCGTCGCTCGCCTTTGGCGGACGCATCACGAACACAAGCAAGGGCTTGTTTGCCAACAACGCCGCCCGATATTCAAGTTCTGTCATCGACATACCGAGGCTGTTCTCGACAAAGCCATACCTTATGCCCAAAAGCAGCACGACGGCATCAGAGGCAAGAACACGGCGGAAACATTCGTCGCGTGGCGTAAAGCCGGTCTGTGCCCAGTTTTCATACATCTCAGGGTACATTTCGCAGCGCATTATTTCGGCACGAAGCACATCGCGGTAGCTTTCAAGGTCGGATGTCGAACTTACGAAAACTTTTTTCGGGCTATTGTGGCCGGGAAGTTGTATTGTATCTACCAGACGGAGACATTGGCGGCACACTTCAAGCTCCGATTTCAACTTGCTCCGGTCGGTATCGCTACAACGGCCTATGGCATCTGTCAGCTTTTGCTCCTGGCTCGAAAGGATATCCCTCAGGCTCTTGGCTGCCTCAACGCTTTCGGCGCTTTTGCTATAAGACTCGACACGGATATCTGCCGGAATATCGGAACGCCGGTCCACCTTTATCTTGAAATAACAGTCACCGACAGGCTGCGAATTCACTTCGAGTTGCAAACGGGCCATGAACGACGCTTTGCTGAAAGAAGCATCTGCCATAGCGCAGAATTGTATCTTTGCCTGCCGCCCGGTCCACAATATAGTTTTGGTGTCCGTGTCGCCGTCTATGCTTATAAGAGCTCTTTCCGGCGATTGGAACGACAACCGTGCAGCAAGCCGGTCACCCCGTTTAAGCTTGATAGGTAATTCAGCCGTCTCTATCATGCCGGTATCGGGGTCGCATCTCTGTGCCGACAGAAACACAGTATCGCCCTCTTCGGGACTATGGATGAAAAGCTGCACCAAAAACGGGTCGCCGGCCGCTACAGCCGACGGCGCGAATATCGATGTCGCCTCATTGCCCAGTTTCACGGGTTCACGATACTCCGAACGACCTTTAAAACTAATATTTCTGCGAGCCAACATTTCTGCACCCTCGGCCATAGTTTCGGCAAAAATAGCCTGATATGAAGCCATGTTCGATTTGTCAAGATAGCGACGAAGTACCACAGGATAGATGGCGACCCTGAAATCAAGCGTGACGCTCTCCAACGCGGCCAGAACATGGCATCCGGGGCAACGGTCCTTTACCCGTCGTGCAAATCGGGCCGAATGACACGACGACAAATCGAGAATACCGTTGAAATCGGCCGGAAGACTGTCCACAAACTGCTCAACAGACATCACATACCCGTCGGCAAGCACAAGCTTGTCGATGTCGAGGTGGGCAAGTACTATTACGACTTCATATCCGGCGATATCTCCAAGCAGCCGCGGATTGATGTCTGAAACACACTCTACACCCCCTTCACTCAATTTACGGGCCATGGCATCCACTTTCTCATATTTACCGGAAAACGGCTTGCTGTCGGGCAAAGAATATAGGAAAGCGACTTTCGACTTATGCTGCAATGTCTGCGTAAAGGCCATTCGGGTCATAACCGTCTCTGATTATAAAGATGATACTGTATATGTGTTCAAGGTCTGTAACGATGTCGTTGAAATCCAAACCGGGCACATCGTCCAACTCCAGACGCAGCTGACGCTTCCATTTGAAATCGTTGTCGATTGCCTGACGGGGCTTTGCCATCACTTTTCGGAGAGCTTCTCTGACAGCATCGACCTGTTGCGCAGGTGCTTTTATATTTAGATATGATTTTTTTGCACTCGGTGCCAACACGGCCTCACTTTTTGACGGAAGGGTCATTTCGACAGTGCCATCAGACAAGGTATACACCTCAATGGCATTTATATCGAAATCGGAAAGAGCAACGCGCGAACGCTCACTCTTGGCAAGGATGCTCTCCTGAAGTCCGTCGGCCATGGCACGGACTTCAATCGCCGAATGCGATGAAAAACGTACCGTTTTTACGGGGCTTTGTCCCGTCGACGCTATCGCCGACGCGATGCCGTCGAGATATTTGTCTACAGTCGCAGCATCTGACGGAGCCTCAATCACATCTGCACCTACAGCAAAAGTGCCAAAATCCTCTGACGCAGGGTCAAAGCCTCTTACAGAACCGGGCTGCCGCTCCGTAAACACTTCACGAGGCTTGCGTAAAGCCTTTGGCGCAGGCAGTGCGACGTCGCCATCAAGCGCCTTGCGTTCTATTGTCCTGAGCAGACCGGTGGTGATACGGCTTCGGTCAGCGGCTCCGACATTGATTTTCCTTACGCCATAGCTGTCGGTGGTGACACGGGCAAAACCCTTCTTGACGTTTTTAACCGTCTTTATGTCAGATATTTTCGCATCAAGATTATGTCCGCCGTAACCCGTGCCGTTATACGAACATACTATCGACGGTGTTTTAAGCCAACGGCCGGCATCATCGGCGAAATTAACGGCATAAAAATCGCCGAAAGGCTCACCGAAACCGTCGTGAGGAGTCAGCAGCCAGTTAAGTGCTCCGAGAGAGTTTATGACATCTTCGTCAGGACACAACAAAAGAAGTTCTTTTATTGGAGCAAGCTGTTTATCGAGCTTCTTTTGGCGTTCTGCAATTATTTTTTCAATTTCTTTCTGCAGCTTGTTCAAATTCCCTTGCAGAAATTCTATTTGGATGCGTTCCAGATTAAGAGTCAATGGCGATATCGCTGCTTTGTGGACGTTTATGCTGTCAACTTTTCTGTTATAACTGTCTACGCTCGAATTATAGTCGGCATAGATATTCTCATAAGTTTTCAGTTTCATGCCGAACTGCGGATTGGTGGCTCTCCACTCGGCTTCGAAGTTGGTTACTGTAACATTATACCTCTCATTTACGATACGCGGATTAACAATCACCTCTGCGGCTTTTTTGTACTTGTCGGCTGTAATGCCTTTTTCCGACAAATACGAAGCGACTTTGGCGGCATATGTGTCTACATAGTTTTTATAATCCTTTTCGGCCTGTAGCATCGACAAGCGTTCATAAATAATTTCATCATCTATATCGTTGTTCAACCGATGGTACGACATAAAATCAGGGTCTTCTTTTGAAAGACTGTCAAGCATCGCTTCGGCTGAAATCGATTTTACACGCTCCAAATAGCGCTGCAAACCTTTATCGTAAAGTTCTCTCGAAGAATTGTCACCGGGCGACGCAGCATATCGCAACAACGCTTCGACGTATGTCGCCAATTTTTCTACAGCTCTGCTCTGCACATTGTTTTTATTGTCAAAGCGCATCTTGAGCAGGTCCTGAAACATTAAAACATTCTTGTCCGAGAAATAATGCACGAAAATCTGATATAGAGCCGCATATTGCACAACCCTTGTCAACTCTATATTCGATAGACCTGAAAAGAAATCATAAGCAAGTTCCTCGGCATCGAACACGGCATCGGAGACTTTACCTTCCATCCCCGATGGAATCAGGCTCACAGGCAGCGAGCCTGTGCGGTTCAGAGCATAGACATCAAGGCCTCCGGCACTCTCTATTGTGTAGCCGGCACCGGCGGTATTCCAATTATATGTAATAGTGCTCTGACCCAAATCTTTCAACACACCTTTGTTGAAAGCCCAATCGACAGGTTTCGGATAGGGAAAATCGACATACTCTATGCTGCCGTTCTCACACCATGATTTAAGCATCTGGTCGGTTACATTGAGCAGATTGCCGTATTCTGTGTTCCTCAGTTCTTCACTCAGGTATATCGGGGCTACGTCTTCTCCCTTCGACGTCTTACCGGCAAACACGGCATAGCGCTCATAGCTTTGAGCCAAAGACGTATTTCGTGTTGTAGCAAGCATCGAAACCGTTTCAACAAGCAAAGGCGGCATAACCGACACCGGCACTTGCCGCTCCCGGCCGATAATGGCCACACGACCGCCGGGACGCCCTACCGCACCAAGTATAAGGTCGGCATCAAGGGCAAAACGCCTGAAATCCGACTTCCACTTGCCCACAGAAAGGTCAAAGATATGGCGACCCGGCAAAACCCATATTACGAAGCCCGGAGCGCTGCTGTAAATAACGCTTTCGGCAGGCATCTGTTTGGCTTCCAAGATATCTTTAAGCCTTTTCGGGCCTTCATCAGTGTCGAACAGCTCTCCGTCGGTAATGAACCATTTTTCAAGTTCTGCCGCCGAAACAGAAAGATTGAGGTTTGCCGAAGAATAGCAGGCATGCGGCTGACGTTTCGCAAGTTCGATGTAATAGGGCTTATAAGCCGACGAATATAGAAGCATGAACAGCTCCGACGTAAAATCTTTGAAAGACTGCTCCGAAGCAAACGCAAATGTGCCGCCGACGTCTTTGAACCAACCGTCATAGCCCGTTTTTTGCTTGTACACATTGGCCCGCGCACCATATCGGTTAAAAACGGCATTTATGTCCTCATATGATACTTTCTGCGGTGGCTCGCTGACAATGATAGCCGTACTGTCGCCATAATGCTGTAAGGCTACGCATTGAAAACTGAATGGATGAAGCTTTCGGAATTCCGCCCATGCCTTACTGTCGGCCGTCCGGCCGTAAACCGACGCCGCCGAAACGAAAACAGCGACAAACTCAATTAAAAAAAGATATAATGGTCTCATGGCACATCTGATATGGTCGATGTGCAAATTTATAAAATTTTATAATTGATACAAAAAAATATATATCAATTAAGTCTTTTCGGAAAAAGAAAGATGATTGACAAAGCAATCATAAAACCAAGCGCCATCGGATAATAGAGGTAGGGCAGAGTAGACACCGGCGAAATCGAAGCGAGCGACGTGGCGAGCAAAGTCTGCGCTCCGTACGGTATAAGACACTGCACCACGCACGATGAAGAATCGAGAAGAGAGGCCGCTTTGCGTGGGTCTATTCCGAAACGCGACGAAATCTTCTTCACTATGCTTCCGACAGTTATTATGGCTACGGTATTGTTTGCCGTGCATAAGTTGACCACGGAAACAAGAGCCACAACTACAGTCTGGGCGCCGCGACGCCCGTTTATACGGCGTGTAAGGCCATTTAAAATAAACTGTATGCCCCCGGCAGCCTTGATTATACCAAGCATGCCGGCCGACATCAGAGTGATGACTATCAGCGAACCCATCGATTCTATGCCTGTTCCGGCAAAACCGGCCATTTCTATTGCTGAATGTCCCGACAGCAGCCCAAGCACCATGGCGGCGGCAATACCTGTAGTCAAAACTATGGTCACATTTATCCCCAACGCTGCCGCCACTATCACTATAAGATACGGAAGCACGAACCAATAGGATGTATCACCGACATTGACCGACGGCTCTATGCCCGAACTTGTAAAAAAATAGATGCCGAGAGTCACAAGCGCCGCCGGAAGGGCAAGCCACAAGTTGGCCTTGAATTTATCGGACATGTCGCATCCCTGCGAACGCGTCGACGCTATGGTAGTGTCGGATATGAACGACAGATTATCGCCGAAAAACGCTCCACCGAGCACCGCCGCCACGAAAAACGGCACATCGGCACCGGCCGTCTGGGCCATGTCGGCGGCAAGCGGAACAAGAGCCACCACCGTGCCCACCGAAGTGCCTATGGCAAGCGATATGAAACATGCCGCAAAAAAGAGCATAGGCACGACAAACTCCATAGGGCATAATTTCAGCGTAAGTGCCACCGTGGCATCGACGGCCCCTATTTTCTCGGCCAACGACGCGAAAGCACCGGCCAGGACGAATATCCACACCATATAAAGGATGTTGACATGCCCGGCAGCACGCGAAAAAGTGTCTATTCGGTCGAGCAGGCTGTGCCCACGGTAAACCACAACCGCCCATATCGAGGCAAGCAGCAAAGCCACCGAAATAGGCATCTTGTAGAAATCGCCTATATAGACCGATACGGCAACATACGACAACAGAAAAACAAACATCGGCGACAGCGCAAGCCAACCCCGACGCACACCTATATTTGCTTCTTCTCGTGTATTTGTCATATTTTGTTTTAGAAGTTAGCTGAGGAAATCCGCCCCCATGAACCGCGGTCAAGTTTTCGGTAGGAGATAGCCTCGCTGACGTGGTGCGGCAATATGTCGGGAGCTCCGTCGAGGTCGGCTATCGTACGCGCAACTTTGAGTATGCGGTCATAGGCACGTGCCGACATGTCGTATTTTTCCATAGCATGGCGTAGCATTGCCATCGCTTCGGAGCTGAGTGAGCAGTAGCGCGAAATTAGTCTTGAAGTGAGCTGGGCATTGCAATGTATGCCTTTTTCGGCAGCATAGCGGCGTGTCTGTATATCGCGTGCAGCCATCACACGACGCCGTATATCGGCGCTCGCTTCGCCCGGTGCAGCTTTTGAAAGTTTGTCGAACGGCACCGGCAGTATCTCGACCTGCATGTCGATACGGTCGAGCAACGGGCCTGATATACGGTTGAGATAACGGCTCACAGCTCCCGGCAGGCATGTGCACGTCTTTGTAGGATGGGTATAGTATCCGCACGGACAAGGGTTCATCGATGCCACAAGCATAAATCCAGCAGGATATTCCACCTGGTATTTGGCTCTCGACACGCTTATGCGCCTGTCTTCAAGCGGCTGACGCAGCACTTCGAGCACTGTGCGCGGAAACTCTGGAAATTCATCGAGAAACAATATGCCGTTGTGCGCCAACGATATTTCGCCCGGCATGGGATTCGAGCCTCCGCCTACCATAGCGACAGGTGAAACCGTGTGGTGGGGCGAACGGAAAGGACGCACTGTCATAAGCCTCGACCCACGCGGCAGTTTTCCGGCAACGGAGTGTATCTTTGTCGTTTCGAGAGCCTCGCCCAATGTCAGCGGAGGCATTATAGACGGCAGGCGCTTGGCCATCATCGATTTTCCCGAACCTGGAGGGCCTATAAGAAGTATATTGTGGCCCCCGGCACATGCAACCTCAAAAGCGCGTTTAACGTTTTCCTGACCCTTGACTTCGCTGAAATCATAGTCGAATATGTTGTTATGCCGGGCAAATTCGGCACGGGTATCTATAACCGTAGGTTCCAATTGCATCGCGCCCGAAAGGAAATCGGCTACCTGACGAAGATTTTCGACACCGTATACTTCAAGATTGTTGACAACGGCGGCCTCTGTGGCATTCGCTGCCGGAACTATCATGCCTTTGAAACCTTTTGCACGTGCTTCTATAGCCATCGGCAACACCCCTTTTATAGGCTTTACAGAGCCGTCGAGCGACAGCTCACCCATAAGCATATATCTGTCCAACGAAGGCGCTTCTATAAGTCCCGAACCGACAAGCATGCCGACAGCTATAGGCAAATCGTAGGCCGCACCCTCTTTACGAACATCGGCCGGAGCCATATTTATTACGGCCGACATGCGCGGCATGGTATATCCCGACTGCGAAAGAGCCGCACGGACACGTTCGTGGCTCTCCTTCACGGCAGTGTCGGGCAGACCTACAATGACAAACTGTAGTCCTTTGCCTATCACAATTTCTATTGTGACTATAATGGCGTCTATGCCCTGTAAGGCGGCGGCGTAGGTCTTTACGAGCATGGTATCGTTATTTTTTCAGAATATTCTTTATTGTTTTTTCCGCCGTTTTTATGTGCGGACCTCTGTATAGCTGATTACCCGTCGAGTCGCACACTATAAAGAAAGGAACCGACGGCACTCCAAGCTTTCCTATACCTATGGCTGCAAGTCCGCCGGGTGCCCATCCTTGTTTCCAGTCGGCGCTGTCAACGCGAATTGAACTTTTCCATAGCGTGGTGTCGCTGTCAAGCGAAAAATCAAGCATGGCAAATTCGCTTTTGTCATATTTTTTATTCATTCTTTTGAGTGCCGGCACAATCGAATCGGTGCGTTTGTCCGATTGCACGGATATCGACAGCAAAGAGCATCTCTGCTTTGAGGCATCGAAGACCATAAGATTTCCGCCACGGTCTATATACCTTATAGTATCCATATCGCCGAGCGCTTCAGATGTCACCAGACGCTGCAGCATATAGTTATATCCTTCGGTAAGTGACGATGGTCGGGCTTCAGGTTTTATCAGCGACATAAGAGAATCGGCATCCACTACAGCACCCGACGAATCGAAGGTAGTCAGCAACAACAAAGTCGACACTATGTCGTCGGGATGCGTTCTTACATAATCTGCAACAGCCTTTCCTGCATCTGTGCGCAGACTGTCGGCATTCTGACGCAAAAAATCGGCCCATCGGGTATTTATATCCGAACCGCCGGCTTCTACGGCATATTGGTCGGTAGGGTCTATGTTTATTTCATACGCATTGCCGTTGCTCACATAAAGCCTTCCAAGCGGTTTGTAGTCGTAATCGGTGATTTCGAGCAATGTAGGTTGTTTCGACGAAGCATAGAATTCGAATTCGCCTCCTCTCACAGCCGTTATCACCGAACGGTAGGCCCCGTCGGCATAATAGACGGCACGAAGGTTCATGGTCGGTTCGCCTTTGATGGTACCGTTGACACGGAACTGCTCCGTATCAGAGCATGACACCACAAATATAAAAACTAATGTAGTGTATATGGCATATAGAATGTTTTTCATTTAGAAATCACTGAAAAGTTTAGGCTTTATAAGAATACCTATACGCAACTGCGAATGGTATTTGTTATAGTCAAGCAGGCCTTCTCCGTAACCGTTGTAGTATTGCAGGAACAGATACTGGTTGTCTCGTTTGAAAATGCGATACGACAAATCGAGAATGGTGTTGCAACTGAAATTTTTTCGCGGAACAACCGTAAGACCTCCGCTGAAACGTTTATCATCGCTCACGACCTGGAAACCGAACTGGCAAAATCCGCAATATTTCACAATATCCTTATTGTTTTGTCCGTCTACTATCGGAATCCAAGCCTTGGCATGCACCATCAGATTTTTTGTCACCATTACATTACCGGCAAGAGCCACGCGGTTCCACGAACGAGACTGTATGCTGTCGCGCCCGTTGCTTTCATGCTCTATTAGAAAAGTCATTTTTCCTATATATCTGTTTTTCACAAACAGAGGCTTGGTGATGCCTATGCCGGGATTAAAATTGAGGTCTGTCATCGGCAAAGACTCCTCAAGCACGTTCCAGAAACATTTCTGTGTGTAGAACAGATAAAGATAAGTTCCCCACGGCAGAGTGCTGCGTGTAAGACGTTGCGATATCGAAATCTGAAATTTTACGTTTGTGTTGTGTTTCGATATTTTAGGTCCTATTGCAGGTCCGAAAATGAAATAATTGTCTTTATACAGACCGAAATACGGCTGATTGGAAAAATCTTGTTTTACGCTATCTATGTCAAGAGGGTCCGCTCCTCCTGTAACCAATATCTGTGCTCCGGCCGAAATACCGACAGATAACAATAAAATGGATAATAATAAACGTAGCAATCTGCCCATAGAAGTGATTTACTTGCAAAGGTAAGTATTTTCAACGTATATTGCCCACTATTGCATTAAAAGGATATAAAAAACGAAAAACGGACAAGACCGCAAAAAAGTCTCGCCCGTTTTTTAATGGTATTATTCCTTGTTTAGAATTCAGCGTTGTTCGGTGTGCGTGGGAAAGGTATCACGTCGCGTATATTGGTCATACCCGTTACAAAGAGAACAAGACGCTCGAAGCCGAGACCGAAACCGCTGTGGGGTACTGTGCCGAAACGGCGGGTATCGAGATACCACCACATGTCTTTCATCGGAATATGCAGTTCTTCGATACGTGTCATCAGTTTGTCGTAGTCGGCTTCACGCTCAGAACCACCTATGATTTCACCTATTTTCGGGAAGAGAACGTCCATGGCACGCACGGTGCGGCCGTCTTCATTCTGCTTCATGTAGAAAGCCTTGATTTCTTTCGGGTAGTCGGTAAGTATCACAGGCTTCTTGAAGTGCTCTTCTACAAGATAGCGTTCATGTTCGCTCTGCAAATCCGTACCCCAGTCTACGGGGAACTCGAATTTATGTCCTGAAGCTTTGAGTATCTCTACGCCTTCTGTATAGGTAAGACGCACGAAATTGTTGTGGAGTACGAACTCGAGCCGCTGTACAAGCTCCGGATCGAAATGTTCGGCAAGGAAATCTATATCGTCGCGGCAATGGTCGAGGGCATACTGTATGCAGTACTTTACGAACTCCTCGGCCAAATCCATGTTGTCGGTGATGTCGTAGAACGCCATTTCAGGCTCTATCATCCAAAATTCCGACAGATGTCTCGGCGTATTAGAATTTTCGGCTCTGAAAGTAGGACCGAAAGTATATATGGCTCCGAGAGCGGTGGCTCCGAGTTCGCCTTCAAGCTGACCCGATACGGTAAGAGCCGTAGGTTTGCCGAAGAAATCTTTAGTGTAATCTACTTTACCGTCTTCAGTCTTGGGCAGTTTGTCAAGAGGCAGGGTAGTGACCTGGAACATGGCGCCTGCACCTTCGCAGTCACTCGCCGTTATAAGAGGAGTGTTCAGATAGAAGAAACCCTTTTCCTGAAAGAATTTGTGTATGGCAAAAGCCAAGGCCGAACGTACACGCAAAATGGCGCCAAAGGTAGCTGTACGTGGACGAAGATGAGCCTTTTCACGCAAAAACTCCAGCGTATGTCCTTTTTTCTGAAGGGGGTATGTCTCAGGGTCGGCAGTACCGTATATTTCAAGAGTCTCAGCCTGAACTTCGCAGGATTGTCCTTTTCCCATCGATTCTACCAACAAGCCCGTAACATGTATCGACGAACCTGTAGTGACGGCTTTAAGTTCTTCATCTGAAAACTTCGACAAATCAAATACTATCTGAAGGTTACGCACCGTAGAGCCATCGTTCAAGGCAACAAACTGAACGTTTTTGTTACCACGGCGTGTGCGCACCCAGCCTTTTACGCTTACCTGCTTGCCTATTAGGCCGGCATCGAAAATATCGGCAATTTTTGTACGTTTCATATTTATAATGCTTTTGATGGCAAATTTAGCTATTTTTTTGCGAAAGGCAACTATACTCGGCAAAGAATATATATTGGTTCAAAATGATGCTGAAAAGCCCAGCTTTTGTTACATATATATTACAATTTTAATATGTAACAAATCTGTAATAATTTTATATAGTTATAATTAACTAATATTCAAATATTTATATCTAAAATTGTATAAGATTTATTTCGTTAACTTTTATTTGCATTTGATTTTTCTTTGCAGGTTCACACATAAATTAATTTTGAAACGTGAAACAAAAAAATCTCTTCACCTACTAATAATCACTATTATGGCAAGCGTAAAATTTCAAACAAATCTGATGAACCTACAGAGCAACCTGCTCAACTTCGCTTATATGCTGACATCGAACCGCGACGACGCATATGACTTGCTTCAGGACACTACCCTCAAAGCCCTCGACAATGAAGAAAAATACGCAGAAGGCACCAACTTCAAAGGATGGGTGTTCACCATCATGCGCAACATCTTCATCAACAACTACCGTCGAGGCGTACGTTCCGCTACAATCGTCGATACTACCGACAACCTCTACCACCTCAACCTAAGCCAGGATTCCGGCATAGAGTCTCCCGAAGAATCATATGGTGCACAGGAAATCACCTCAGCCATCAACGAATTTCCCGACGAATACCGCATTCCTTTCTCAATGCATGTGGCAGGCTATAAATATAATGAAATAGCCGACCACATCGGACTGCCTCTCGGCACTGTCAAGAGCCGCATATTTACGGCAAGAAAGAAACTGCAGGAGCGTTTCAGCGACTACCGCTGACAAGTACTCCATGGCATAGATGCCGTTTCTAATTTTTACGCCTACCTTATTACAATCATACTTACAACATAAGTACTATTTCTAAGGAAAAACCTAAGTCAAGATTCAAGTCTGCCCCGGGGCGCCGAAGTACCACCCACTTCAGGCGCCCGTTTTTTTTGCTTGATGCTTTTCTGCGTTTTCAACATTCGGTTGCTTTCCTTTTTATTTTTATAATCTTTGTTTTAAAAAAATTTTTTCAAGACCAAAATTTAATAGGAAAAATAAATGGTGTTCAAAGCTGTGATAACTTTTCGGTCATTTATTTGCCTATATGGATTATTGTGTAATAGATAGCTGTTTTTTACTTTTAATGAACATACCAAATATTTGATAATAAGCAAATAGTATATATTATAAACATAGTGTTGATAACTATCTGTGTTCATATTTTCATAACTTTAAGAGGCGCTTTTATGATGATAAACCGCCTCTTTTGTGTTGAAATCATATTTGAAGAACGCTAATAAAAAGTATAGTGTAAAATTTGCAAATATCATACTTGTGGCTGCTTATATGTTTATCCGATAAAAGCAAAAATAGTTCTTATAAAGTTGTTGTTGACTTATTCAATGCTTATCAACAGCATTGTGTAGATAAGTTACGGTATGGTTTGGAGAATGTGTAATAATTGTTCTGTTTTGTCTTATTGGGCTAATTTTATGTCCTTATTGTAATATTGCACGTTTATATATCCAAAAAATTAGTAATTTTGACGTGTAAATGAATGAAAGAAATGGAAGAAAACTATAAATCGGGCGAACTTGAAATGTTGGCTAATCTTTCTACCGAGTTTTGCCAATTTGACAACTGCATAGTATACTCACATCTTGTTTCTGAACAATCAGGAATGTCGAAAGAATTGATGAACGGAGCAGTCAAGGTAGAAGATTCTCTTTTCATGTTATTGGTAAAAGGTAAAATAAATCTAAACTTCAATTTTCAGAATTATGAAGTAGAAGCTCCGGCTGCACTGTCTTTTCCCCCGGGTACTGTTGTGCAATGGAACGATTACGAACTCAGCGGTGCAGACATACATCTGCTCGGATATAAGCAGTCTTTTCTACAAGATGTGAACATATCTTTCAACAGCATATCGGGAGAAATTATAATGGGTCGCGAATGTCCGGCAATAAAACTTACCGATAGCGAACTTTCTTTGCTTTTACGCTATTTCTCTCTTATGTGGCGTATAATGTCCGATACTTTCAATACCCAGCTTACGCGTCACATTCTTTCAAGCATGACTTCGGCAATATTTTATCAGTTGATATTGTTGCTGTACAAAAAAATAGACACGTCAGGCAGTGAGAGCATCGGACCGAGGCGCAGCAACTATGTGCACGATTTCATAAAACTCGTGCATTTGAATTATACTAAAGAGCGTTCTGTCAACTTCTATGCTTCCAAGCTTTTTATTTCACCTAAATATCTGTCGCTTCTTGTAAAAGAAGCCACAGGACGTTCGGCTGCTAAATGGATAGACCATTTTGTGATAATGGAGGCTAAAAATCTGTTGCGTTATTCAGGAAAGAACATACAGCAGGTGGCATATGCTTTGAATTTCTCCAACCAGTCATCGTTCGGAAAATATTTCAAGCACCTTACGGGAATGTCGCCTACAGACTATCAGAAGTCGTAGAGGTTCTTCTCAGCATTCTGAATTGCGACCATATGAGCGCTGCAGTTATTATTGTTGCTACGGCGTCAGATATGGGGAAGGACATCCATACGCCTTCAAGACCGAAGGCACGGGGCATGAATATAAGCAACGGAATAAGGAATATCACCTGACGGAGAAGGCTCACTATGATAGATTTCGTGGCGTTGCCTATACTTTGGAAGAAAGCTGTGGATATTATTTGAAAACCGACTACCGGGAATACGGCAAGGCATATTCCGAGCGCCGTGTCGGTTGCCGATATTAGAGATGCGTCTGAGGTGAACACTCGCCCGACGAGCGACGGGAAAAATAATCCGAAAAGTCCGCCAACGCCTGTGATGACACTCGCCGCAGCCACAGCCAACATATATGTGTGCTTTAAACGGTGAAGTTGCCTTGCTCCGTAATTATATCCTACCACGGGTTGCATGCCCTGACATATGCCGAGCACAACGGTGACCATCAGCGATGTGTACGTTACCATTATGCCGGCGGCACCTATGTCGCGGTCGCTGCCGTAATATAGTAAAGCGTTGTTGGCAATCGCGTTTATTATGCACGATGCGGCATTGACAAGTGCCGGAGCCGCTCCTATCGATATAATACCGACGACAATTTTCCAATCAAGCGAGAAAATGCCGCGGCGGAAACGCAGTGTGCTGTCGCGACGGAAAAAATGTGCCATCACGAAAAAAGCCGATACGGCCATGGCTATGTCGGTGGCGAGTGCCGCGCCTCCTATACCCCAGTCGAAAACATATATAAACAATGGGTCGAGAACAGTATTGACAGCTGCTCCTATGAGCATGGTCATCATGGCACGGCGAGGATAGCCCGATGCACGCATAAGATTGTTGAATCCGTAGGTTATATTTGTCAACAGACATCCGGGCATGAGTATGAGCATATATTCGCGCCCGTAAGGCAGTGTATTTTCACTGGCACCGAAAAGATGCAGAAGAGGGTCGAGGTATATAGTAAACACCGCTATGTAGATTATGCCGTTCACCATCGTAAGAGTAAAGGCGTTGCCGAGTATGCGTTCGGCCAAATCATGGCGGTTTGCTCCGAGAACTATCGACATTCTCGCCGAAGACCCCACGCCGACCAGAACGCCTATTGCCGTGGCGAGGTTCATCAGCGGAAAAGTGACTGCGAGTCCGGCTATGGCGTCCGGTCCGACCCATTGTCCTATGAATATTCTGTCGACAACATTGTAGAGAGCCATCACCAGCATGCCCACGACAGCCGGGAGACTATATTCCCACAACAGCCGTCCCACAGGTTTGTGGGCAAGTTCGTTCAGTTTCTCAGACGCTTTCGGTTCCATCAATAATCAATACATAAAAAAAGACTGCCACGGAAAAGCGGCAGTCCTTTCGCAGTTATGGATGAGTATAACTCGTTTTATTCGGCTTGCGATGCGACTGCGCGCTCGTAGTATTTTTTGATGTCAGTACGTGTGCTCAGCACATACTGGGGATATTCGTCGATGATTGTCTTGTAGCATTTGGCTTCTGCCGCAAAGTTTTTCTGTGCGCGGTAGATGTTGGCCTCTTTTATAAGGACGAAAGGCACTATTTCGGGGTTCTCGTCGGCTTTCGATATGGCCTTGTTGTAGCATTTGATGGCCTGGTCGTATTGCTCGAGGTTCACATAGCAGTCGCCTTTAAGGGTATATACTCCGGCGGCGGCGATGTTGTCATCGAGCGATGCGTCGTCGAGATATTTGATTGCTTCTTCATATTTGCCGTCGCGATAGAGGCGGATGCCGGCTTCGGCGGCGGCACGGTTGCCGCTCTTATACCCGGCCTGGGCTGCTTTTGCATAAAGGTCGGTGGCTACTGAATCTACCATGGCCGCATCGGCTTTGGCGACAAGTTCGTCGGCCTTGCGGCTTCCGGCCTGTGATACGAGAAGCCATATCATTACCCCGATGAGGATGACAAAAGCTGTAATCAAACCGTAAATAATGGTTTTCTTGTTGGCTCGGGCTTTTGCTACTATGTCTTCGCTTTCTTCGACCTGCTTGGCAGTCGGGTTGTTCTGTTCCATTGATATTATTGGTTTTCGATTTTACGTGTCAGAAATATCGCGCGCTGCACGCACGCAACATTTGCGACTGCAAAAATAGTGTAAAAATCCAATACCGCGAAATTTTGACGCACATATTTTTGTTTTAGCCTATAAAAGCGTAAATTTGCACACTAAATACCGTCGCATAATGAAAGAAATAGAAATCGTAATTCCTGTTCTGTCGAAAGATTACAGCGAGCTTGATGCCGTCGAGCGCGGGCTTGTCGATGCTGCCCGTAAAGCCACTTCGGGGGCTTATGTTCCATACAGTCATTTCAGGGTCGGTGCCGCCATTCTTCTCGACAACGGCGTCACCGTAACCGGGGCAAACCAGGAGAACGTGGCTTTTCCGTCAGGAACATGTGCCGAACGCTCGGCATGCTATTATGCCGGCGCAAATTATCCCGATGCGCATTTTCAAATGCTCGCCATAGCCTCGGTCGGCACAGACGGCCGCGAATGCGAGCCGCCGACAGCACCATGCGGTGCTTGCCGCCAGGCACTACTCGAATACGAGCTTAGGGCCGGACATCACGTGCCCGTCCTCTTGGTCGGACGCGAAACCATATATCGTCTGCCTTCGGTAGCATCGCTGCTGCCGCTGGCTTTCACTGAATTTTAAACAAACTATATAATGGATTTCATAGAAGAACTATCTTGGCGCGGCATGCTCCACACAGTGATGCCCGGCGCCGACGAAGAACTCAAAAAAGGCATGGCTACGGCCTACCTTGGCATAGACCCTACCGCCGACAGCCTTCATATAGGCCATCTTGTGGGCGTTATGATGCTCAAGCATTTCCAGCGCTCAGGCCACAAACCCATCGCCTTGGTAGGCGGAGCCACGGGTATGATTGGCGACCCTTCCATGAAGAGCCAGGAGCGCAAACTGCTCGACGAGACCACGCTTAGGCACAATCAGGAAGCAATCAAGAAGCAGCTTGCCAAATTTCTCGATTTCGACTCCGACGCCCCCAATGCCGCAGAGATGGTGAACAACTATGACTGGATGAAAGATTTCACTTTCCTCGACTTCATCCGCGACGTCGGCAAGCTAATCACCGTAAACTACATGATGGCGAAGGACTCTGTCAAGAAGCGCCTTTCGGGTGAGTCGCAGCAGGGCATGTCGTTCACCGAGTTCAGTTACCAGCTCGTGCAGGGCTATGACTTCCTCACTCTCTACCGAGACAAAGGCTGCAAGTTCCAGATAGGCGGTTCTGACCAATGGGGCAACATCACCACCGGCACGGAACTCATACGCCGTACTTTGGGCGGCGAAGCATTTGCCATTACATGCAACCTTATCACCAAGGCCGACGGCTCGAAGTTCGGAAAGACCGAAGGCGGCAACGTGTGGCTCGACCCGGCACGCACATCGCCTTATAAGTTCTACCAGTTCTGGCTCAACGTCAGCGATGAAGACGCCGCAAAATACATCAAGATTT
Source organism: uncultured Muribaculaceae bacterium (assembly GCA_910583525.1). GTDB lineage: Bacteria > Bacteroidota > Bacteroidia > Bacteroidales > Muribaculaceae > CAG-873. The sequence continues at coordinate 44,771 of CAJTXL010000016.1, read as the reverse complement.
TCACCGAACTCGACAAAGAAACCATCGATGCCCTGATAGCCGAACAGGCCGCCGACCCCGGACGTCGACCCTTGCAGCGTCGCCTTGCCCAAGAAGTTACCACGATGGTGCACAGCGCAGCCGATTGTGAGGCTGCAATCGAGGCGTCGCAGATACTCTTCAGCAACAAAGCCGCAGAAACTCTACATAAAATCGACGAGAAGACGCTTCTCGACATATTCGAAGGCGTGCCCACATTCACAGTCGACCGCGCCGACATCGACGCCGGTCTCCGTTTCGCCGACCTGCTTACCGAGAAAGCCGCAGTATTCCCCTCTAAGGCCGAAATGCGCAAGCTCGTGCAGGGCGGAGGCTTCTCGGTAAACAAAGAAAAAATCAGCGACCCGCAGGCTCAGGTGTCGCCGGCCATGTTGCTCAACGACCGCTACATCATTGTGCAGAAAGGCAAGAAACAATATTTTCTGTTGATTGTAAAATAATTCGTATGGCTAATTCGATGGTAACGGTGGCGACATTCAGCCTGGAGCCCGATGCTTACATAGCGCACGGTATGCTCGTAAACAACGGCATCGACGCATATGTAGAAACGAACTCTATGGCTACGCTCTACGGCGCCGGTTCTACATGGGCCGCGATAAAACTGCTTGTGCCCGAAAAAGACTTCGACCGTGCCGTCGAATTGCTCAGAGAGCATGGCGACATCATCTGACGCATGATGCGTTCTACATATACACAGCCATAAACTAACGTGGCGCCGCTGTCACAGTGGCGCCACGTTAGATAAACCAATCATTATCACATTTCTTGCAATGGAAAAAGTAATTTTGCTATGTACATGTAAAACGCCGGCAAGAAACATTGGTTCGCGCGTAAATAATATTTAACACATCTGTGCATCTTTGTTGCGCACATACGGCGCTAATTTTGCGTTGTAAATAATAAGAACAACAATAAACTACAAAAATATAATGGCAAAGAAAGAAACCACAAAAAAAGTCTCGGCCGAAAAAGACCCCCAGGCCGCACGTCGCGAAGCCTTGGCTCAGGCGATGGGACGCATCGAAAAAGCCTACGGACGCGGTGCCATCATGAAGATGGGCGACGAAGTTATCGAAAATATCGAGGTGATACCCTCAGGCTCTATCGGCCTTAACTATGCCTTGGGCGTAGGCGGATATCCGCGCGGACGCATTATCGAGATTTTCGGGCCGGAATCGTCGGGTAAGACCACCCTCGCAATCCATGCCATCGCAGAAGCGCAGAAACGCGGAGGCATAGCCGCCATGATAGACGCCGAACACGCTTTCGACCGCTTCTACGCGCAGCAGCTTGGCGTTGACATAAACAATCTGCTCATTTCGCAGCCCGACAACGGCGAGCAGGCTCTCGAAATCGCAGAACAGCTCATACGTTCTGCCGCCGTCGACATAATAGTAGTAGACTCTGTTGCCGCGCTGACCCCAAAAAGTGAAATCGAAGGAGAGATGGGCGACCGCAACATGGGTCTGCAGGCCCGGCTTATGTCGCAGGCTATGCGTAAGCTCACAGGCACCATCTCGCGCACAAACACTACGTGCATCTTCATCAACCAGCTTCGCGAGAAAATCGGGCAGATGTTCGGCCCGTCTGAAACCACAACCGGCGGCAACGCCCTCAAGTTTTACGCATCCGTGCGTATCGACATACGGCCGCGTACCTCTATCAAAGACGGCGACAACGTTCTCGGCAAGCGTGCGCTCGTCAAAGTGGTCAAGAACAAAGTGGCGCCGCCTTTCAAACGCGCCGAGTTCGACATCATGTTCGGCGAAGGCATATCGCGTGCAGGCGAAATACTCGACCTCGGTGTCGAATACGACATCATCAAAAAAAGCGGCTCGTGGTTCAGCTACAACGGAAGCAAGCTCGCACAAGGGCGCGACCGTGCCGTTGAAGTAATCAAAGACAACCCCGAATTGGCTGAAGAACTCGAAAAGGCCATAATGGAAGCGCTCAAGGCCGCCGACGGTACAAGAACATCCAAGACGGCAAAACCGGCTGCCGACACCAAAGACAAAGAACCCGAAGAAACCGGTGCGGCTCCCGAAACCGACGATTTCGACGATGATGACCTCACCGACGAATTCTCTATCGAAGAAGACCTCTAACATCTGTCGTGTTCTGACGATGTGCCATAAAATGTAGGGACGTGCCTTTGGCACGTTGATGCGTATGCACCTGTCAATCAGTCAACGTGCCAAAGGCACGTCCCTACATTCCAACGATATTGCCGTTTGACACATCCTCGTTATTTGCAAATACGGGGCTTTGGGCTTAATTTTGCAATATGAAAACCACAAGCGCTAAAACGCGAAAAACAGGCGGCGAAAACCGCACACGAGGTTTGGCCGGAAACCGACCCGAAGGCATGTCGCTGCAGCAGTGGCAGAAAGCTTTGCGAAGGCTGGCCGCCGACAAAGGCGACTTCGCCGTAGCCGAACTGTCAGACCGATGGTCGCCGGGGCAATACACCGTAACATCGCCACAGAGCCGCCGAAGCTACAGGGTGGTGTTCCATGGCGATGACAGCGACCGCAACTACTGCGAGTGCATGGACTTCCGCACAAACAACCTCGGCGTGTGCAAACATGTCGAAGCTGTCAGCATTTGGCTCGAAAAACGCGGAAAGAAACCCGTCACGGCACTGCCAAAACGTTCTTCGCTCGAAATGTCATACAAAGGCGGTCGGCGCCTCATGCTCCGTCTCGGCACAACGGCGCCAGAAGGTCTCGCAATGGCAGCAATGCGCTACTTCGACGACGATTTCACGGCCGTGCCCGGCATGGTGGCCGAACTGCCGTCCTTCATTGAGCAGGCACGCAAGTTCGACCCTCAATTCCACTGTTACCCCGACGCCCTCAACTACATCCTCGAAGAGCGTGACAGGCTTCGCCGACACACCCTGCTCGGCACACTGAAGCCTGCTGACATAGAGAATGTGCTCGACACGAAGCTATATCCCTACCAGATAGAGGGTATACGCTTCGCCTTTGACGCCGGGCGCTCTCTAATTGCTGACGAGATGGGTCTTGGCAAAACCGTGCAGGCCATCGGCACTGCCGAGCTGATGAAAAAACAGAACATGGTAGGCTCGGTGCTCATCGTATGCCCTACATCGCTCAAATATCAATGGAAAAAAGAAATTGAGCGCTTCACCGGCTCCTCGGTCACGGTGATTGAAGGTCTGCACACACATCGCAGGGAGCTATATAAAACCGAGGCTTTCTATAAAATAGTATCCTACCACACCCTTGCCAACGATATAAAAGCTTTCGGCACTCTGCGCTTCGACATGCTCATAATGGACGAAGTACAGCGCCTCAAAAACTGGAACACGCAGATTGCACAGGCTGCACGACGCGTCGAAAGCGACTACTGCGTGGTGCTTTCGGGCACACCACTCGAAAATAAGCTCGAAGAGCTGTACTCGGTAATGCAGTTCGTCGACCAGTATGCCCTCGGCCCGTACTACGAGTTCCTCGACCGCCACGTCGTCACCTCGCCCACAGGCAAAGTGACGGCCTACCGTGCGCTCAACGAAATAGGCACCATCCTCAAGCCATACATGCTCAGGCGTCGCAAATGCGATGTTGCCATACAGCTGCCCGAGCGCTCAGACAAAGTGCTCTTCGTGCCCATGACTAAAGAGCAGCGCCAATTACATGACGAATGCCAGAATGCCGTCGCGCAACTGGTATATCGGTGGCAGGCACACCGCTTCCTCTCCGAAAAAGACCGCAAACGGCTGCTCTTGCTTATCAGCCGCATGCGAATGGTCTGTGACAGCACTTTCATAATCGACCAGAAATCGCGCTTCGACACCAAAATAGGTGAGGCATTGCAGCTCATAACCGCAATGACCGAGAGCGGCGACGAGAAAGCCGTCGTGTTCAGCCAGTGGGAACGCATGACCCGTATTCTCGCCGAAGAACTCGACAAGGCAGGCATCGCATATGAATATCTCCACGGAGGGGTGCCGTCGGCTAAACGCCGTTTTCTTACAGAAAATTTCCGCACCGACCCCGAAAAACGGGTATTCATATCTACCGACGCCGGAAGCACCGGCCTCAACCTGCAGGCGGCATCGCTGGTAATCAACCTCGACTTGCCGTGGAATCCGGCCGTCCTCGAACAGCGCATAGCGCGTGTCTACCGCATAGGCCAGCGTCGAAACATACAGGTCATCAATATGGTTGCCGCAGGCACCATCGAAGAGCGCATGCTCTCGACACTCAATTTCAAAAGCAACCTGTTCGCAGGCATCCTCGACGGCGGCGATGACCAGATAACGCTCGACGACAACAAACTCAACCGCATAGCCGAGTCCATATCGGAAATCATACCCGAAAACGCACCGGCACAAGGCGCCATGGTCGCCGAAGACGAACCTGAAGACAACCGCCCCGAAGTATCGGGCACAGAGATGCCTCATAAAGAAACCTCACAGGCAAACGAACTGATGGCAAAAGCAGCCGACTTCATCAGCTGCCTGGCCGACACGCTCCGTTCGCCCGAAGCCACGACAGGCCTTATCGACAGCCTTGTGCACACCGACCCCGAGACGGGCCGCACTGAAGTACGCATACCCGTCGAAAGCCGGCAGGCGGTAGCCGACATCGTAGGCGCATTCGCCAAAATATTCACAAAGTAAGCAATCTACCATGGAACATCCCGAAAACGATTCACAATATAGCGGCCTTACCGTAAACAGCGGCGTTGAGCAGCCACCGATAGTCAACCCCTATCTGAGCAAAAGGCCGAGGCGTAAACCGCTGCCTACGGCCTCGGAACTCGTCGACGGCATACTCAAAGGCGACATAACCACCCTCAGCCGTGCCGTCACGCTTGTCGAAAGCCTCGCCCCCGACCACTACGCCATCGCCCAGGAAGTAATCGAAAAATGCCTGCCGCACTCGGGCAACTCGCGCCGCATAGGAATAACAGGCGTGCCCGGCGCCGGCAAGAGCACAAGCATCGACGTGTTCGGGCTGCATGTGCTCAAACAGGGCGGAAAACTTGCCGTGCTCGCCATCGACCCGTCCAGCGAACGCACAAAAGGTTCTATCCTCGGCGACAAGACGCGCATGGAAAAGCTTGCCGTGCACCCCGACGCTTTCATACGGCCTTCCCCTTCGGCGGGCTCGCTCGGCGGTGTGGCACGCAAGACTCGCGAGACAATAGTGCTGTGCGAGGCCGCCGGATACGATAACATATTCGTCGAGACCGTCGGTGTAGGCCAAAGCGAGACCGCCGTGCACTCGATGGTAGACTTCTTCCTCCTGATACAGATTGCCGGTGCCGGCGATGAGCTGCAGGGCATCAAGCGTGGCATTATGGAGATGGCCGACGGCATAGTCATCAACAAGGCCGACGGCGACAACATAGGCCCGGCGCAGCTTGCGCAGGCACAGTACCGTTCGGCTCTGCATCTCTTTCCGCCGACGACTTCGGGGTGGATGCCCGAGGTACTCACGTATTCGGGATATTACGAACTCGGCATACCCGAAGTATGGGCGATGATAGACCGCTACTTCGATTTCGTCAAAGGCAACGGATATTTCGAGCGAAAACGACAGGAGCAGTCGCGTTGGTGGATGTACGAGACCATCGACGAACAGCTCAGAAAGCATTTCTACGGCAACCCCGAAGTGCAGCGTCTTCTCGAAAGCTGCGAGGCCGACGTGCTCGCAAACCGTCGTTCGTCGTTCGCCGCCGCAGGCGAAGTGTTGCATCACTATTTCGATAAAAAATAATGGCAGGAATAAAGAGTCTGGCGAAAGATACCGCCATATACGGCCTGTCTTCTATCGTGGGGCGTTTCCTCAACTGGATGCTCGTGCCCCTCTACACCATCATGTTCCCCGTGGCGGAGTATGGTGTAGTGACTTTCGTCTACTCCGTTGTCGCATTGGCCATGGTGATTTTGACCTATGGCATGGAGACGGGCTTCTTTCGCTTCGCCAACCACGAACGGTGGAAAGACCCCGTCGAGGTCTACTCGACATCGCTGCTCTCGCTCGCCGTATCGTCTTCGGCCTTCGTGGCTCTTGTCGCCGTATTCCTGAATCCTGTAACACATTGGATGGAGTGCGACGGGCATCCGTCCTACGTGCTCATGATGGCTTTGTGCGTTGCACTCGACGCTTTCATGTGCATCCCCTACAGCTATCTGCGATACCGTAAGCGCCCTATGCGCTTTGCCATGCTCAAGCTCGTCAACATAGGTCTCAACATAGGCTTCAATCTGTTCTTCATACTGCTGTGCCCGTGGCTGATGAAACACGCCCCGTCGACCGTCGACTGGTTCTATGAACCCGGTTTCGGCATCGGCTACATATTCCTGTCAAACCTTCTCGCCTCGGCAGTCAACATGCTCATGCTGCTGCCCGAACTTCGTGGCTTTCGTTGGCGCTTCAACTCCCGTCTGTGGCGAGAGATGATGGTCTATTCGGCGCCCTTGCTCGTGCTCGGCATAGCAGGCATAATGAATCAGACAATCGACAAAATCCTCTATCCGCACCTTGTCAGCGACCCGGCCGAGGCTATGTACGGCCTCGGCATCTACGGCGCCAACTATAAAATCGGCATTCTGCTACTTGTGTTTCTGCAGGCTTTCCGATTCGCCTACGAGCCATTCATATTCTCTCGCAGCAAAGAGGCCGGCGAAAACAAGAAACAGGCATACAGCGATGCCATGAAATATTTCATAGCCTTCGCCCTGTTCATTTTCCTGGGTGTGATGTTCTATCTCGACATCATCCGATACTTCATATCGCCGCGATACTTCAGCGGCCTCAAGGTCGTGCCCGTAATAATGCTCGGAGAACTCTTCTTCGGCATATTCTACAACCTCTCGGTGTGGTACAAGCTCACCGACCGCACCGTGTGGGGCATGTGGTTTTCGCTCTTCGGCCTCGCCGTCACCTTGGCTCTGAACATCGCCCTTGTGCCGCGCATAGGCTATATGGGCTGTGCTTTCGCCGCTCTCGGCAGCTACGGCTGCATGATGGTGGCAAGTTATCTCATAGGTCGCAGAAAATATCCGATAAACTATAAGGTGGGCCGCTTGGCATGCTATTTTGCACTTGCCGCCGCATTATATGCCGCCGGTGTCTGGCTTCTGCCTAAAGCAGGGATGGGCGCCGTGGCTGCTGGCGCCGTAAGGGCCGTGCTCTTGTTACTTTACCTCGCCATATTCGTCAAGACCGAACACCTTTCGCTGAAGGACTTGTTGCCGCGCCGCCGATGAAAATCTGCATCATAAACCATAGCGACAGCCGCGGAGGGGCTTCGGTAGTGAGCTACCGGCTCATGGAAGCCCTACAGGCATTGGGCCATGAAGCGGCTATGCTTGTGGCGCACAAAAGCGGCAGCAATGATGCCGTATATATCGTAAAACCGCAATGGCGCCTCAAAGCCGCATTCATGGCGGAGCATCTGCGCATATTGGCCGGAAACGGTCTCAACCGCGCCGACATGTTCAAGGTCTCTATCGCCACCGACGGCATGCCCCTCGCCGAACATCCACTCGTCCGTCAGGCCGATGGCATTATTCTGAATTGGATAAACCAAGGCATGCTCTCGCTCGACGAAATATCACGCATCGCTGCGTCCAAGCCCACCATATGGACGATGCACGACATGTGGAACCTGACAGGCATATGCCACCATGCCGCCACTTGCCGCGCCTTTACAAAAGAGCCGGGATGCGGCAACTGTCCCTTTCTGCACTCACGCGTGGGCGACAAGGACCTCTCGCGCCGCACATGGCAACGGAAAAAGACGCTCTACGACAACTCCGGCATCCGTTTCGTGGCCGTAAGCTCTTGGCTGAAAAAACTATGTGACGAAAGCTCTCTTATGGCCGGGCGCGAAATAAGCCTTATTCCGAATGCTTTCCCCGTCGAAGACTTCTATATAGAGTCGAAAGGCACAATGCCGATCCCCGGTATCCCTCAAGGCAAAAAAATCATCCTTATGGGAGCCGCGAGGCTCGACGACCCCGTCAAAGGCCTCGACTACGCCGTAGAAGCCCTCAATCGTCTCGACCGCCACGACGCCGTGGCAGTCTTCTTCGGCGACATACGCAACGCTTCAGCACTCGACACCCTGCGCTTTCCGCACGTCTGCATGGGTTCTGTCACTGACCCTGCCGTGTTGCACGAACTATACGCCCGTGCCACGGTGCTGATGTCAACATCGCGCTACGAAACCCTGCCCGGCACACTCATCGAAGGACAAGCCGCCGGATGCACCCCCGTAAGCTTCGATTCGGGAGGGCAGCGCGACATCATCGAACACGGCCTCACAGGCTACCTCGTGCCGCCATACGACACCCAAGCCTTCGCGCAAGCCCTAAACACCGCTCTCGACACCCCCGTCGACCCCACCGTCCTGCGCCGCTCAGTCACCGAAAAATTCTCCGCCCAATCAGTCGCCAGTCGCTACATCGACCTACTCGCCCGACCCTAAACTAACCAAATACCCGTCTGAACCTCTGCGTCAAATTATAGAGGGTATTTAAGGATTTATATGTCTGTTAAGTATTGTTGATTCTGCTATATTCGGCACAAGCCGAAATGTCGGTGCATGAGATATGAATTTTTCAAAACCTCGTTAGAGGTGTCATTGCCACAGAGTGGCACAATAACAATAGCCCATGGCAAGCACGCCTTTTGGTGTGCGCGGCCATGGGTAGACAAATGCTCTCAACGCAGCACCCTGTCGAGGTGCGATAATCCCGGTTCTACGCCTCTATCGCGCTACGCTGTAGCACTTTTGGCCTGTGCAACTATTTACCCGGGCCGCGCGCATCCTGACGGGGCGCTTGCCCGGGTCTATTGCTATCTATGCCACTCTGTGGCTTTGCCCTAACGGGCTGTAACTGCATTTGTCTTGTATTTGAACCAGACCGATTTTAACATATGCACCGACTTTTCGGCTTGACCCCTATATTCTATTCTTTTGACGGCGATTCTCCCGATTGGTCGTTTTTTTGACCTACTATCTGACCTACTATCTGACCTATTCAGATGGGAATTCCCAGTATCCGTTTCTTGGAGAGCCAACACGCTTGACAATACCTTACGATTTCAGTCGTTCTCTTGTGGACTGATTGCCGTTCTCTCTATTATTCTCGCCAGTGATGCGAGAATCATTAGTCGATGACATTATAGCACTACGCTACAGCTCTTCCAAAATACGTTATCCCTTATGTATTTCCAAAAATTTGTATCCGTTGAAGTGAATCATATGTTCGGGATTGTCCGCTATCCAGACTTCAGACTCCCAAGCAATGTCGGTAACCCATTTTCTGAATTCCTTTTTATTTAAGAATGTCGTAACAAAGATGGGAATTGCAGTACAGCTTCCCATTTGCTTTTTTAGCTTCATAACTCGAATTTCGTCCATTGGGCCGGCGCTATGTACCGCTTCAATTAGGAATAAGAGATTCTTTTCCCTGCTATAAGCCACAACATCAGGCAATTCTTCATGTTCTAATGTGAAGAACCCGATTTGCTCCAATACTTCATTATTCCTATAAAGGTATTTATCTGATGTATCGCCAATATATAAGATTTCGGCTCCCATACCGAATCTTGACAAGAAATCCTCAACTATATGTTTTTGGAGTACATTATGTTCTCCGGCAGATAGGAGTAAATCTGTTCCTGATGGTAACTTTACCGGAATCTTTTCTAAGTTACGCTTTCTTTCAAGTTCCTCTTTTAAAAGTTTTACTTGTTCTTTATATGTTGCCAATTCGCTTTCCCATTGGGGAGTCCCATAGCTTTTCAGTAACTTGGCAAACAATGGGTTCAGTGCATAGCCTCGTGTCGGATTATTGGTTGCTTGCACATCAAATGCTGACGAATTCAGCACGATACCAGCTTGAACAGGATAGAGCAAGTCTTTACGCCGGATGTCATCATAAGAGCCGGGCGATATATTTTCATTATAGTGCTTGTTTTCAAAAGCGATTATTTCTCTTGTAATCAAGAAACAGTTATCATCGGCAGACTTAGCTTCTTGAAAGTTTGATTTGATGTTGCCAACGGCTAAACAAGCCATTGCCATTCTTTCAAGTCTTCGTGGTGTTTCGCTCAAAGGGATGCCAACTTCCCCCAATATATCTAATATGGAATAAATTAGTTTACTGACCTTAGCACTCTTTTTCCCTGTTAATTTAATTTCCATGTTCAGTCAAATAATGATAAAGGGATTATCTTGTTTTTAATTTCTTCTCTATCCATTGTCGGCATTGAATAAGTCTCTTTAATTCTCAAAGCCAGCTGGTATGCCAGCAAAGGCGGAACAGCATTACCTATTTGGTTGTACTGTTTGATTTCAGAACCCTCAAACTCGAACCAATCAGGAAAGCTTTGGAGGCGTGCGGCTTCTCTGACAACCAACCGTCTCCTTCTTCCATCTTTAAGTCTTACACGTTGCATGTCACTTGTACAACCTGCTAAGTTCCGGCAAGTCAAGGTACGGGCCGGTTTGTCGGGATACAAATCGCGCGGATTGACACAAGCTGACTTTCTTTCATATATGGCAATATATTCATCCTGTCTTGGAGTCAAAATCTTGCTATCATCTTCAATCGTGTCTATCAAGTCCCCGATGGCTTCGCCTACAGTTACCTTACTCTTATGTACTGCCGGATAGTGAAATGTAGATTTATGTCCTACGACAATCATTCTTTCACGATTTTGCGGTACGCCATAGTTTACCGCATTTAAGCATCGAAAATCAATGATGTATCCTAACTTACTAAGTTCATTCTTTATAAGGTCGAAATACCATTTGTGCGAATATGCCAAGTTGCGTACATTTTCAAACATAAATACTTTTGGCTGTATCTGTCTGATGGCATCAATGAAGATGGGGAATCCATCGCGTGCATCTTCAATTCCCTTTTGCTTGCCGAAAACGCTGAAAGGTTGGCAAGGAGGGCCTCCAATCACAATGTCTGCCGTTGGATATTCAAAGCCTACTTCCAATTTCTGAAGATGGCAAGTTCCAATCAAATTTCTGTTATAGGTATTTACAGCGGCTTCGTCCAATTCATATCCGATGGTTTCATATCCTGCTGCTTCAAAACCTAAAGATAAACCACCGCAACCGGCAAAAAGGTCGATGACTTTTGTCGGTTCTGTTATCTTGGGACACAATATTTCATTTATATATTCTATATACATAGTACAAAGGTACTCGTTTTTTCCTTATTTCGCACGCTCTTTCGTTTCTTTGTCGTATCTTTGCCGCGTAAAAAACATCGCGCACCATGAGATACGAATACGATTATCTTGTCATCGGTTCGGGCATCGCCGGAATGAGCTTTGCCCTCAAAGTCGCCAAAGAAGGCCGCCGGGTGGCACTGGTATGCAAAACGACATTAGATGAGGCCAACACCGCCCTTGCCCAGGGCGGCGTGGCATCGGTCACAAATCTTGAAGTCGACGATTTCGACAAACATATCCACGACACAATGGTCGCCGGCGACTGGCTCAGCGACCCCAAGGCCGTAGAAAAAGTTGTCAAAGGTGCGCCCGAGCAGATACGGCAGCTGTTGTCGTGGGGCGTCGATTTCGACAGAAAAGAAGACGGAAGCTTCGACCTGCACCGCGAGGGCGGTCACAGCGAGTTCCGCATTCTCCACCATGCCGACAACACCGGCTTCGAAATTCAGCAGAGCCTTATCGCGGCGGTGAAGCAGAACCCGGATATCGATGTCTACGAGAACCATTTCGCAATAGAAATCATCACCCAGCACCATCTTGGCAAGATTGTCACGCGCCGCACGCCCGACATCACATGCTACGGCGCATATGTGCTCGACATAGCGCGTGGCGAAGTCGATACCTTCCTCGCCAAAATAACCGTCATGGCTACAGGCGGCGTCGGTGCCGTATATCAGACAACGACCAATCCGCTCGTGGCTACGGGCGACGGCATAGCCATGGTCTACCGCGCCAAAGGCACCGTGGCCGACATGGAGTTCATCCAATTCCACCCCACGGCGCTTTTCCATCCCGGCGACCGCCCGTCTTTCCTTATCACCGAAGCCATGCGCGGCTACGGAGCCGTGCTCCGCAACCTGCGCGGCGAGGAGTTCATGCAGAAATACGACCCACGTCTGTCGCTTGCTCCGCGCGACATCGTAGCAAGAGCTATCGACTCGGAAATGAAACTCCACGGCGACGACCATGTATATCTCGACGTAACCCACAAAGACCCCGAAGAGACCAAGAAACACTTCCCCAACATATACCGCAAATGCCTGTCGCTGGGCATCGATATCACCAAAGACTATATCCCCGTGGCTCCGGCGGCGCACTATCTCTGCGGAGGCATACGTGTGGACCTCAACGGCGAATCGAGCATCAAGCGTCTCTATGCTCTCGGCGAATGCTCGTGCACAGGCCTCCACGGCGGCAACCGCCTGGCATCGAACTCGCTCATTGAAGCCGTGGTATATGCCGATGCCGCAGCCAAGCATGCCGCCGAAGAAATAGGGCATCTGTCACTCCGCTCCGACGTGCCCGACTGGAACGACGAAGGCACAAGCCATAACGAAGAAATGGTGCTCATAACGCAAAGCATACGCGAAGTCGGTCAGATTATGGGCACATACGTTGGCATCGTAAGGTCGAACCTCAGGCTCGACCGTGCTTGGAACCGCCTCGACATTCTCTACGAAGAGACCGAGCGGCTGTTCAAATGCTCGAAAGCATCGCGCGAAATATGCGAGCTGCGCAACATCATAAACGTGGGCTACCTTATCATGCGCCAGGCAAAAGAACGCCGCGAGTCGCGTGGCCTGCACTACACAATCGACTATCCGCCGGCACCGAAAAACGAATTATAAATAAGAATTATACATTCTGCATTATAAAATTTAAATTAAAAAAAATCGAACTTCCAACGCAACAATGGCAGGAGTAAAACCCAAAAAGGCCCTCGGGCAGCATTTCCTCACCGACCTGGGTGTGGCCGAGCGCATAGCGTCGACGCTAGACGCATATGCCGGCACGCCCGTGCTTGAAGTGGGCCCGGGCATGGGTGTGCTCTCGCAGTTCTTGCTCGAACGGCATGCGGCATCCGACGTAACTCTTGCCGAAATAGACAGCGAAAGCGTTGAATGGCTGCACACGCACCTGCCACAGCCGCAGCCGCGCATCGTCGAGGGCGATTTCCTCGAAATGGACCTCGACGCCCTTTTCCCCGGCGACAGACCTTTCTGCGTCATCGGAAACTATCCCTACAACATATCATCGCAGATTTTTTTCCGTGTACTCGACTACAAAGACCGAGTAGTCTGCTGCTCGGGGATGTTGCAGCGCGAAGTGGCCGAACGACTGGCCGCAAAACCCGGCACCAAGGCACGAGGCATCCTCAGCGTGCTTCTTCAGGCATGGTACACCGTCGAATATCTCTTCACAGTGTCGGAGCATGTGTTCAATCCGCCGCCAAAAGTCAAGTCGGGCGTCGTGAGGCTCACACGCAACGATGTCATATCCTTGGGTTGCGACGAAAAATTGTTCAAGACCGTCGTAAAGACTACCTTCGGACAGCGCCGCAAGACACTCCGCAACTCTATACGCCCTATGTTGCCTCAGGGATGCAGTCTGCCCGAAGATGAAATATACAATCTACGGCCCGAACAGCTGTCGGTAGAGCAATTTGTCGAACTTACGCGCCGCCTCGAAGCACTGCGCAAAAATGTCCTGAAATGAAAGAATTTACCGACGAATATCTCCAGCAGCTTAAAGAACTCATCCACTCCGATGACAGCGAGAAAGCCAGGTCCGAGCTTGCCACGCTGCACCCTGCCGACATAGCCGAGCTGTACCAAAGCCTCGACATAGAAGAGGCCGAGTACCTATATAAGCTCCTCGACGAAGACACCGCTGCCGATGTGCTCATGGAACTTGACGAAGACGACCGTCTGAAGCTCATAAGCGACATGCCGGCCGAAGAAATCGCCAAGCAGATTGACCACCTCGACACCGACGACGCCGTCGACCTCATTCAGCAGCTCGACGAAGAGGAACGCGACGAAATCCTCTCGCACATCGACGACGTAGAGCAGGCCGGTGACATCATAGACCTCCTCAAATACGACGAAGACACCGCCGGCGGCCTTATGGGCACCGAGATGATTGTCGTAAACGAAAACTGGTCTATGCCCGAGTGCATCAAGCAGATGCGACTGCAGGCCGAGGACATGGACGAGATATACTACGTCTATGTCGTCGACAACGACTACAAGCTCCGCGGCACGCTGCCTTTGAAAATGATGCTCACTCACCCGTCGGTATCGAAAATAAAACATGTCATGGAGGCCGACCCCGTCAGCGTAAAGGCCGACACACCTATCGACGATGTTGCACTTGACTTCGAGAAATACGACCTGGTGGCGATGCCCGTAGTCGATTCTATCGGACGTCTGCTCGGACGCATAACCGTCGACGACGTCATGGACCAGGTGCGCGAATCAAGCGAACGCGACTACCAGCTTGCTTCAGGTATATCGTCCGACGTCGATGCCGACGACTCCGTATTCGCACAGACTAAGGCGCGAATACCCTGGCTGCTGATAGGAATAGCCTCGGGGCTGCTCGCCTCAATCATCCTCGGCTCTTTCGAAAGCCAGCTACAGGCCGTTACGGCCCTGGCCCTCTTCATCCCCATAATAGGCGGCACCGGCGGCAACGTCGGTGTGCAGGCTTCGGCCATTGTGGTACAAGGCCTTGCAAACGGCTCGCTCGACATCAAGAACTTCGCATCGCAGCTCGTCAAAGAGATACTCATAGGCTTGCTAAACGCAACGGTCATAACCGCCGTGGTACTTGTCTACAATCTTTTGGTGATGCCCACAGAGCTGGCCGTCACAGTGTCGGTAGCCATATCGCTGTTCACCGTTGTCATGTTCGCGTCGATTTTGGGCACCGTCGTGCCCCTAACCCTCGAAAAGCTCCATATAAACCCGGCACTTGCTACAGGCCCGTTCATACAGATTTCAAACGACATCGTAGGCATCCTCATCTACGTGCAGATTTCAACCTACTGCCTCAAGGCCTTTGCAGGTTGATTTTGTCACGACAGGATGCGTTCGATGCGGTTCCCCGGCCTTATGTTGAGCGAAAAGGCAGCACTTCGCCCCGTAGCCTCGCTTCGGTAGTTGAAATGGTAGCGCTCGGCACCGAAACAGTCGAGAATAGCAGTTGCACCCGCTGCGGCCTCGGAACTCCGGCGTCCACCTGGCGTAAGTCTCTCCTCTATCGTCACGTCGAAGCCTATTATAGTCACCGCAAGGCTGTAGGCTCCGTCCATATACAACCCTTCAAGCCCGAACCGTTGGATTTCAAGTTCGCCGGAGTCTGATACTCTCGCCACGATACACGGCTGTGAAGGCTCGTCCGACGGCCATAAGGTACCCGAAAACAGAAACGTGCGTGCGGCGCCTTTGCGCGATGGCATTGCCGACGCTCCCACAACGGCTGCCGCAATGAATGCCGTGATGACGTAAAACTCGACCGTATTGAAAATGCTTGAGAGTATCATAGAGCAAAAATACGAATAAGCGAGGGCAATGCAAAATTTATTTTGGCATTGCCGAGCGATAGTATTTAAGGCGAAGCCAAAAGTACCAAATATTTGCCATACACACAACACCGTGAGTTCTATTGCAAAGTTCTTTAAAGATTTTGTCGACGGCTACATCGCCCCGTGCCGATGCCCCGTATGCCGACGCATTACCGCGCCGCACGAAGCCATTTGCCCTCGGTGCGCCATCACGATGCCCTTCTGTAGCGAAAGCGGACACGAACTCCTTGCCAACCGGGCTGCGCTCGTGAACGCCCCTTTCCGCACCGGCATGGTGAGGGCATGGTTCCGTTACGATCCCGACGACGCATATGCCGCTCTCATACGCGACACCAAATACCACGACCGGCCACAGTTGGCCGTGATGCTCGGCACCCTCTTCGGCAAATATCTCATGTCTCTTGCGCCCGAAGCAAACGGTTTCCACGTGTCCGACATCGACGTACTGCTCCCCATGCCCATGCACATAAGCAAAAAATTGCGCCGGGGATATAACCAAAGCGAAGAAATAGCACGCGGCATTGCCGACGCCATCGGCGCTGCCGTGGGCGACAACCTCGTCGCCGTCCGCAACCACGGCACGCAGACTCGGCTCTCCGACAGCCGCAGGGCAGAGAACATCCGCGGCTGC
Source organism: uncultured Muribaculaceae bacterium (assembly GCA_910583525.1). Taxonomy (GTDB): domain Bacteria; phylum Bacteroidota; class Bacteroidia; order Bacteroidales; family Muribaculaceae; genus CAG-873. Next base: position 28,492 of record CAJTXL010000016.1, on the reverse strand, counting down.
TTCGCATTGTGTCGAGGCGACGAACTCGACGGCCTCAATGTAGCCGTCGTCGACGACATCATCACCACAGGCTCGTCGATGAACGAAGCCGTCCTCGCAACAGCCCTCGGCGGCACCCACCCGGCATCGATTTCCCTTCTCGCCCTCGGCGCAACCGTCAAAAAACGGTAGAAAGATGATTTTTGTCTCGCGCACAAGACATAAAAGCCCCAATTTTGTCTCGTCCATAAGACAAACAAATAAGCATTAACTCATAGGGTTACTTGATATAAATTTATTATAAACTAATTTTTGTGAGTTACTTAAGTTCAAACATACTCTAAGATTTCAATGGAAATATGTGGGCTTTATCAAAAAGAGTTCTACAGATTTTCAAACCCCGTCGGGTATTAGTGGTCGGAAGACTTGAATAATTAGCGAGCAGTTCGATTTGGAAAAAGACGCATAGAGAGGCAAAAATAGGGCACAAGCCGAAATGTCGGTGCATGAGATATAAATTTTTCAAAACCTCGTTAGAGGTGTCATTGCCACAGAGTGGCACAATAACAATAGCCCATGGCAAGCACGCCTTTTGGTGTGCTTGCCATGGGCATACAATTTCGACAGAATGAAGCACCACTATGGGCGGTGCGATACATCGCGCCTAAACGCAGCTATTGCGTTACGCTGTAGCACATTTGGATATTGAATCGATATAACCCGGGCTGAAAGGAAATTCATAGTTGGACTTTCACCACATCAGATTTGACCTTCACGATATACATGCCTTTGGCAAGACCTGAAACCGTGCTGCCATAGTCGCGGAAGACCTTCTTGCCTGATATATCGAACACTTCAACCAAGACCTTGTCGTCAGCGTTGCCGATGTGGATAATGCCATTTACGACCGATATCCGCGGCTTGCCATTACCGACAACCGCTTCATCGATGCCGCTGAAATCCATCTCCTCGATGTTCCAGAAGTTGCGCCAAGGGTCTACAGATTCGTAAACAGACAGGCATCCTGTCGGCACATACAGTTTACATTCTTTTAATGTCGTTTCGCCAAAGACACTATTGTCACCACTTGGCGGTGTAATGGCATGGCAATATATAGAAGTCAGCCTGGAGTAGCCGCTGAAAGCACTTTCACCGATTGAAGTCACAGAGTTCGGAATCTCTACATATTCTTTCGCCATCGGACATAGAAGCAACGTGGTAATATCTTTATTGTATAAAACACCATTAATAGAGCCGTATGATTTATTATCATTATCAACATGTATGCTTGCCAACCCGGAGCAGCCGTCGAAAGCATATTCACCGATTGAAATTACCGAGTTAGGGATGGTAACGGAAGTCAGCCCTAAGCAGTAGGAGAAAGCATATTCACCGATTGAAATTACCGAGTTAGGGATGGTAACGGAAGTCAGTCCGGAACAGTAGCTGAAAGCATGGTCTCCGATTGAAGTAACGGAGTTCGATATGGTAACGGAAGTCAACCCGGAGCAGAAACGGAAAGAGCCTTCACCGATTGAAGTTACCGAGTTTGGGATGGTAACGGAAGTCAACATGAAGCAGGTACGGAAAGCATCAACACCGAGTTTGGTCACCGAGTTTGGGATGGTCACAGATGTCAATCCGAAGCAGCCTTGGAAAGCTTCATCACCGATTTTAGCCACCGAGTTGGGAATGGTAACGGAAGTCAACCTACGGCATTCACGGAAAGCTTTGTAACCGATTTCAGTCACGCGATATGTTTTACTTTCATATATTACTCTTGATGGGATTTCTATATTTCCTTCAATATAGTCGTACTGATATTTGTGGGTATAGTCTATCGGGCATACAACGGCAACCGTCCTGTCTTCTTCTGACAAGATGTTATAGTAGAGGCCTTCAGATTCGAAACCGTAGGCGTCATGGAGAGTGATGGAGAGCAGGAGCGTCAGTGACAACGCTCGGAGTATGTATTGTTTCATGTTGTTTTTCTGCTTAAGTAAGATTTTAGTGTATTGAGGATATGTTTGTCGGGATGTTGCATAGGATGGCTCTTTCTCCCGTGGGTTGTATCCCTATCTGTAGACCGCCTTCTGTGCCTTGGCGAAGATAAACGCCGTTATAGACACACGTGCTTGTCTCGACCCTACAGTTCTGTCCATTTTTGTTGGAAACCAGGTCTGAAAAATCTATGGGATTCATAATTGATTTTGGTGTTTCTCATCCTCCGACGAAACATTTTACGTTTGTACATAAAAAAGGTGTGAGGATTGTATCTTGTCTTATCCTAAAGTCAGGTCTTCGCATTACCTTTTCCACGGATAAAACAATAGCCCCACACCGATTGTGCTATATAAGCTGCCGAACTCGGCAGGGTATAAGCAACCGATGCAGATGCTATTGCCAACCTTATCTCCGTGGAAATTCAAAGTTGCGAAGTTTGACTTTAGAAGATAAAATTTCAATAACACCTTTTGTAAAAAAGTCTGATTTACGGCGTCATCTCCATGGCGCGTTGTAAATCGGGCGTAAAGATACGAAAAAAATGTTATTGGTGGGGCTATTTCCATATGAAAGAGCCAATTTTCGGCTTTTCCCGATATATGAAAAACCGCGAACCTCCCCGCGCCGAATTTTGTTTAATGAAATAAAAGTAGTACCTTTGCACGTCGGTAGAGCTGTGGCTGCCCTGCCGCAAACCCATAGAAACATAAACGTCTGTTGCCATTCGCGGCTGAAGTTGCCGCCTGCGGTCTTTCTATGCCCACGGCAACAACCGATATTCATCCCCTCCCGAAAAAAATAAATATCATAATGAGCGCACCTTAGCGAAGGCGTATGCCCGATGGTGCCCCCTTATTGACCTTTTTACAATATAATGTACACAATCTCAGCACTAAACGAGATGTCAGACGCCGAGCTTAAGGCTGTTGCCGAAGGCATGGGTCTGAAGAAAATCGACACATCCGAAAAAGAAAACCTCGTATACCGCATCCTCGACCATCAGGCCGAGACGGGTGCCGCAGCAAATGCCGACAAGCGCCGGCGAGCTAAAGCTGCTGACGCCAACGGCGAAGAAAAGCAAAAAAAACGCACACGAAAAAAGAAAGATGCCGAAGAACCGTCGTCTCAGACTGCCACCGATGCGGCCGAGACCCCGGCCGCGCAGGCTGTCGATACCGCAAACTCCGAAAAAACGCCCGACGGACAGGAGCAACCGGCTCCGGTGAAAAAGCGCCGCGGACGTCCCAAAAAGGTGCAGACTCCCGAACAGGAACCTTCCGTAGCTAAAGAGACGGCTCCGGCAAAAGAAGAAACTCAAGCACCGGCTCAAGAAGCCAAACAAGAAAAAAAGGAAGCCGAACAGCCCGTAGCCGATGCTCCGGTAGCTGAAGGGCAAAAAGAGCCGGAGCAGCAATCCGCAACCGCAGAAAGCACCTCGGCATCGACAGAAGAAGGAGCGCCTCAGCAGCCCAAACGGAACTTCATGCCGAGCAAAGACAGCTCTCTAAGTGCATTCTTCCCTCGCAGCGAAGGACGCAAATTCGTCCCCCGGAGCCAGCGCGAAAAAGAAGAAGCCGCAAAGATGCCGCGTCAGGCAGTTCCTCAGCCACAGGCCGGCCCTATAGTCCTCGCCGAGCCTAACAGCCAGGGGCAACAACAGCAGAACCAACCCGGACAAGGAAAAAAGAACAAGAAGAACCGGCAGCAGAACCTACAACAGCAGCAGCCGCGCATGCCGCGATACGACTTCGACGGCATACTCGAAGCCACCGGCGTGCTCGAAATCGTTCCCGAAGGCTACGGTTTCCTGCGCTCGGCCGACTTCAACTACCTCTCCTCGCCCGACGACGTCTACGTCACCATGCCCCAAATCAAGGCTTATGGTCTGCGTCAGGGCGACGTCGTCGAGGCAACGATACGCGCCCCCAAAGAAGGCGAAAAATACTTCCCCCTCACCGACGTGCGCCGCGTTAACGGACGCTCGCTCGAGTTCATTCGCGACCGTGTCGCCTTCGAGCATCTTACCCCCTTGTTCCCCGACGAGAAATTCAACCTCACCGGCGGCATACGCTCATGCACGCTGTCGACACGCGTCGTCGACATGTTCGCCCCCATCGGCAAAGGCCAGCGCGGTCTTATCGTGGCACCCCCTAAGACAGGTAAGACTCTTCTCCTGAAGGACATCGCCAATGCCATCGCCGAGAACCACCCCGAAACCTACATCATGATTTTGCTCATCGACGAACGCCCCGAAGAAGTCACCGACATGCAGCGTTCGGTCAATGCCGAGGTTATCGCATCGACATTCGACGAGCCTGCCGACAGACACGTAAAAATAGCCTCGATAGTGCTCGACAAAGCAAAACGCATGGTAGAATGCGGACACGACGTCGTGATACTCCTCGATTCAATCACTCGTCTGGCTCGCGCATACAACACATGCGCCCCGGCTTCGGGCAAGATACTCTCGGGCGGTGTCGACGCAAATGCACTGCAGAAGCCCAAACGCTTCTTCGGTGCCGCACGAAACATCGAAGGCGGCGGCTCCCTCACCATTATCGCAACAGCCCTCACAGAAACAAGCTCGAAAATGGACGAAGTCATCTTTGAAGAATTCAAGGGCACCGGCAATATGGAGCTGCAGCTCGACCGCAAACTGTCGAACAAACGCATCTTCCCGGCCGTCGACATCATGGCATCGAGCACACGTCGCGACGACTTGCTTCTGCGCAGCGAAACACTCAACCGCATGTGGATACTTCGCCGTTTCCTCTCCGACCGCAACTCTATCGAGGCGATGGAGTTCATAAAAGACCGCATGGAGCGCACTCGCGACAACGACGAACTGCTCCGCACCATGGGCGACTGATAAAAAGCTTCTTACTCCTTACACTACAACACAATGACCGACACAAAACCGGGCTTCGCCGACGACTTCCGCCGACGCATAAAAGAAATCAAGACCACGCGATGGCTCCGCTTCGGCCTCGTATCCGTAATCTTTCTACTTTGGGTGGTATGGATGCGCACATGGTGGCTCGCCGTTTTCGAACTTCTTCTGTTCGACATCTATATAACCGGCTACATACCTTTCACCTGGTGGAAGAAAAGCAAGTCGAAGACAACGCGCAGCATCATGAGCTGGGTCGACGCGATTGTCTATGCTTTAGTGTTGGTCTACTTCGTATTCTCCTTCGTGGGACAGAACTATCAGATACCGTCAAGCTCCCTCGAAAAGACCCTTCTGACTGGCGACTATCTGTGGGTGAACAAGTTCGTCTACGGCCCTCGCGTGCCAATGACGCCCGTGCACTTCCCCTTGGTCCACAACTCGTTCATGGGACACAAGTCCTATCTCGACAAACCCTCTGTAAAATACCGCAGGCTAAAAGGCCTGAGAAACGTCGAAGAGGGCGATATTGTGGTATTCAACTTCCCGGCCGGCGACACCGTGGCTTCGCGTTACGAAGAGACACCGCAGTATTACGACCTTCTTGTCAAGCAATACGGCCGTGAAGCAGTGCATGCCGACAAGGCACAATTCGGCGAAATAATCTATCGCCCCGTTGACCGTCGCCAAAACTTTGTCAAGCGTTCCGTGGCTTTGCCCGGACAGCGCCTGAAGATAGTCAACGACACCCTGTATATCGACGGCGAAGCGCGTCCCTTCCCCGAACACGTGCAGTTCAACTACCTGTTCGCCACCTCGTCGCCGCTCACCGACGATGACATACGCGAACTCGGCATCGCCCAAAGCGACCTGTCGATGTTCGAGCCGGGTTCGGCCTCGCGTGCCAACATACAGCCGTTCCTGGGCACGGCACCGGCATCGTCGCCGGCTTACCTTGCCCCCCTGACGGCCGACATGCTCGAAAAGATGAAACATAACGGACGCCTGCTCGCTTCTGCCAAGTTCAACCATGTCGCACCCTATTTCTATGGCAACGCCCTCAACAGCATGGTATTCCCATTCGGCGAAGACGGCGACTGGACATTGTCGGACTACGGCGGCGCCGACGGCCTACTGATGCCGGCCAAAGGCACCACCATCGAGCTTACGCCCGAAAACTGGACCATCTACCAACGCTGCATCCGCAACTACGAAGGCCACAGCGACGCATACTTCGACAACGCCACCGGCAAAGTGATGCTTGACGGTAAGCCTGCCGATACATATACTTTCGGCATGGACTACTATTGGATGATGGGCGACAACCGCGACAACTCGCAGGACTCGCGTTTTTGGGGCTTTGTCCCTGAAGACCACATAATAGGCACTCCGATGATTATTTTGGCTTCGTTCGACCGTGAGCGCGGACTCTTCGACGGCAAAATACGCTTCGACCGTATCCTGCGCTGTCCCAACCCCGACAAACGCTGAGCAATGCTGCTCCCCCCAAGGCTATTCGGAACTATCGCCTACTATGTGGCGGCTTGGCGCCACCCCGACGCCGCCATCGCAACCGGTATACGCTACGACAAATCCGACAAAGGCACCCACCGCTACGACATAGCCGACACCCGCGGACTTCTCAGGCTAACGGTTCCCGTAAGCCGTCCTGCCGGCGCAACATTATGGCGGCAATGCACCGTGTCAGACCACGGGCGCTGGTGGGAGACCATGCCTACGGCGCTCGAATCGGCCTACGGCCGCACACCCTTCTTCGAGTTCTACATTGACAGACTCAGGCCGCTGTTCTCGCCCGAACCCATAAGCGTAACCGAACTATGTCTCCGCTCCGACGCCATGGTGCGCGGTATCCTTGCCATGCCGCCACAACGAGTCGCCCCCGAAGCCGCTTCATATGACCACGTCGTAGGACAGCCTCTACCGTTTTATTGGCAAGTGCGCGGCGACAGCCTCGGCTTTATCGGCGGACTCTCTGTGCTCGACCTCATATTCAATCTCGGCCCCGAAGCACAGCTCTATCTCGATACCGCCGCAAAACGCAACGCATAAAACTTGCCGATATCGGCAAGTTTTGCTATTTTTGTGTTGTAAATTAGTTAAAAACTTTGCCGATAGCACCACCACAGCCGCCGCCCGTGTTCGTACGTTACACGGGCGGCGGCGGTGGTGGAAGGTGTCCATGCGTTTCCGGGCAATAATGAGCGGCGGCGATTTCAGCCACGCTTTCGGCTGTCAAGGAGAGGGATTTCTATCCCCGGCTCGATATTGCCTTTGTATGGATAACGCCCTGTGGCGCGTGAATGTTCACAGTGCCGATTTGGCAAGGGTGGCAATCTGCTGCGGTTCAAGTCCGCAGGCTTTTACCACATCGGCTGCGGCATATTCGTTGGGGAACTCTTTCGGCAGGCCGAGGCAATGCACTTTAGTGCCGTAGCGGCTAAGGTATGCCGCAACTTTCTGCCCGAAACCGCCGTCGATGATACCGTCCTCTGCCGTAATGACGGCATCATAATCTTTCAAGGCATCGAGAGCGGCGGTGTCGAGCGACGACAGGCAGCGCGGATTTATAAGTGTGGGCTGAAAGCCCTCTTTCTCAAGAATGTCGGCGGCATCCGCCATGCGGTAGAAGAAATTGCCGGCGCCGATAAGGGCTATGCGGCTGCCATGTCGCGCAATCTCATATTCGGGGGCGGAATAGTCGCTGAGTATCTCGCGCTGGAGGTCATCGACGGCTGCTCCGCCCGGCGTGCGCACAACTACGGGCTGCGCAGTCTGTTTCACGGCCCAGTCCAGCATTGCCAGATATTCCTGTTTTGAAGTCGGTGCAAGGAAGTTCACGCCCGGAATATTGCTCAGCATGGCAATGTCGAAGAATCCGAGATGCGTTTCGTCGTTCATGGCGAACACGCCGGTATGGAATATCACGAATACCGACGGCATGCGGTTGATGGCCACGTCTTGGCTCACCTGGTCGTAGGCGCGTTGCATGAACGACGATACTACCGCGAATACCGGGCGTATGCCGCCTTTTGCAAGACCGGCAGTCATGCCCACGGCCATCTGCTCGGCAATGCCGACATCGATGAAGCGGTGCCCGGCTTCTTTGCGGCGCGCCGGATAGAAACCCACGGCGCCGGGTGTGCCTGCCGTCAGCACTGCAACGCGATTGTCCGTACGCATGCGTTCGAGCATATGCAGCGCAAAGATGTCGGTGTATTGCCGAGGCTCATCTCCTGCCGGTGCCGCTTTGAGCGGAGAGCCGCTGGCAAGGTCGAAAGGCCCTGTATAGTGGAATGCCTCTTTGTCGGCTTCGGCAACCGCAAGACCCATCCCTTTCATCGTGTTTATGTGCACCACCACCGGGTGACCTATGCCTTTTACGCTTTTGAACGCCTTGACGAGCGATGCCATGTCGTTGCCGTAGGGCACATACATATACCCGTAGCCCATGGCGCGGAAAAAGTTCGGTTCGGCCGTGCCGTTAGTGTTTCTGAGCAGTCTGAGGTCGGCGTATAGGCCACCGTGGTTTTCGGCGATGCTCATGTCGTTGTCGTTTATCACGACTATGAAGTTAGTGCCGAGGGTGGCGCCGTAGTTGAGCCCTTCGAGAGCTTCGCCGCCGCCAAGCGAACCGTCGCCTACAACGGCGATGACATTCTCCGTGCGGCCTTCGATGTCACGTGCTTTCGCAAGGCCCGAGGCGAGAGCCAAGGCTGTAGAAGTGTGCCCTATCGAAAAAAGGTCATAGTCGGGGTTTTCTTTGGGGTCGGTAAAGCCCGTCACATCGCCGTAATGCGCAGGGTCGGTGTATGCCTGCATGCGCCCCGTAAGCATCTTATGTGGGTAGGATTGGTGCGACACGTCGAATACGATTTTGTCGGTCGGCGTGTCGAACACATAATGCAGTGCTATTGTGGCCTCTACCATGCCGAGATTCGGGCCTACGTGGCCGCCGCGTGCCGAGAGGCGACGCATAAGCGCCGACCTCATTTCGGCGGCAAGCGATTTGAGACCGTCAAGGTCGAAATGCCGTATGTCGGCAGGACTATGGATGTCGTTCAGATTTATGTCAGTCATGTCTTTTGAAACTTTTTTCATCACAAAAATAACACTTTAGAAGTTTTTTCCGATGTTAAAAAATTGAAAAGACAGACAGCTCCCTATTGCTTGTTGTAGAAATTGAGTATGCGCGTGCGCAGTATTGCCTCGTACTTGGCTTGCACGGCTTCGGCAAGCGCCGAGGCATAGTCCGACTTCGCTTTTTCGTACTCGGTGGCGTTGGCACGCCCGTTGTCGTACTTTACCTGCATGGCATCGAACGCCGCCGCCGTCGATTCTACGGTCTGTCGGGATGCGTCGAGCTTTTTATGTGCTCCGAGCGCCTGGGTATATGCCTGCGTGATTGCCTTATGCAGTGTCATGCGCGCGTCGTCGAGCTGCAATGCCACGCTTGCCTGCTGAAGCCGTGCCCGGCGCACGCTGTTGCGTGTCGAGAATGCGTCGAAAACCGGCACCGACAGCGAAAAGCCGATAGATTTGGCGAAGTTGTGGCGCATCTGCATGCCGAAGCCCTCGTTGGTGAAGCCCGATGTCTTGTAGTAGTTCGTGCCTATGCCGGCGCTGAACGACAATGTAGGGATATATCCCGACCTTGCAACAAGCACATTATGTTCGGCGGCTTCGGCCTCGATGCGGCCGGCCCTGATGCCGTGGTTGTTGCGCATGGCGTTTGCGAATACCTCGTCGGGTGAGAGCAGCGGCATCATGCCGTCGGCAAGCGGCTCGATGTCGAAGCCATCGGCGTCGGTCAGGTTCAGCATCTGCACAAGGTCGAGTAGCGCTACGGTGCTGTCGTTGGCCGCATTGACAACCGACAGTTCGTCACGGCTGACTTGGGCGCGAGCCTCGTATATGTCGAGTTCGGCTATTTTGCCGGCTTCGAGCAGAGCGTTGCGGCGCTCCATCTCATTCTTTGAGATGTCGAGCTGTATTCGTGCAACCTGCAGTATCTCTCGCGCATATAACGCCTGTAGATACTGGCTGATTACGTTCAGCGTAACGTTGTCTTTGGCCTCTTCTACTCGCTCCAACATGGCGCTCAGGGCTGTGCGCGAATATTTCAGACCCCTTACCGCCCTAAGACCCTGGAAGAGCGGCAGCGACAGCTGCGCGCCGACAGAGAACGACGAGGTGTTACGGTTGGCATAGGTGTTGTCGGCGGTAAGTCCGCGGCCGAAATTGAAGCTCTGTGAGGCATATCCGCTGAGATTGGGTAGAAAACGGTCTTTGGCCTCCGTCACTTCGAGTTCGCCCTGCATCGCGTTGAGGCGTTGGCGGCGCACGTCGATGTTGTTCTCAATGGCATAGGCCACACAGGAGTCGAGGCTCCAGACGGTGGCATCGGCGGCAAAACACGCCCCGGCAAGGCACAAAGCCAATGTCAATGTTGCTTTCATGTCAGTGACTCTTATTGGTTTATCGGAGCGCCACGGACGATGGCGGTGGAGTCTATGCCCTCCTTTATTTCTATTTTGATGCCGTCGCTCATGCCCGTTGTCACCGGACGTTGTTCATAGACGGGCTTTGGCAGGCTGTCGGTCTGCACGAACACGAATGTGCTGTCACCGTTGAATGTTATTACCGATTCGGGTAACGAAAGCACATCCTCAGCCTTCGCAAGGCACACTGTTGCGTTTGCGCTGTAGCCAGAACGAAGACCTTCGGAGTTGTCGATGTTGAGTGCCGCTTTGATTTCGAAAGAGTTGGCTCCCGATTGGTCATTGCCTTTCGGAGAAATGTATTCGATGATGGCCGAGGGCGACATTTCGGGCATCGCGCCTATTGAAATCGACATCGGCATTCCAACTTTCAAAAGCCCCACTTCGGTCTCGTCGACATTGCCCCTGAAAATGAGCTTGTTCATGTCGGCGACCGTGGCTATCGTAGTGCCGTCGTTCATGGTGTTGGCCTGTATCACCGACGAACCTACCTTTACGGGCACGTCGAGCACCAGGCCTGTGATGGTCGCACGCACCAGGGTGTTGCTTTGCGAGGCATTGTACTGCGAGACGCCTTCGCTCACAATTTTATACGCGTCGCGTGCCGCGTCGAGTTCTTCTTGGGCTTTCTGCCATGTTTTTTCCGAAGTCTCGTATTCCTCGCGCGAAATCACCTTTTTCTCGTAAAGTGCCTTGTCGCGCTTGTATTTGGCCGATGCGTCTTCTAATTCTATCTCGGCATTGTTTATGCGGCTCTGCGCCGACGACAGCTGAGAAGCTTCGGGAATGACCTTTATCTTTGCTATTACGTCGCCTTCGCGGACAAAGTCTCCGGCCTCGACCGCTATTTCGCTTATGATGCCTGAAATCTGAGGCTTTATCTCGATTTCGTCGCGAGGCTCGATTTTACCCGTCAGTACTGTCGTGCGCTCTATCGTCGCTTTTTCGGGCTTCACCGTGCCGTAGAGTGTCTCCTTGCTCTTTGAATTATTGTATAGGAAGACGAAAGTGCCGATAAAGACTGCGGCCACGAGTACCCAGATGATGATGCGGAATACCTTTTTCATTGCTATGTCATATAATATGTTTTTCTACTTGTCGCGTATCGCTTCGATTGGTTTTATGCGCATGGCCTTGGCTGCCGGAAGTGTTCCGGCGGCAGAGCCGAGGACGAAGAACGTAAGCACAATGCCTATTGCCGTAGCGAACGGCAGCTCAAAGCCGGCATTGCCGAGTACGGGGTCGACGGTCATCTTGTCGGCGATTCCGAGCACCAAGGCCGCAAAGCATACCCCGGCGGTTCCGGCCACCAAGGTCAGCACAACGCTTTCCGACAGCACCTGAACGGTGATGTCTAGAGGCCGCGCGCCTATGGCGCGACGGACGCCGAACTCGTGCGTGCGCTCCTTCACTATAATCCACATTATATTGCCTACTCCTATCACGCCGGCCATAAGCGAGCCTAAGCCGACGAAAAACGCCAAGAGTGTCAGGCCGAGGAAAAGGCCGTCTATCGTGCTGAACATTTCTGATGCGTCCATAAAACCCACCGCACGTTCATCGGTGGGATGGAGCGAATGTGCCGACGACAGTATGCGCCTTATCACGGCTTCGTTGTCCGCCGGGCTTTTGCCATGCGGCGCCGTATACACGAGAAAGCCCACGGTGTTGCCCCAATTAAATGCCCTTCTCATCGTAGAGGACGGCAGAATGAAACTATCGTCTATGCGTCCGGCTATGCTTGCCTCCGAAATTTGCCCGGCAACGCCTATGCAGCGGAAATATATCCCGTTAAGGCTTATATATTTTCCGAGAGGCGATTCCGCGCCGAAGAGGTCGGTGGCACGGTTACGGCCTATTACCACGACTTTACGCGAGCCTGCTACGTCAGAAGCGTTGATGAAACGGCCTTCTGAAAGCACCGGCGTCATTATTTTGGCATAGTCGCCTTCCACCCCAAGAACGTTGCCGTTCTTTGTCTTTGTACCGTAGGCCGCCGTAGCATAGCGTGAATTGACTTCCGACGAAAACTCTATCGCCGGAGCGAGACGCCGTATTTTTTCGAGGTCTTGTACAGTCATGTTCCAACGAGAGCCTTTATTGAAGCCTTTGTACGACACCGAACGCACGCCCGGGTAAGTAGCACCGAGGTTTGTCGCAAGGCCGGCGAAGTTGCGCCGCATCATTCCCTCGAAGCCCCTTGCACCGCCCCACAGCATCGCAAGCATCGCCGTGCCCCAGAATATGCCGAAGGCCGTTAGGAAGGTCCTTGTCTTGTTGCGTGCAAGCGTAGCCACTATCTCACGCCAGTTTTCGATGTCGAATATAGCCGGTTTCATTCGTCTCGGAGTGCTTCTACGGGTTTAACTTTAATTGCCTTCAAGGCCGGAAACAGACCGGCGAAGGCGCCGGACAAAATAAGGGCAGCCGTAACCTTCTGCGCTATCGCAATGTCGACCGTGGGGTTCTTGAAACCCTCAACGTCGCCCATCATCATGTCGACAAGCTGTAGTATGGCCGTTCCGGCCACTATGCCTATATATCCGAACAATGCCGTGATAGCCACACTTTCGGCAAGAACCTGAGTGAGTATCGCCGACGGTTTGGCTCCTATCGCGCGACGGATGCCTATTTCGTGCGTGCGCTCTCGCACCGACACGAACATGATATTGCTCACACCTACGATGCCCGACAGAAGGGTGAATATGCCTATCACCCATACGGCAAGGTCGAGATAGCCGAATGCCGCCACGTTGCGGAGATATGACGTGAATTTGTTCCACGTCCACAATGCGTTTTTGTCGGTCGGCGAAAATTGGTGTTGCCGGGCAAGCGATTTAAATATGCCGGCTTCGGCTTTTTCGCCGTCGGCTTCTGTTCGCATGCCTTCGACGGTCACCATAAGTTCTTCGGCATTGTCGTTGTTGCCCGTTATGGCTTTATAGGTGGTGTATGGAGCATAGCTCTGCGAGCGCCAACGGTGTCGGTAAACGCCCACGACTGTCCATGCAAGCCCCATCGAGCTGACCGTGTTGCCTACGGCTTTAGTTTCGTCGCCGAAAAGCAGACGGGCGTTTTTTTCATGGAGCACCATCACGCGCCGCTGTTCGCTTATGTCACGGTAATTTATAAACCGGCCGTAGGCCATGTCGACTTTTCCCGATTTTGCGGCTTCAGGATAGACGGCCCTGAAGCCGTCGTTGAGATAGTCGCGTGCCGTGATGATTTTCGCCGTATCTACCGAGGCATATGCGGCAACAGAACTCACATTGCCGTTATCTTTCATAATCGCTCCGGCATCGTCACCCTTGAGCTGTATCCAACGGCCGTCCTTGTAGCCCTTATAAGGCTCCGAAGTCACACCGCCCCATATGTTTATGGTGTTGGCCGAACTCTCGTCGACATTGGCGTGGAAAGAGTTCACCACGCCCCTGGCGGCTCCGAGCAGCACTATGAGCATGAAAATGCCCCATGCCACCGCTATGCCCGTCAGCATTGTACGCAGACGGTTGTTGCGCAATGTCTGTGCTATTTCGCGGAGTAGGTCAAGCATTCTCGGGAGTGATTTGTCCGTCGACGATACGGATTATACGGTTTGTGGCCGCTCCCACACCGGGGTCGTGTGTCACGATTACAATCGTCATGCCCTCGGCATTGAGCCGCCGGAAAACATCCATTACTTCTTTCGACGTATGCGAGTCCAATGCCCCGGTAGGTTCATCGGCAAGTATTATCGACGGGTTCGTCACCAACGCGCGTGCAATCGCCACACGCTGTTTCTGTCCGCCCGACAGTTCACCGGGCAGATGGTGGGCACGGTCTGCAAGGCCCATGCGCTCGAGCTGCTCCATTGCCATTGCGTTGCGCTTGCGGCGCCCTACCCCTTGGTAGAACAGCGGAAGAGCTACATTTTCGAGCGCGTTTTTATAGTTTATGAGGTTGAACGACTGGAAAACGAAACCTATCATACGGTTACGTAGCCATGCCGCGCGGTTTTCGCCGAGGTCGCGGATTAGGACACCGTCGAGCAGATACTCGCCGCTGTCATAGTTGTCGAGTATGCCGAGAATATTGAGAAGGGTAGACTTTCCCGAACCCGAGGCTCCCATTATAGACACCAGCTCGCCACGCTCTATCTCAAGATTTATATCCTTGAGAACATGAAGCGGCACGATGCCCGGATAAGTCTTGTTGACGTTGCGTAATGTGATTATCATCGAGATTGTAGACGTTTTGATTATATGACGCCCCAACCCCCATGATTATTACATCACATGTAAATTTTTTATAGAATCACTTATTGTGCCGCATAATCCAATACCGTCGGCGAAGAAACATCTACTCCAAACTCCTTGGCCCGTGCAAGGATGGCCCGTGCGAGCTTCGGTTTGAGGTCTTCAGGGCAGTAACGGAAATATGCCTCTGCGGCACGCACATGTGCTGCGTCAGGCATGGGGTATTCGCGGCGTTCTGGAAGCCCGAAAACGCTGTCGGGAAGCTCCTTCTTTTCTTGGTAAGTCAATCTGTCGTCCATAATGCTATCGTTTTAAATAATAAAACGGTCGGCTGTTATCATTTGTTTGTACGAGCTACGGTCAAATCTCCATATTTTTGACTATCTTTGCATCAGCAAACATTGACTTCTATGAACACCGAATTTGAAATGGTGGCCAAGACCTTCCAGGGCCTGGAAGACGTTCTGGCCGAAGAACTGCGGGGACTTGGCGCCGGCAACGTCACGCCGGGCAAACGCATGGTGTCGTTTACGGGCGACCTCGCAATGCTCTACAAGGCCAACATGTGCTGCCGTACGGCACTGAGAATACTTAAACCTTTCTACAGCTTCGAAGCCTCAGACCCTGACGAGCTTTACGGCAAAATAAAAGAGTTCGACTGGAGCACGCTGATGGATGTAAACCAGACCTTCGCCATCGATACGGTCGCTTTCAGCGACGAGTTCCGCCATTCGCAGTTTGTCACCTATCGTGTCAAAGACGGCATTGTCGATTGGTTCCGCGACCATCTCGGCGACGACAAGCGTCCGCGCGTCCGCCTCGACGGTGCCGACATAATGTTCAATGTGCACATATCGGGCCGCAATGTCACTCTGTCGCTCGATTCGTCGGGCGAGTCGCTTCACAAACGTGGCTGGCGCCGCGCCCAGACCGAAGCTCCAATCAACGAAGTGCTTGCCGCCGGCATCATCCTCATGACAGGCTGGCGCGGCGAGACACCGTTCGTCGACCCCATGTGCGGCTCGGGTACTTTCGCCATCGAAGCCGCAATGATAGCCGCTGGCATCAACCCCGGCGTATACCGCCAGCATTTCGCTTTCGAGAATTGGCCCGACTTCAACGCAGAACTTTTAGACGAGATTTACAACGACGACAGCGGCGAGCGCGCCGTCGAGGTGTCCATCACGGCTACCGACATTTCGCCGCGTGCCATTGCCATAGCACGCGAAAACGCCAAGAACGCTGGCGTAGAACGCTATATTACATTCGACGTCCGCAGCATAGCCCAATGGAGCGAGGCGCCGCAGCCTGCCGGGGTGCTCGTCACCAATCCGCCTTACGGCAAACGCATAGGCTCTGACGACATGAACGCCCTGTACAACACCATAGGCAAAACCTTGAAACATGTCTTCATGGGCTACCACGCCTGGATTATCGGTTACGAAGATGTATACTTCCATGAAATCGGGCTTGCGCCGTCGCAGAAGTTTGCCGTGAACAACGGCGGCCTCGACTGTGAACTGAGAGAATATGTGATTTTCGAAGGCAAGAAGGCCGATTTCCGTGCTCGTGGCGGCGCAATCAAAGAAGAACGCCGCGAAGAGCGTCCTAAAAACAACCGTTTCAGCCGAAACGACAGGCCGGAGCGCCGTAAAGATGACGGTCGCGAACGCAGACCCTTCGGCAAAGGGCGCGAAGAAGACCGCCCACGCCGACGCAATTTCGACGAGCGCCCCCCCAAGCGCCGCTTCGACGATGACAGGCCCGAACGCCGCCGCGACGGAGAGCACGATGCCGATGCGCCCAAAGAACGACGTCCGCTGAGGCTCGACCGCCTCGGACGTCAGCCTTCAATCCCGGCCGACAAAGAAATCGTGCTCAACCGCCCCATGTGGCGAACACGCAAAAAAGACCAGCAGAACGATCAATCAAATAACGCCGACCAACAATGACCGACCGTATAAACGTGCTGCTTTTGGGCAGCGGCGGCAGAGAAGCCGCAATAGCATGGAAACTCAGCCAAAGCCCGCTGATGGGCAAATTCTTCATAGCTCCGGGCAATGCCGGAACAGAGGCCTACGGCACAAACCTGCCGCTCAAGCCCACCGACTTCGACGCCGTGTATAAAGCCGTCGTCGACCACGACATCGCCCTGGTGGTGGCCGGAAACGAAGACCCTCTTGTTTTGGGACTGCGCGAGGCTCTTGAAAAGCGCGCCGAAGCCGACGGCCGCAAACTGCTTATTGTAGGGCCCGGTGCAAAAGGGGCGGCGCTCGAAGGGTCGAAAGACTTCGCAAAAGAGTTCATGGGCCGCCATGGTATACCTACGGCCCGGCACCTCACCGTAACCGACGCAAACATAGCCGAAGGCGACGCTTTCCTCGAAAAGCTCGCGGCTCCCTATGTCCTGAAAGCCGACGGCCTTGCCGCAGGCAAAGGCGTGCTGATAATCGACAAGCTTGACGAAGCCAAAAATGCACTGCGCGAGATGCTTGCCGGACAATTCGGACAGGCTTCGGCAAAGGTTGTCATAGAGGAGTTCCTCAGCGGCATCGAATGTTCGGTATTCGTCCTCACCGATGGCAAAGGCCGTTATCTGGTGCTTCCGCCGGCAAAAGATTACAAACGCATAGGCGAAGGCGACACCGGGCTGAACACCGGCGGAATGGGTTCGGTATGTCCGCCCCCTATCGCCGACACCGAGTTTATGGACAAGGTCGACAAGCGCATCATCCGCCCTACGCTCGACGGCCTTATCAAAGAAGGCATAGACTACCGGGGCTTCATATTCCTGGGGCTTATACGCTGCGGCGACGAGCCGTATGTGATAGAATATAACGTACGCATGGGCGACCCCGAAACCGAATCGGTGATGCCGCGCATAGTCAGCGACCTGCTGCCGGTACTCGTTGAAACGGCAAAGGGAGAACTGGCACACACCGCTCTCAACATAGACCCTCGCACTGCCGTGGCCGTAATGGCCGTTTCGGGCGGATACCCCGAAGCCTACGAAAAAGGGAAGCCCGTCACCGGCGAGCTTTCGCCTGCCGAGAGCATTGTGTTCCATGCCGGTACACGCCACGGAGCCGACGGCGGCATCGAAACGGCCGGCGGACGTGTACTTGCCGCAGTGTCCTTCGGCAACGGCATCGAAGATGCGGCCGCCAAATCATATGAAGCGCTTTCGGCCATACGGTTCGACGGAATGTATTTCCGTCGTGACATAGGCAAAGACCTTTGCGGCAAGGCGTGAGAGCTACTTATTTCATAAGGTTGGTGCATTCGCGCGCCTTTGGCGTGGCGACGGGCTTGCTTGCCGCCATCGCCGCATGCCTCTATTTTTTCGGGGGATACGGCAATGCGCTCACCGGCAACCGTGGTCTGGTGCTTCCTTCAGCAAACGAATGGCTGCCCGATGGAACCATCGATTTCGCCGCCGGCATGGCCGGCGCCGTGGCTACCATAGTGCTGATGCTGACACTGAACAAAGTGTACAACATCCTGCGTTCGATGACATCGCTCTATATCGCGCTCTTCGCGGCCATGGAGCTTGCCACGCCCGATTTCCTGACGCATTTCTACACAGGCACTCTGCTGTCGGTGGTCGTTCCGCTATGCCTGCTTCTGCTGTTCAGTTGCTACCGCGAGCCGGCATCGACGCGCCATGTCTTCCTGATTTTTCTCCTGCTCAGCTTTTTTACGGCTACCCAATATTGTTTCGCCGTCTACATTCCGGCATTTCTGTTGGGGCTTGCACAGATGCGTATCTTCAATCCTAAGGCTCTGACGGCCGCCTTTCTCGGACTTCTCACGCCTTGGTGGTTGCTGTTCGGCTTCGGCGTTGTCAACCTGCAGGACATCAGCCTACCGGCGCCGGTGAGCATATTCTCTGTCATTGCCGACGAAGACACCTGGTTGCTGCTTGCCACCATAGGCATAACCGTATTTGTCACTTTGGTGTGCTTTGTGCTGAACTTGCTCAAGACCATCGCCTACAACGCACGGGCGCGGGCCTATAATGGCGCATTCACGGTGCTTACGCTCCTTACGGTTGCGGCAATCTGTATAGACTACCGCAATCTTGCATCGTATGTGCCTCTGCTCTATTTTTGCTCGACAATAGAAATATCGCACTTCTTCTCGACGCACCGTGCCGAGAAGTCCTTCATTCCAATCCTGCTCATAATTGCGGCATACGCCGCCATATTCATATGCCAAACAGCAATATAAGGCTAATCATCGAGAAGAACATCCCCTTTGTCAAAGGACTGCTCGACCCCTACGCCACAATCAGGTATCTCGCGCCCGAAGAAATCACTCCCAAAGCGGTACGCGACTGCGACGGGCTGATGATACGTACACGCACTCGCTGCGACCGCGAACTGCTTGAACGCTCAGAGGTCAAGATGATAGCGACGGCAACAATCGGCACCGACCATATCGACGCCGACTACTGCCGTTCGCGTACCATTACGGTGACGAACGCTCCCGGGTGCAATGCTCCGGCCGTTGCCCAATATGTGTTTGCAACCCTTCTGCACACCATCAACCGGCCTTTGCAGAGCTATACGATAGGAGTGGTAGGCGTAGGCCATGTAGGTGAAATAGTGGTCCGTTGGGCCGATGCATTCGGCATGAAGGTGCTGCGCTGCGACCCGCCCCGGCAACGTGCCGAAGGCGGCGACAACTGGGTGGGTTTGGCTACCGTGGCGCGCGAAGCCGACATAGTGACCTTCCACACACCTCTGACGCATGAGGGAGAAGACGCCACTTGGCACCTTGCCGGAGAAGAATTTTTCGCACAATGCCGACGGGCGCCCATATTCATCAACTCGGCCCGTGGCGGCATTGTCGACACTCAAGCCTTAATCGAGGCCAAACGCCAAGGACGCGTAGGGCCGCTGATAATAGACTGCTGGGAGGGCGAGCCCGACATAAACACCGAACTCCTCGGACTATGCGCGATAGCGACACCACACATCGCCGGATATTCGATAGAAGGAAAAGTACGCGCATCGCAGATAGCGCTTGATGCCCTTACCACATTTTTCATGATGCCTCGCGTGAGCGTCGAGGGCGAACTACCGCCGGCATGCGCGCGTGCCGTCAGCAAAGCCGAAGTCCTCGAAAGCTACGACCCCATGCCCGAGAGCGACGCCCTGAAAGCCGCACCCTCAGATTTCGAGAAGATACGCAACGCATACCCCCTGCGCCACGAAGCACGCGAAAGCAAAGACGCCGACTGACCTATTTTTTTATCTCTCTTCAGGGTGAAAGAAACCGTAGTCAAGGCGCTTGACCTCATACGAACGGTCTACGACCACGCCGACATCATGCTTAGAGCCGGTTTAACATATATTGTCGAACCGGCTCTCAATTATATCCTCGCCATCATCTATCTTCGAAATGAGCCAAGACGAGAAAATAGATGCAGTAATACGTACACCTATGCTGACAATGGACCTTATAGCCCTTTCGTTTTCGGCTTCTGTCATATTTGATGGTTTTTCGGCTTTTATTTCATGCAAATGTAATAAAAAATCGGCATGATTGAAAAAAACGGGAAGGGCAAATGCTTATTTTTGTTCAGGGCCGCATCCATCGGTCATTGCATCCGCTTAGATAAATTAAATGGATTGTATAATTTCATAAACGGGACAGGAGTTCAGTCCCGGTCATGACATCCATCTTGGAGAATGCGAAAAGCTTCTTGCCGAGGTCTTTCAAAGAATGTCCGATATGATAGACGTCCTCGTCAATAATCAGAAAGCGGTCGTGGGCTGTGGTGCAGTTATGTAGGGTTACTCCCGGATATTGAGCATTATGCCTCTCCACATCCTGCCGAAGCTGACGGGAAATCTGACCGTCGTAAATATCAACGGTTACTCCGGGTATACGTTTGGACAATTGAACGAGGACAGAATCGTCAATGTAGTTATCAATAATTGCAATGCGAGTCTTAGCCTGACGGATAAGTCGGGCTATGAACGCATAGGCATCGAATATTTGACCGTTAAAGAATATGCCTTGTTCAATTTCTTTAGGCTCGTTTAGCCGATTGAGAATGGCATCCACTTTCTCATCCGTTTTAAGCTGCTTCATTTCGATTCGCTCCATCCTCTGAAAGATATGCGCGTTTATTCATAAGGAAATTACGCATGGCTACAAAGGCATCAATAATACGGATACTTGTGCGGACTGCGGTATCGCTTTTCAATATCGCCGAGAGCATGGCAACCCCTTGTTCCGTGAACGCGAACGGATTAGCTGAAGAATGCTTCAACATATTGAACCGGTCGCAATTTGCGACCAGTTCCAAGAGAGTACTATTATCCTCTGCTATCTCGTTATATTGACCATCCGATAGGAGGCCTAATCGAGATGATTTGCTGTCTTGTTTGGATTCCATACGCAAATGTAGTAAAAAATCGGCATGATAGAAAAAACGGCAAATGCAAATGTGCAAGCAGATATTTTTTATTTTCCGTCGGTTTCGTGGAAGAGGCGGTCCGGGGGGATTGTGGCTGCCACGGCCGGGGCGGCTCTATGCCCGAGCGAGATGCCGAAGCCGGCGGCGACGAGTTGCCGGGCCAGTTCGGGCTTGCCGCTGAAGCCGTGTATAACCCAGAGTTGGGTGGGTTTGAGGTTCTGCCGGAGTTCGAGCATACGTCCGTATCGGCCCACGCAGTGTATGACAAGGGGCTTGCGTAGTTTTTCGGAGAGCTGTACATGCCGCAGAAAGACTTCTTCCTGGTAGGCTTGCGAGCCGCCCCGGCGTTTGTCGAGGCCGGCTTCTCCGATGGCGACGACGCGGCTGTCTGCGGCAAGTTTTTCGAGGGCGTCCCAGGTGGCGGCGTCTATGTGCTCGACGGTGCTCCACGGGTGTATGCCGACGCTGAACCACGCCGTGCCGTATTGGCCTGAGAGCCCTTCGCCGGGTTCTACCGAGCATATGATGTCGGGACTTGTACGTCCGTGGGTGTGTATGTCTTTAAAGTGGGAGAGTGGCGGTGTTGTCATGGCACAGGGTCGTATCCGCTACCGCCCCAGGGATTGCACCGCAGTATTCGCTTTATCGCGAGCCACGAGCCTTTGACGGGGCCGTATTTTCGAAGCGCTTCTATTGCGTAACGGCTGCACGTTGGCGTGAAGCGGCACGATGGTGGGGTGTAGGGTGAGATGCAGTAGCGGTAGAAGTGTATGGGCAGGCACAGCAGCCACACAAGGGCGTCTGAAAGTGCTTTGCCGATTTTCCGTATCATTGTTCCGTGCCCGGTTCTTCGGGCTTGAAGTGAGCCGACATTGATTTGAGTATGCGTGCAAGGGCATTCTCGACAACCGGGTATGGCAAAGGTTTGTCGGCCACATATATGAGTGCAAGGTCTATCCTGATGCCGTCGGGCAAGGAATAGTTGCGGTGGTTCAGGCGATAGGCCTCACGGATGCGTCTGCGCATGAGCACACGCTCTACGGCATGCCTGAGCCTTTTCTTGGGTACGGATATGAGGAATGCCACCGGCGCGTCGGAACGCCTTACGCTGTCGCGACGTGCCACGGCACGGAGAGGATAGTGCAGGCGTGTAAAGTCAGCCCCACCCGTTGCGAACAGCAGTTCTATTGCACGGGTGGAGCAGAGTTTCTCTTTTTTATAAAGACCGAGCGACTTCACGGATGCCGTAGCCGTTCAGGCTTTGTGTTTGTCTAAGAACATGTCGAGAGCGGCAGGCATCGACGGTGCTTCGGGCGAGGGCGCTTCGATGTCGAGCCTCAGGCCGGCGTCTTTGACGGCCTGTGCCGTGGCTGCGCCGAGAGCCGCGATTGCGATGTCGCCCTGCTTGAAATCGGGGAAGTTCTTGAGCAGCGATTCTATGCCCTGGGGGCTGAAGAATACGAGCATGTCGTAGTTGAATTCTTCGTCGGGACCGAAATCGTTGCTGACGGTTCGGTACATCGCCGCCGACACAACGTTGAGTTTGTTTTCGGCAATGAGAGCCAGGTCGGCGCCGTTGTTGACGTCGCTTACGGCCAAAAGGTATTTTTCGCTCTTATGCTTCTGCATCGACGGTAGCAGGTCGACAAGGCGTCCTGTCTTCGCCGCGAAAATCTTGCGTTTGCGGTAAACGATATATTTTTGCAGATAGTTGGCTACGGTTTCGCTGGTGCAGAAATATTTCAGGGTCACGGGTATCGATATTCGCATCTCTTCGCAAAGGCGGAAGAAATGGTCGACAGCAGTGCGTGCTGTGAATACAATGGCAGTAAAATCGGGAATATTGACTTTCTGCTGACGGAAATCCTTAGCAGAAATACCTTCAACTTTGATAAAGGGTCGAAATACCACCTCTACACCATGTTTCTCGGCAAGGTCGTAGTAAGGCGATTTGTCGGAAGCCGGCTTGGGCTGTGATACAAGGATTTTTTTGAACTTCACTCTTCTGTAATATTGAGATGCATCTACGGGTGTGTCAGGTTCGACACACAGAAAATTTAAGAACCTAAGCAGTATAAGCCCACAAATATACGTTCAGGCGGTATATCGCGAGCATAGGTACAATTTCCAAGGTGCAAAGATACAAAATAAAATAAAGCAAAGACCGAAATCGGCTGTAAAAAATTCTAAATCCCTTAGAGATAAAAAGAATACGTCCGATGAAATAGATTGAAAGTGAGGCGACTACAAGAACATAGCGCCATTCGGGCTCGTAAACCAGCAGAAAGGCCGGTAGAACCATCGCAAGTCCCGAGAAAGCTTGTGTGGCAATAAATCCGTCGAGCCATTGGCGACGCCCGTCGGGGGTGGCAAAAGCGAAAGCCACAAGTCTGTAGGCGCAATATTGGAAGATATAATAGCCTCCCAGCAGCAACATCGAAGCCGCCGCACCGGCAAAGCAGGGCGATGGCGGAAGCCCGGGCAGGTTGTAAAGTACCACTCCACCAAAAACGACAAAGACAAGCGAGAGCAATATAACTACGGGCAGCGGCACCGTGCGTTCATCATCGAATACGTTGGGGCGTCGGCGCACGCTCCATAATGCGTGGCTGTAACGTTTTATGGCACGTGCGACACCTCGGGCATTGAACGCCGCCAATAAAAGTGTACCGACCATAAGAATTGACAGAGGTGTATCGGCCGCTTTGGGCGCAATGGCAAGCGGAGCCAGCCCTTCGGATGCGCCTGAAGCCGGATAGGGTATGGTGGCGGTTGTCTGCATACTGTCGATAAGAGCTTCGACACGCAGGCTGTCGGCATCCTCGGCCGGAATAAAGTGCGGTATGCGTCCTTTTACCGTGTCAGCCGAAATGGAATCGACGATTATTGTCGTAAAGCCCGATGCGTCGGCCTGTGCGAAATTGCGCGGCAGCTCGTAGCTTTCGGCAGGGACGGGGACTACCGTAACCGACGGCCCGATGCTGTCGGAATGAACAGTGCTTACGGAGTCCTGTAAGGTCGGCATATGCTAAAATTTGGCTGAAAATTTCTGAGCCGACGGTTCTGACAACGCTGCCGTAACCGCTTCGTCGGCACTTTCGCATACGGTGAACAGGCTTCGGTGGTCGGGGCGCATAAATCCCTTCTCTATCGCGGTGTCGAACATTGACAACAGAGGGTCGTAGTATCCGCCGACATTGTATACCACCACATTGCCCTTGAACAGGCCGAGCTGACGCCATGTCGTTATTTCCAGCAGTTCTTCGAAGGTGCCTATGCCGCCTGGCAGAGCGATGGCGGCGTCTGACATGGCGGCCATCATCGCTTTTCGTTCGTGCATGCTGTCTACCAAGCGAAGTTCGGAAAGGCCTGTGTGATGCCAGCCCCGTTCTACCATAAAACGGGGAATGATGCCCGTGATGTGTCCGCCGGCAGCGAGGGTTTCGTCGGCTACCGTACCCATAAGTCCGGTGCGTCCGCCGCCTGTCACAATGTCGGCACCTTGCCGCACAAGGGCTTTGGCAAGGGCTTTTGCCGCTGAAATATATATGGGGGCGAGGTCTGCCGCCGAGGCGCAGTAGATTGTTACGGTTTTGTGCTTGTCTGTCATGACTATCTGAAATTTGACGTTCGCATGCCTGACGGGCGCATTCCCGAGGTTCCGGTGCTGCCGGTGCGATTGCCGTTGCGGCGGTTGTTACGCCCTGTGCGGTCGAAGGGATTGTAGTCTTCGTCGTATTGGCCGTCGTCTTCATCATCTTCGACGGGCGCTTTCTCGCCACGTTTGAGCTTGGGCTTGTTCTTTTTGATTGCGTATGGTTTCTGGACGTCTACGGGCAGTTCGTCGAAGAGCCATGTCTGCTCTATGTCCCAGTTCTTTTTCAGTTCGAGCTTCTTGGCGAAATAATATACCTCTTCGGGCTGTATGGAGTCGAGAGGGCTGCCCGTGTCCCATTTGCCGTTGGCATTGGCGTCGATGAACAGACGTGCGTAGTATGTGCCGGGGGCTATGAACCGTATTTCAGCCGTAGAAGCCCCTACGGGTTTTATAGCCTGGTATACGGGCGCGTCGGAACTGTTGAGGAGCTGCACCACTGCCTGTACGGAGTCAAGACCCGGCAAGGTGAATTTCAGGTTTGAATAGTCTTCGGGCTGCTTGACTGTAAATTCATGCCTGAAAGGTTTGTTCCAAGGGCCGTAGATGCTTGTCACGGCGAGGGAGTCTATGGTGAGGCGGTATTTCTGCCCGGCTTTCCATGCGACATCGAAGCGGTTGCGCAGAAGCACGTCGCTCGAGTCGGGCCGCCAGGGTGCATCGACACGTTCCCAAATGGTGTCTACGGCCATTTCGAGGCGTACTCCGGCGCTGTCGATTTTGGCAGGCGGCAAACCGAACTCTACCACAAGCGGTCTGTTAAGCTCCTGGCTCGTCGAGCCTAAGGCACGTATCGGCAGATATTCCATATCGGGTGGTGGCAGGAAAGTGGTGTCGCCGGTGATGCTGTCGACTGTGAACCGTGGCAATTCTTCTTCCTCTTTTTTCTTTTTCTTGTTTTTCTTTTTGTCGAAGTCGCGGAAAAAGAAACGGAGAGTGTCGCAGTTCCATACGAGGCGGTCGGCGCTGTCGCTTTTTTGGTATGCAATGGCAAGCCTTAGCGAATCAGATGCAAGCACGTCGGGCTCTGCCAGCCAGTATTCAAGTGTGTCGCGCGTGGCATTGGCTTTCAGAAGTGCCCATTCGGTGTAGGAGCGTCCGGCGCCGGGGGCGCCGTCGACGATTGTGACTTCAGGCAGAGTGTCGTTGGGTGCGCCGAATATGAGACTTATACGGCGGCGATCTACACGTTTGTAATCGCTGAGATAGTGCGGTTTATAGCCAACGTTGAACCACGACAGCAGCACATCGTTGGGCAGAAAACGTACTCCCGGACGTGTGACGAGCGAGTCTTCGCCTGTCGAGCTGTAGAGGGTGTCTACGACCTCTATCGGCTCTACGGTAGGCACGAGCAAGGTGTCGTAGAAGGCGATGTCTTCGGAACGGTCCCAATGGTAGTCGCGGTTGAGGTCGTTTACGGCGAATATGCGGTATGCTCCGGGCTTTAGGTTTCGTATGGTGAAGTGGCCGTACTGGTTCGTACGGGCGATGCGTTCGAACGGCAGCGTCGTCAGTGCCGTGTCCGAGAGATTGGAGTATACGCCTACGAGCATGCCCTGTGCCGGTTCGAGGTTCTCGGCCTGGATTACCATGCCTGATATGCGGAGCGAGTCGATGGAGTCGCCCGTCGAAAAGTCGAGGGCGAAACCGTCGAGTATATTGCCCTCGTTGAGGTCTTTTATTGCGTCGGCAAAGTCTACGGTATAGGTTGTGTTGGGCAACAGGGTGTCGCGGAAATCTACGGTCAGGCGACGGCCGTTGGCCGTCACTGCAGGCGGCTGCCTCTGTGCCGGCGACACAACCACTTTAGAGAAAGGATCTTCAAGCTGTATGTTTTCGTCGAAAAAAGCTGTCAGGCGAGTTTTTTTTACCCCCGTGGCGCCGGGCATGGGGTCGGAACGCATGAATACCGGCGGTGTCTCGTCGCGTGCGCCGCCTTCGGGACGGCCCATGTTGGCACAGGCCGCCGACAGCGTGGCAATGACAAGCCACAAGAGAGAACGCATGCCGTTGTTGTAGCGCATAAGCCGAGAAGTTGTTAGAATTGACGTTCTATGATGAAATCGAACAGTTCGGTGAGCTGCCGGCGTATTGTGGCATCGGGCAAAGAGGCAATGCCGTCGCATGCCTCGCGGCGCAGACGCCGCATTACGTCGAAAGCGTAGTCTATTCCACCGTTATCGCGTGCGAAAGCCTGTATGCGGCTGATTTCTTCGTCGGTCAGTTCACCTCGTTCGAGGAGCGCCACGACTTCACCGCATCCCTCACACTGACGCGAAAGGGCATGGAGCAGCGGCAATGAGACTTTGCCTTCCCTTAAATCGTTGCCGGTAGGTTTTCCGACAAGTTCCGAGGGAAAGTAGTCGAATATGTCGTCGCGTATCTGGAAACAGCGGCCGAACAGCGACGCATAGCGTGTAAGGACGGCGCATGCTTCGTCGGGAGCGTCGGCGGCATAGCACCCCATACGGGCGCTTGCCTCAAAAAGCGATGCGGTCTTGTAATCGACGATGCGGTAATATCCTTCTTCGTCGAGCGTGTGCTGGCGCGCGTTGTATATCTGGTCTATTTCGCCGAGTGACAGCTGACGTCCGAGACGGCACAGCGCATCGATGATGCGTATGTCGGCCGTCGAGATGGCCTCCTGCATGGCCGTACTTGTGAAGAAGTCGCCTACAAGCACGGCTATATGGTTGTCCCACACGGCATTTACGGTGGGGTTTCCCCGGCGTGTGGGGGAGTTGTCGACCACGTCGTCGTGTATCAGCGACGCGTTGTGTATCAGCTCTACGGCGGCTGCGGCGGCGATGACTTTCTCGTCGACCGGTCCGAACATCCGGGCACACATGATAAGCAAAAGCGGCCTCAACTGTTTGCCCTTGGTGCGAAGAAGCGACAGCACAATGCGGCTCATCAGGGCGTTGCCGCTCTGCAATCTGCTTTCTATGTGCGCGTTAAGCTTCTCAAGGTCTGCGCTGTAGGCGCCTGCGATTTTTTCAAGTGTACCCATTTATGCTCAATAATCTGCAAAATTACAAAAAAATCGCCACAAGCCTATCATTTCAGCCAAAGAACTCGGAATAAAAACACAGGGAGAGAAAACGGCGCCCGGCGCGGCCGTTTTCTCTCCCTGGTTGTGTGTACGCATTGTCGGGCCGGCTCTTGGTCCGGCTGCACGGCTGAAACAGAAAAACAAAAGAAGTGAAGGAACAAAAAACGTTGTCGGACGATAGGGACTTTAGGGGCTTTAAAGTCTGTAAGGTCTTTAGGGTCGGTTCTCTGGCCTTTTGCTGTCTTGGGCTGATGCGTGGGCAGTATGTCAATGTTCGCGGTTGGGTTTGTCACCGTTTTCGCTTTTGGCGGCGGAGGTGGCGGCCCGCCCGGTAGAGGGTGGATGGGAGCTTGCGGTGCCGGGTTGCGTTTTTCGGGGGTCTACATGCCAAAGGCATGTCCCTACAGGCGGCCGGGGCGGCGGCACCTCGGTGAGGGTGTATAGGGTGGGCTGGGGTATGTCGGGTGCGGGATGGAGGTAGGAGTAGAGGCCGGCGACGGGGAGGTAGACGGAGCCGGCAGTGGAGATTTTGGCGATGACGGCGCAGTGGGGCGCCGGCAGGACGGTGCCGGCCACGACGGCGTTGATGCGGCGCTGGTATTGGTAGTTGGTGTCTTCGACGTGGGACATGCGGTCGGCGTCGAGGATGAGGTAGACGCATATGTCGCGGCCGCGGATGTGGTCGACGACGCGGCCTGAGGTGTAGGATGCGTCTTTGGGCATGTGGG
>CAJTXL010000015.1 GCA_910583525.1 uncultured Muribaculaceae bacterium | reverse complement strand
TTTTTGACGCTGTAAGGACTTTAAGGTTTTTAAGGTCGCTAAGGTCGTTAGGGTCTTTGTCTCGGGCCTTCTGTCTTGGGCTGATGCGTGGGCAGTATGTCAATGTTCGCGGTTTGTTTTTGTCACCGTTTTCGCTTTTGGCGGCGGAGGTGGCGGCCCGCTTGGTAGAGGGTGGATGGGAGCTTGTGGTGCCGCTTGCGTTGTTGCCGGTGGGGCTTTCCTTGGGAATGTTCCCACATTGTTTGCATTGCCGGGGCGGCGGCACCTCGGTTAAGGTATATAATATGGGTTGCGGTATGTCGGGGGCCGGATAAAGGTAGGCGTCGCGGCCTACGACGGGGAGATAGACGGGGGCGGAGGTGGAGATTTTGGCGATGACGGCGCAGTGGGGCGCCGGAAGGACGGTGCCGGCGACGACGGCGTTGATGCGGCGCTGGTACTGGTAGTTGGTGTCTTCGACGTGGGACATCCGGTCGGCGTCGAGGATGAGGTAGACGCAGATGTCGCGGCCGCGGATGTGGTCGACGACGCGGCCTGATGTGACGGATGCGTCTTTGGGCATGTGGGCGCGTGCGAGCTGCCGTGCCTGCGAGCGTTTCGGCATGATGAGCGCCGTGGGGAGCTTGGGGTAGATTGCGGTGGCGAGGTAGCGGACGTAGTCGGCGAGGATGACGTTTATTCTGTCGCCGGGGCTGATGATGAGTGTGCGCAGGCCTGTGGGGGTGTGGTGGCGGCGGTATTCGAGGGCTTCGATGAGGCGTGCTTCGAGGCGAGACATCGGGCGTCCGAGCCATCGCCGGAAACGGGCGACATATGGCCGGGGCGGTATCGGGTGGCGTCGTGTGTGCTGTAGGAGTCTCATCGTGGCGCAAAGTTAGCGACACGATGCTCTATGTTGTTGTGGAAATTCCCCTATCTCGGGATTTTATACAGAAGGACATAAGGGTCAGATTTTTCTTTTTTGGACAGGAGTACAGGAGAACTTTTTTTTGGGGGGGGAAGGTGTTTAAGGTTGAAGTCTGTAAGGTCGGTAGGGGCTTTTGAAAGATTGGGCGTGGAAGAATATAAAAGACGGGCGGTGCATCATTGGCGCCGCCCGTCTTTTTTACTGTTTTTTTCAGGTTATTTTATTGCAAAGGGTAATACAGGGAGTGCTGTTGCGCCTCTCAGGTTTCCTTGGGGGAAATCGGCCCAGCTGTATTTGACCTCGACAATGGCGGACGGAGCTGTAAGCGCAATTTCCGTGTCGGATTTGACTGATGCCTGTGGCACGAGCCAGCGGCCGGAGGCTGTTTTGACGATGAATCCTTTTGGTGCGTCGCCATCGATTGTCACGGGAGCGTCGAATGTTATGCAGGCTTCGTTTTTATCGATTTTGGATGAAGCCACCTTGGGTGCTTCGGCAATGACATCGGCACGGCCATAAATATTTTTAAGTGCGGCAAGCGAAAGACGGCGTGCCACTTCCTGTTTGTTTTTGGGATGGATATCGTCGGCCTCTCCTATGTCTATGGCGCTTGCCATTGCCGTATTTTCGAGGGCGAGAGCATCGGCCTGTGCCTGACGCAAGGCGGCCCATGCCGACTCGGGCTGTATTTCTTCGGGCTTGAGATAGCCTGCGAGCTGCACGAAGTAGAATGGCAGGTCTTCGCGGCCAAGCAAGCTGCGCCAATCTCCGATAAGACGCTTGAACAGCCGTGAATATTGCTCATTACGACCGACATTGGAGCATCCTTGGTACCACAGCACACCGTCGAGCGAGATGTCGCGGAGCGGATATAGCATTGCGTTGTAGAGAACGGTAGGCAGATTTTGGTGCAATGGCGATTTAGGACGTGGGCCAGCTGATTTGCAGTAAGCCCAATCGCCTGCAAGCGATAAGCGCCAATCGCCGCCGCTCACACAGAGGCTATCGGCCTCGCCATAAATGCCGCCGCCACTGCCGTTATCGCGAACCGATACGGTCACGACCGCCTTGCCGGCCATGACGAGGGAGTCCGGCACAATATAACTGCGGTCTTTGTTGTGCCCTACCGTCTCTCCTATTTTAATGCCATTGAAATAAGTTACATCGTCATCGTCTATCTTTGCCAACTTTAGTTCAAGCTTCTTGCCTGCAACAGAGGCCGGAATGTCAAAAGTGCGTTGCATGTATACAATGCCGTCGAAGTCAGCAAGTCCGTCGATATTCCAAAGTCCGGGACAATGCACGACAGGCCATTCCCTATGGAACCGACCATAGTCGATTGCGGCAGAATCTTCTTTTACGGCCCGTCGCCATGCCTCTACATCGGCATTGAATTTATCCATCATAGCTGCCGAGTCGACAAGTGCTTGTCCGATTGTTTCCAACGGCTCACCAAAACCGCCGACTTCGGTCACGCCACCGAGGCTTGTCCATGCTTCGGCCGGCGTTCCGCTCCATGAACAATTTATGACACCAAGGGGGATGCCGCCGAGTTCGCGCTGCAAGTCACGAGCAAAGAAGTATGCGACAGCCGAAAAGTCGTAGGCCGTTTTCGGCGAAGCCGGTCTCCAACCGCCCATGTTCACGACCGCCTCGCCACTTGGTTTTACGGCTATATGCTTGTTTATCTGTAGCAGGCGTATGAGAGGATGGTTCGCGGCAGAGTCGAGCTCGGCTTCATAATTGAGCACTTTGCCCCAGCCTCCGACTGGCATTTCCATATTTGATTGCCCAGAACAGAGCCAAACTACTCCGGAATAGACGTCGTGAAGCACTTTGTCGACTCCTTTCCCGTCTGAGAGGGTTATGGTGTACGGTCCACCGGCTTCGGGCGTCGGGATTTCAACAAAGAAAGTGGAATCGCCGCCAAGGCTGCAATTGTATGTTTTGTTGTTCCACGACGGTTTGATTTTTACGTCGCCGGCGGCATGGCCTTTGATTTTTAATGTGCTGAGCCGTTGCACCACCATGCTGTCGGTGAGGTAGGCCGGCAAAGAGATTGTCGGTTCTCCCGTATGCGTTGAACAAGCCAGAGGCAGAAGCGCCAAGGCGGCAAATAAAAGATTCAGTTTTTTCATTGTATCAGATTGGATAAAAAGAAAAAGAGCTGCCTTTTCGGTAGCTCTTTGTAGCGAATCAGGGAATCGAACCCTGGTCTCCACCGTGAGAGGGTGGCGTGCTAGGCCACTACACTAAATCGCCTTTTTGTTTTGCGGTACAAAATTAGGATGTTTTTCTGTAATGTGCAAACGGAGTGGTTTGATTTAACATTCTTTCACCGTAGACAAGGTTGAATACAGAAGGACAATAGGGACAGATGGGCTTTTGCCGTTTTTTTAAGACAGAAAGACAGGGGCAAGCCGAAAAGTCGGCGCATTTTCCGTTCCCACGCCCCTATCGCGCTACGCTGTAGCGCTTTTGGCCTGTGTAACTATTTACCCAGGCTACGCGCCGCCGATGGGGCGCTTGCCCGGGTCTATTGTTGTTTACGCCACTCTGTGGCGTTTGCCCCAAATGGGGCAATGCTTATGCCAGAATAATTGGATAGCAGCGACACCGACTTTCTTATGCGCCTTAATTTTGGATTGAACCGAAAAACATAAGTTTTCATAAAGGACAGATTTTTTTGGCCACTGAGGAGAAGGAGATTTGAGATTGGGTTTGGCGGATTGTCCGGGATATCGTACTTTTGCAACTGTTTAAATGATTAGTTATGGCAAACGACGACGAAAAATTCCGCAGAGAATGGGATAGGATGTTGAAGGGCGAGGTATATGAAGCTTCGCATCATCTTTTCCACGAAAAATTGCTGGCGACAAGGCTTGCAATAAGGGAGTTCAACGAGCTTGCGCCGGACCAAATGGGCCGTATGGAAGAAATTCTCCGCGGCCTATTGGGGCGATGCGGCAGAAACATATATGTAAATCAGCCTTTCCACTGCGACTATGGCTGCAATATATTTGTAGGAGATAAATTCTTCGCAAATTTCAACCTTACAATTCTCGACGAGGCCGTAGTAAACATAGGCGACAATGTGTTTATCGGGCCTAATGTCAGTATCTATACGGCATGCCACCCTATAGAACCCGATGAACGCCGCGACGGAAGGGAATGGGCGGAAGGAGTGACCATAGGCAACGATGTATGGATTGGCGGAGGTGTCACAATATTACCGGGCGTCACCATAGGCGACGGTGCAACAATAGGAGCGGCCAGCGTAGTGACGAAAGACGTGCCGCCGCGCGCTGTCGTGGCCGGCAACCCGGCACGCGTCATAAAGCAATTATAAAAGGCTGTTTAAACGCCTGTTATTTTGCGGACGTGATGGCTATTGCGTTCAGGCGGTGTTCGAGTTCGGTGGAGCTTACACGGGTGGTGAGTTTTCCACGGTAGGCGATGGAAATATTGCCGGTTTCTTCCGAGACGACCACTGCGACGGCATCGGTTGCCTGCGCTATGCCGAGAGCTGAACGGTGGCGCAGACCAAGCATGCGCGGCACGTCGCTGTCGTGGCTTACGGGCAGTATGCAGCCGGCCGATTCAATGCGGTTATGGGCAACAATCATAGCACCGTCGTGCAGGGGTGAGTTCTTGAAAAAGATGTTTTCGATAAGACGGGTATTTATATTGGCGTCGATAATATCGCCGGATGCCGCGTAGTTGTCGAGCGGTATGGACTGTTCTATTACAATCAGCGCACCGGTCTTGCTCTTGGCCATGCTCATGCAGGCATATACGATTGGCATTACCCACGCCAATGCCTCGGCGTCGAGTTCGCGTTTATGGTGATGGAAAAGATTGCTGAGGAATTTCAGGCGGCGGTGCGAGCCGAGTTCGACAAGGAAGCGTCGGATAGGCTCCTGGAAAAGTATGACGAGTATTATGAGGCCGATTGCCATGAATTTGTCGAGTATGGTGCCGATGAGGCGCATATCGAAAATCTCGGACGCGAGCACCCATACAACGATAAAGGCCAGCACTCCATAGAAAATATTGATAGTGCCCGACTCTTTCATCAGACGATAAATGTAAAAGAGCAGTACTGCAAAGAGCAGTACGTCGATAGCGTCTTTTATTCCGAAGTCAAACATATCAATAATCTATCAAAGTTAACTGTTATATAGCATCAAGAGCCTCAAGAATAGATATGCTCTGCCGCGCCAATGCAACGTCGTGCACACGCAGGATTGAGGCGCCACGCTCCAAAGCCAAGGCTCCGAGGACAGCCGTTGCGGCTGCGGCCTCGTCGGTTTTTATGTCGAGCAAACGCGTGAGCATAGATTTTCGCGAAACGCCGACAAGCAGCGGACGGCCCAAGATTTCAAAAGCGCGGAGATTGCGCATCATATCGTAATTCTGCTCCAAAGTTTTGGCAAAACCGAAACCGGGGTCTACGAGCACATCGGCCACGCCGAGTTCATCAAGGACAGAAAGGCGTCGGCTGAGTTCGTCGATTACGTCGGCCGTGACATCGCCGTAGTCGGTGAGCGACTGCATGGTTGCCGGAGTGCCGCGCATGTGCATGAGCACATAGGGGCATCTGAGTTCGGCCACGGCAGCGAACATATCGGGGTCGAGTGTGCCGCCTGAAATATCGTTGACAATGTCGGCACCCCACTCCCCTACACACTTACGCGCAACAGAAGCCCTGAAAGTATCGACAGAGACAGGCATGGACGTCCCGACAGCAGAGCGCACTGCGGCCAATGCCTTCGAAAGCCTCTGAGCCTCGACATCTTCGGGCACAACTCCGGCACCAGGACGCGAGGAATAGGCGCCGAGGTCGAGCATGTCGGCTCCGGCGTCGGCCATAGCGACGGCACGGGTTGCGATTTCTTCATCGGATGCGACACGCGAACCGGCAAAGAAAGAATCGTCTGTTATGTTGATTATACCCATCACGGCAGGCCGGTCGAATTCGACCAGTCTGCCGCGGATATTTAGAGAGAAAGGCTTCATAGAACAACACCCGTAAGGCGTTTACGAGCGGTTTGCCCGTTTACGTTCGGTTTCGTCGAGAATAATCTTGCGCAGGCGTATATGGTGAGGGGTCACCTCTACATATTCGTCTTCTTTGATGTATTCGAGGGCTTCTTCAAGGCTGAATACCACAGGGGGTACGATACGGGCCTTGTCGTCGGCGCCCGACGCGCGCATGTTTGTGAGTTTTTTGCTCTTGGTGACATTGACGGGGATGTCGTTGTCTTTGGCATTCTCGCCAACCACCTGGCCGGCATAGACTTCTTCTTGGGGAAAAATGAAGAAGCGTCCTCGGTCCTGAAGTTTGTCTATGGCGTAGGCATAGGCCGTGCCCGACTCGATGGCTATGAGCGAGCCGTTTGTGCGGCGCTCGATGTCGCCCTTCCACGGCTGGTATTCGAGGAAACGGTGCGACATTATAGCTTCGCCCCCCGATGCCGTGAGGACGTTGCTACGAAGGCCGATGATGCCGCGCGACGGTATCTGGAACTCCATCTGCACACGGTCGTTTTTGGTTTCCATTGCAACGAGGTCGCCCTTGCGTCTGGTAACCATGTCTATCATCTTCGACGCGCTTTCTTCAGGCACGTTTATGGTGAGCAGCTCGACAGGCTCGCACTTGCGGCCGTCAATTTCCTTGACTATCACCTGGGGCTGGCCTACCTGCAATTCGTAGCCTTCGCGACGCATGGTCTCTATAAGCACGGAAAGATGAAGGACGCCGCGACCGAACACGCGCCAAACGTCTTCTTTGTTCCCTTTTTCTATACGCAATGCGAGGTTGCGGTCGAGTTCGGCGGTAAGACGGTCACCGATATGGCGCGAAGTGACATATTTACCGTCCTTGCCGAAGAAGGGGCTGTCGTTGATGGTGAAAGTCATCGACATGGTAGGCTCGTCGATGGCGATGCGAGGCAGCGGGTCGGGGTTGTCGTACAATGTAACAGTATCGCCGATTTCAAAACCATCGATGCCTACGAGGGCGCAGATGTCGCCGTTGCCTACCTTTTCGACTTTTTTGCGGCCCATACCCTCAAAGGTGTGCAATTCTTTGATTTTATGGCGTGTGACGCTGCCGTCTTTATGGCACAGACCTATTTCCTGTCCTTCGCGCAACTCGCCACGATGCACACGGCCGATGGCGATACGGCCTACATACTTCGAGTAGTCGAGCGATGTTATAAGCATCTGGCTGTCGCCGGGATTGTCTTCAGGCCCGGGAATATGCTCTATTATGGCATCGAGCAAGGGCAGAATGTTGTCGGTGGGCTTGTTGACGTCGGTGCTCATCCAGCCCTGCTTGGCCGAACCGTACAATGTGGGGAAGTCGAGCTGTTCTTCGCTTGCATCGAGGCTGAACATCAGGTCGAAGACCATTTCCTGGACTTCTTCGGGGCGGCAGTTGGGTTTGTCGACTTTATTGATTACCACGACCGGCTTCAGGCCGATTTCAATGGCTTTCTGAAGCACGAAACGCGTCTGCGGCATCGGGCCTTCGAAAGCGTCGACGAGGAGCAGACATCCGTCGGCCATGTTGAGCACACGCTCAACCTCGCCGCCGAAGTCGGCGTGCCCCGGAGTGTCTATAATATTGATTTTATAACCTTTGTAGTCAATCGAGACATTCTTCGAAAGGATTGTGATGCCACGCTCACGTTCGAGGTCGTTATTATCAAGAATCAACTCGCCGGCGTTCTGGTTCTCGCGAAAGAGATGCCCGGCCAAGAGCATTTTATCGACAACGGTCGTTTTGCCATGGTCGACGTGTGCGATAATGGCAATGTTACGGATTTTTTGCATACTCTATTGGAATATTACAGAAGCCAGTCCCAGCTTATTCTTTGATGGATTTCAGGACTTCTTCCTCTTCTACTTTACCTTTTTTATCGGTTGTAATTGTTTTGACAGCCCCCAAGCCTTTGGCGAACCATGAGGTGCAGTATTTTTTCTCGCTGCCTGCCGGTGAGTTGTTTTTCATAACAAACGACACTTTAAGACAATCGGAATAGTTGCCTGCGGGAGTATCCACATTCTCGTAGCCGAGATATTTGACGTCCCAAAGACTCATCGACATAGTCATCGGACCTACGTTGACTTTGATGGTGCGATTGGGTACTTTCACCCCTTCGACAATTGTGGCCGGCAACTCCATTGTGAGGTCGCCTTTGACACTGATATTTTTTTCAAGTTCGGCCTTGTCGGCATCGCCTATATGCTGTCCTTCTTTTTCAGCGCCTTCCACAACCATATTGACAATGAATGTCTTGAAGTCTTCGCCGCTCATGAGTGTATAGACAGTCTTGTCATCGGCCGGATTGTAGGTATATGTGCTGTATGTCGTTATTTCGGCAAAATCGTTGCCGGGCACTTTCTCTACGGTTTTATATCGCGCAGTAACGACACCGTCGGCAGCAGTGCTCACCTCCGAAACGGTAGTGACACCGTCGGTTGTCTTGGATTCTTTTACGTTTGTACTGCTGAACGTGAGAACGGTACCCTGCTTGGTGCACAGATATTGGGCCGATGCCGATGCGGCAGCGAAAAAAGCGATAGCCGCGATTGCTATAGTTTTGAAGTTCATATTAGTATATTCAGAATTCAATTATTTTCAACAAGCCTTGAAACTCATGTCGAGACCTTTGACAGAGTGTGTCAAAGCTCCTACGGAAACAAAATCGACGCCAGCTTCGCCGTATTGGCGCAGCGTGTCGAGAGTTATGCCTCCGCTCGACTCGATTTCTATGCCCGGTGCTTTTTCACGGATTAACCTGACGGCTTCGGCGGTGCGTGCCGGAGTGAAGTTGTCGAGCATTATGCGGTCGGCACCGGCTTCTATGGCCTGCATGATTTCATCGGTATTGCGCACTTCAACCTCGATGCGCAAGTCTTTGCCCTTTTCCTTGCAGTATGCCTTGGCTGCGGCTACAGCCTGCGGAATGCCGCCTGCGAAATCGACGTGGTTGTCTTTTATCAGTATCATGTCGAACAGACCGATGCGGTGGTTGGAACCGCCACCGATTTTGACGGCCTCTTTTTCGAGCATACGCAAGCCGGGAGTGGTCTTTCGGGTGTCGAGTACTTTGCAGTCAAGGCCTTCGAGACGGCTTTGGTAACGTGCCGTGGTGGTGGCGATACCGCTCATGCGCTGCATTATGTTGAGCATTGTGCGCTCGGTCTGCAACAAGGAGCGCACCGGGCCTTCGACAACGAAAGCGATGTCGCCGGGCTTAACATGCGAGCCGTCGGGGATGAACACCGTCATTTTGAGCGACGGGTCGAATTTCTCGAATACGCGCCTCGCCATATCGACGCCGGCCAATATACCTTCTTCTTTGACAAGCAGATGCTGACGCCCCATGGCATCGGGTCCGATAGTACTTAGTGTGGTGTGGTCACCGTCGCCGATGTCTTCTGCAAAGGCAAGCGACAGCAAGTCGTCGATTAATTCGTCTTTCGTTTTCATATTCCTGTATTTATTGACCGCAAAGGTACGAATTTTTGAGTGAAAAATGTTTAAATTTGTGCCATGAAAATCAAACTTATATGTATAGGCTCAATAAAGGACAAGGCCATCGATACGGCTATATCGAAGTATACCAAACGGATACCTTTCTATTGGCCTTTTTCACTCACGTGCATACCCGACGTAAAAACGCCGAAAAGCGCAGGAACCGATTTGCAGAAAGAGCTTGAAGGGCAACGTATGCTCGACGAGATTTCGCCGGGAGACTTCGTGGTACTGCTTGACGAACGCGGCCGTGAAATGGAGTCGCGTACGTTTTCGGATTTCATATCGAAGAAAGCTTTGGAACTGCCTCGCTCACTGATTTTTATAATCGGAGGGCCATATGGGTTCTCAAAAGCGGTTTATGACAAGGCCGACATGCTTCTGTCGCTTTCAAAAATGACTTTTCCGCACGAATTGGCACGACTGTTTTTCGTCGAACAGATATACCGAGCCGGAACAATCGCAAGGGGCGAGCCATACCACCATGATTAAATACTTAAAATATGTATTTAATCATTAAATAAGTTAAACAGACGGGTGCGTTCTTCGTCTATTTCGCATAAAAAACATTACCTTTGCGAAGTAAGGATACCACGATTGAACAGACGAAGACAAACACCTTAAAATGAAATACTTCCGAGCTATACTTATCATTTGCACGCTGCTCACGGTTTTCGCCGTGCCACAGTATGCGGCGGCAGGAATACGTGAAGATGCCGTAAGCAAGACAATAGCAAAACACATACCGGAAGGATACAGCGTCGGCACAATCAAGGCCAAAAGCGTAACGGTAAACAAAGCGAAGAAGAGCGTAAAAATAGTCTTTAACGACGCCGCATCGTATATTCCCTTTTCAAAAACAGAACTTGACGCACTAAAGCGCGATTGCCTTGCGGCATTGGGCAAAGAATACAAGGCATATAAGGCCGACTTATACTGCGGACAGACAGCACTTGAAAAGCTGTGCCGGTATGCGCCTAAAAAAAATACAGGTCCGACAGAAGACAAACCTTTCATCGTACGTAAAGACAAAGCGCCGGCACCGGCAGGTCTTGACGGCGCAAACATAGCGCTGTGGCAGAGCCACGGATGGTACTTTGAGCCGAAACTCAACCGCTGGGAATGGCAACGCGCGAGAATATTCCAGACCGTAGAAGACCTTTACACCCAAAGCTATGTGATGCCTTTTCTGATGCCTATGCTCGAAAATGCCGGAGCATATGTTATGAGTCCTCGCGAACGCGACATATCGCGCACAGAGATTATAATAGACAATGACAGCTCCGACTTTACAAAAGGTATATTCGAGACAAGCGGACATTGGAGCCGTGCCGACAAAAAGGGCTTTGCATATACCCATGAAACCTTGCATAACGGCGACCATCCGTTTGACGACGGCACAGCCCTCAAAGCCAAGCTGTCGGGGACTGACGTGCCGTCGGCATCGGCAAAATGGAACGCGGCGATTACACACGATGGCAGATATGCCGTATATATCAGCTATGCAAGCCTGCCAAACAGCTCGACAGAAGCCGAGTATATTGTCAATGCGGCAGACGGCGAACATCGCTTCACTGTCAACCAGCGGATGGGCGGCGGCACATGGATTTATCTCGGCCACTTTCCATTGCATAAAACATCAAAGGCTCAGACCATAGTGGAATTGCTCAACACGGGCACTGACAAAAATGCCGTGGTAACAGCCGATGCCGTAAAAATAGGCGGCGGAATGGGCAATGTGGCCCGAATTGTAAAAGAGCCTGTCGACGACATCGACTACGAATACTCGACAAGCGGCTATCCGCGTTTCACCGAAGGTGCACGCTATTTTCTGCAATGGGCCGGGGCTCCCGACAGCGTATTCACCCCTACCGCCTATGAAAACGACTATAACGACGACTACCGCAGCCGCGCGTTGTGGGCGAACTGGCTCGCCGGGGGTTCTTCGATGCTGCCTGACAGTGAAGGTCTCGGCATTCCGCTCGACCTTTGTTTCGCCTTCCACTCCGATGCAGGAACGACACCGAACGACTCAATAATAGGCACTCTCGGCATATACTGCACAAACGGAAAGACAACGGGCAACGGCAGCAACAGGCTCGCCTCGCGCGATTTGACCGACGAAATAATGACAAACATCGTCAACGACATCCGCGCCGGCTTCGAGCCGCAATGGACACGGCGCGGAATGTGGGACAAAAGTTACTTTGAGGCTCGCGAGCCGGAGGTGCCTACAATGCTTCTCGAACTGCTGTCGCATCAGAACTTCGCCGACATGGCCTACGGGCTCGACCCGGCGTTCCGTTTTGCCGTATCGAGAGCGGTCTACAAGGGCATAGCCAAATTTATAGCAAAACGCGACAAACGGGAGTATGTGATACAGCCTCTGCCCGTACGCTCTTTCGCAATAAACAAAAAAGCTCCGGGGCAATACCGTCTTTCTTGGCTCGAGACCGTCGACAGCCTGGAGAGCACGGCAAAACCGTCGCACTATATAATCGAAGAACGAGTAAATGACGGTGCATTCCGCCGCATAGCAAACACCGAGGAGATGTTCTTCGACATCGACATAAATGACAAAGACATCCACTCGTTCAGAATCATAGCGGCCAACGACGGTGGCACGTCTTTCCCCTCGGAAGTCTTGGCCATGTGTGAAATACCCGGGAGCGAGACCGTTACGGTAGTGAACGGCTTCACTCGCATAAGCGCTCCCGACCGTTTCGACAGCGGTGACATAGCCGGTTTTTATGATGCCAAAGACCATGGCGTGCCTTATGTCAATGACATATCATTTGTCGGGAGCCAATTCGAGTTCAGACGCGCCATGCCATGGATGGACGACGATGCGGCCGGCTTCGGAGCATCGCGCGCCAACTATGAAGACAAGGTAATAGCCGGCAACACTTTCGATTTCGTAAAGACACACGGCGAGGCCATACGCGATGCAGGCTATTCGTTTGTCTCGAGCAGCGCCGAAGCCTTTGAAAACGCCCAGGACACGCCTGCCGCCGTCGACCTTATACTCGGAAAACAAAAGGAGATAAAACAAGGACGAGGCGCATACGGCACACGCTTCAAAGCATTCCCCGAAAAGCTACAGGAGCGGATAGCATATCTGACATCCAAAGGTACCGATTTCTTTGTCAGCGGCGCTTATATAGCCTCTGACATATGGGACAACCACTATTCTACCGAGCAAGCCAAGGAGCGCGACAAAGCATTCGCTTCAGAAATCCTCGGCTACAAGTGGAGAGTGGGCCAAGCGTCAACGGCAGGCGATGCCTATCAGACAGCCACTCGCTTTAGCGACTTCGGAAAGGGACGATACCGTTTCTATACAGAACTTAACGACAGCTGTTATGCCGTAGAATCACCCGATGCCATAATACCGTCTGACAAGGACAAAGGATGCACCATAATACGCTACGGCGAAAACAATCTGCCTGCCGCGATAGCCTTCGATGGCGGGAACTACCGCACGGTAGCCGTCGGATTTCCGTTCGAGACCATCAAAGATGCGGAAAGCCGTAGACATCTTATGAAACAGGTTCTCGATTTCTTCAAAAACCCTTCGCCTAAACAAAAAACAAAACGCAAATAAACCACCGACATGAGTAATACCATACATTGTTTTCTGCCGTATGCCGACGATAACCAAGTCAAGGCAAGCATAGAAGCCCTGCGCGAAAGCCGTCTTGTTAGCGGCATCACATTGCTGTCGACCGACAAAAATGCCGCCCCGTGCCCCGGATGCGACATTCTGTATGTGGATAGTCTCAATTCTTCCGACACCGTGCGTGCGATAGCGAACCATACGACAGGTGAGTATACCCTGCTCTATACCAAATATCACACCCTATGTCCGGGAGAATATGCACTCGACCGTTTTGTCCAGATAATGGGCATGACAAATTCGGGAATGGCATACTCCGACTACTACACCCTTATCGATGGCGTGCGCTCGCAGGCGCCTGTCATCGACTATCAGGAGGGTTCTTTGCGCGACGATTTCAATTTCGGCTCTGTTCTCTTCTTTGACAGCGCCAAACTCAAAGCGGCGGCCGACGGCATCGACACGGCATACCACAGCGCCGGCCTATACGACCTGAGACTCCGACTTAGCCGTATAGCACCGCTGACGCACATAAACGAATACCTATACACTGACGTTACCGAAGACAACAGAGCTTCGGGCGAGAAAATCTTCGACTACGTAGACCCTAAAAACAGAAGCGTACAGCTTGAAATGGAGAAAGCCTGCACGGAGCATCTGAAAGCTGTCGGCGGCTATCTCGAACCAAAATTCGCCCCCGTGTCGTTCGACGAAGGAGAGTTCAAGCACGAGGCTTCGGTTATTATTCCCGTAAGAAACCGTGTGCGCACCATACGCGATGCCATACGCAGCGTGCTGGCGCAAAAGACCGACTTCGCGTTCAATCTGATAATAATCGACAACCATTCTACTGACGGAACGACAGAAGCCATCGAAGAATTCGCCGACGACCCACGCCTTATACATATAGTACCCGAACGTAAGGACCTCGGAATAGGGGGATGCTGGAATGTAGGCGCCAACCATCCCGAAGCCGGTAAATTCTGCGTACAGCTCGACTCTGATGATGTATATTCCGACGAACATACGCTTGCAAAGATGGTTAAGGCGTTCTACGACAACAATGCCGCAATGGTCGTGGGTTCTTACATGCTCACAGACATAAACCTCGAAATGCTGCCGCCGGGCGTAATAGACCACAAAGAGTGGACTCCCGACAACGGCCGCAACAATGCCTTGCGCATCAACGGGCTTGGCGCACCGAGAGCTTTCTACACTCCTCTGCTGCGAAAAATACATGTGCCCAACACCTCGTACGGTGAAGATTATGCCCTCGGACTGGTATTTTCGCGCGAGCATCAGATAGGGCGTGTGTACGATGTCGTATATTTCTGCCGCCGATGGGAAGACAACTCCGACGCGGCTCTCGACGTCAACAAGATGAACGCGAACAACCTATACAAAGACCGCATCCGCACATGGGAGCTGAAAGCACGCATAGCACTGAACAAAGCCAAGGCAGACCGATGAGTACGTCTTTGTCAGATAAGGTTGACAGGCTTTTTGAAGAGCAGCTCGCCGAATGGCCTCTTGCCGCAGCCAACTACAAGGCATTGGACAATGTCGAGCTGAAAGAGTTCGAGCTGTCGGGCATGCCCATAAAGGCTCAGTTCAACCCGGCACGCGCGGTCTCTTCGTCGGCAAAAGTAGATGCGGCATCTGTCAAGGCACGCAAATGTTTCCTGTGCGAAGAAAACAGGCCGGCCAAGCAACGAGGCATAATATGGCAGGACAAATATGTAATACTTGTCAATCCGTACCCCATATTCCGGCGACATCTCACGATACCCGACCTGACGCACACCGACCAAAGGATTGACGGTCGCATAGCCGACATGATGCGGCTTGCCTATGAGCTTGAAGGATATACGGTGTTCTACAACGGACCGCGTTGCGGCGCCTCGGCTCCCGACCACATGCACTTCCAAGCCGGCATCAACGGGCTGATGACGATAAAAGACGCCACTATGAGAACGTTGCACAGCATTGTGGCCGAAGAAAAATCGGGGGCGGTGAGATTGTCGCTGTCGGAGCGGCTTCCATTTCCGTTCTTTGTCATTGACGCGACACCCGAAGACGGAGCAGAAATGTTCGGGCGTCTTTACCGCTCACTGCCTGAAGATGGTGGAGAACCGATGATGAACATACTCTGTTATCGCACGGTAGGCGGCGTACGCACCATTGTAGTGCCACGCAAGCGTCACCGCCCGTCATTCTACGGCACCGAAGGCGACGGGTGCATGATGATTTCGCCGGCCTCGGTAGATGTCGGAGGTGTAATAATCACCCCCCGTGCACAGGATTTTGAAAAAATCGATGCAGAGACCGTCAAACGGATGTTCGACGAAGTGTGCATGGATAAAAACGACATCAAAGACATTGTCAATAAAATCAAATCTACGAAACCATGAAACAAGAACCCGACATAAAAGTAGGCATACTCAGTGCCTCGGAGATACAGGTAAATCTCCTTAAAGAATACGACCACGCCGCCACGGCCACGGCATCACGCGGCCCTCAGACGTTTTCCGTCACACCCGACGGAATGGTGGCATGGCAAGGCGTATGCCATGAAAGTGTGCTGCTGACACCGGCAGAAGCCGAGGCGTCGTTCGAAGTATACGACGTGACCATAGGGGTTAATTTCCATTGGGAACGCCGCGAAACACAACGCTTCCGTGGCGCACTGAAAATCATAGTCGAAAACGGACTGCTCACGCTGATAAACATACTTCCGGCAGAAGAATATCTGAAAAGCGTGATTTCCTCTGAAATGAGCGCCACCGCATCGCCGGAGTTCCTGAAAGCCCATGCCGTGATTTCGCGCAGCTGGCTGCTAGCACAGCTTGCCAAAAACAAGCGCATTGCCGACAACAAAGAAGACTATTCGGCCATGACCGTGACAGACGATGAAGTCATACGTTGGTATGACCGCGAAGACCATGTCAATTTCGACGTCTGCGCCGACGACCACTGCCAGCGCTACCAGGGTATAACGCGCCAGACGACAAAAGCCGTCCGTGAGGCCGTCGATGCCACACGAGGCCTTGTACTGACCGATAAAGACGGCGAACTCTGCGACGCCCGTTTCTCAAAATGCTGCGGAGGCGTATT
This sequence comes from uncultured Muribaculaceae bacterium, assembly GCA_910583525.1. Lineage (GTDB taxonomy): Bacteria > Bacteroidota > Bacteroidia > Bacteroidales > Muribaculaceae > CAG-873. The sequence goes on along the minus strand of CAJTXL010000015.1, from coordinate 59,276 downwards.
CGAGCAATTCGAGACATGCTGGGAACCGAAACATTACCACTATCTCGAAGCCCGACGCGACAGCGCCGACGAAAACGACTATCCCGACCTCACCGTTGAAGACAATGCCCGTAAATGGATTTTGTCGTCGCCCGACGCCTACTGCAACACCGACGACAAGGCCATCCTCAGCCAAGTGCTCAACAACTACGACCAGGAGACTGCCGACTTCTACCGTTGGAGCGTGGAGTACACTCAGGAAGAACTGTCGCAACTCATCAAAAAGCGCTCGGGCATAGACTTCGGCCTTATAAAAGCTCTCGAACCGGTAGAGCGCGGTACATCGGGGCGCCTGATACGCCTGCGGATTGCGGGCACACTGCGCACCATGACAATAGGCAAAGAGCTTGAGATACGGCGCACCCTCTCAAACTCACATCTTTATTCATCGGCATTCGTGGTAGAAACCGGCAAGGCAGACAGCAACGGCGTTCCCTCTTCGTTCAAGCTTATCGGCGCCGGTTGGGGCCACGGCGTAGGCTTATGTCAGATAGGCGCCGCCGTGATGGGCGCACACGGATGCGATTTCCGCGAAATATTGTTCCACTATTTTATAGGAGCTTCGCTTTCAGAGGCCTATTAGAGTATCATGAGCAAAACCACAAAACGAAGCCCTTGGGCCTGGATACCGACGCTTTATTTCGCGCAGGGACTGCCTTATGTGGCCGTAATGACAATATCTGTCATTATGTACAAACGCCTCGGCATATCAAACACCGACATAGCCCTATATACAGGCTGGCTGTACCTTCCTTGGGTCATAAAACCGTTCTGGAGCCCGTTCGTCGACATAATAAAGACCAAACGCTGGTGGACGCTTTCGATGCAGTGGCTTATAGCCTTCGCGCTCGCCGGCATAGCCTTCGCCATACCGGCTCCGTTCTTCTTCCAGCTGACATTGGCGATTTTCTGGCTTGTGGGCTTCACCTCTGCGACCCACGACATAGCTGCCGACGGTTTTTACATGCTTGCCCTCACCGAGCACGAGCAGTCGCTATATGTAGGCATCCGCTCGACATTCTACCGCATAGCAACCGTTGCCGGGCAAGGCCTGCTTGTGATTGTAGCCGGTCTTATCGAGACAAACACGGGGCTTGAGCCATTACAGCTCAGCGTGAACGCCGACCCTACCGCCGAATGGTCGGCGGCGAAGATGGACGCCATATATTCGGCAGAAGCCGACCTGCAAGGCGAACTCCAATTCATCACCACGACCGACAGACTTACAGCATCTACGCAAACGCCCGATGAAGTTGCCGTCAACATCGGCGAAGCAATAAAGAAATTGCCGTTTAAAGAATATGTGGCCATAATGCGCGATTCGGTAAAGCACTCCAACGAACGCAACGGCTTCGTGACGGCAGAAACGCCTGCGACAACGTCCAGCGCGACCTCTTCTGCCAACGGCCGCTCGGCATTCACCGAATGGGTGGCATCGACTTTCGGCGAAGACCGGCAGGCATACACCGAACGGAGCAACAACATTGCGACCGTCGGCATACGCCTTAACCGCAAACCGGCTGCCGGTGAGAAAATAGTGCTCAACGTCACCCACCGTTCAGGTGACCAAAGCATAAAGCTTGAACAGGCGGCACTGTCGACACGTTTTGTGTTCAACGAAAACAATTGGGACAAGACAGCGTGGCTGTTCTACGAAATAGACCACAAACTACAGACACAGGCCCAGGCCAACTTCAACGGCGCTTCGGGAAATATCCCTATGGCCTGGATGGTAGTATTCGCCGTTTTGTCGGTATTTTTCTTCATAGTTGCGGCATATCACAGCCGGGCGCTTCCGAAACCGTCGAGCGACAGCAACGGAGCTTCTGCGACCTCGGCATCGGAAATCATGCACGAGTTCTTTGCGACATTTAAGTCGTTTTTCAAGAAGAAACAAGTGTGGATTGCAATCGCTTTCATGCTGCTCTACCGCCTGCCCGAAGCACAGCTCGTGAAACTGATAAACCCGTTCCTTCTCGACCCCATCGATAAAGGCGGACTCGGACTTACGACAGGACAAGTAGGCGTGGTCTACGGCACCGTAGGCATTATAGGCCTCACCATAGGCGGTATTATCGGTGGCATAGTCGCTGCCAAAGGAGGCCTGAAACGTTGGCTTTGGCCCATGGCCTGGTCGATGTCGCTGACATGCCTTACGTTCGTCTACCTAAGTTATGCGCAGGCACCTTCGCTGCTGACGGTCAACGTCTGTGTGTTCATAGAGCAATTCGGCTATGGCTTCGGGTTCACGGCATATATGCTTTATCTGATATATTTCTCCGAAGGCCGCCACAAGACAGCCCACTACGCCATCTGCACGGGATTTATGGCTCTCGGCATGATGCTGCCGGGCATGGCTGCCGGATGGCTCCAAGAGACTATAGGCTACCGTCACTTCTTTATCTGGACAATGATATGCTGCGCAGCCACAATCGGTGTATGCGCATTCCTAAAAATTGACCCGTCGTTCGGTCGTAAAGAACAGAAGGCATGAAAACAAGCATCACAATAGCGGCTCTGTTGCTTTCGAGCTGTATGACAGCTCAGGTAAAGCCCGGCATAGAAGTGCTTCGCGACAACGGCTTCGACATATTGCAGGGCAAGCGCGTGGGGCTTATCACAAACCCTACCGGCGTCGACAACAATCTGACACCGACCATCGATATTCTCGCCAATGCCGAAGGTGTCGAGCTTGTCGGGCTTTTCGCACCGGAGCACGGCGTACGCGGCGACGTACACGCCGGCGACAAAGTGGCGAATATGACAGACAAAACGACAGGCGTGCCCGTACACTCGATATACGGCAAAGCGCAGAAGCCAACCCCTGAGATGCTCAAAGACGTCGATGCGCTCGTCTACGACATACAGGATAACGGATGCCGGTCGTTCACATTCATTTCTACCATGGGGAATGCCATGCAGGCATGCGCCGAACTCGGAAAAGAGTTTGTGGTCCTCGACAGACCGAACCCCGTGGGTTGCGATAAAATCGAAGGCTGCCTCACCGAAGGCGACTGCATATCTTTCGTAAGCCGTTTTGCCATACCCTACCTATACGGTCTAACGGTAGGCGAACTTGCAAGCTACCTCAATGAAGAAGGACTCATTCCGGGCGGCAAAAAAGTAAAGCTTACGGTCGTGCCTATGGAAGGCTACAGCCGCGACATGGATTTCAATGATACCGGCATGCCCTGGGTGCTGCCGTCGCCACATATCCCTACACCCGAAACAGCGGTATACTACCCGATGTCGGGCATCCTCGGCGAGCTGTACTGCGTATCGATAGGCGTAGGCTACACCCTGCCGTTCAAGCTATTCTGCGCCGAGTGGATAGATGCCGACAAACTTGCCCAAAGGTTAAACCGACGCAATATCCCCGGCGTCGTGTTCCGTCCGATACATATAAAACCGTTCTACAGCACCAGTAAAGGCGAAAACCTTGCCGGCGTAGAAATTTATGTCACCGACAAGACCAAAGCGCCCCTTTCGCTCACACAATTTTATGTAATGGAAGAGTTGGCGCAAATGTATCCTGAAAAGAAGATTTTCGACCTTGCCGACGCTTCGAGATTTTCGATGTTCGACAAAGTATGCGGCAGCAAGGAAATACGTCGACGTTTTTCAGAGAATTACAAGGTCACCGATATCGAAGATTATTGGAACAAAGATGTAGACACGTTCAAAAAAGCATCGTCCAAATACCATCTCTATAAATAACATCCTATGGAAAAGTATAATAAATTCATAAAGGAAATAAGCCGCACCGTAGCACCGAAACGCATCTACACCGATGACTTGCGCAGGCTCGCATGGGGCACCGATGCCGGTTTCTACCGTATGCTGCCAAAGGTCGTCGTGCGCACTGCCGACGAAAACGAGATGGTTGCAGTGCTCAAAGCGGCATCATCGCTCGGACTTCCGCTGACATTCCGCGCCGCAGGCACAAGCCTGTCGGGGCAGGCCATTTCCGACTCCATACTCGTCGTTGCAGGCAAATACTGGGAAAAATACCGCATTGTCGACGAAAAAGCCCATGCAATAGCTCTGCAACCCGGCATTTTAGGGGCACGGGTGAGCGAGATACTAAAACCGTACCACCGCGTGTTCACGCCCGACCCGGCGTCAAAAAAGGCAGCCATGGTCGGGGGAATAGTCGCCAACAATGCCTCGGGCATGAAATGCGGCACCCATGCCAACAGCGACCGTGTACTGCAATCGATACGCATAATACTTGCCGACGGCACAATACTCGACACCGCCGATGCCGCCTCGCGCGATTCATTCAGCCGCACGCATCCTTTTCTACTCGCAGAAATCGAACAGATACGCGATGCCATCAGGTCTGACAAAGAATTGCACGACCTTATCCGCCACAAGTATTCAATAAAGAATGTAACGGGCCTTAATCTGCTACCCTTTACCGTATTCGAAGACCCGTTCGACATAATAGCGCACTGCATGGTAGGTAGCGAAGGCACTTTGGCTTTCATGAGCGAGGTGACGATGACTACCGCCGAAGAAAAACCGTTCACGGCATCGGCCATGCTGTACTTCGACGATATGGCAGAGGCCTGCCGTGCCGTAGTGGCCCTTCGCAAAGGCAAATGTGTAGACGCCTGTGAACTGCTCGACCGCAAATCGCTTGCGTCGGTCGGAGACACCACAGGCGAGAATTTGACCGCCCTGCTTCTTCAGGCCGAGGCCGAGACTCAAGAAAAACTGCAAAAACATATAGACGCCACCCTTGAAATACTGAAAGGCTTCCGGCTGTTCTGTCCTCCGAAATTCTCGCAAGACCCGGAAACAGTAGCCGGGTGGTGGCAAATGCGTTCGGGCGTATTCCCTGCCGTCGGCGGCACAAGGCCAGCCGGAACGACTGCTCTGATTGAAGACGTTGCATTCCATATCGACAATCTGCCCGAAGCTACCGTCGAGCTTGCCAAGCTTCTCGAAGACTGCGGCTATGACGATGCCTGCATCTACGGGCACGCACTCGAGGGGAACTATCATTTCGTGATAGCCCAGTCGTTTGACACCCAAGCCGAAATCGACAAATACAGCCATCTGATGGCGGAAATAAAAAAGCTTGTCGTAGACCGCTACGACGGCTCTCTGAAAGCCGAACACGGCACAGGGCGCAACATGGCGCCTTTTGTAGAGGCCGAATGGGGCACAAAGGCATGGTCGCTGATGAAACGGCTCAAAAAAGCTTTCGACCCTCAGGGCATACTCAATCCGGGCGTGATTTTCAACGACGACCCCGAATGTTTTATCCACGGCATGAAGCCGCTGCCGCTGACCGACCCGACCGTAGACAAATGTATAGAATGCGGTTTCTGCGAGCCGAACTGCGTGAGCTGCGGCCTTACGCTGTCGGCACGGCAACGCATTGTGGTCCAGCGTGAGATTTCCCGTCTACGCGACTGCGGCGAAGACCCTGAGCGGCTTAAAAACCTTGAAAAAGGCTTCAGATACTACGGCGACGAGACATGCGCCGGCGACGGCCTGTGCAGCACTTCGTGCCCGATGAAAATCAACACCGCCGACCTGGTTCACAACATACGCGAAAAGTCGCTCTCACCATCGGGCAAAAAATTGGGCCGATGGTCCGCAGCGCACCTTGCCGGGATATCCTCCGGCCTCAGACTGGCTTTGAATGTGGCCGGCGGCGTCCACTCTGTTATAGGAGATAAAGGCGTAAGCACCATTGGAAAGGGCTTGCATAAGCTCGGCATGCCTCTTTGGACGCCGAGCCTGCCCGTAGGCTTCAATCCGTCCAAACTTACGACGACACCGCAGGAACAACAGCCACATAAACTCGTATACTTCCCTTCGTGCATAAACCGCACAATGGGACGGAGCGAAGAAGCCGACACCAAAGTAAGCCCACTGCCCGAGGTCTTCGTCAGGCTATGCAAGAAAGCCGGATATGAAGTGATATTCCCCGACAATATGGCAGGGCTATGCTGTGGCATGATATGGGAAAGCAAGGGCATGCCCGACATCGCCGATGAAAAGACGCACGAACTTGAGGCAGCGCTTTATCAGGCGTCAGACGGCGGCAAATGGCCCGTAGTATGTGACCAAAGCCCCTGCCTGCACCGAATGCGCACACACATCAAAAGCCTCAGACTGTATGAACCGGCAGAGTTTATCCACGATTTTCTCGCGCCAAGGCTTACGTTCCACCGCCACGATACCCCTATAGCAGTACACATTACATGTTCAAGCCGTCACATGGGGCTTGGCGACAAGATAACAGCCTTGGCCCGTATGTGCTCGACGAATGTACTTGTACCCGAAGAAGTCGGATGCTGCGGTTTTGCCGGCGACAAGGGTTTCACCCGTCCCGAACTTAACGAATGGGGACTGCGCAAACTCAAACCTCAGCTCGAAGCCGCCGGTGTCAAATACGGCTACTCCAACTCGCGCACCTGCGAAATCGGGCTTACGACCAACGGAGGCATACCCTACAAATCAATCGTCTATCTTGTCGACGAATGCACCACACCCAAAGATTAGACCATAATGGATAAAGACCCAAAACATAAAGCGAAACCACGCCGACTGCTGTCGCTCGACATACTCCGAGGCATAACCATCGCCGGAATGATTTTAGTAAACAATCCCGGGTCGTGGGGTGACGCCTACATGCCTCTGCGACACGCCGAATGGAACGGGCTGACGCCTACCGACCTCGTATTCCCGTTTTTCATGTTCATAATGGGTGTTTCGACATATATGTCGCTTCGGAAATATGAGTTTAAATTCACTTGGGCATCTTTTGCCAAAATCATAAGGCGCACGGTGGTGATATTTGCCATCGGTCTGGCTCTTGCATGGTTCGGATTGTTCATGCGCGGCATGCTGTCGGGAAAGACATTTTCGGATGCCGTGTTCAATTTCGACCGTATCAGGTTCTTCGGAGTAATGCCACGCCTGGCCCTATGCTATGGCATCGGTTCGACATTGGCTTTGCTTATTCCGCGCAAGGCCTTGCCCTGGACTGTCGGCGCCCTTCTTGCCGGATATTCGCTGCTGTTGCTCTTAGGCAACGGCTTTGCCTACTCCGACACCAACGTGCTTTATATTGTTGACAACAAGCTCTTCGGTCCGAACCATCTGTATGCCGATTTCATCGACGGCGTAAAGCTGCATTTCGACCCAGAGGGCCTGTTGAGCACCATCCCGTCGGTTGCACATGTGCTGATAGGATTTTTATGCGGTGGCCTTATCATGGGCACCACAGACAACGAGAAGCGCATCGTCAGGCTGTTCATCGTAGGTACGATATTGACCTTCGCAGGCTTTCTGCTCGACTACGGCATGCCTATCAACAAAAAAATATGGTCGCCGACATTTGTTCTCACAACGTGCGGACTCGCATCGAGCTTCCTCGCCCTGCTGATTTGGATTATCGACATAAAAGGGTATAAAAGATGGTGCCGCTTCTTTGAAGTGTTCGGCATCAATCCGCTGTTCCTGTTCTGTCTTGCCACCGTGCTCAGCATAATTATAGGCACGGTGCAGTTGCCGTGGAGCGGAGCCGAATCGGGCATGGCAACCATCAAGACCATCGTATACAAGGGTTTTATAATGCCTATCTGTGGCAGCGACAAAGCTTTTGCCTCACTGATATTCTCTTTGGCTTTCATACTCGTGAACTGGGGTGTCGGCCTTATACTTTACCGTAAAAAAATATACATCAAGATATGATAGCAATCGCAGACTGCGGAAGCACCAAAATCGACTGGTGTTTCCTCAACGACGACAAAGTCGAAAAGCAAATATTCACAATGGGCATGAACGCCGTGATGCTCACAGAAGAAGAGATGCGCACACGCATCGCCGACGAGCTTATGCCCGAAATAGACAAACTCAAAGACCGCATAAACGCCGTATATTTCTACGGAGCAGGCTGCATCTCGGCCGAAGTGTGCGGAAACGTGGCACGGGCCATCCGGGCAAACATACCATCGGCGCAGACTGTCGAAGTGTATACCGACCTGCTTGCAGCGGCCCGTGCCCTATGCGGACGTGAACCGGGCATTGCGTGCATAATGGGCACCGGCTCCAATTCATGCCTATACGACGGCGAAGCAATCGCTGCAAACGTTTCTCCGCTGGGGTTCATCCTCGGCGACGAAGGCAGCGGCGCCGTGCTCGGCAAACTTTTCATCGGCGACGTACTCAAACGTCAGCTGCCGGCCGAAGTCTCGAGCCGCTTCCTAGAAGAATACGACCTTGACCTGCTGACAATAATACGCAGAGTGTACAAAGAACCGCAGGCCAACCGTTTTCTTGCTTCGGTAACACCATTCCTGAGCAAGAACATCGACGTGCCCGAGATACACGACATGGTACTCGGCTCGTTCAGGGCCTTCTTCCGCCGCAACATCAAGAATTACCCCGGCTACGACAAGCATACCGTAAATTTCATAGGCTCGATTGCCTTCTACTTCAAACCGGTTCTCGAAGAAGCCGCCAAGGCTGAAGGATGCCGCGTAGGAGACATCGTGAAAAGTCCCATGCAAGGACTTATAAAATTCCACACAAGCACAACACATTAATCTATAACAATATGGCTTTTGTAAAAATCAGCGAGCAACCCTCGCTCTACAACGACCTCGAAAAGAAATCGGTCGGAGAAATCATTCATGACATCAACAACGAAGACAAAAAAGTGGCTCTTGCCGTCGAAAAAGCCCTTCCGGCCGTCGAAAAGCTCGTAAGCGAAATCGTGCCGCGCATGAAACGGGGCGGCCGCATATTCTACATCGGCGCCGGCACATCGGGGCGTCTCGGCGTGCTCGACGCCTCTGAAATACCGCCGACATTCGGCATGGACCCGTCGTGGGTAATCGGTCTGATTGCCGGAGGCGACACGGCTCTGCGCAACCCTGTCGAAAACGCCGAAGACGACACCTTGCAGGGCTGGCGCGACCTCGAGCAATTCGGCATAAACGAAAAAGACACCGTGATAGGCATCGCGGCCTCGGGCACAACGCCATATGTAATCGGAGCGCTGAACGAGTGCCGCAAGCACGGCATTCTGACCGCCGCAATAACATCGAACCCCGACGCTCCCGTATCGGAAGCAGCCGACATCGCAATCGAAATGATTGTAGGGCCGGAGTACGTAACGGGCAGCTCGCGCATGAAGAGCGGTACCGGCCAAAAAATGATATGCAACATGATTACCACCGCCACCATGATTAAGATGGGGCGCGTCAAGGGCAACAAAATGGTGAACATGCAGCTGTCGAACGCCAAGCTCGTCGACCGCGGCACACGCATGATTGTCGAAGAACTCGGCATGCCGTATGAAGACGCCAAAAGGCTGCTGCTGATGCACGGTTCTGTCAAAAAGGCCGTAGACGCCTATCGCGAACACGAGGCATAAGCGCAGATGCGAAATCAGAATGCCATCGAAATAGACGACTTCAGCCAACAGTCCCTGGTCGAGCTTGACCGTGGCTCGACACTGGTTCTTGCCGGCCCGGGCTGCGGCAAGACACATATCCTGGCACGACGGATTTTGCACGCCAACACAATGTCGGGCATAGCGTTTTCTGAAATGCTGTGCCTGACATTCACCAACCGTGCGGCACGCGAAATGAAAAGCCGCATAGAAAGGCTGTCGGGGCACAATGCCGCCGACCTATTTGTCGGCAACATACATCGTTTCTGCCTGCGTTTTCTGTTTGAAAACGAAATAATACCGGCCGATACATCAGTCCTCGACGAGGAAGACTGCCATGAGTTTTTGGCTTCGTCCTTGAGCCTTTTCAGAGCGGCCGACATCAAGGAGTTCTTCGCCAAGGCCGCATTTCTCTATCAAAGCGAGAACGGCCATCCGCAGTGGACAACAAGGCATCCGCAAAGCGCGGTGTCGGGCCTCGACAGACAACGCATCGAAGCCTACACTGTCTTCAAAGAAGAAAACAGGCTTATAGACTTCGACGACATTCTTCTGCTGACCTACACCACCCTGCTATCTTCCGACACCCAAAATCTGAAAATGGCCGGTTACAGATGGCTCCAGGTCGATGAAGTGCAGGACATGACTCCTCTGCAGCTGGCCATAATAGAACGGATATGCGCCCCAGACGAATGCACACGCATGTTCTTGGGCGATGAGCAGCAGGCAATATTCAATTTTATCGGAGCCGGAGGCCGTGCCCTCGACTATGTGAAACAGATGTGCCGTGACAACATAACGCATCTGAGCCGCAACTACCGTTCGCCGCGCTACCTTGTAGACCTCTGCAATACCATAGCCTCGTCGTGGCTCGGAATAGACCCTGCATTTCTGCCAAAATCGGTAAAAAACTCTACAATCGAAGAGCCGCTCACAACCTACACCGCATCGCCGGGCAACCTGCGTCTGCTCGCGGCATCGCATGCTCGCCGTTGGCTTGCGGCTGAGCCCAATGAAAACGTCGCCATACTGACACGCACCAACGGAGAGGCAGACGATTTGTCGAACGTGCTGTCGCAGCTCGGCATAGAACATTTCCACATATCCAAACAGGACATCTTTCATCAGTTGCCGTTCAAAACCGTATGGGCGCACCTTGCCGTAGTCGCCAACCCGATGCAATGGCATCCGTGGGCGCGGCTAATCTACCAGACCGGGGCTACACGCGCTCTTGGCGAAGCCCGTGCTTTGGTGGCACTATTGCGCGAAAACGCCATATCTGTGTCAGACCTGCTCAACCCGGGAGCCCCGACAACGGTCGAACGCTTTTCGGATGCAATGGGCGGAAAGCGCACTATAGTCGTTGTAGATACCGAGACAAGCGGCCTCGACATTTTCAACGACGATGTGGTGCAGCTGTCGGCTATAAAAATCAAGGACGGCAAGATATTGGCAGGTTCGGAATTTGAAATTTTTATCGAGTCAGACAAATCATTGCCCGGCGTACTGTCTGACGGCAGCACCAATCCACTGATTGAAACGTACGACCATGCCACAAAACTGCCGCCGGACGAAGCCTTCGCCGAATTTATAAGCTACCTTGGTGACGATTTCATTATCGCAGGCCATAACATAGGCTTCGATTTGGCTGTAATACGCGAAAACATAAAGCGTCGCACAGCGATTAAAATGCCCGACTTCATTGCGAATCCAAAGCAAAAAGAGGCAATCGACACCCTCGATGTGGCCCGGCTACTGTTACCCCGGCTTCGAAGCTACCGTCTCGGCTTCTTGGCCGGGCGTCTGCATATCGACGTCGGAGACGCCCACAACGCAACCGACGACGTCAAGACCACAGCCATGCTGGCTATGGCATTGCGTAATATGGCCGACGAAAAGCTGCCTCAAATACGCCGCACCATGAGCATGCGCGATGTTGTGCGCACAGCCGAACGGTTCGACAGATATTACGGCGACTTCTACCAAAAAGTCCGGCAGCAGCTATACGTTCGCGGCGGAAGCCTCGCCGATGCCATAGCCGAAGCCAACGCTTTCTTCGCTGAAACGGGTGCCACCGCGAAAATAAGCCATATGGACTATCTGCTGCGCCTAATCGGCCAAATTGTAGATGAAGACGAAGAGCCGCACTTCCGCGACCAGCTGTCGCGCCATCTATATGACTTGCTTACCTATCATGAGTCTGACTTGTTCTCAAACGGTATTGTGCGCGAACGGCTGTCAGTGATGACAGTCCATAAAGCAAAAGGGTTAGAGGCCGACAACGTAATCGTGTACGACGCATCGGCACGTTTCGGCAACATCGATGACCATGCCAGGCTAATCTACGTGGCATTTTCCCGTGCCAGACGCCGTCTCGCAGTAGGACTGAGCCAACAGGCCGACCCCGTGCTTGCGACCGTACTGCATTGCTTCCATCCGATGTCGCGCCGCGAGATATCGGCCGCCGTAAACGCCGAAGCCATCAACCTTCAGCCTGACAACGAATATTACTTATAAGCCTGCACCATACGCCTGTTTATGCGTTCGCGACGCACCTCGGTCTGCCACTTTGTCAGTCACAAACTTTTTGGCACACGATTTGTTTTAACATTAGCAAAACGAAAAAACAAAAACATAACAATATAAACAAGAACACCATGGCAAAAATCATTGGTATAGACTTAGGAACAACCAACTCATGCGTTGCCGTTCTCGAAGGCAACAACCCTGTTGTTATACCCAATAGCGAAGGCCGCAACACCACCCCCTCGGTAGTGGCTTTCGTTGATGGCGGCGAGCGTAAAGTCGGCGACCCGGCAAAACGTCAGGCCATCACCAACCCCGAACGCACAATCTACTCCATCAAACGCTTCATGGGCGAAACCTATGACCAGGTAAAGAACGAAATAGACCGCGTGCCCTACAAAGTTGTCAATGTCAACAATACTCCCCGTATCGACATCGACGGCCGCGAATATACTCCGCAAGAAATCTCGGCCATGATTCTTCAGAAAATGAAGAAGACCGCCGAAGACTATCTCGGACAGACCGTGACCGACGCCGTCATCACCGTTCCGGCATACTTCAACGATTCTCAGCGTCAGGCAACCAAAGAAGCCGGTGAAATCGCAGGCCTCAACGTACGCCGTATAGTGAACGAGCCTACGGCCGCAGCCCTCGCCTACGGCCTCGACAAGGCAAACAAGGACCAAAAAATCGCCGTATTCGACCTCGGCGGCGGCACATTCGATATCTCGATTCTCGAACTTGGCGACGGCGTATTTGAAGTGAAATCGACCAACGGCGACACACACCTCGGCGGCGACGACTTCGACCACGTAATCATCGACTGGCTCGCCGACGAGTTCCTCAAAGACGAAGGCGTAGACCTCCGTCAGGACCCGATGGCTCTACAGCGCCTCAAAGAAGCCGCAGAGAAAGCCAAAATCGAACTGTCGAGCGCCACTTCAACCGAAATCAACCTTCCCTACATAATGCCGGTGAACGGTATACCCAAGCACCTTGTAAAGACCCTCACCCGTGCTAAATTCGAACAGCTCGCCGACAAACTCATCCAAGCCACCATCAAACCTTGTGAAGACGCGCTCCGCGATGCAGGCATGAAGGCCTCTGACATCGATGAAGTAATCCTCGTAGGCGGTTCGACACGTATTCCTGCAATACAGCAGGTTGTAGAGAAATTCTTCGGCAAAGCACCTTCGAAAGGCGTCAACCCCGACGAAGTGGTAGCCGTAGGCGCAGCCATCCAGGGTGGTGTCCTCTCAGGCGATGTAAAAGACGTTCTTCTTCTCGACGTTGTGCCCCTCTCGGTAGGTATCGAAACCCTCGGCGGTGTGATGACAAAACTCATCGAGGCCAACACTACCATTCCTACCCGTAAGAGCGAGACATTCTCCACCGCCGCCGACAACCAGCCTTCGGTAGAAATCAACGTACTGCAAGGCGAACGTCCTATGGCGAAAGACGACAAACTGCTCGGCAAATTCCACCTCGACGGCATCGCTCCGGCACCCCGTGGCATACCTCAAATTGAAGTGACATTTGAAATCGACGCCAACGGTATACTCAACGTATCGGCCAAAGATAAAGCTACCGGCAAAGAACAGAGCATACGCATCGAAGCATCGAGCGGCCTCACCGACGCCGAAATCAAACGTATGAAAGACGAAGCAGCAGCCAACGCCGACGCCGACGCACGCGAGAAAGAGCGCGCCGACAAACTCAACCAGGCCGACGCAATCGTCTTCCAGACAGAAAAACAGCTCGCCGAGTTCGGCGACAAAATACCGGCCGACAAACGTTCGGCCATCGAAGCCGCAGTCGCAAAGCTCAAAGAAGCACACAAGAATGCCGACCTTGCAGCCATCGACAGCGCCATCAAAGAAATCGAAACGACATTCGGCGCCGTACAGCAGGACATCCTCAATGCTCAGGCCCAAGCACAGCAGCAGGCCGGCCAGCAAGGCGCCCAAGGCTTCGGAGGCGCCCAAAACGGCGGCAACCCCGATGACCACGTAACCGACGTAGACTTCGAGGAAGTGAAATAAAATTAAGACTCTTTAAACCACATAAAAGTGCGGATTTCATAACGAAATTCGCACTTTTTTTGTAATTCTGCGCGATATAAACCAGCAAAAACGGGAGATAAATTAAGAGTAGGCAGATGAGCGTTTTAGCAAGATATTGATTTTCGGTGGTTTGGCCGGTTTTGGGGCTGTTTTCTCAATGAGTACACGTTTTGTACTTCATTTCAAGAACATTAGGGGGCATTGAAGTGTTAAGGACTGTAAATGGCGATTTTCAAATTCTTATACCTCACTTTATCTTTGCGCAAAATTTAAGATTTATGGCAAAAATAGAAAATCGCAGAAAACAGAATCCCAAGCTCCAGCAGTCCGAGTTGAGCGACGGACGCGCCAGCCTCTATCTGGAATACTACATCGGACGAACCGAGACCCCCGTCCTTGACGACGAGGGCAATCAGGTGTTCTACACAGAGGGGGCAATGGCGGGAAAACCAAAATTCAAGATCAAGCACTCCCGCAAGAAAGAGAACCTCAACCTCTATATATGGCTTCACCCGCGAACCACCCAGGAGCGTTTGCAGAACAAGAACACCCTCGCACTTGCAGAAAGAATCCGCTTCGAGCGTGAGCAGACCTTTCTGGAGGACAGGGAGGGCTACCGTCTCCGCAAGGAGATGGACGAGGACTTCATAGAGTTCTGCCGCGAGTTCTGCAAATCCCCGGCCCTGACAAAGCATATTCAGGAAACACAGCTACGCGGACTGAAAAAGTTTATCAGATTCCTCGAATCCACCCCGCGATACGAGAAATTCAAGGACAGCCTGAAGATGACACAACTGACCCCCGAAATGGTGGCGGCGTTCGTGGAATACCTCAAAGCCAACGGCAAGGGCGACGGGCCTAAAGCCTATTTCCGTATGTTCAAGCGCATGGTGACGGCCGCGGTGGACAAAGACCTTATCAAGAAGAACCCGTGCCGGGGCTTCGTGATAAAGAACGACAACATGACGCTCCAGAAGGAGATTCTTCTCCCCGACGAGATAGACCGCCTCGTGGCGACACGCTTCAAGGGGGAAAAGACCGAGGTACACCGTGCGTTCATCTTCGGGCTATATACCGGGGCGCGGTGGTGCGACACCAGCAAGCTGACCTACCGCAATGTTGACTACACCACAAAGACACTCCGTTTCCAACAGCAGAAAACGAAGGGACACAGCAATTGCAGCTGGGTTATCGTGCCGCTCAACGACACTCTGATACGTCTTATCGGACAGCCCGAAGGCGACAACTACGACGCACGGATATTCAACGTGCCTCAATACGACACCTGCAACCGCTATCTGGGCAAATGGGTGCAAAAGGCCGGTATCAGAAAGAAAATATCGTGGCATTGCGCGCGCCACAGCTTCGCGGTGAACGTGCTTAACCGGGGCGCGAACATAAAGACCGTGTCAAGTCTTTTAGGCCACACGTCGCTCAAAATGACAGAAAGGTATCTCCATGTCGTTGACAGCCTTAAACAGGACGCGATCAACTCGCTCGGCGAGATACGCTTCAACGTGGCCGGGTGCTGACACAGCAATAAAAAACAAACATACCCTATTCGGAACAGCCGACAGATCCCACAAGGATTTGCCGGCTGTTTGCCGTACTGCCAAGCCTATGACAAAATATTGCCAATATCTTGCCATTGACATATTTATAAAATCAAAAGCGTCCTGATCCTTGTTGTTTTATTCAGTGCTGCGGGACACCGCGAAACGCGGTCAATACAAACCCTAAAAACTGTATCCACAATACCCCGTCCGTACCGGACATATTCACCACATACAACAAGTGGGATTCCAGAAATAATCCGCAGTATCCGCTTACGATAAATGGACAACACAAACCTTGTGATTCTCCCTGTCGAAAAAGTAAGGGAGATGATAGAGACCGCCGTATCCGGCTGTATAGACAGAGTAATTGCCGCAATCAGGCCAAAACAGGATTCCGATTCGGTTGACATCGAAGGCGCGTTGGATTTTCTCAATTCCAACGGCTACCGCATAGCCAAAGGACAGCTCTACAAGGAAACATCATCGGGCAGCATACCGTACCACAAATTCGGTAACCGGTTGCATTTCAAGATTTCGGAACTTCGGGAATGGGCCGAGACCAGACTTATAGACGGCGGCTCGGTGGGCTATTACTGCGAGGGCAGATACAACAAACGCAGATGAGCGGTCTTTATTGCCGGGTGGCAGGAAGTTGGCAGTACAATGGCAGGGATGTGTCAGGGAATAGTCCACATTGCCAGCGTTTTATCACTGAAATTCGCCATAGTGATAATTAAAACGAGTATTTAACGATGAAAGACAGACAAAGACCGCCTCCCCCTTGAACATCCGCCGCCATGTATGGCGGCACGGACATCAGAGAGGAAATACAAATATAACCGGAGTATGAATCGTCAGATTCGCTCCCCGACACCTAATCACTACTTCAAATGACTGGAACAATTACCGTTTCAAGCAGCGAGTTAAGTGCTATGAGGGCCGAACTGACGGAACTCCGCGGCACTGTCGCAATGCTGGTATCGCTAATGCAGGACGGACGTGCGATACCGGCGACAAACCCCGGCAGTCAGAACGACGGCCACAGCCCCCTGACCGACGCAGAGCGTGAATACCGCATCGACCGCCAGGAGTTTCAGGCACTCCTGGGCGTGAGTGAGCGGACTTTCTACCGCAGGCTCAAGGATTACGGATTCACGTCGGTACGTGAGAACGGGGACACCAAGTTCATCCTCGGCGAAGTCACCGACAAGATCAGCCGGCACGGACTGAGCTGGCATCGCTCGGCCCTCGACAGGATTCTTTACAAGAGGTCAATCAAATCAAAACGCAGTTATGTATGAGGCAGAAATGTGAAAAGACAATCATCGGCCTTCTGCAAACAGTCATCGAGAGGGTTGACACACTTGAACGCAGGATTACCGCCAAAGGCAAAGACGCGGTCACGGAAGAACCGAGGCGGTGGACACCGAAAGATGTGGAACGGAGATTCGGCCTCTGCACACGCCAGCAATACAATCTCAGGGCGAAAGGCGTCCTCCCTTACATACAGAAAACACCCAACGGGCCTGTGTTCTACCTCCCGGCCGATGTTCTCGACTACTTCTTCGGGGATTGCGGCGTATGAGCCGGAATAAATAAACATAAAAACAAAAATCAGACAATATGGCACAAGACCAGAATATAGAAAAAGACCAAGTCCTTATCGCCAAGAACACCGAGACCGGCGAAACGGGCGCGGTGAGAGGGCTGAAACAGGACGGCACACCCGACATGACGGCCTCCAGAACTGCAAAGCTGAGTGACCTTGTCGTGTTCGACATCCACAAGAACCCGCTGGAAGCCTTCCTCTCGAACTTCGTGAGGCAGTGCAAGAACCCGTCACTGTTCGGATTCTACAAGATAGACGCGGATACCGTGAACAGCGTCGGGCCGGTGGTGGAGGACGCCCTCAAAGACCCCGAAAAGAACAAGGAACTGCTTGCCGACGCGAAAGTGGAGGCAAAGGAGACCACCCGTAAAAGCCATGCCATTGACGAAACCAAAGTCAACTGGCAGGAGCTTAAAGAGAAATGGGGCATCGACCGCGACGCGCTTGAAAAGAGCGGCGATCTGAGGGAGATGCTTTACAACCGCAAATCCCGGCTCGTCACAATCACGCCGACATTCGGGGGCGAGAAATACCAGCTGGAGGCCCGTCTGTCGCTGAGGGAAGATGCCGGCGGCAATATAAAGGTTGTCCCGCATTTCATACGCAAGCACCCCAATCTCAAAGAAGAGTTCAACGGGGTGAAATTCACCGAAGAGGACAAGCAGAACCTTCTCACCACCGGCAACCTCGGACGTCTCGCCGACATCGTTGACAAGGAAACCGGCGAGATTGTCCCGTCGTTCATCAGCATCGACCGCCAGACAAACGAAATCCTCAGCGTCCCGGCCAAAGATGTGTATATAAAGGACACTGTCGGGCAGACAAAACTGAGCAATGCCGAAATCGGCATACTGAAAAACGGCATGGCCATTCCTGACAAAAAGATAAAAGACCGCAACGGCAAGGAATACACCGTAACTCTCCAAGTAAGCGCGGACAGGCGTGATATAGAGTTCGTCCCGGCCGACAAATCACTGAAAGAGGCACAGGACAAGGGACAGAAACGCTCGACGTGGCTCACCGAGGACGGCAGGATAAAGCCGATCACAAAGTGGTCGGGTGTCCCTATGAGCGAACAGCAGCAGTCGGACTATGTGGCCGGGAAAACCGTCGTCCTTGAAAATATGGTGGACAAGCAGGGGAATCCCTGCACCGTCTATCTGACATTCAACATGGAGAAGCAGCGTCCGACAACCTCCTTCAAAGACCCTCGGCAGGCAGAGGGCATCACCCCCGCCAACGAAAGCCGTACACAGCTGGCCGTGAACAACGACGGCAAGACCGACGAGGCGACAAAAAAAGTCGGAGAACCGCTCGACAGAGGCCAGACCGCTCCCAAGAACGAGGAACAGCAGAAAAAATCGAAGGGGCGCAAGATCTGACCTCCCGCACAGCCCCGCCCACTTTATCCAACATCCAAAAACCATACAACCGTAAAAAAGAATGAACAATATACTTATAATCACAGAAAGCCGCACGGTGGCGAAGGCTATCGCACAGGCATTGGACATCAACGTGCCGGACAAGGGATACTTCGGAAAGAACGGCATCGCCGTGACATGGACAGGCGGCGGAATCATCTCCGCACGTCCCAAATGCAAATTCCAGTTCACCGTGTCGTCCGACATGACGGCCGACGAGACCTTTGCGGCCAACTTCAATTTCAACATCCGCAAAGACAGCAAAGGGAAAAACACCCGTCGCCCCGACGACAGGGACACCGCACAGATGAGCGTCATAGAACGCCTTTGGAAAAATTCCGGCAAAGTCTATAATGCCATGAAGCCGTCCGCTCCCGGCGAGGTGATGTTTGCCTGTATCAGCAACTACATAGGCGTACCCCGTCCGGTGGGCCGCCTGTGGCTCAACTCCATAACCCGCAGTGAGATTACCGCCGCGTTCTACGGCGACGGCAATGAGCCGGAAGGCTACGGCGGCTTCCATGACAACGCAATAGCCGAATACTCGATAGGGGCGCGTCCGATTGAGCCGGACTATTCGCAAGCCGAACCGTCCGACAAACTATGGTGCATGGAAGATCTCAAAGCCGCCGCGCTCAGACTGTGGGGGTGGTCACCGGCCAAGACCGCGGGAGTTGCATACGCCCTCTACAACAAAGGCCTTGTCAGCTACCCCGCCGACAATGCGACAACACTTCCGGCCCATATTCTCGACAACGCCGGGACTGTATTCGCCAATCTGCGTTATCACCCCGTCCTCGGCAAGAAGGCGGAATCAGCCGCCGTTACCGGGAACGAGGTATTCAGGACGGAAGAGACAGCCGCACATCACGGTATCATGCTCACGGGCCTGTACCCCATAGACCTGTCACGCGAGGAAGATATGCTCTATACCGTCACGGCATCGCACATCCTCGACGTGTTCACACCCGGCATGGCGGGAGAGTGAGCAAATGCAGATCTTATTTCGCCGTCTGCGAATAAATGACTAACTTAGCCACTGAATCGCAGTGCAGAAACGGAGTTGTCGTTTTTGGCTGTGGATAAAGTGGCAGTAGGCGGGAGGGAAACCCGCCTACTTTTATATCGGCGCATGAGCCGGCCTTGCCGTCCGACATGATATATCCGGAACGGCTGCGTTATACGCAAATCCACCCAGAAATGAAAACCACCCAGGGATTCGGAGACCCCGATTTCTATAACGGCTATCTCCGCAAGCACCTCAGCGAACACCATTTTGAGAAAGAGAACACACCGAAATTCATAGAAAGCCGTATCGATGATGCCCTTGACACATATACAGAGGCATTTGCCGCCGGACGTCCGCCGTATATCTGTCAGGAAATGGCGATGCGGACACTTCTCAAAGGGATATATGTATCCCGTTATGATATAATATACAACATCTTGGAGGAAGATTGCTGGCGCAGGCTATCTTCCGAGACATGGGAGGTCACGGCGATACATTTCACCCATGACAGCGAGATAAACGCCATACTCGACAGGCACGGCGTAAACGGGGATTTCCTCGACCGTGGGGATTATCAGGCGATGCGCCTTGAAATTCTTGGTACAGTGACGGAGAGACTTGACGGCTATGACTTATAACCGTCTCCAGACCATGCGCGACAACATCGAGGCGATAAGGCTTGCCTTTCGTCTCGGTGTCGAGCGCAGAGGCCCTGACATTCAGGAATGTCAGGTGCTGCGGCGATACGCCGGATTCGGCGGCCTGAAATGTATCCTCAATCCGGCCGACAGCCTTGCCGATGCCGCCGGGTGGAGCGAGAACGACCGTCCGCTGTTCACCCCGACATACGAGCTTCGCCGCCTTATTCACGACAATTCAAAGAACGACAGGGAGTTCAAGGCTTACATGGACTCTCTGAAAGCGTCGGTGCTGACAGCCTTCTACACCCCGCAGCCGATAATCGACAGCATAGCCGGGGCATTTCAGGAATCAGGTATCATTGCGAGACGTTTTCTTGAACCGAGTGCGGGACGCGGCGACTTCATAGATCCATTCATGGCGACAAACGCCGGAATGGAAGTCATGTCGTTTGAGAAGGACTTGCTGACAGGCAAGATCCTTGATGCGCTCCACCGTTCCACATCCGTGAGGGTGGAAGGCTTCGAGAATATAGAGCCGGATTTCAACGGATACTTCGATGTCGCCGTATCAAACATTCCTTTCGGGGATTTCGCGGTGGCCGACCCTCTGTATTCCACAAGCAAGACCACAGCATACGTTCAGGCATCGAAGGCGATACATAACTATTTTTTCCTCAAAGCCCTTGATTCAGTCCGTGAAGGGGGCATTGTCGCCTTCATCACGTCGCAGGGGGTGGCAAACGCCGCATCTCCCTTTGTAAGAATGGAGATGATGAAACGTGCCAACCTTGTGGCCGCGTTCCGTCTGCCCAACAACACATTCACCGACAATGCCGGGACGGAGGCCGGGAGTGACCTTGTCGTATTGCAGAAATGCAGCGATAAGAAATCCCTTTCATTCGACGAGGAAATGTTTATACAGTCCATTGTCGACCATGAAACAAATATACGGTCGAACAAATTTATCGAGGCGTTATCCGGCAATATAATATGCACCGATGCCAAGACAGGCACAGACCAGTATGGAAAGCCCGCGATGACATATACACATTCGGGAGGTGTGGAAGGGATTGCGAAAGACCTCCGTTCATCCCTTCTCGTTGCAATGCGTCTGCGTCTTGATGTGGACAGGTACAACGGATATGCGCCGAAGCTCCAGCCTGTCGATCCGCCGAAAGAAAAGGCCGGCATAGCTGAAAAGCAGAACGAAAGCGTCACCAGAACCGAGATACCGAAAGAAACGCCGCTGTTGCAGCAGTATCAGGAGATGAAGAAGAAGCATCCCGATGCGATACTGATTTTCCGTGTGGGCGATTTCTATGAGATGTTCGGCGAGGACGCGAAGGCGGCATCGGAGATTCTCGGCATAACGCTGACAACGAGAGCCAACGGGCGCAACAACCGAATAGAGCTGTCGGGATTTCCCCACCATGCCCTCGACACCTATCTGCCCAAACTCATAAGAGCCGGTAAGCGTGTGGCTCTATGTGAGCAACTTGAACCGCCTAAAAAAGAGAAGGCCGTAAATAAAGCCGTAAAACCGCAGGCGCAAGAAAAGTCCAAGCCGGTTAATGAACCAACCGCCGCTCCTGTCGCCGTCCCACCTGCACAGCCTGATAAAACGGCGGAAGAGATAGAAGTGAGCGGTATGCCGGATTACAGCGGCAACCCCGACCCGCGCCTATACGCCTACAATCTTTTCGGGGAGCTGGAGCCGATAGGCAAACCGCAGCGTCGCCAACGTGCCACTGCCGGAACCGACAGAACGGAGGCAAAGCCGGCGGCGCGTCCGAAAGCAGAGAAACCGCTTCCTGAGAACGCGAGATTCCGGCAACTTACCGATAAAGAACTGGAGATTTACGGTGCGTTGAACTGGGACGACAATCCTCCGATCAATGGATTCTATGAGGCCATGATGTCTATCGCTCACCGCCAGCTGGAGGAAATGGCAAGGCTTGAAGCGGAAAATCAGGCGGATATTGCCGCCAAAGCTGCGGGTATTGTTCCCGATGAACCGAATATTGAAAAGACCGAAGGGATTTTCATACCCGGACGCAATAACCGTACTGAAAAGACTGTGGCCGTCCCGGTCGAGAAGGATATGTCGCCTCGCAGATTCCCGGAGGATTTGCAGTTCTTCCACAAGAACGGCTCAATGGTGGTGGCCGACGGCATGGTGGGTGTGCTTTCCGATGTCACAAAACTCGGCGCGACATTCACGCCTCTGGATATGAAACCGGAACAGACAAAGCGGGCCATGCTGTATATAACCATGTCGGAAACATATCAGCAGCTCTACAATTACGAGGCCGAGACACACGAGGCATCACCCCATTTGCGCGAACACCTGAATCAGTATTACGACGAGTTTGTGGACAGGTACGGACATCTGAACGAGAAACAGAATGTCAGGTTCATCATGCTTGATTCAAACGGGCGTGACGCTCTCGCGCTGGAACGGTGTGAGAACGGCGTTACCGTGAAGTCTGACATATTCGACCACCCCGTGGCTTTTTCCGTTGACGAGGTTACATCCGTCGGCTCCCCTATGGAGGCTCTCGCCGCGTCCCTGAACCGTTACGGCGAGGTGAACCTCGGCTACATGGCCGGACTTGCGGACATGGACGAGGACACGTTGACAGAAAGCCTCAAAGGACATATCTATTATAATCCGCTTGTGGAGAACTACGAGATTGCCGACCGCTTCATTGCCGGAAACGTCGTCAGGAAGGCGGAGAAGATTCAGGCATGGATAGACAGGGAGAATGACAGGACAAAGGATTTTCCCGGCTATGACGGAGTTGAGCCTTACATAGCAATGGCCGGGGAATCACTCAAAGCCTTGCAGGAAGCCGCACCCCGCAGGATCACATTCGACGAACTTGACTTCAATTTCGGCGAGAGGTGGATTCCTGTCGAGTATTATTCGGCATACATGAGCCATCTATATGGTACGGAGGTGAAAATAAACTATTCATCCTCAATGGATACCTATTCGGCCGAGGCAAAGGACAAGAACATGAAGATATGGCAGGAGTTCTGTGTCAGGGGGTATTACCGTACCTACGACGGCATAAGCCTGTTGAAACACGCCTTGCACAACACCGTTCCTGACATCAAGAAATCCGGCGGCAAGGACGAGGACGGCCGAGAGATAAAGGTGCCGGACAGTCAGGCCATACAGCTTGCCAACAACAAGATTGACGAAATCCGTGACGGCTTTTCAGAATGGCTCTCCAATCAGCCGGAGGAAACGAGGGAACGGCTTGTCAGCCTGTATAACAGCAAGTTCAACTGCTTTGTAAGACCTCGCTACGACGGTTCGCATCAGACTTTCCCAGGACTGAACATGAGGCTTCTGGGTGAGCGTTACGGGATCAGCTCCATATATCCGTCGCAGAAGGACTGCATCTGGATGTTGAAACAGAACGGAGGCGGTATATGCGATTTTGAGGTGGGCTGCGGCAAGACGCTGATAATGTGCATAGCGGCACATGAGATGAAACGCCTCGGCCTTGCCCACAAGCCGATGATTATCGGTCTGAAAGCCAATGTAGCCGAAATCGCCATGACCTATCAGAGTGCGTATCCCGAAGCCCGGATACTTTTCGCCGATGAAAGGAGCTTCACGGCGCAGAACCGTGTCGCCTTCTTCAACAATATCCGCAACAACGACTATGACTGCGTGATAATGTCGCATGACCAATTTGGCAAGATCCCGCAAAGTCCGGAAATGCAGCAGCGGATTCTTCAGGCCGAACTTGACACGGTGGAGGAAAATCTCGAAGTCCTGCGCCGGCAGGGGCATGACGTGTCGCGCGGTATGCTCAAAGGTCTTATCAAGCGCAAGGAGAATCTGACAGCCAAAATAGCCACAATCAAATACAAGATGGACAAGGAGAAGGACGACATGGTGGATTTCAAGCAGATGGGTATAGACCACATATTCGTAGATGAATCGCATCAGTTCAAGAACCTTATGTTCAACACCCGGCACGACCGTGTGGCCGGACTGGGCAATAGTGAAGGCTCACAGAGGGCGTTGAATCTTCTCTATGCCTTGCGCACCATTCAGGAGCGTACCGGCAAGGACTTGGGCGCGACATTCCTCAGCGGCACGACCATTTCCAACTCGCTGACGGAGCTGTACCTGTTGTTCAAGTATCTTCGTCCGAATGAGCTTGAAAGACAGGAGATCCGGTGTTTTGACGCATGGGCGGCGATATTCGCAAAGAAAACGACCGACTTCGAGTTCAACGTTACCAACAACATCGTGCAGAAAGAGAGATTCCGTTATTTCATCAAGGTTCCGGAGCTGGCGGCGTTCTACAATGAGATAACGGATTACCGCACTGCCGAGGATGTCGGCGTTGACCGTCCTGTAAAGAACGAGATACTCCACAACATACCTCCCACTCCACAACAGGAAGAGTTTATCCGGAAGCTGATGAAGTTCGCAGAAAGCGGCGACGCCACAATATTGGGACGCGGCAAATTGTCGGATTCCGAAGAAAAGGCGAAGATGCTTATCGCAACCGACTATGCCCGTAAAATGGCGTTGGATATGCGTATGATAGACCCTTCTTATGAAGATGACCCGAATAACAAGGCCTCACATTGCGCACGGCTTATCGCCGAATATTACCACAGGTTCGACGAACAGAAAGGGACACAGTTCGTATTCAGCGATTTAGGCACTTACAAGCCCGGAGAGTGGAACGTGTATTCCGAGATCAAACGCAAACTTATCGAGGACTACGGCATACCGGCGCAGGAGATCCGTTTCATTCAGGAGTGTAAGAGCGAGAGGGCGAGAAAGGCTGTCATTCAGTCTATGAACGAGGGCAATGTCCGTGTGCTTTTCGGCTCCACCTCCATGCTTGGGACAGGTGTAAATGCCCAGAAAAGAGCGGTATGTATTCATCATTTGGATACGCCGTGGCGTCCTTCCGACCTGACGCAGAGGAACGGGAGGGCCATCCGTGCCGGAAATGAAATCGCAAAGATGTACGCCGACAACAGGGTGGACGTGATAATCTATGCGGTTGAAAAATCGCTTGATTCATACAAGTTCAATCTCCTTCACTGCAAGGCCACTTTCATCGACCAGCTCAAAAGCGGGGCGTTGGGGGCGCGTACAATCGACGAGGGGGCAATGGACGAGAAAAACGGCATGAACTTTTCCGAATACATGGCCATTCTTTCAGGCAACACCGACCTGCTTGAAAAGGCGAAACTCGAAAAGCGCATCGCGGCTTTGGAGAGTGAGCGCAAGGCACATGGTAAAGGAAAGGCTGACAGCGAGTTCAGGCTCACCACCATAACGCACGACATCGCCAACAACGAGGAAACGATAAAGAGGATGAAAGCCGACGTTGCCCGTTACGAGGCGGTTGTCAGGCGCGACAAGGAGGGCAATCCTATAAATGATCTCACCATTGACACCTGTACCCTTACTGATGAAAAGAATATGGGGGTGCATCTGCAAGGACTGGCACAGCGTACCGACACTCACGGCCAATACCAGCGTATCGGCGAGGTGTACGGATTCCCGGTCTCAATCATATCGGAGCGTGTGTTGGCCGACGGGCAGGAGAAAGTCCAGAACCGTTTTGTTGTAGAGGGCGGTTACAAATACAAGTACAACAACGGCTTCATAGCCATGTCCGACACTCACGCGGCCTGTATGAACTTCGTCAACGCTCTGGAGAAGATACCGGGCATTATCGCGCAGTACGAAGAACGGACGGCGGAGCTGAAAGCCGATGTGCCGGTGCTTGAAGCTATTGTCGCCAAACCGTGGGGCAAGGAGGATGAGCTTAAAGGACTGAAAAGCGAACTGGCCGCACTCGACCGTAAGATAACGGCTGAACTTGCCCCGAAGCACGAGGATAAGAATGACGGGGTCGAGAACAAGCCTGAATCATCGGAAAAGGTTGATGCGCCGGCGCAGTCGGAGGGCGCAGGCAAATCTATGGTGGCCGAACCCTCCGCTCCCGGATATGGCATATCCCGTAGATCCTATGCGGAAAACAACGCGGGGATTCAACGAAGGCCCCCCGGCAGGAGAATATGAAAATTACCCTGTCTGTATAGACACGAAAAAAGAGCGGCCATTGACCGCTCTTTCCAATCGACTGCTGTCGGTTTCTAAAATCGTTGCTTTCGCACTCGAAGTATTTCGTTAAAGAGGAAACTACCCTTCGTGGACACAAAGTTACAAAGAAGTTCTGTATCCCACAAATATTTAACGCCTTTTCTGCTGAAAAAGTTTTTAATGAGGTATAATCTTGAAGCCTAACCTTGCGCCTTTGTAAGTATATATGTGCTTGGCGATTACCTGAAATGCAGGATTCGGTCTTTCCGGGTTCAGCACATACCGGCTGATCGGGTATGCTATCAGGTCGGCTACCTGCAAACCGATGATGTTATCGGTTTTATATTTGAAGCTGAACCCCTTGATTCTATCGGTCAGACGCTCCGCCGTAATCCATTTCGTACCCTTGACACGGAGACCGTTGTAGTATCTCAGCAACATCTGGTTCTGGTTGGGATTTCTGCGCTCCACCACTATTGACAGTTTGCAGTTGCCGTTCTCGCAGTCGTCCATGTGGAATATGGCCCGTTCAATAAGATATTTGAGGGACAGTCCGTAAACATCCTCTCCGGTGTTGAACCTTTCCACAAACGGCTCTTTCATAATGCAGCAGCATACTATCACATATACATTCTCAGCACCAAGTATATCGTTGATACGCTCGTAGAAACGGGCCTTTACATCGGGTTCAAGTAGATTTACGAAACTCTTGCTGTGATTCCTGATCTCACGGGAATGGAAAATAACGCTCTCGTCGTGCCAAAGCTCCCTTTTCAAATCCTTGATCTCGTTTTCCAGCCATTTCAGTTTATCGGACGGTACAAGGATGCCGCATAGAGTGAATAATGGAAAGGTTTTGTCATACCTTTCCAGATTCGGGTCGCCACATTCGTCTATGAACAGCGTATAGTGTTTTCTCTTTTGCTCAATTTCCATAATAATATACAAAGTTAATAAAAAATCTGGGATACAGAGGATTTCAGTCGCCGTTCATTGTCAGATTTTAACTAAAATACCGCCTTATCGCATAATGGATAAGGCGGCGGAATATAATCGGTATATAATAAGGAGACAGTTCAGCGGCGTTTGAGAAGGTGGCGCAACTGCGGGTCTTCGGTGATGCGTTTAATCTCGTCGAACACGATTCTTTTCACCTGCTTTTTGATATTTTCGTAGTTTTCCTGAATGGTGCGTTGCATCTCGCATCTGCCGGTGGCCTTGTCGATGAAGGGATTGATAACCGGGATAGGTTCATAACTTTCCGTCTCGGCCTTCACCTTGTCGTTGTCAACGACAATCTCCGCATGAAATATCTTCTGCTCTATGCGCTCGTCAAAATTGTCGCTGACAGCCCCGACAAACATACCCTGCGTGAGCGTCGAGATCTTGCTCGGCGGAATGAGGCTGTCCATCTGTGTGTTGAAAGAATGGCTCACGTCCTGACGGTTGATTGATACCGACTGCCGCTTCTGCAACACCTTTCCGAACCTTTCGGACAGTGTCTTGGCGGTCTCCCCGACAACCTGCCCGGAAAAGATATTGCCGACGGTGTTCATCACTACGGCGGCCTCCTTGTCGCCGTAGTCGCGTTTGAGCTGCGAGAAGTCCTGAAATCCGAGGCACACGGCAACCTTGTTGCTTCGTGCGGTGGCTATGAGATTGTCGAGGCCCTTGAAATATATCGTGGGCAGCTCGTCTATTATCACAGCCGATTTGAGCCTGTTCTTCTTGTTGATGAGTTTGACAATACGGGAGTTGTACAGTCCGAGGGCCGCGCCGTAGATGTTCTGGCGGTCGGGATTGTTGCCGACACACAGAATCTTCGGCCTTTCCGGATTGTTGATGTCGAGCGAAAACTCACTCTCCGACATAACCCAGTAAAGTTGAGGCGAAATCATCCTCGTCAGAGGGATTTTCGCTGACGCTATCTGCCCCTGAAGCTGGTCCTGGGCATTTCCGTGCCATGCGTCCATGAATGGCGAGAGATAGTTTTCAAGCTCCGGGTATGAGGTCAGAATCGGGAAAATATCCTCGTATGGACGGCACAGGAACTCTATCGCATGGGGGAAGGTGCAGAACAGCCCGTCCTTGTAGATCCTCAAAAACCATATAATGGCGGCCAGCAATATAATCGGCGATTCCACAAAGAAATCACCCTGCTTGCTCACCCAAGTCTTGTTAAGATTGAGCATTATTGTATATGCGCTCTCGTAGGCGTCGGAAATATCGGTCATGAACTCCGGAGCGATAGGATTGCAGCGGTGTGAACGCATCGGATCATCGAAATTTATCACCCTGAACTCCGGCACAACGCCATTGTAACCTTTCATATTGGCGTTCAGATGATTCATGGCTATCACCGACAGGTCGGGAAATTTGAAGTCGTATATATAGGCACTGTAACCCTTTTCTATACACTGCTTTATGTAGTTGTTGACGACGGCGTATGACTTGCCGGAACCGGGTGTTCCGAGGACGATTGTCGCTCGGAAAGGGTTTACGACGTTTATCCAGCCCTCGTTCCACCGCTTGTTGTAATAGAACCGTGTAGGCAGATTCACGGAATAGTCATTATGTATAAAGCGTGTTTCCTGCATGAACGATTCGTTCTCGTTGTTGAAGCGGTCATCCATAAGGTTGCCTTTGAGCATACGGCTTGCCCATACACCACCGAAAAGCATTGACACATATCCGGCCACAGTACATATTATATAGGTATATACCCAGTCCTTCGCCGGCATCCACCAGCAACCGAAAAAGAGAAAGAATCCGGCTGTTATCGCTATGATGATGTGCCGCCATTTTATGCTCTCCTTCTTCACCCCCTTCGTGCCGAAGCACGAGAGGGCGAGAAGAAGGAGGGCGAACCATTTGGCATTGTTGGGATTGTGGAACAGTCCGCAGGCGTTGTCGAGATTGTTCAGTATCTTGTAGGCCGTCATATAGAACCAGCCGCTTTCCACTATTTTGAGACCCGTGTACCAGAGCATATTGGCGGCGACAAGCACGAAACTTATCCCGCGCATGAAGTCCATTATCTTTGCCAATGCCCGGAGGTCATCTTCCTGTTGGCTCATAAATAGAAATTTTTTATTGTTAGAATTTCGGGCGTCTGCCCTTCTTGCGTCTGCGCTGCATCGCACGGTAAAAGGCTTCTTCCTCGGCATCGAATCCGGGGCCGGTATGGAAGAGGTCAAGGCCGGGAATAGAGGGCATGAAATCCCCGTCTGATTCAGGCGCAGTCCTGCCATGCTGCCGAGGCTGTCCGAAATCGGGATTGGTATCCGTCTGTCCGTCGGCAAAGCCGGTATCGGTAGTGTCCCCGTGCGGTACGCCATTGTCGGGAGTATCGACGGAGGGAACAGGCACGGTGACGGGAGCGGGTGACTGCCCGTTGAAAAGCTGCTCGAAGGCGTTTGCCGAGAACTGTTTTCCGAGGCGTGAGCCGTTAAGCACACACATCGTATTGTGGTCTATGAAAGTCACGCCGTATATGCGTCCCTCGGCTGTATGCCGGAATATGACATCTATATTCTCGGCTTTCAGCCTTGCGGTGAAATCATCCTTGCCGGAGGAACGGGCGAGGACATCCTCCACCTTTGAACGGGTGCGTCCGATGAATCCCTTTTCATTTATCTCCCTGCCCGACCGCTCGAACTTGCTTTCAATGGCGGCACGGCTGGCGAACTTGCCGAGGCGCGAGGCCTTGAACGGCGAGGCGGCGACATTGCCGCTGTCATCGGTGGCGAAATACACAAGGCCGTGGTACTCGCGTCCGTTCACCCGGCCGTCGGTCTGCTCCGCCTTCACATTATATAATGAGAGTATGGCGTTGAACTCGCCGATTGTCTGGAAGCGGTAGCGCATCCCGACAAGTTTGACGGTGTTGGCAACCTGACGTTTCAGATCGCCGGAAAGGTCTATCCTCGTTATCGGGGTGTCGGGTGATACCTTCTGCCTTTCGGCTGTATGGAGGTGATATTTCCGTTCCAGCTCACGGGTGATCTCCTTGCTGCGGTAGAAATTGTTTTTGTCGGACACTGCCTTTCCGTCCGTGCCTACCCTCAGGGCCACTATATGTATATGGTGGCGGTCAATGTCGGTGTGCTTGAAAATAAGGTAAGGCATATCGCCGAGGCCCATTTTCTCCATATACTCGTGCGCCAACGCGGTATAGTCCGTGTCGGTCAGGCGGTCATCGGGGTGCGGATTGAGGGAGATGTGCATCATCGGTCTTTCGGTCTTGGTATGCGAGGGCATCCAGCGCATGAAATCCTCGTATGCCCTGTGAATGTCTATCGTGCCTGAACCGTCATTGTATATCTTGTTGGTGTCAAGCAAGCGGCCTTTCTCCTTGTTGATTTTCTCGCCGTTGTAGCACAATGCCCCGTAGAGGGAGTTGCCTAACGAGATTTTTGCGACCATGCTTCATCGAATTGCCGGGCCAGCCCGACAATCTCACGGCTCAACCGCACCAGTTCTATCGTCTGCTGTTCCAATTTATATAAAGCCTTCATAGCTTTTTTCTCGCTGAAATTTTCTCTCAATGTCTTTACGACAATGGCGTATTCAACGCCTACGGTGCGGTAAAGAGAGTTCAGGGAGGAAAGTTTGTCAATGAACACCCGTGTGTTCTCGTCCATATAGAATACCTTGAACGGCTTTGAGAACAGTATCATCTTTACAAAAGCCGACATTGATTCAACCTGAACCTTGTCGTACATGGCCATCAGCGTGGCGTGTTCCGTGGCGGAGAAGTTCACCGAACATCTGTAAACCGTGGTGTCGGCCTTCGGCTTCCGTCCCGCCTTCTTTCTATTGTCAGTCATTCATCGTGCAATAAAAAGTAATGAAATAATCTGCGTAGCGCAGAATCGGCAACGGGGAGTGCGACTTTGGAGCAATCCCTCCCCAAGCGTGCTTGGCAAGGGTGATGTGCAGCAAATCCTATTTGGTGCTGCATATCACATACCTTGCCATGCTTTTGTGAGCATCGAAAACGATAACTCCTGATGATGAGTGGGTTGTGAGCGTGATGTGTGTAAAGTGCTGTCTGTTGGCTGCGGTGAAAGAAAGGACGTTAAAGTGTGATCTGCGTGTATATGCGTAACACTTCCGGCGACGGTTGGTTGCGTCAGGGTGGAAATCGCCGGAAATATGGCGGAAATCGTCGGCAATTTCGGAAAGGCATAAATCTTTTTGAGAATGGGGTTCGTTATGATTGCAGATTCGGCCACTTGTACGGCCGGTCTGCCGGTCACCCGGTTCGGTGGGTGGGCATACATATCGGTTAGCGGTCTGTCCTTCGGTCAGTCAGAAAAAAAGAACAGCGTTTACAATAGAATGATGACTTGAACGACGCTCTGTTTTACCGGTTTTATGAACACCAATGCCGGACAATGGTCGGCCTGATGAATGGGACGTGAGAACGTGATTATGCGTGAATGTGTTGTTATTCAGCTGTTTATTTATTCAAGCAAAGCCTGAATGATTGAATGAATAGATGATTGAGTGATTGAATGACTGAATGACTTGTCAGCTGAGTGACTGAATGATTGGTCAGCTGAATGACTGAATGACTGGTCAGCTGAATGACTGAATGACTGGTCAGCTGAATGACTGAATGATTGGTCAACTGAATGACTGAGTGATTGGTCAGCTGAATGACTGAATGACTGGTCAGCTGAATGACTGAATGATTGGTCAACTGAATGACTGAGTGATTGGTCAACTGAGTGACTGAATGATTGGTCAACTGAGTGACTGAATGATTGGTCAACTGAGTGACTGAGTGATTGGTCAACTGAGTGACTGAATGACTGGTCAGCTGAATGACTGAATGATTGGTCAACTGAATGATTGGTCAACTGAATGACTGAGTGATTGGTCAACTGAGTGACTGAATGATTTGGCGAATTGTCATTCGGTCGGTGGGTAAGCCGGACACGGTTATCAAGCCGGACACCCGAAAAGACACGGGAAAAGTGTCGCACGGCGGATGCCGTATTTTTCCACCCAAATACAACTTATAGATGCAATACCCCATTTTTGTGGCTTTTGCCACACAGAAGGGAGGCGCAGGAAAATCCACACTTACGACGCTTGTCGCAAGCTACCTGTACTATGTCCGTGGCAAAAAGGTTCTGGCTATGGACTGCGATCCCCGCCAGCACAGCATGATTGAGTACAGGGCGAATGACAAGCTGATGATCAAGGAGAATCCCGCTCTGAAACGACGGTTCACCCATGCCGCGAAAGCCCCGTACCCGATAGAGCAATGCACTCCGGGGGAAGCCTTCCAAAAGGCGCAGGCGATTACCGACTGCCCGAATCCCCCGGAATATGTCTTCTTCGACATAACCGGCACGGTCAACGACCGCGACATAGTGATGCTGATTTCCAGCATGGATTATCTGTTCGTCCCCATAACGCCTGAAACCGGGGATTTGAAAAGCTCCATATCCTTTGCCCACTATGCGCATGAAACCATGCTTGTGTCAAACGGAGCGAGAGTAAAGGGGATGTACCTTGTATGGAACAAGGTGCAGCCGAAAGACCGCAACAACCTGTGCCAGATTGTAAACCGCTACGCGCTGACACTCGGCATAGAATCCCTCGACACAATCCTGCCGTTAAGCGTGAAGTTCACGAAGGACGGCGGCGAATCGGGAAACGGGGGCGTGTTCCGCTCGACATATCTCCCTCCCGACAGGCGGCTGCTATGTAACAGCGGACTGCCCGAACTGGTGGATGAGATAGAACAAATAATAACGTCCGAATAATGGCAAAGAAACAAGAATCGACATTCGACCCGGACAAATTCCTCGACTGCTACGATGAACGGACACCGTCCGCCAATACAGATGCTCCGGCCAAGCCTAAGCCACAGCCGCCGGCTGAACCGTTGTCCAAGCCCCCGGCCCCCTCTTCCGTCAAAAACACCGACAGGGAGCTGGACTATCTGGAGAAGTTCATACAGCAGAAGGAATACAGCCAGGTGATGCGCAAAGGGAAACAGGTGGCCGTGTGCGAGGATTTCAAATTGAAGATCCAGAAGCTGCTGCTGTTCTTCTCCGACGGCGGAGGCACTATCACCGGATATGTCAACAACGTGCTTGAACAGCACTTCCGGGAATACGACGATGTGATACAAAAGATGTTCAACAATACAAAAATCTGAATAGATGTCTGATAAAAATAAAAACAACGACACCGTGTCTGTCACACCCGAACAGATAGCCGCCTACCGCTCCCTGTATCTCGAACCGGGAGAAGTCGGGGCGAGAAAAGGGATATTCGTACCCCGTGAGCTGGTTGACCGGCTGAAAAAGTCCGTGCCGCTGCTTGATGTGGAAGGGCTGACAATCGGCGTATATGTGACGAGGATTCTGCTCGACCACCTCAAAGGCAACGCCGACATTCTGAATCTCCTTATGGAGAAAGGCAAGAAAAAGACGAAGCTATGAACACGTTGTCAATACTCACAATCTGTGCCTTCCTGTATCTCGCCTTCGTGACATATATGTTCAGGAACAAAGGGGGAAAGGCCGGCGGCGGAAAGCCTCAAACGAAAGAGCCTGATGAATCAGAAGGTAATACGGACGAAAAAAGTGAGAATAAAACCTCCCGTCCGCTGTCAATCGTACCGCAGAGCGATTTCGACATGGACAGATTCCAACAGATGCTCACCGCTTCCGTGGTCACCGCAGTCACCTATGTGATGAAAGCCAATGTTGGGGATGTCAACCCGCAGGACGTGGAGTTCAAGGATGAAGCCTCCGGCAATCCCGGTGCTGAAAAGCCGGATACCTCCGACGATACTCCCGACATGGAGAACTTCAATCCCGGCAGTGTGTCGCCTCCGGCAACAGGTGATTCGATAGACGAGATCAAGGCGGCGATAGCCGTTGCCGTCAATGCGAAGGCAACTCCCGATGAAAAGGCTAAGGCCGGGAATGTCCTCACCGGTATGCAGGACGTGGTGTTCATCGGTAAGATGATGGCCGCCAACGAAAAGATCAACGAGGGCATAATGGCGTGTGTCGCCGAGAGTATGCGCCGGACAACAAGGAAAAAGCGCAAAGGCTCTCCCGCTCCGAAGAAGAAAAACAAGCCCATAGATGTGGGCGGCACGTTCCGTGACCTTGATATGGTAAAACATGACAAAGATGAAGAAGATTGATTACGGCTGACACCGTTCAGCAACCCCCAGCCATTTGTCCAAGCCGAAAACAGGCATTATCCGTGGCAGGGGCAGGATTACCCCTGCCACACCAAACAACGGATTCTTATGAAAATTGCAAAAGACAAGATTATGATTCTCAAAGGACGTGTCGTCCTCGCAGTCCTTATGATTCTCTGCTCTGTCGAATTTGTAAATGCCGCCGGGAACGGTCTTTCGGGCATCAACGAGGCCACAACAATGGTGACATCGTATTTCGAGCCGGGAGTGAAACTTATCTACGCCATAGGCGCGGTGGTAGGTCTTATCGGCGGCGTGAAATGCTATTCCAAGTGGTCGAGCGGAGACCCCGACACAAGCAAGACCGCGGCTTCATGGTTCGGAGCCTGCATCTTCCTTATCGTGGCGGCGACAATCCTCAAATCATTCTTCCTGTAATGGCTGAATTTTCGTGCCAGCGAGAGCAGAGCGGAGCTTGCTCCGGCTATGCCGAGCGCAGCCGGAACTGCGCATCTCGCGAATACTCAATCAACAAAGGCGTGGGCCGTAGTGTGGAATACAAGGGGCTGAAAGCGCAATACCTGTTCATTTTCGCCATAGGGCTGCTGTCACTGTTCGTCCTGTTCGTGATCATGTACGTCGCCGGAATCCCCCAATGGTTCTGCATAGGGTTCGCCGCGGTGTCGGCATCGGCCCTCGTGTGGCTGACCTTCCGCCTCAATGCCCGGTACGGGCGGTACGGACTGATGAAACTGGCGGCTGTCAGGTATCATCCGCACTATATCATCAACCGTCTGCGCCTGACGCGACTAATTGGAAAACGCAATAAAAAACAATGAGAAATACCCTTAAAGCGACTACGCTGGAATCGAAACTGCCGCTGCTTGCCGTTGAACACGGCTGCATCATCTCAAAGGACGCCGACATCACGGTGGCCTTTGAGGTGGGCCTCCCGGAGCTGTTCACCGTCACGTCCGCAGAATATGAGGCGATGCACGCCGCATGGTGCAAAGCCATAAAGGTGCTGCCGCATTTCTCGGTGGTCCATAAGCAGGACATTTTCGTTACCGAGAACTATAAGCCGGACTTGCAGAAAGAGGGGTTGAGCTTCCTCGACCGCTCCTTCGAGCGGCATTTCAACGAGCGTCCCTATCTGGATCACAGGTGCTATCTGTTCCTGACAAAGACAACGAAGGAACGCGCCCGGCAACAGTCCAACTTCTCCACACTCTGCCGTGGCCGGATAACACCGAAGGAACTGGATCACGAAATGGTGGTCAAGTTCATGGAGAGCGTGGAACAGTTCGAGCGCATCATCAACGACACCGGCCATATCAGGCTGCGCCGGCTGTCTGATGACGAGATTGTGGGAACGGAAACATCGTCGGGGCTTATTGAAAGATACATGGCCCTGTCGGTGGCGGATGTCGACTGTCTGGAGGACATAGACCTCTCGGCAAAGGAGATGCGCGTCGGCGACAAGGTGCTGTGCCTTCATACGCTGTCCGACACCGACGACCTTCCGGCAAAGGTAAGCACCGACAACCGCTTCGAGCGGTTGTCGACCGACCGCTCCGACTGCCGCCTGTCCTTCGCCTCCCCCGTGGGATTGCTGCTGCCGTGCAACCACATATACAACCAGTATGTGCTGATTGACGACCATGACGAGAACCTTGCCCGGTTTGAAAAGACCGCGAGGAACATGAACAGTCTGTCAAGGTACAGCCGCAGCAATGCCATAAATAAGGAGTGGATAGACCGCTATCTGAACGAGGCCCATTCATACGGCCTCACCTCCGTCCGGGCGCATTTCAATGTCATGGCGTGGAGCGACGATGCCGAGGAACTGCGCCGGATCAAGAACGACGTAGGCGGTCAACTCGCCACTATGGGCTGTATGCCGAGGCACAACACCATCGACTGCCCGACGCTGTTCTGGGCGGCGATGCCCGGCAACGAGGCGGATTTCCCAGCCGAGGAAAGTTTCTATACATTCATTGAACCTGCTGTCTGCTTCTTTACCGCCGAAACAAATTATCGCTCATCGCTCTCCCCATTCGGAATAAAGATGGTGGACAGGCTCACTGGCAAGCCGATACACCTCGACATTTCCGACGAGCCTATGAAGCGCGGTATCACAACCAACCGTAACAAGTTCATTCTCGGCCCGTCGGGTAGCGGAAAGTCTTTCTTCACCAATCACCTCGTGCGCCAATACTACGAACAGGGAACCCATGTCGTGCTGATTGATACCGGCAATTCCTACGAGGGTCTGTGCAACCTTATCCATAACCGTACACACGGGGAGGACGGCATATATTACACATATACCGAGGATAACCCGATTTCATTCAACCCGTTCTATACCGATGACGTAGTGTTCGACGTGGAGAAGAAGGACAGCATCAAGACGCTCCTGATGACGCTGTGGAAGTCGGAGGACGACCGCGTTACAAAGACCGAATCGGGAGAGCTTGGCTCCGCGTTGTCGATGTTCCTCGATAAGATGAGGAAAGACCGGAATATTGTTCCATGCTTCAACTCCTTCTACGAGTTCATGCGCGATGATTACCGTGCGGAAATGGCGCAGCGTCCGATACCTATCTATAAACAGGATTTCGACATTGACAATTTCCTCACGACCCTGCGCCAGTATTATCACGGTGGCCGGTACGATTTCCTGCTCAACTCAAAGGAGAACATCGACCTTCTGAACAAACGGTTCGTGGTATTCGAGATTGATGCCGTGAAGGAGAACAAGGAGCTGTTTCCTATCGTCACGATCATCATCATGGAAGCCTTTATCAACAAGATGCGCCACCTGAAAGGTATCCGGAAGATGCTTATCGTGGAAGAGGCATGGAAGGCTCTTTCAACGGCGAATATGGCTGAATATCTGCGCTATATGTTCAAGACGGTGCGCAAGTATTTCGGCGAGGCGGTAGTAGTGACGCAGGAGGTTGACGACATCATTTCCTCCCCGGTTGTGAAGGAGACCATCATCAACAACTCCGACTGCAAGATTCTTCTCGACCAGCGCAAGTATATGAACCGCTTTGACCAGATTCAGAGCCTTTTGGGTCTGACAGACAAGGAGAAGGCGCAGATATTGAGTATCAATATGGCGAACAATCCCAACCGCCTGTATAAAGAGGTCTGGATCGGTCTGGGCGGAACGCAGTCGGCGGTCTATGCCACAGAGGTGAGCAAGGAGGAATATTTCTGCTACACCACCGAGGAAACCGAGAAGATCAGGGTGCTGGATACGGCACGGAAACTTGGCGGCGACATCGAAGCCGCGATAAAAATCTTGGCAAACGAATAGATTATGTGTGATTTTTTCATGGATTTTTACAACGGCATACAGTCGATGCCCAGCCAGCCGGGTGGAATGGCTATGCTTATTGCCCTTGCCGTGGCCAACATACTGGTTATTATATGGGTGCGCAAGGGAACCGGCGAAGTTAAAAAAACGGTGGAAACCAGTTTTAAGGCTACCCCGCCTCCGGCTGTATCCTCAGTCAATGTCAACATTGACGCGGAGAGGCTGGTTGACAGGTTCGCCGCCGCAGTCGGAGACGCCTTCCGGTATGCGCTCAATAATCAGAGTGATATAATTCCGCCTGATCCGCGAGAAAAGCTGTGCGGTGTGTGGATAGACGAATTAACGGATACCAGATACTATGTGACGAAACGCGGTTCGTATTATGCCACATACGCGGAGAGCAAGGGAATCCCCGAAATAAACTTTGAAATGTCCCTGTTGAGATACATCGACTGCGACACATACGACAAGGAGCTATATACCGCATACGGAAAACGATATAGGATACTTGCCTATGACGAGGCGGCCGATTCTCTCCTGATAGCGGAGCTTGGATTGATTCTCCATCGGTGGAAGGAAGAATCCGACCCTGCTGTCGAAACAAAGGGTGATGACATGGAGCATTTCTGTGGTATGAAGAAAGAATATACCATCAGACCTGATTTAAGCAGGCGGATTGCCGACGCTATCAAGGATTACTACAACTCCAATCCCGAATCAAAGAAATAATGATGTATGAACATAATACGTATAATCCTGATAATCCTG
This sequence comes from uncultured Muribaculaceae bacterium, assembly GCA_910583525.1. Taxonomy (GTDB): domain Bacteria; phylum Bacteroidota; class Bacteroidia; order Bacteroidales; family Muribaculaceae; genus CAG-873. The sequence continues at coordinate 20,619 of CAJTXL010000015.1, read as the reverse complement.
ACGGCTGTGATTGCCGTTGTCGCGCTCCCCCTGCGCATAGCCCTGTTCCTCCTTTCATTGGGAGTGAGGATAATCGGAGGATGTGCCTCCCGGATTTATTGACAATAAATATTTCAAGATGAAAAGATTGAAAACAATTATCCCTGTAATCGCGCTGCTCCTGCTATTTTGCACCGGCCGGGCAAATGCCCAGTGGACGGTGATAGACCCGTCGAACATTGCCCAGAGCATAGTCAACAGCACAAAGGAGCTGACGCAATCGACCACTACGGCCCAGAATATGGTCAAGAATTTCCGCGAGACGGTGAAGATCTACGAACAGGGCAAGAAATACTATGATGCCCTGCGCTCGGTCAACAACCTCGTGCGTGATGCCCGCAAGGTGCAGCAAACAGTCCTTATGCTCGGCGACATCAGCGAGACCTATGTGACGAACTTCCGCAAGATGCTGACCGACCCGAACTTCACGTCCTCGGAACTTTCGGCCATAGCCTCCGGTTACACACGGCTGCTTGAAGAAGCCAACGGCGTGTTGGGCGAGTTGAAGAACGTCGTGAACATCACAACCATGTCGATGACCGACAAGGACCGTATGGATATTGTTGACCGCTGCTATAAGGAGATGAGCCGCTACCGCAACCTTACGTCCTATTTCACCAACAAGAACATATCGGTGTCGTACCTCCGTGCGAAGAAAAAGGCTGATACGCAACGTGTGATAAACCTCTACGGCAAAGGGGCCGAAAGATACTGGTAGCCTATGCTGTGCGCGATAGATTTTTCAAACCTCCACACTATCCTGCGCTCTCTCTACGACGAGATGATGCCGCTCTGCTCCGACATGGCGGGGGTGGCGCAGGGGATAGCCGGATTAGGCGCGCTGTTCTTCGTGGCATACCGGGTATGGCAGTCACTGGCAAGGGCAGAACCGATAGACGTGTTCCCGCTGCTCCGTCCATTCGTGATAGGATTCTGCATAATGTTCTTCCCGACGGTGGTACTCGGAACAATCAACTCGGTCATGTCCCCGATTGTGCAGGGTACGGCCGGTATGCTTGAAGGGCAGACCCTCGACATGCAGAAATACCGCGAGGAAAAGGACCGACTTGAATACGAGGCTATGATGCGGGACCCGTCAACGGCGTATCTTGTCGATGATGCCGAGTTTGACCGCCAGATTGACGAATTAGGCGTGACAGAGATAGGCACAGCCGCCGGAATGTATATCGAGAGAGGAATGTACAAGGTGAAGAAGGCGATTCAGAACTTCTTCCGTGAACTGCTGGAGCTGCTCTTTCAGGCCGCGTCGCTGACAATCGACACTATAAGGACTTTCTTCCTGATAGTCCTTGCGATACTCGGCCCGATAAGTTTTGCAATATCCGTGTGGGACGGATTCCACAACACGCTCGTCCAATGGCTGTGCCGGTATATACAGACCTATCTGTGGCTGCCCGTGGCGGATCTGTTCTCGACAATCCTTGCCAAGATACAGGTGTTGATGTTGCAGAACGACATTTCGGAACTGACCAACAACCCGAATGTTGACATCGACGGGAGCAACACGGCGTATATCCTCTTTATGATCATCGGCATTATCGGATATTTCACGATTCCGACTGTTGCGGGGTGGATTATTCAGGCCGGAGGCGTGGGCAGTTACGGTCGTGCCGTGAACAACACGGCGATGCAGGTAGGCTCCGGTGCGGCAAGCGTCGGTGGCGCGGTGGCGGGAAATGTCGCCGGACGTGCCGGAAAACTGCTTAAATAATTTTCAAACCATATTCAAACACTGATTAAATGGAGTTCAAATCACTTAAAAACATCGAGACCTCTTTCCGCCAGATACGACTGTTCGGGATTGTGTTCGTGGCGATGTGTGCCGTGGTGGTGTCGGTGGCTCTGGTCGCGGTGTTCGATTTCGCCGAGAAACAGCGGGAGAAGATCTATGTCCTTGACAACGGCAAGAGTCTTATGCTCGCCTTGTCGCAGGACATGAGCCAGAACCGTCCGGCGGAGGCGCGTGAACACGTCCGTCGCTTCCATGAGCTGTTCTTCTCCCTCTCTCCCGACAAGTCGGCGATTGAGCATAACATCAACCGTGCGCTGATCCTGTCCGACAAAAGCGCGTACAATTACTATTCGGATTATTCGGAGAAGGGCTATTACAACCGCATCATTTCGGGCAACATCAATCAGGTGTGTCAGGTTGACAGCGTGGTGTGCGACTTCGACAGTTACCCGTATGTCGCAAAGACCTATGCCCGCCAGATGATAATCCGACAGAGCAACGTGACGGAAAGAAGCCTCGTCACGGTGTGCCGCCTCACAAATTCCTCCCGGTCGGACGACAACCCCAACGGGTTCATAATCGAGAGCTTCAACATCCTTGAGAACAAGGACATATCAACCGTAAGACGATAACCGATGAGATTATTTAATAAAATGCGCTCCACCATATATAATAAGGTGTGGGGCAAACCTAAGAGCATTGCCGGTGCTTTCCTGCGCCGCAAGTGCGACAGCATCCCGGAGAACCGCAGGCTTATGGTCGTGACAATACTCCTGTCACTGTTCATTCTAACTGCTTTCTTCGTGTTCGGCAATGCCTGTTACCGCATCGGGCGCGGTCAGGCTGCCGTGGAGAGAATAGAAACGGGGCATATCGAGGGGCTGACGCTTCCCGATGATGATAACGGCGAATCGCCGGATATGGAACAACTCAAAAAATCCGCTTATGAGCTTGCAGGAGCTGAAAACGAGAATCAATGACTGGTTTGGATCAAAATCCGCTGCCGAGAGGCAGAAAATGAAGAAATATCTTCTCGTGATACCCGGCGCGGTGATTATATTCCTCGGCTCTATGTGGCTGATATTCGGCTCTTATTTCACCGTGGATGAGACGCAGAAAGGAAAGGCCAACATGGAGCTGCCCGAAGGGGACAGCGACAGGCTGGAGGGGAACAAGCTGAAGGCTCTCGCTGATGCGGCGGCAAGGGAGGAAAAGGCACGACAGGACAGCGTGTTGCGCTCTTCGGGTGTCCTTGCCGACACAATCACAATCCCCGACAGCCCGGCTCCGGATTCCGTGCCGTCGCCGATAGAACAGTCCGCGCAGACATATCAGGAAGTTCAGGCGTCGCTTGATGAGTTCTTTGTGCCGGAAAACAGCGATGCCGCCCGTATGGCGGAGTTGCAGGAGCGGATTGATGAGCTGGAGGCGCAGAACGCTGCCGCTCAACAGGCGCAACAGCCCGACCAGATGGCTATGCTTGAAAGATCATACCAGCTTGCGGCGCAGTATATGGGCAACGGCAATGCCGTGTATCAGGCTCCGCAACAGCCGGAGGAAAAAGGCAAAAGGAATGTTCTGCCGGTGGCGCAGGTGGGCCGGAATGTCATATCGACACTTTCTTCCGCCTCCAACGCACGGGGCTTCAATACCTCGGTCGGCGCAAACCCGGTCAAGTCCAGAAACACAATCGCCGCAGTGGTGGCCGGGAACCAGAGTGTCACCGACGGACAGGGCGTAAGGCTCCGGATCACCGAACCGATGTGGATAGGCAACCGTCTCGTGCCTCGCAACACCACAATAGTGGGTGCGGCACGGTTGCAGGGTGAACGGCTCGAAATATCGGTCACTTCCGTGGAGTGCGAAGGCTCGGTCTATGAAGTGGAGCTGACGGTATATGACACCGACGGGCAGGAGGGTATCAATATCCCCAGCTCTATGGAATCGGACGCTCTGCATGAGATAGGCGCGAACATGGGGTCAACTATGGGCAGCTCAATCAACATATCCACAAACACCGGGGCGCAGATAGCCTCAGACGTGGGCCGTGGCCTTATAAACGGCGTGAGCCAGTATCTCACCAAGAAGATGCGGACAGTCAAAGTCCACCTCAAAGCCGGATACCGTGTGATGCTTCACCAGCCGGAAGATGTATAACTCAAAATCAGGATATAATATGAAATTCAAGATAATGATTCTTTCTCTCTTTGCCGTTCTCGGCATGGCGTTCAATGCCTCTGCAAAAGGCAATGAGGTTAAAAACACCGATAATCATGTGTCGTCCGACACCGAGGATGTGGCTGAACACGATATGAACGTGTACGGTGCGGACTACACCGACGGCGACAAGTTCAGCGGCCTTACCCGCAAAGTCGGCTTCGACCGCATGATTCCGCCTCACGCTCTGGAAGTTGCGTATGACAAGACTACGCACATCATCTTCCCGTCCGAAATAATCTATGTCGATTTGGGCAACGAGAACCTTGTGGCCGGCCTCGCCGACGGAGCTAAGAACGTGCTGCGTGTGAAATCCGCCTTCAAGTCGTTCAAGACCGAGACAAACCTCTCGGTGATAACCGATGACGGGTGCTTCTTTACCTTCAATGTGAAATTTGCGAAAGAGCCGCTGTTGCTCAATATCGAGATGACTGATTTTATACACGACGGTGAGGCGGTGAACCGTCCGAACAACGCGCAGGAAATATATATCCAACGTCTCGGCGACGAATCCCCGATGCTTGTCAAGCTGATTATGAAAAGCATCTACAAACAGAACAAGCGCGAGATAAAGCATATCGGCTCAAAACGTTTCGGGGTGCAATTCCTGTTGAAATCCATTTACACCAACAACGGCCTCCTGTATTTCCATACGGAGTTGAAGAACACCTCAAATATCGCTTTCGACATAGACTATATATCGTTCAAGATTGTGGACAAGAAGGTGATAAAGCGAACCGCCATGCAGGAGCAGGTGCTTGAACCGCTACGGGCGCAGAACTATGTGACGGTGGTCAGCGGCAAGCAGTCCGAGAGAACGGTGTTCGCTCTGGAGAAATTCACTATCCCCGACGACAAGCAGCTCGTTATCGAGATTGCGGAAAAGGAGGGCGGACGACATCAGTCCTTCGTTGTGGACAACGAGGATATAGTCCGTGCCAACGTGATAGATGAGCTGTCTATTCAGTGAAATTAAATTCAGATTACAATGATTAAAAAAGCGATGATGATAATCGCCGCCATGCTTCCTCTGTTCGCAGGGGAGGCAATGGCCCAGCGATGCCTTCTCGGAATGTCGGCTGTCGATGTCAAGGCCGATATGGTAAACGGTTTCTATACAGGCAACTCCCGCGACTGCGGATACTCCTTCGGTGTATTCTACTCCGTTTTCAAGGGCAATGCCAACACTTGGAGCTTCGGCGGCGAATATCTCCAGGCCTATAAGCCCTACGGAGAGAAAGGCCGTATCCCGGTGGCGCAGTTCACGGGAGAGGTCGGCTACAATCTACACATTGTCAGCGACTATTCGCAGACTTTCCACCTATATGGCGGTGTGTCGGCTCTCGGCGGCTACGAGACGGTAAACTGGGGTAAGAAGATTCTGGTCGACGGCTCGACGATCCATAACGGCGACGCTTTCATATATGGTGGCGCACTCACCCTGCAAGCGGATTTTTATCTTTCTGATAAAATAGCTCTCGGCGCACACATCAAGGAAAGATTTGTATTCGGCAACTCAACCGGACATTTCCTGACGCAGTTCGGGGCGCACGTCAAATTCATAATAGAATGAGCATATGCGATACACTAATAAAGATATTCCTAAAATTCCTCTCACTGAGTTTATGGCTGCTCTCGGTGAGAAGCCGATCAGAAATATGGAGGATCTGATTCTCTACTATGCGCCACAGCGCGATGACCCCGAACCGATGTTGGTTGTAGATACCAACACTAACCGCTGGTATGACCATGCCACTGATGAGAGCGGTGACATAATCGACCTCGCGGCACTCAAAATGAATCCCAATGTTTATAAAGATCCGCGGGATTTCATTCTCAAGTACATGAATGAGTTTGAGGTTGGCAAGGAAATGTCGGCAATGGCGCGTCGGGCAGTTGATACTGAGTTTATAAGTCTTAACATCAAGAAATTGCAGTTGACGGACTTCCTTAAAGCCATCGGCTTTGAGCCTTTGAAAAAGGAGGGCAATCTCTTGACATATCCTGCGCCATACGACAATGATAGAAAGCCGACGATGTTGGTTGACACTTCAACCAATCGGTGGCTCGATACCAAATCCGGTGCATACGGCAGCATTTATGACCTCGCGTATGAGCTGACCGGCTCGTGCAATATGTCGGCGCTGGGCATTTACATCGCAGGTCAGATGCAAGGCTTCAATAAAGATAGTCAGTCAGCCAAAACGCCGGATTCACCAAAGACCGAAAGACCGGAGCCTACCAAACCCAAACGAAAAATGCGGTTTTAGCCTATGGACATCGACGCTATCAAAGGAATATCCCTTGTGGATTTCCTTTATAATCTCGGCGGCGAGATGAAAGGCAAAGACCGTAAGGGATTCTGGTTTCTCGCTCCGTACCGCAATGAGAGGAACGCATCGTTCCATGTCGGCTATAACAACCTATGGTTCGATTTTGGGACGGGCAAAGGTGGCGACATATTCACTCTCGCCGGGGAAATGATTGGGAGCTGCGATTTCATCAGGCAGGCGGAATATATCGCTCAGGTGATGAAATTTCCGATGCCTGACGATTACAAGCCAGAGCCGATGCCGAAAGTAAGCGTTGAGCCGACATTTGAAAATGTGGAGGCAAGCCGCCTCACATCCCCGAAATTGCTCGGCTATCTCGCCGGTCGCGGCATACCTGCCGACATTGCCCGACGCTATTGTGTTCAGGTGGATTACACTCTGCATGGCAAAAAATATTATGCCATTGGCTTTGAGAACGATGCACATGGTTTTGAGCTGCGCAATCCGTTTATGAAGTTATCCTATCCGCCAAAGCACATGACGCATATTGCCGGAGGTAACGCGCGGTGCAACGTGTTCGAGGGCTTCATCGACTTTCTTTCGGCTGAAAGGCTCGGCTACAATGACGGAACGGACAGTGTGGTGCTTAACTCTGTCGCCAATCTAAACAAGGCTATGCGTCCTCTCGGCGATTATGCGCTGATACAGTGCTGGCTTGACAATGACGATGCCGGGCGCGATGCCGTAGAACGGTTGCGACGGGAGTTCGGCGACAGGGTAATGGACAAGTCGGCTCTGTACCCGAATCACAAGGATCTGAACGATTATCTGCAATCGCTCAATCTGAATCAAACGACAAAAAACAAATTAAAACTCTGATAGATTATGACTACAATTCTCAATAAAATCGGCGCGATGCGTCTTACTCCTGCCCGTTTTTCCGGATTCTGGATTGCTCTTTTCACAATCGTGATCGCTCTCACTTCCTGTTCCGACGACCTTGACGTGCAGCAGTCCTATCCCTTCACGGTAGAGGTGATGCCGTATGCTGACAAAATTACGGCCGGCCAGACTGTTGAACTGCGCTTTGAGATTAAGCCGGAAGGCAACTATGCCAACACACTCTACACTATCCGATATTTCCAGTATGACGGTGAAGGCACTCTCAAACTCGTCGATGGCCCGGTGCTGGTCAATAACGACCGCGTTTTGCTCGAAAGCAAGACTTTCCGCCTGAACTATACGGCGAAATCTTCCGATGCCCATAAATTTCTCGTGGTGATTCAGGACAATTTCAACTCTACCCCGTGGGAACAGACCTTTGAGTTCAACGGCAAGGACAGCGGTGATGATGACGGAGGGCTGGTTGTCGGCCCGATAGTGACACCCGTAAATCCGGTTATCCGATGAAAAAATTGGTGTTGTTTCTTATAGGACTTATTACAGTCACGACCGCGATGCCCTCTTTCGCCGCTCGGCGCAACATAATGGATTTGCCGCTGTTTGAACGTGCTATGCTGATTATAAAGAAGTTTGAGACGCTTCATAAGCCTTGCCACTGGCCCTATGTCGGATATGGTCACGGAGTTCTGCCGGGTGAGCCGTATCGCCGGGGAGTGCAGCTGACGGAGGCACAGGCCGATGCTCTCCTGCGCAAAGACCTAAAAAAGTTCTGCGCATTATATTCGCAATACGGCAAGGATTCTGTTCTTCTCGGTGCGCTGGCCTACAACTGCGGCCCCGGTGTTGTCAACAAAAGCAGCGTCCTGAAAAAACTGAAAGCCGGCAACCGCGACATATTCAAAGCCTATACAGCCCATTGCCGCTATAAAGGCAAATTTCACAAGCAGTTATATCAAAGAAGGCTCACGGAGTTTGCCGCCTTGTTCATCCCATAAAATAATAACTCACTGTATTGCCGAGGGGATGCACTCTTTTCGGAGTGTGTCCCCTTGCTATATCTTATTATATACAAAAAACTAAAACACAATGGCTTCGATAAAAGTAAAATTCAAACCCTCAGCCGTTGCGGATCATGAGGGTACTATCTACTATCAAATAATCCACGAGAGAAAGGTGCGTCAGCTGTTCACCTGTTATAAGGTGTTTCCTCGTGAGTGGGACGATAAACGTTCTATGGTGACAACCATACAGAACAGTGAGCGAAAATCACACATTTTGTCTATTCGTGAGCGCATACGCTGGGATGTGGAGCGACTGACGAAGATAGATCGCAAGTTTGACAAGGATGGTCTATCCTATACCGTGGACGATGTGGTTGATGAGTTCAACCGCTATGCTAATGACTACACCTTATTTAATTATATGGAGAATGCCATTATTAAACTAAAGCAGAATGGCAAGGTCAGGACTGCCGAAACGTACATAGTCACTCTCAACAGTTTCAAGAAGTTCCGTAGTCAGGAGGACATAATGCTTGATTGTCTGACATCCGAGATTATGGAGGCATACGAGGCATGGCAACAGGGACGAGGCGTTTCACCCAACACAATATCGTTCTATACCCGGATTCTCCGTGCGGTATATAACCGTGCGGTCGAACAGGATATAATAGAGGACAGAAATCCGTTCCGACACGTCTATACCGGTGTTGACAAGACCGTCAAACGCGCTTTGCCGTTGGTGACAATCAAGAAAATCAAGGCTCTTGACCTTTCGTTGACGCCATCATTGGACTTCGCCCGCGATATGTTCATCATGAGTTTCTATCTCCGTGGAATGAGCTTCATAGATATGGCCTTCCTCAAAAAGTCCGACTTGAAAAACGGCTACATTACTTATCGCCGTCGCAAGACTAACCAGCAACTCATCATTGAATGGACAAATGAGATGCAGATGATTATTGACAAGTATCCCGAAAACGCCTCAGACTATCTTCTACCAATTATCCGCAATCCCGGAACAAACGAACGATGCACCTATCGAAATGTCGGCTACAATATCAATCACAACCTCAAAAGCATTGCCGATATGGTTGGAGTTCAGATACCGCTGACCCTGTATGTCGCCCGGCATAGCTGGGCCTCAGCCGCCAAAGCGAAGGGAATACCGCTATCAGTAATCAGTGAAGGTATGGGACATGATTCGGAAGCAACGACCCAAATCTATCTCGCCAGCCTCGACACCTCCGTCGTTGACAAGGCCAATTCCATAATTCTAAAGAGCCTCAACTAAGCGGCTGTGTTTGCAAATTCTACCGATTATATACATTAACGCCTCAGTGCCAAACGATTCTGAGGCTCATATTGTTTTGCTATCATCCAAATCTCTTGTTTAGAGATACCTATCCAAATGCAAAGTTACGAATAATTCTTGGATTACAGACCATTTCGGACAAGAAAAATATTTGCAATCTTTTAGAAATTGCGCCATCGCAGTAACATTGTTTTGCAAATGTAATTTTAGACACATCGGAACTTTCATTAAATCAATACTATACAGACCATCCAAATCTCTAAACAAGAGATACTTATTAGTCATAATAAACCAGTCATTCGATATGAGCGACAATTTGAACAAGTTGTCTATTTGGGACAACGAACATTCTGGAAAAAGAAGAGTATGTATGCTCATGGTGACCCATGCGTGTAACTTAAACTGTAGTTACTGCTATGAGTCACATAAACGCAATGCGTATATGACATTCGAGCTGGCAAAACAAATAATATTAAAGGAAGCCACCATGATTGCTCAAAGTGAGCGGTTTGAAGAAATACAGGTTGACTTTATGGGAGGTGAGCCTCTTATGAATTTTCCTTTAATCCAACAAATCGTTGAATGGTTGAAGAATGGAGGCATTGATATACCTTGGATTTGTTTTGCATCTACAAATGCCACATTGCTAACAAATGATATTAAGGAATGGTTGCGAAAAAATAAAAAGTACATTGTTTTAGGTGCCAGCTATGATGGCACAGGAAATATGCAAGCTAAAAATCGCGGTACTGATCAATTTGATATAGACTTGGATTTCTTCCATGAATTATGGCCTGACCAGACTTTTCAGATGACAATTTCAAAGGAAACCTTGCCTTTTTTAGCAGAGGGAGTTTTATATGTACAACGAAAGGGATACGAATTGAATGCATCTCTTGCTCAAGGTGTTGACTGGACAAATGATGACGCAAAACTATATCGTCAGCAATTGTCTATATTAAAAGATGAATATCTCAAAGATACGTCACTAAGACCCTTAAATAGATTAACGAGGTTTGTGGATGTATTTAATCTTGCGCCCTCCGAAAGAAGGCAGATACATGGTTGTGGTAGCGGTTTGAATATGGTCACCTATGACGTGGATGGGCGTAGGTATGGTTGTCATATGTTTACTCCGATAGTTTTAGGAGAGAATAGCGCTATTGGGGTTGATGCTGTCGAATGGGATAAACCGGATTTAATGGCCGATAAATTTTGTGAGACATGCGTTCTTAGGCGCTTCTGTCCTACTTGTCCCGGCTTTAATTATAAATACCGAGGTGATTTTGCAAAAAGAGATCAGCGTTGGTGTCCGTTAGTGTTAGCAGAAGCCATGACCGCTTGTGAGTTTCAAGTTGAACGCATTGCTATGATGGAGTCAATCTCATCGGAAGATGCAGAACATGCTCAGACTGCTATTCGTGCTTATGATGTTCTTAAACAATTGGACATTGAAAAGAGTTTAAGTCCTTATGTAATATAGCGAAATATATGAAGATTAAGCTATATCTATATTTAATTGGAACTTTTATGGTATTATGTTCCTGTACGAGTGCAAATGAAACCATTGAAACAATGGAAAAATTAGCATGTACTAATGACATTTACCTTGAATCCAATAGCGAAAAGAAATCTTACATCGAATTAAAGTGTAATATTTGCAATGGTGACCGGAAATGTTTCGCCTGTAATGGTAAAGGTCGCAAATATTTCATGATTAAGAAATGTGAAGTATGTCATGGAACCGGAAAATGCATTCAATGTAATGGCACAGGCTTGGAAAATAAATCACATTTATCAAAACAAATACAATGAAACGGTTGATTAGAATTTTAGTTTGTTTAATCCTTTGCGTATCCTTGGGTGCTTGCGACACTACATTGGCCGTTCTGCAAGGCATGTCAGATGGGTTGAATAACTACAACTCATCTACAAGTACAACATATTATTCCCTGCCTGTAAATTATCAATCTACAAGCACCTCCACTTCTTCAAAAGAATGGCATGATTGTTCATCCTGTAACGGATCTGGAAGATGCAAACACTGTGGAGGCTCCGGAAAAAATGAATACGCCAAAAATGGCCGTTGTGGAGTTTGTCGTGGTACTGGCAAATGCGCAGGTTGTAACGGGCGCGGTGGATGGAAGATATAATAAAAAGACAATATGTAATATAATATGAAGAATAATCAAAAGCCCTCGAACCATCTGATAAAACTGTTAATACTTACCATCTCGTTAATAGTTTGTACAGTGTTCCCTATTATGGCCCAACCAAAAGGTAGGTTTATATATAGTGGCTCTTACGACTATAATGGAAATCAGATTTCTAAACAAACGAATTATACGACCTTGATTGTTACTCCCTATCAATCTTCAAATCAGAGTTGGTTGAAGGTTATAGGAATCACAAAGTCTGGACAAAGATATAACCTACCGTCAAGTTCAGGAAGATATGTCTTTACTAAATATCGTTCAGGTTATTCTGTGTATTCTTGGGATGAACAATGTCTTATTGTCAATAGCCGGCAAAATTTAATACAATTTTATAGAGATGTTTCATCGGGGAAATATGATGAGTTCATCACCTATTAATATGAAAATAAAAAAAGGCTCACGCCTACACAGATAAATCAATTATTAACAATTAAATTCAGGAGGATTTCATATGAAAATGAATCTCGAAGCCCTCAAGGCACTTGAAGCCAAGCTCGCTCAATACAGCAGCGTGAACGGCCCCATCGCTGAGCATATGTCTCAGAACACCAACACGTGTGACACATGTTACACTAACTCTACCTGCAAGGGAACTTGCCGTGGAACTTGCGGCGGTTCCTGCAACGGTCGATAAAATCATTCAGACCTTATTGGTCTCAAACCGCTCAATATGGTGTTGCAATGGTTGTGGATTTAATTCTTTTCTGTTGCAACACCATAATTTATTATCAGAATATGACCAGATCTGTTTTACTTCTCATCAGCCATTCGTGCAATCTATCATGTAAATATTGCTACGAGCATTTTAAGGATGCTCGCAAGATGTCGTATAAAGAAGCAACTGAAATTCTATCTATGGAATTTTCTTCATCGCCGCAAGAAATCACATGTGTTGATTTGCTGGGAGGAGAACCATTGTCTAATTTTGAGATAATACCTGATTTATGCAAATGGATTTGGGATAAAATACCAACAATGCAGGTTTTTATACGAACTAACGGTACATTACTAACACAGTCGATGAAAAGTTGGTTTAAGAGTCATAACAAACTTGTTGGTTTAGGAATTAGTGTAGATGGAACGCCAGAAAACAATCTTTTCAATAGGGGCGTAAAACATCTTGACTTGGCCTTTTTTACGGAAAATTGGCCTGATGTCCCCGCAAAATTTACCGTGTTTCCAGATAGCGTAGATAAACTATATGAATCTGTTGTATTCCTTCACGAAAAAGGTTTTAGTGTTATAGGTGGAATAGCGCAAGGTGTTGAGTGGACAGAGAAAGCATGTATTGAATTATCACGTCAGCTTGAGAAACTTTCCGAGTATTATATTAGAGAGACTAAATTAGTTCCCCCTAAGCCACTTTTATCTATGGATTTCAATCAAGCATATAATTCCTTCGATTCAACAAAGGTTGAAAGACCTTGTTGGAGTAGAGATGTTGTTCATACATACGATTGTGATTATGAACTTTTGCCTTGTCATATGTTTTCTTCATTAGTTCAAGGAAAAGAAGGAAGAGAAACTATAATAAAAGATTATAAGAAGGTAACTCATGATTTATGCGATGATGAATGTGTAATGTGTCCTATAAGATGGAGCTGTGTAAATTGTATGGCTCTAAATTATCATCTTTATAAAGATTTTAAGAGGAATGCAAACAAAAGATTGAGTTGTAATGCTCACAAAATTGCTGCTTATTGGTCTGCCGTGTTATTAACGCAGAGAGCCATGAATGGCGTGATTGATATTAGTGACAGCGAAATAAGGGATAGTCTGTCAAATGCCATAAAATACATAAAGGAGCATGAAGGACTCAATAGATGTGATTAGACTTGATTTCTTGGATTCAATCAATACGAGTTCTGCTAAGGAATTCATAGATAAACTGAAAGGCTGTTCTATGCAAAGACCAGACGCAAACTGTATATGGATCAATATTTCTTCACCAGGGGGAGATATTGATGTCGCTATTGAGCTATATAATTTCTTAAAACAATTAGATTGTTGTGTAATAACCAATAATATCTCAGTGGTTAACTCCGCCGCAATACTTCTATATCTTGCCGGGGATGAAAGATATTGTGATTATACCTCAACTTTCTATGTCCATTCAGTAACAAAAAAACTCAGGGGCATTTTTGATGCTGATAGGCTTATTCGGGAAGCAAAAGAATTAAAAATAAACACTAATCGTGTAGTTAAAATAATATCAGACAATACGTTACCATCATCAACCTATTGGAATAGGTTGATGAATAAAGGAGAAATAATAGCTTCAAAACAAGCCATTAAACTCGGCTTATCAACGCATATTTTCAGTAGGAATAACGATCAATGATAACTTCAGGTTTAACGTATTTATGGCAATACTCCAACGGGTTTAGACTGAGGATTTTAGTTGCTATAATCCTTAGTTGTATTGGCGTTATGTTTTCACTTTTATTCGTGGAAACGACAAAGCAACTATTGGACGACATATCAAACGAAATAGTTTTTTCATTCGCTTCTGCAATACTATATTTGATTGGATTTAAGGGCGGTCAGATAATATGTGAACAGAGTGAAATATATTTAAGAAGTAACAACCGAGTAAGACTTGAAAATTGTCTTGAATATAATCTATTTTGTAAGTTGACAAATAGTTCTGTTTATTCTGCCACAAATCTTCATTCTGGTGATAGCATTTACCGATTGTCTTCCGATGTTGGTATCGTAGCGGAAGGTGTATCTTATACATTGCCCATGCTGTTTTATTCAGTCGTTCAGTTGCTTGCTACATGGGTATATTTGATGACTATGCAACCCGGTTTAACTGTCCTATTGGTACTAATTGGTCCGACTATAATATTTGCGACTTACTATTATACACGAATTTTATCCCCTGTTAGCAAAACTGTCAGAAAACATGGAAGTGAAGTAAATCAATATCTTCAGGAGCATATTCAACATAAAGAACTTATTGCAATATTAGAGCAGCATAAATTTGTTCAAGAAAGTGCAAAAACAATTCAGAATAGATTTATTACTTCACTTCTGAAGAAAATCAAAATAACAGTAGGTGCAGATTCTATAACTGAAGTGGGATTTGCAATAAGCTATTTATCAATATTTATTTGGGGTATTTACTCTATTCCTAATGGTCTTATGACTTACGGAACGTTTGTTGTTTTCCTTCAACTTGTAGGTCAGCTACAACGTCCAGTTTTCTTGTTTAAGGATCAATACCCATCATTTATTTCAGCATTAGCTTCTACGGAAAGGATTCAAGAGATATTTAATTTATACGATGACCAGAGCAAAAGCAAGAAGATATTGAAGGGAGAACTTGGCGTCTGCCTTGAAAACGTAAGTTTTACCTATCCGAACAATCATAAACAGGTCTTGGAACAATTTAGTTGGGATTTCAAACCTTGTTCTATAACTGCCATAATGGGAGAAACAGGTGTTGGAAAGAGTACATTAGTAAAACTTTTATTAGGCCTGATGACTCCAGACAATGGCAGCATTAAAATTTATAGCACGGAACAAGATGAAAATGAATTGGTAAGTAGGAATACTCGATGTAATTTTATATATGTACCACAGGGAAATAATATAATCAGTGGAAGTATTCGCTATAACCTACAACTGGGAAACCCAAATGCCTCTGAAGAAGAAATGCGTCATGCTTTATGGGTGGCTGCCGGAGAGTTTGTTTATAATCAGCTTCCAGAAGGTCTTGATACAATTATTGGAGAGAGAGGATTTTCTTTAAGTGAAGGTCAATCACAGAGAATTTCAATCGCCAGAGGTTTATTGAAATCAGGCTCAATCATAATACTTGATGAACCAACTTCGTCACTTGATAAAGAAACAGAGAAAACCTTTTTTGAACGACTTTTCATTACATGCAAAGGAAAGACAATAATAATCATAACTCATAGAGATAATGATACATCGTATTTTCATAATATTTTAACACTCAAACCAATCAGAAACAACAAATAACAACAGATATGAAAGCAACAGTTCTTAAACCATTCGCTTGCTGCATATCTTTACTTCTAATAGTGGTATGCTCTGTACTACATGCAAATGCCAGCAGTATGCCTATACAAAGTGGAGATGGCAGTTCCTCAGCGCAGAAAGCTGAGGCTCGTATAATTAGCGGAGTAGTTCTTGATGCACAGACAAAAGAACCACTCATCGGTGCAACTATTATGGATCGTAATTCCAACATAGGCACCACAACAGACTTGGACGGAAAGTATTCCATTAAGATTACGCCATCAACAAAGGAACTCACTATTTCTTTCGTAGGCTATGTTCCAAGCAAAGTAAAGATAGGGTCGGACAACACCCTTAATGTTCTTTTGGACGCATCGAGTGAAATGCTCAATGAGGTGGTGGTCACGGGTATTCAATCCATAGAACGAGGACGTGCTACCGGTGCATTCTCAATTTTGGGACAAGATGACATGAGTAATATTTACTCGACAAGTTTGACAGAAAAACTTGAAGGTGCCGTTCCGGGATTATTCGTTGATAAAAACAACGATATAACCATACGAGGTTTAGGCTCCTTAAATGCAAATACAAAACCCCTTATTGTTGTAGATGGATTCCCGTTGGAAAGCTCTGAGCTAAATCTAAATCCAAATGATATAGAACAGATTAGTATCCTTAAAGATGCAGCATCCGCCTCAATTTGGGGCATTCGTGCTGCAAATGGTGTCATCGTGGTAACTACTAAGAAAGGCAATGGCAGTGGGCGTGTGAATGTTAACTACTCAGGAACGGTTACGTCAAGTGCAAAACCCAAATGGTCTGACTTACATATGTTATCCTCTGACCAATATGTCAGTGCTAATTTTGCCAATATTCTCGGTCAAGGAATAAGTTCTTCCGCATATGGAGGTCTTACAGAGCTGGAGAAGATTTATCAGTTATATGATAACGGGTTATATTCACTTGATGAAGCATGGAGTCAAGTAGGTCTGCTTGGCAGATTTAATAATGCCAAACAGATTACAGATAATTTTTATCGTCGTTCATTTACGCAACAGCATAATATTTCATTGTCCTCAAATAGTGAACGTGTTTCAACTTACGCATCGTTCAGTTTTGATCAAAACAAGATGCAACTTCGCGGTAATGAATATAACAAGTTTAACCTGCTTATAAATAACGACTTCAGATTACATCGAACATTTACCGTTACCCTTGGACTTAGAGGCACATATCAAAATTCAAAAAACAATGGAGTTGATATGACAGGCTATGAGCCGTGGATGAGGATTCTTAATGATGATGGTTCCTATTACAAAGAATATAATGGAATATCCGAAACATGGGCGCAGGAATGCTATGCTTTAGGTATGCGTGACTGGCATAAGAATTCCTTGGAAATAATGAGAATGAATGATAATCAGAGTAAGAATTATAATCTATCTTCCTCTTTAAGATTAGTTTGGAAACCGATTTCCGGGTTAACACTTTCTTCTCAGGGTACTTATGAGTTTGGCAACACTCAGGGAATACAATTCTTCTCACAAGACCATTATAAAACTCGTAACTTAACCAATCGTTTTACAGAAGTATCAGTAGAAGATGGTCATCCTGTAAGCATTGTTGCAAATCATTTGCCTACAAGCGGCGGTATTAAAAACCTTAGTGATACACATCTTCAGTCCTATTCAATTAGGAATATGATTTCTTACAATAATGCCTTCAACGATTTTGAATATCGCGCAATGGTTGGTAATGAGATATATTCTCTTGAAGGTAATCAGTATTCTAACTGGCTTTGGGGATTTGATCCAGAGCTTCTGACGTACCAAAGTGTGGATTTAGCTTCTTTACAAAGTGGCGTGTATGGTTATAACGGTAGAATACAAACTCTTGATGAAGATGAATATTCTACTTTATATGTTGAACGACTTGAAAGATATGTTTCGTGGTTTGGAACTGCAAATATCAGTTATGCTAACAAATATGACATATTTGGAAGTGTTCGTCTGGATCAGACTAATTTACTAACGAATGCGAGCAAATTTAGAAATAATCCATCGTGGTCTATTGGTACTAAATGGAATATCAGCAAAGAGTCTTTCTTGCACTCTCCGTTGATTGATAATTTAGCATTGAGAGTATCCTATGGCTTAACCGGGAACATTGACAAACGGACTGGACCGGATATTGTAGGACAAGCTTCTTCCGATTATAACATTCCCAACTTGAATTATATCATGATAACAAACCCGGCGAATCCTATGCTTGGTTGGGAAAAGACGTATAGTTGGAACGTCGGTGTCGATTATATGTTATTTAATGGACGTTTGTCTGGTACTTTTGACTTCTATCACAAAAAATCGAAAGGACTTTTGGCGGATGTAGATGTTGACCCTACGATTGGCTGGAGCAAGTTCTTCAAAAATTCAGCCACTGTATGCAATACTGGTTTTGACTGGTCAATACACGGACGCATTCTTACCGATACACCTGTGAGATGGGATGTGACGCTGAACCTTTCGTATAATAAAAACAAGGTTACAGACATGAACTATACTCCCAGTAGAAAGGGGGCCTGCAAGGGTAACCCTATGCAAGGCTATCCTATTGGAAGCATTGTCGTACACAGGTATGGAGGACTTGATGAATTTGGAGATCCTACATTTATGCGAAAAGAAGATGATACTAAATATCATTACTCTGAGTTAAATTCGCTCGGTCTGGATGACCTCGAATATGTAGGCTCTACTAATCCTCCTGTGTATGGTAGTCTATCCAGCTTGTTGCGTTATCGTGACTTCTCTTTAAGTTTTATGATTACATATCGCTTCGGCAGCAAACTCAGACTGCCGGCTCCAAAGAATACAGCAACGGGTATGTATAGTGAATGGTTTGGAGAGGAATATCGTTGGGTAGAAGGTGTCAACAATGATAGTAAATGGGTTCCCAGCCAATATACTGAAAGTCCATGGTCACCGAGAAATCGTGATGAGTGCCTGCTGTTCAGCGATAAGATGGTAGATAGTGGAGATGCTATATATTTCAGGAGCTTAAAACTCATGTATGACGCCTCACGGATTCTTAATAAAATAGGTATTAAAGGAGGCAGTGTAAGTATCGGCGGAGAAAATCTTTGCTTTTGGGCCAAAAACAAATACAATCTTGATCCTGACCAGATTTCTATCAGCGGGGAGGTTTATGATACTTATTGCACTTTTGGCAAGCAGCCCCGTCTGGTAGTTGGTTTTAATTTGAATTTCTAAAAACAGATAAAAATGAAACACTACATCATATTATATATGGTAATAGCCCTATTAGGGCTGACATCTTGTCAAGATTTTCTTGATGAGACACCCAAAGGAACACTTATTCCGAAAACTGTAAACGATTTCGGAATGATGCTCGATAACTATGACTATGACAACTGCATCAGCTACGGACAGTTCATCACTCTGATGATGACGGACGATGTTACGATTCCGGAAGATAAATCTTGGAAATATTCTTCATGGGGTATCAACGGTTATACTTGGGAGGATTTCATTTATAGCTCATCTGAAGACGATGATTGCTATAATAACTTCTACCATGTAATCTATATATGCAACTATATTCTAAATAACTTGGCAGATGCACCGGACGGAACAAAATTCACCCGTGAATACGTGGAGGGCGCTGCTCGCTTTCATAGGGCGTTTGCATATTTTTCTTTGGTCAATCTTTACGCAAAACATTATGATGCGTCCTCTGCATCAAAAGATCCTGGAGTGCCTCTTATACTTGAAGCCGATCCTGAATTGCAACTTGGAAGATCGACAGTTCAAGAAGTCTATGATCAGATAAATAAAGATTTATCTATCGCTAAGGACTTACTTAGTGAAGAATTGCCCGAGTATTCATTTAGACCCAATAAGACTGCGGTTTTGGCTCTTTTGGCACGAGTAAATCTATATAAGGGAAACTATGAAGAATGTGCCGGCTACGCAGCAAAAGCAATGGCAATAAGTCCTAAACCATATGACTTCAATAACTATGCTCTTGACGATGTTAATCCTGATTTTGGAATAAATGGTTTTCCATTCTACGGATGGGAAGTGCAAGATGTAATCTGTTATAAAGGGTCTGGATATGGGCCTAATGACGACCAAGATTATAATCTCTCCGACGAATTGATTCAACTCTTTAATAAGGAAACTGATTTACGTTGGAATATCTTTGTGACTACATATCCGATTTTTGCAGGAGAAGAGCCTGAAGGAGATAGTCCGAGAACAGCTTTCACCTTCCCTAATAATAGAGGTCTAAATGTTGGCGAGCTATATCTAACGGGAGCTGAAGCTTTTGCACGCTTAAATAGAATTGACGATGCGTTGTCTGCACTAAATGATTTAGGCGTTAAGCGTCATAAAATCGGTACATATTCAGACGTAACAGAACGAGATCCCGCCAAACTCTTGGCTATTATTCTCGATGAGAGAAGAAGAGAATGTATCCAACAGGGTATTAGATGGTTTGACTTAAAACGACTCAATAAAGAACCTCGTTTTAGGAAAACCATAATACATACATTAGATGGTGAGACATTCACATTAACGCCAGACGATAATCATTATGTTTTACCAATTCCTTTATTTGTGATAAATAATAATCCGCTAATAGAGCAGAATCCGCGTTAAACGGACGATTCACAATGCCGCCTTTGGGCGGCCGAAATTTTTTGAAAATCAAGGCGGGGCGACTTCATCACGAGGTCGCTCCGCCTTACGACTTGGCAAGTATGGTTGTTGTCAGATGTTCTTTTTCCTATCCAGCCATTCATCACGGCGGCGTCTGCACTCTTTGATGGTAGGAGCCACGCAGTTCGTATGTTTGCAGTGGTGTAACTGCGAACAAAAAACTTTCGACATAAGCC
>CAJTXL010000014.1 GCA_910583525.1 uncultured Muribaculaceae bacterium | reverse complement strand
CACAATATTTGATAACACTTCTAAAAAATTATGGATTCTGATGCGGTTGCCCTGTTACCAAAGCTGCGCCGAATTTCCATAAACATTTTTTAACACCTTCCTATTGTCTATCACACTAACTAATCCGATGATAAATCTTAATTTTGCATAATATGTAAACAGGCGATTTGAAACAGTCAATCACAAAGTTCAAATCACCACAGATTTAACAACATAGCTGACAACACGATGGAGAATATAGAATTAATACTCATCAACATAACAGGAGCCGACCGTCCGGGAGTGACATCGGCTCTTACCGAAATACTTGCCCGGCACGAGGCGCAAATTCTTGACATCGGCCAAGCAGACATACACCACTCCTTGTCGTTAGGCATTCTTTTCAGGACTACTTCGGAGCGTTCGGGCGACATAATGAAAGATTTGCTGTTCAAATGCTATGAGCTGTCGGTGAAGATACGTTTTTCTCCTGTGTCGATTGAGGATTATGAAGCATGGGTATCGCGTCAGGGCAAGAACCGATGGATTATCACCATACTGGGCCGTCAGCTTACGGCACGCCACATAGCGCTTGTCACAGAAGAGATTGCACGACAGGAACTGAACATCGACGGCATACAGCGTCTCACGGGGCGCATGCCTCTTGGAGCCGACGAAGAGCCGAGGGCAAAGTCATGCGTCGAGTTCTCAGTCCGCGGCAACCCTATCGATGTCGACGCAATGCGCCGGAGATTCCTACAGATTTCGCAGGAGGACGAGTTCGACATATCGCTCCAGGAAGACAATGTGTTCCGCCGCTGCCGCCGTCTGATATGCTTCGATATGGATTCGACGCTGATAGAGACTGAGGTGATAGACGAACTTGCCATGCGTGCCGGCGTCGGCGATGAGGTCAAAGCGATAACGGAGTCGGCCATGCGCGGCGAAATAGATTTCACCGAAAGCTTCAAGCGCCGAGTAAGCCTTCTCAAAGGACTTGACGAAAGCGTCATGCAGGAAATCGCGGAAAACCTGCCCATCACCGAGGGTGTCGAACGCATGATGCAGGTACTGAAACGGACCGGCTACAAGACCGCGATATTGTCGGGCGGCTTCACATACTTCGGTAATTATCTGAAACAGAAATTCGGTTTCGACTACGTATATGCCAACGAACTTGAGATTGTCGACGGCAAACTCACCGGCCGGCATCTCGGCGACATCGTCGACGGCAAACGCAAGGCAGAACTGCTGCGGATAATTGCCCAGGTCGAGAACATCAACATAGCCCAGACAATAGCCGTCGGCGACGGCGCCAACGACCTTCCGATGCTTTCGACCGCCGGCCTCGGCATAGCTTTCCATGCCAAGCCCAAAGTGAAACAGACAGCACGGCAGTCGATATCGACCATAGGCCTCGACGGCGTACTCTATTTCTTAGGCTTCAAAGACAGTTTCATTACAACATAAGAAACCATAGGCAAAGATGGTGTTTAACATATATTATTAAACACCATCCTAAACTTTGGCTTGACCGAAGATGTTATAATTGCAAGCCATTTTTCAACTATTCATCTATGCGAGCCATGAAGGCTAAAAAGTGCTTTATTCTTTCGTTATTATCTCTTCTGACTGTACTCCTTGTGCCGCATGTGGCGGCACAAGGAGACAAACAGTCGGTAGGCCTTGTTTTGAGCGGAGGAGGTGCCAAAGGCATCGCCCATGTCGGAGTGATAAAAGCCCTCGAAGAGAACGGCATCCCTATCGACTACATCACAGGCACATCGATGGGTGCGATAATCGGAGGACTGTACGCCTGCGGTTATACTCCTGACGAGATGATGACATTGATAACATCGCAGTATTTCGCATCGATGTCTACCGGCAGAATAGACCCTGAATTCTCGTACTATTTCTCACGGGAGGCGTCTTCGCCCCAAATGTTCTCGGTATCTTTCGGCGGAAGCGACCCTACTCAAGAGAGCAAAATTTTCGCGCCCCAGTCACTTATACCGCCCACCCCCATGGCCTACGGCTTTATGGAGATATTCAGCCCTTACACGGCACAGTGCAAAGGCGATTTCGACTGTCTGTTCGTACCGTACCGCTGTGTGGCATCGAATGCGAGCCTCAGGCGCAAAAAGGTATGGAGCAAGGGCGACCTTGGCATGGCCGTACGCTCGTCGATGAGTTTTCCGTTGGTCTTCCAGGCCGTAGAGGTCGACGGCGACATACTTTACGACGGGGGGATTTACGACAACTTTCCCGTAAATGTCATGGAGAGCGATTTTGCGCCCTCGACAATGATAGGAGTCGATGTATCGTCATCTTCGAAAGACGAGCCTAACTCATTTATAGACCAATTGGAGTTGCTGGTAATGCAGCCACAAAGCTACTCGGTGCCGACATCGAAAGGGACGAAAATCAGAGTAAAGCTCGACGAATTCAGCCTCCTCGACTTTGAAAAAGCGACACAAATCTATCAAATAGGCTACGAGCAGGCAATATCCATGATGGATTCCATCAAAAAACGCATTCATGCGCGCATCGCCCCTGAAGATGTCGCCAAGCGTCGTGCATCATTCAAAAAACTTACACCACCTCTTCGCTTCAACAAAGTGACAGCCACAGGGGGCAACAAAGCCCAAAACGAATATCTCGAATATCTGTTCAAGCCCGAGAAAGGCACCGACACCATTGGTGCCGACCAGGCCCGGCTTGCATTCTACCGTGCATTCGGCTCCGGAAAAATCAATAGCCTCACGCCGACGGCTACGCTCGACAGCATGTCGCCGTCGATGTTCGCCTTGAGTCTCGATGCACAGATAAAGAAAAAATTCTCCATGGGCTTCGGCGGATACATCACATCGAGCAACAACAGCTACCTGTATGTGCGCGCAGGCTATTCTTCACTGAGTTTCAGTTCAATAAGCGCCAACGTCGAAGCATGGATAGGGCAAAGCTATCTTGCCGGAGTATTCCGTGCCAATCTGAACATACCGACCAAAGTACCGTCGGCCTTCAGAGTACTTGCCGTCGCTTCACGCAACAAGTATTACGAGAGCGAGAAACTTTTTTATGAAGACAACGAGCCTACGTTCGTAACCAACCACCAATATTTCGGCAGCCTTGGCTGGGCCATGGCGGCCGGACGCACCGGCGAAGTGGAAACGAGCATATCGGGAGGTGCCGTAAAAAACACATTTTACCAAAGCAACAGTCTGTCGAGCTACGAAGCCGGCCGCGACAGGCTGAAACTCACGCTCGGGAAAGCTTCTGTAGCCTACAGCTCCTATACGCTCGACGACACAAATTTCCCGACATCAGGCTACGGTCGCACCGCCAAAGCATCATTCTTCTTCGGCAAATCAGATATATACAAGCCCATGCAGGCACCGCAGCTGCAAAACGAACGCGGACATCTGATGTGGGGACAGCTCGACATCAACATCAAGGAATACTTCAGCCTGCACAAACATTGGGCACTCGGGCTTGAAGGCCAGGCCGTAGCAAGCACCCGAAAGCTTTTCAAAGACTACTACTCTTCCATCAGCGCAGCAACGGCCTACACGCCCACTCCGGCGTCGCACAATGTATTCGACCCCAAACTCCGCGCGAACAGCTTCGTTGCCGTCGGTGCCGTACCTGTATACAAATACAACGACAAACTATCAGCACGGCTGTCGGCCAGCGCATTCATACCTATGCGCCGCATACTCGAAGACAGCCAAGGTATAGCGCGGCACGGGCGCTGGTTTGCGAGCGCTGAATTTTTCGGCGAACTCGACATTGTATTCAAACTGCCTTTTGCGACACTAAGCGGATACTGCAACTATTGCACTTCTCAGTCGCACCTCAACGTCGGGCTGGCATTCGGCATCTACCTGCCGGCCCCGTCACTCTTATAAATCATTCGACATGAACCAAGAAGAAATCAAACAACATACGGCCATAGCCGTGCTCGGCGCCGGAAACATCGGCAGCGCCATGGCCCGCGGTCTGGCTTCGACACAGGGCGGCGTGCGACTTTACAACCGCAGCGCCGGACGCCTCGAAGCTTTCGGCGAAACCCCGGGAGTAGAACTTCGCACAACCGACCTGAAAAAAGCGATAGACGGCGCAAGCATTATAGTGCTTTGCGTAGAAGGCGAAGCCGTCGAGCCTGTAATCAAGCAAATGGGCAAAGAACTCGGGCACGGACGGCGCATCGCGGTTTCTTGCGCGGCCGCACACAAGCTCGACCAACTCGAAACGTGGCTGAAACCATATGCCCCCAAAGCGAAAATCGCACGTGTGCTGCCGAACATCGCGGCGGCCACAGGCCACTCGGCCAATCTGATATGCTCGCGCGGCCTTAACGCCGACGAAGAGCGCGCCCTATGCCGTCTGTTCGAAGGCACGGGCCGCTCGTTCATAGTCGCCGAAAACCTTTTCGGGGCTGCCATGGCAATCTCGTCGTGCGGCATCGCCAATGTACTGCGTTATGTCAGAGCGGCGACAGAGGCCGGAGTCGAACTTGGGCTGTCGTCCGAATTGGCAAAAGAACTTGCCACTGCAAGCCTCGAAGGGACCGCCTCTATCATCAACCATACAAATGCGCACCCCGAGGCACTTATCGACAGCGTTACGACTCCCGGAGGCCTCACCATACGAGGTATAAATGCCATGGAGGCCTGCGGCTTCTCGGCTGCGGTAACAGCAGGCATCAAGGCTGCGACTAAAAAATGAGTTGATATGAACAAAGTCATATTATTGGGCAACGTGGGCCGCGACCCTAAAATGAGAATGGTCGACAGCAGCCAGGTGGCAGAGTTTCCGCTCGCAACGAGCGAACGACGGCGTTCGCGCACAGCCGACGGCAAAGAAATAGAGCTGCCCGAACTCACCGAATGGCACAATATAGTCATGTGGGGCCGTGCAGCAGATTTTGCCGAGAAATACATCCGCAAAGGCTCAAGGTTGCTGGTCGAGGGGAAAATGCGCACACGCTCGTGGGAAGACCATAACGCCATAAAACGCTACATCACCGAAGTGTATGTAGACACTTTCGAACTTCTGCCAAAATAATAAACTTAAAGGCTTAAAAAGTACAATGAGAATGGACGGACGCCGCCGTAGCGGCAATGTAGACGACAGGCGCAGAATGGGCGTCGGCATGGGCATAGGCGGCAAGCTCGGATTGGGCGGCGGCATCGTCGGAGTGCTTATAGTGGCCGCCTTAACGCTGTTTTCGGGCGGAGGCATAGGCGATGTCATCGGCAACGTACTCGGCAGCGGCGCCATCAGTCCGCAATACGCATCATCGAGCTACGAGCCGACAGAAGAAGACGAACGCCTTGCCGTGTTCGCCTCGCAGGTGCTTGCCGGCACGGAAGACGTATGGACGCGAGAGTTCCGCCGCCAGGGCTGGGGCGAATACGTATGCCCCAAGCTGGTATTGTTCAGCGGAGCCGTCAATTCTGGTTGCGGACAGGCCACGTCGCAAACAGGCCCGTTCTACTGCTCGGCCGACCAGACGGTTTATATCGACCTTGATTTCTTCAAAGACATGCAAAAAGACATAGGGGCTTCGGGCGACTTCGCCTACGCATATGTCATAGCCCACGAGGTGGGGCATCATGTGCAGAATCTTTTGGGGACTCTCGGCCAAGCACACAGCGCCATGTCGAGGATGTCGGAGCGCGAAGCCAATCAGATAAGCGTCAGGCTCGAGCTTCAGGCCGATTTCTACGCCGGCGTATGGGCGGCGCTCGACAACGAAATGTTCCAATCCATCGAAAAAGGCGATGTTGAGAACGCCGTAAATGCGGCGTCAAAAATCGGCGACGACTACCTGCAACGCAAAGCCTACGGCAGAGAGATGCCCGACAGCTTCAACCACGGACGTTCGGAACAACGCGTCAGATGGCTGACAAAAGGCATACAGACGGGAAATCCAAACTACGGCGACACATTCTCACCGCAATATTCGGCACTATGAGTTTCGACGCAAAAGACGAACACTACATGAGGCGTGCGCTGAAGCTTGCGGCATACGGTCTGGGGCATGTGTCACCAAACCCAATGGTGGGGGCGGTCATCACAGACCCGTCAGGCCGCATCATAGGCGAAGGATGGCACAGACAATACGGGGGGCCACATGCCGAAGTCAACGCAGTACGCTCTGTCAAAGACACCGACAAAGCTCTCCTCGGCTCATCGACCATATATGTAACATTGGAACCGTGCTCGCATTACGGTAAAACTCCGCCATGCGCCAAACTATTGGCCGACATCGGCATAGGGCGTGTTGTGGTCGCCGCCGGCGACCCAAACCCCAAGGTGTCGGGGCGCGGCATAGCAATGCTACGGCAAGCAGGCATACAAGTAGAGGAAGGACTGCTTGCAGAAGAGTCACGCGAGCTGAACAAGACGTTCATGACCGCGCAGACTCTCGGACGCCCGTTCGTAACGCTCAAATGGGCACGCAGCGCCGACGGCTTCATGGACATCAAGCGACAATCCGGCGAAGCGGCGGCACGGTTCTCGACAACGCTGAGTTCGCAGCTCGTGCATTGGCGGCGCGCCACACACGATGCCATTGCCGTCGGCGCCACGACCGCCATTGCCGACAATCCGCGCCTCGACGTGCGCATGATAGACGGAAAATCGCCTCGCCCGATTATATTTGACAGACATGGCCTTGCCTCGGCACAACAATGCCGCCTGCTTTCCGACGTTACGCGCAACGTCCTACATATCAGCACATGCGAACTTCTCGAAGACACGCTTAAACACCTTTTTGAAGAAGAAGGCATAAGCTCGCTGCTTGTAGAAGGCGGCGCGAAACTGCTGAGCGAGTTCATCGCCACAGGGTTGTGGGACGAGGCTTTCGAAGAGGTTTCGCCATGTCGGCTCGGCAGTTCAGGGCGCGTTAAAGCGCCACACATAGAAGCGTCGCCATCGTCAATTGTTAGAATTGACAGAAATTTAGTTAATTTCTATTCGCACAAGTCCGACAGCGGAGTTAAAAACATATAAATGCAGGCCAAAAGCGAGCTTTTAACTCCAAGAGTTTGCCCTATTGACGGCAAAATTATAATTTTGCATCTTGAAATATCGTAAACTCAAATGAAGAAACTAACAATACTCAGCTTGGCGGCCTTGTTTGCCGTGTCGGCTTTTGTCGGATGCAACTCCTCCGACTATACTCCGGCAGAGGACCTATCGTCAAGCGTGGCGGTATACTCTTTCAAGCTATCCAAAGACGACAGCGTTCTTACGAACCTCGACACGGTCTTTTTCTCGATAGACCTGGTCAACGGACGAATTTTCAACGCCGACTCGCTTCCGTTCGGCACAAAAACCGACAAGCTCGTGCCGGTGATAAACGTGGTCAGCGGCGCATCTGCAGCCACACTCACATGGAAAGACAGTTCGGGCAAAGACACGACATCGAACTACATAACCAACAGCACCGACACGGTAGATTTCAGCAACGGGCCTGTTACCTTGAAGCTGACATCGCTCAGCGGACTGGCACAGAAAGACTATTCAATCGAAGTAAACGTACACAAACATAAAACCGACTCCATGGTATGGAGCCAAGCGGCGCTACGTAAGCTTCCCACCTCTTTCAGCACACCGAAAGCACAACGCACCGTACAGACAAGTTCTGCGATATACACCCTCACAAGCGACGGAACGGCTTTCTGCATGGCATCGACCGACACCCCGGCCTCAGACCGTTGGGACCTAAAAACTGTCGCCTTGCCGGCCGGAGCCGACATCAACAGCTTCACGGGAGCCGACAACTCGCTCTACATCCTTGCCTCCGGCCACCTTTACCGCTCGACCGACGGTGGTGCTTCGTGGAGCGATACAGGTGAAACGTGGCAGCACATCTACTGCGCATACGGAGACGGTGCAGTGGGGGCACGGCACGATTCAGACGGATGGAAATCGGTAAGCTATCCCTCCAAGGCAACTACAACCCTACCCGAAGGCATGCCCGTAAGCGGAACTTCGCAGACCTCGGCCTACAAGTTCCCGATGAGCCAAAAGCACCAGGTGCTCTTTGTCGGCGGAAAAAAAGCCGACGGCACAATGTCGGCTGACACGTGGGCTTACGACGGTTCGACTTGGGCAAACATATCGGTAAAACCGTTGCCCAAAGGTCTGGGCGATATGACAGTAGTGCCATTCTTCATATTCAAGACAAACAATATTTTCGTCGTAACCAAAGAATCTGTGCTTCTTGCTTTCGGCGGCAACGACGGCACCGAGCCGAACGACTCTGTGTATATCTCGAACGATTACGGCATGAATTGGAGCAAAGGCTCAAGCCTGATGCAGCTCCCCGACTATGTGCCGGCAATGTCGTCGGCACAGGCCTATGTATACGAAAGCACCCTGTCGAGCCGTTCGGGCTACGGATGGGAGAGCTTTGAGACAGCCTACCGTATTCCGGCCGGCGCCATATATTACGGCTACCCCACCCTGTCGAGGGCTACCACGGCGGTAGACTCATGGCAAAGCCCGTATATATATGTATTTGGCGGTACGGCTACCGACGGCAGTCTGTACGATACCTTGTGGCGCGCCACGATAAACCGTTTCACATTCAAACCCATCATATAATGTCGCTTCGGCTATACACACAGCTAAGACAGCCATGCGCACGACTGCTTACCGCGGCCTGCGCTCTCTTGCTGTGTGTATTTGCCGCAAATGCGCAGTCGGCACCCTATAAGTTCGACCTTGGCCTTCAGCTCGGCATGAGCGGATATATAGGCGATGCCAACAGTTCGAACATATTCAAGCATCCTGGCTTCGACGGTGAGCTGTCGTTCCGCTACATAGGCGATGCCCGGTGGGCCATCCGCGGAGTGTTTTCCACGTTCGGACTCAGCGGCAACACCGAGGGTATGGACGACGTCATTCCCGACGGCACATCGTACTCGTTCACATCGCAAATCTACAATCTGAGCGCACGAGGCGAGTTCAACTTCTTCGCCTACGGCATAGGCGAAAGCTACAAACGCCTGCGCCGCTGGACTCCGTACATCACCGTAGGTGTCGGTGTCGCGCTTGCATCGTCAGGAGACAACACATTTGTCGCCCCGACAATACCCATGGGGCTCGGAATAAAATTCAAACTCAGCGAACGGTGGAACCTCGGCGCGGAGTTCACCATGACAAAAGCATTCAACGACCATTTCGACGGGAAAGACCTCGCCGACCTGAACCAAATAAAAACCGCGTTCTACAAAAACACCGACTGGTACTCACGTCTCACGGTAGGCGTGTCGTATGAGTTCGGCAAACGCTGCGAAACCTGCCATTATGTCGACTAACGTAAAAGATATGAGCAACACATCTCTCGACAGCGCACGGATGCCCCGGCACATCGCCATCATAATGGATGGCAACGGCCGTTGGGCCAAAGCCCGTGGCCTCGAACGGTCGGCCGGGCACGTCGAAGGCGTCAAGACTGTGAGGCGCATCACCGAAGAAGCGTCGCGTTTAGGAATAGGATATCTGACACTCTACACATTCTCGACCGAAAACTGGAACAGACCAAAAGAAGAGGTCGACGCGCTCATGACCCTGATAGTGTCGGCTATTGAACGTGAGACTCCCGACCTTATAAAGAACAACGTAAGGCTCACCGCAATAGGCGACATTGCACGCATGCCACACCATGCCTCGGAACGTCTACAGCGGTGTATTGCCGATACCGCCCACTGCACGGGTCTCACCCTCGTGCTCGCGCTGAGCTACTCCTCGCGTTGGGAAATCATTGAAGCCGTGCGCAACATAGCCGCAAAAGTCGCCGAAGGAAAACTTGAGCCGGCAAGTATCGACGAGAACGTGTTCGCGTCGGAGCTGTCCACCGCCGGCATTCCCGACCCCGACCTGCTGATACGCACAGGCGGCGACATGCGCATAAGCAACTTTCTCCTCTATCAGATAGCATATACCGAACTCTCCATCACAAATACATACTGGCCCGACTACAACGAAGAAAATTTCAGAGCCGACATCGCCGGCTACCAGCGGCGGCAACGCCGCTTCGGGCTTACGGGCGAACAAGTGGAGTCGTCATCGTGACACCGGCGTTCGCTTTAACAAATTAAATCAATCACCTCGCTAAAGATAGTCTCATCTACTGCATTATGCGTTCAAAGATAATCCTGCTGCTCTCCTTAATCGCCATACTTCATAATACGGTCTCTGCGGCTCCGTCGCACGCGCCGGTCGACACCATATATGCGCCGCCGGTGCTTTACACAAGCATGCCGCGCACTTACGAAATCGCCGGCATCACGATAGAGGGGGCGCCGAACTACGACGATTTCCTTATTCTCGGATATGCCGGCCTTAACGTAGGCGACCGCGTGGCCATTCCGGGCGACGACATAACCAATGCGGTAAAACGTCTGATGCGTCAGACACTGTTCGCCCAGGCGAGGATAGAACTCGAAAAAGTGGCCGACGACAAAGCATGGCTTAAGATAGTGCTGCGCACACAGCCACGCATAGGCTCGGTGAACTACATAGGCGCTAAAAAAGGCGAAATAAAAGACCTGCAGGAGCGCCTGCAGCTTACCAAAGGCAACCAAATCACACAGAACATCGTGAACAGGGCCGAGGCTATCGTGAAAAAGTACTACACCGACAAGGGCTTCGGCAATGCGACAGTCAAAATCAATCTGCACGAAGACCTCTCGCACGAAAACGAAACCATCGTCGACATCGTAATCAACAAGAACAACAAGGTCAAGGTACACAAGATTTATGTCGACGGCAACGAAGTGCTGTCTGACCGCGCCATCAAACGGGCGATGAAGAAGACCAACGAGCGCTTCGACCTCCTCAAGCTATTCAGCCAAAAGAAGTTCGTTGAAAACGACTATCATGACGACTTGAACAGAATTCTCGAAAAATACAACGAAAAAGGCTACCGCGACGCACGGATTGTGGCCGACAGCGTGACACCATACGACGACAACACCGTCGACGTGCATATAGCCGTCGAAGAAGGCCCTCAGTACTACATCAAAGACATCACATGGGTCGGCAACACGATTTACCCGACCGAGACACTGAACGCCTTCCTCGACATGAAGCCGGGCGACGTATACAACCAAAAGCTGATGCAGAAACGCCTTTCGGAAGACGAAGACGCCGTCGCAAACCTTTACATGGACAAGGGCTACCTGTTCTATCAGCTCATACCTATCGAACGCGAAGTCACCGGCGACTCCATATCTCTTGAAATGCGCATGATGGAAGGTCCGCAGGCGCGTATCAACAATGTGGTAATCAACGGCAATGACCGTCTGTACGAAAAAGTGATACGCCGCGAGCTCCGCGTCCGTCCGGGCGACCTTTTCAGCAAAAGCGACCTTATGCGTTCGGCCCGTGAAATTGCACAGACCGGCCACTTCAATCCCGAAAACATGGACATACAGCCGCAGCCGAACGAAGAAAACGGTACGGTAGACATAGTCTTCAATCTCGAAACCAAAAACAACGACCAAATCGAGTTCTCGCTCGGCTGGGGACAGACAGGCATCATAGGCAAACTGCAGCTCAAATTCTCCAACTTCTCGATAAAGAACCTGTTCTACCCGAGCACCTACCGCGGCATCATACCGCAGGGCGAGGGTCAGACATTCTCTATCAGCGCACAGACAAACGCCCGCTACTACCAGTCGTATGCCATCTCGTTTCTCGACCCGTGGTTCGGCGGAAAACGCCCGAACTCGCTTTCCGTGTCGGCATACTACAGCCGTCAGACCGGCGTAAACTCGTCGTTCTACAACCGGTCATGGGCCAACTCTTCTATGTGGGGTTCGGGCTTGGGCTACTATCCCGGCTACAGCTACAACGATTATTACCAGAACAGCTACCAAAACTCTCTCGACCCTAACAAGGTGCTGCAGATGGTCGGCGTGAACGTCGGTTTCGGCAAACGCCTGAAATGGCCCGACGACTACTTCACATTCACCGCCGAGCTGGGCTACAACTGGTACTACCTCAAGAATTGGGACTACCTCTACTATATGAACAACGGAACATCGAACGCCATTGTGCTGGGCCTTACGCTTGCACGCACGTCAATCGACAACCCAATATACACCCGCAGCGGCTCGATGTTTTCGCTCAACCTGCAAATAACACCTCCGGCATCGCTTTTCACCGGAAAACGCAACTGGAAAAAGCTTGCCGAAGAGAACACCGTCGAATCCAAGAAGCAGCTCTACCAATGGATTGAGTATTGGAAAATACGCTTCAAATCGCGCACATACACTCCCCTGTCGACATCAGAGCAATGGACACCCGTGCTTATGACACGCTTC
Source organism: uncultured Muribaculaceae bacterium (assembly GCA_910583525.1). GTDB lineage: Bacteria > Bacteroidota > Bacteroidia > Bacteroidales > Muribaculaceae > CAG-873. Next base: position 65,121 of record CAJTXL010000014.1, on the reverse strand, counting down.
GATTTCGGTCTTATCGGCAGCTACAACAAATACCTCAAGACTCCGTTTGAAACATTCTACGTAGGCGGCGACGGCATGTCGGGTTCCTACACCTACGCGACCGAGACCATCGCACTCCGCGGATACGACAACGGCTCGCTCACGCCCTGGCAGCGCGAAGGATACGCCTACACCCGAATGGGAATGGAAATCCACTTCCCCTTCATGCTCCAGCAGTCAACGACCATCTACGGCCTTGCTTTTGTCGAAGGCGGCAATGCGTGGACTTCGGTAGGCGAGTTCAATCCGTTCTCGCTCAAACGCTCGGCAGGCGCCGGCGTCCGCATACAGCTGCCTATGGTCGGCCTGATGGGCATCGACTGGGCCTACGGCTTCGACAAAGTCGACGGACAGAAAGGCGGAAGCCACTTCCACTTCATCCTCGGCCAGGAGTTCTGATAAAAGCCGACACAAGACCTGTTAAACTTTTTGCCGCACCAAACGTCTTATATACATATACCTAACCCACGTAAGACATGAAAAAAATAGCCATCACACTCATCGTCGCCATAGCTGCCGTCTTCGCCGCTTCGGCGCAGAAGTTCGCCCTGGTCGACATGGAATACATATTCCGCAACGTTCCATCGTACGAAATGGCCAACGAACAACTCAACCAACTCTCGCAACGCTGGCAGAAAGAAGTCGAGGCCAAAGGAAAAGAAGCCGAGACAATGTACAACAGCTACCTTGCCGACAAAGTGTTCCTGACCGACGAACAGGTCAAGAAACGCGAAGCTGAAATAGTGGCAAAAGAAAAAGAGACCACAGAGCTTCGGTTCAAATACTTCGGGCCCGAAGGCGAGCTGTACCAAAAACGCCAGTCTCTGCTCAAACCCATCCAGGACGATGTCTACAATGCCGTCAAGAAAGTTGCCGAAGAGCGAGGCTATCAGGCGATTTTCGACCGAGCCTCCTCGTCTGACATCGTATATGCCTCTCCGAGAATTGACATAAGCAACGAAGTACTTGCCAAATTGGGATATTCAAATTAATTTACTTAATTTTGCAAAACCGAAATAAATAACAACAACATAAACAAACCATCAACCTTATGTTCAAAAAAATTCTTCTCGCCGTAGCGTTGGCGCTTCCCATGAGCGCATTCGCTCAGAAATTCGGCGTTGTAGACCTTGAAGCCATCTTCCAAGCAATGCCCGAAACGACGGCCATGCAGACACAGCTAACCGACACTTCAAAAAAATACGAAGAAGAGTTTGCAAAACTTCAGGAAGAAGTCAACAAGCTCTATGCCGACTACCAGACAATACAGAACGACGCAGCCACTCCCGAACCTATCAAGGAACGCAAAGTGCAGGAAATAAACGAACGTGTGCAGAAAGTAGACCAATTCCGCAACACCGCCCAACAAGACCTCGCACGCCTTCAGGAAACGCTCATGGCACCCATACAGGCTAAAATCCAGGACGCCGTCAAGGCCGTGGGAGCCGAAGGTTCGTTTACTTTCGTATTCCCCAACGAAAAAGGCCTGCTCCTCTACACCGGAACAGACGTTGTAGACCTCACACAACAGGTACGCACAAAACTCGGCATCTAAGTACATCCGGAATAAAGACATCGGCACCCGAAGCGACAAATCAACGCGAAGTCGCTTCGGGTGCTTTTTTTTGACTTTAATTATAGAAATTACACACATTTTTCCATGCCAAAAATAAATATATCAAAAAATTATCATTAATTTTGCAAAGTACCATAAAAACAACGCCGTAACAGACGGCACGAGTTCTTCCTCTATAGCACACCACCTTATCACAACACAACATTATGCCCCGACAGCACTTTGACAAACTCGACATCACCATCTTGAACGCGCTGTGCGAAAACGCACGCACCCCCTATCTCGAGATAGCGCGTGACTACGGCGTGTCAGGAGCAGCCGTGCATCAGCGCGTACAGCGGCTGCTGGCATCAAAAGTCATTGTAGGCTCACATTGCGAGCTCGACCCATCGACAATCGGCTTCAACGTAGTAGCCTATGTCGGATTGTGCGCCAAACCGGGCACAGACATAAACGAACTGATAGAAGCCGTAAAAGAAATCAGGGAAATAAGCGAATGCCACATCGTGACAGGCAAATACGACCTGATAGTGAAACTGCACGCACGCAGCAACGGCGACATCCTCAAAATCGTCACCGAGAGAATGCGCGCACTGCCCTTGGCTTCGACAGAGACAATGGTATCATTCAGAGAATGCTTCAAACGTCCTCTTCCGATAGAAGACGAAAAATAAGGTGCAAGCCTCGATGCAAAAAACTGACGAAACATCGAGGCCACGCCAAACATTTTGCTTATATTTGCACACATAAACCGTAAAACGACATGCACCGAATGCGGCGCATGCGCCGTTTGCGGTTTTTGACGCGTTTATTAATATATCAAACCATAATCACAAAACAGCTATGGATATTTCCCATATCGAACACATCGGCATTGCCGTGCCTTCGCTCGACGAGGCAATTCCTTTCTACGAAAACATGCTCGGCTTCAAATGCTTCGCCATTGAAGAAGTGCCCGACCAGAAAGTGCGCACCGCCTTTTTCAAGGTAGGTCAGACCAAACTTGAGCTTCTTGAAGGCACAGCCGAAGACAGCGCCATCTGCAAATTCATCGCAGCCAACGGCGGCCGCGGCGGCATACAGCACATTGCCTTCGCCGTAGAAGACGGAGTGGCAAATGCCCTTGCCGAAATGGAAGCCAAAGGTTGCCGCCTCATCGACAAGGCGCCGCGCAAAGGTGCCGAAGGCCTCAACATTGCATTCCTTCACCCCAAATCGACAGTCGGCACTCTCGTCGAGCTGTGCGAAGACCCCAAGAAACAATAATCTAACGACTCATAACACATTTCCCGACACATAATTATGAGCAGCCAGCTTGAAAAGGTAAAAGAACTAATAGAGCTTCGCGCCCAGGCCCGTATCGGCGGTGGCGAAAAAGCAATTGAAAAACAGCACGAACGCGGCAAATACACGGCCCGTGAACGCATAGCCCAACTTCTCGACGAAGGCTCGTTTGAAGAACTCGACATGTTCGTGCGCCACCGTTGCACCAACTTCGGACAAGAAAAGAAATCGTTCCTCGGCGACGGTGTCGTTACGGGCTACGGCACAATCGACGGACGCCTCGTGTACGTATTCGCACAGGATTTCACCGTATTCGGAGGCTCCCTCTCCGAAACCATGGCTTTGAAAATATGCAAAGTGATGGATATGGCAATGAAGATGGGAGCTCCTGTAATCGGCCTTAACGACTCAGGCGGCGCACGCATCCAGGAAGGCATCAACGCCCTTGCCGGATATGCCGAAATATTCCAGCGCAACATCATGGCCTCGGGTGTGATACCCCAGATTTCGGCCATCCTCGGCCCGTGTGCCGGCGGTGCGGTCTACTCCCCTGCCCTGACCGACTTCACCATCATGGCAAAAGGCATCTCGTATATGTTCCTCACCGGTCCGAAAGTGGTAAAGACCGTCACCGGCGAAGACGTCACACAAGAAGCCCTCGGCGGTGCCGAAGTGCACTCACAGAAAAGCGGCGTGTGCCACTTTGCAGCCGAAGACGGCGAAGACGCACTCAAAATCATCCGCAAACTCTTCTCGTTCATACCTCAGAACAATCTCGAAGAGCCGCCGCTAGTCGAATGCACCGACCCCATCGACCGTCTCGAAGATTCTCTCAACGACATCATCCCCGACTCGCCCAACCGACCCTACGACATGTACGAGGTCATCGGCGCAATCATCGACAACGGCGAGTTCCTCGAAGTACAGCGCGACTATGCCAAGAACATCATCGTCGGCTTCGCACGCTTCAACGGCCAGGCCGTAGGTATCGTGGCCAACCAGCCGAAATACCTCGCCGGTGTTCTCGACAGCAACGCATCGCGTAAAGGCGCTCGCTTCGTCCGCTTCTGCGACGCTTTCAACATTCCTTTGGTAACGCTCGTCGACGTTCCGGGCTTCCTTCCAGGCACAGGCCAGGAATACAACGGCGTAATTCTCCACGGTGCGAAACTACTCTACGCCTTCGGCGAAGCCACCGTGCCCAAAGTAACGGTGACACTGCGAAAGAGCTACGGCGGCAGCCACATCGTCATGAGCTGCAAACAGCTCCGCGGCGACATGAACTACGCATGGCCCACAGCCGAAATCGCAGTAATGGGCGGCGCAGGCGCTGTCGAAGTGCTCTATGCCAAAGAAGCCAAAGCCAGCGAAGACCCGGCCAAAGTACTTGCCGAACGCGAAGCTGAATACAACAAACTGTTCTGCAACCCCTACAACGCTGCAAAATACGGCTATATCGACGATGTCATCGAGCCTCGCAACACACGCTTCCGCATCATACGCGCATTGCAGCAACTCGCTACCAAGAAGGTTGTCAACCCTGCCAAAAAGCACGGCAACATCCCCCTCTAATCAATGAAAAAGACAGTATCAATCATCGCCATCGCACTGTTGACGCTTGCCGGGGCTTCGCAGGCATCGGCCCAAAGCCGCAGCGCCCTACGCATCAACGAAGTGATGGTGGTAAACGACAGCAGCCTCGTTGACGAATACGGGCAAGCCTCGGCCTGGATAGAGCTCTTCAACGCGAACTTCGCGCCATTGGAGATTTCGAGCGTATTCCTTACCAACGACCCTGCGGAACCGCGAAAATATCCCGTACCGCTTGGCGATGTCAACACCGACATACCCAAGCGCCAGCATGTGGTGTTCTTTGCCGATGGCGAGCCTAACCGCGGCACTTTCCACACAAGCTTCACCCTTACACCCGGCCAGGACAACTGGATAGGCATATACGACGCCGACGGCCTCACCCTTATTGACGAGGTGACCGTTCCGGCATCGCTTCTGCCAAACCAGTCATGGGCACGTACCGAAGACGGTGCCGGCGAATGGGCTTTGCGCACAGGTGGTGAAAACGACTACATCACCCCGTCGAGCGCAAACGTAATCAAAGACACGAACCGCAAAATCGAATTGTTCGCCGAGCGCGACGAAAACGGCTTCGGCATGACCATCATGGCCATGGCAATAGTGTTCAGCGCATTGCTTCTGCTCTGCCTCTGCTTCTACGCAATAGGCAAGACATCGGCGGCGATATCGAAGATGCGCAAGTTCCGTGCCCACGGCGTGAGCAAGCAGGAAGCACCCGAAGACATCGCGGCACATGATTCCGGCGAAGAAATCGCTGCAATCGTAATGGCACTGCACGAGCACCTCGACACGCACGACACCGAGAACACAATTCTCACCATCAACAAAGTCAAACGTGCCTACTCGCCATGGAGCTCCAAGATTTACGGCCTCCGCGAAGTGCCTAACCACACCCACGCAAAGTAACCGTGTGTTCATTTCAACACCAAGCACCACCATCAATTTTCACGAACCAATGAAAGAATACAAATATAAAATCAACGGCAACAACTACACCGTTGCCATAGGCGACATCGACGACAACATCGCGCAGGTCGAAGTCAACGGCGTGCCTTACAAAGTAGAGCTCGAAACAAAAAAAGCTGCCGTAAAGGTTGCGGCTCCGCGCCCCTCGGCAGCTCCGCGCACATCAACAGGCGAGAAAGTCATCGCAAGCAAACCGGCAACCGCAGGCAGCGGCGCTGTAGTGGCTCCGCTGCCCGGAGTCGTGATTTCGGTAAACGTCAAAGTAGGCGACACCGTAAAAGCTTCAGACACGGTAGTTCTGCTCGAGGCCATGAAGATGGAAAACACCATCCGCGCCGGACGCGACGGCAAAGTGGCATCGATAAACGTCAATGCCGGCGACTCCGTTCTTGAAGGCGCAACTCTGATTACCCTTGAATAATCCCCTGCACTAATAGCAACGAATTATGTCATTCGGTGATTTCCTACTGAACAACCTGGAGCAGTTCTGGCAACTGACAGGTTTCGCCAACGCCCAGTTCGGCAACTTCGTGATGCTTGCCGTAGGCCTGTTCTTCATATGGCTTGCCATCAAGAAGAACTTCGAGCCTATGCTGCTGGTGCCCATAGGCTTCGGCATCCTCATCGGCAACATACCCTTCAACACTGAAGCCGGCCTCGAAATCGGCATCTATGAAGAAGGCTCGGTACTGAATATTCTCTACAACGGCGTGGCCGCAGGCTGGTATCCTCCGCTGATTTTCCTCGGCATAGGTGCCATGACCGACTTCTCGGCTCTTATCGCCAACCCCAAACTGATGCTAATCGGAGCCGCTGCCCAATTCGGCATCTTCGGCGCATATATGGTAGCGCTCGCCATAGGCTTCTCGCCCGACCAGGCCGGTGCTATTGCCATTATCGGCGGTGCCGACGGCCCAACGGCAATCTTCCTGTCGTCGAAGCTCGCTCCGAACCTCATGGGTGCAATCGCGGTGTCGGCCTACTCCTACATGGCACTTGTGCCTGTAATCCAGCCGCCGCTGATGCGCCTGTTCACAACCAAGAAAGAACGTCTGATAAAGATGAAACCGGCGCGTGCCGTGTCGCAGAACGAGAAAATCATTTTCCCGATAGTCGGCATGCTCCTGACGTGCTTCGTCGTTCCGTCGGGCATACCCCTGCTCGGCATGCTCTTCTTCGGCAACCTGCTCCGTGAATGCGGCGTAACATCGCGACTGGCAAAAACAGCAAGCAATGCCCTTACCGACATCGTAACCATCCTGTTGGGCATGACCGTCGGTGCATCAACCCAGGCTTCACAGTTCCTGACACCTCAGACAATCTTCATTTTCTTCCTCGGCTTCATGGCATTTGTCATAGCTTCGTCGAGCGGTGTGCTCTTCGTCAAGCTGTTCAACCTGATTTTGCCCAAAGAAAAGAAAATCAATCCCCTCATCGGCAACGCCGGCGTTTCTGCCGTTCCGATGTCGGCACGCATCTCCAACAACCTCGGTCTGGAGTACGACCCCTCCAACTATCTGCTCATGCACGCCATGGGACCGAACGTTGCAGGCGTCATCGGCTCAGCCGTAGCCGCAGGTGTGCTTCTCGGCTTCCTTGCCTGATAGCCCATACACAGAACAAATCGATGCCGTCCCTACCCATGGGGCGGCATTTTTTATGTTCGCATGTGAACCTTCTTTTTCATGTTATGGAACAATACTTGCATTCAGGGCGGCATCTGATAGAGTAACTTTGCCAATGAAAATTTAATCTTTTACACATGAAAAAAATCTTTACACTACTCTGCTCTCTTGCATTGGCAACAGGCTCGCTGTTTGCCGAGACTACAGTAGTCTTCCTCAACGACAACGGCAATATGGAAAACGACGGGTTGACGCCCGAAACAGCCGTATCGAGCCTCACGGTAGCATTCGACAAAATTCCTGTCGAAAACGACGGCATAATCGTTCTCAACGGCAAATTCACACAATCGGCCAACTTCGTGCCTACAATAGCACGAAGCGGCAAAATGACATTCACACAAGTCTACAACGGTGTCGACTACCGCGCCGACGACCATAACGCCACTGCATGGACTCTATCAAAAGGTGTCCGCCTCGGCCTTGCCACCGACACCAAGTTTGAAAACATCACATTCAACCAGACCGCATCTAAGACGCCCAACCTACTATTGGTCTGCAATTTCCACGAAGTCACAATCGGCAAAGGATGTGAAATGAACGGCACTTTTGCCGGCGAGCAGATTGGCAACTCATTCACCATTCTCGGCGGATGCCAAGACAACGACAACCTCGCCCCCACGGTAATGGACTCGAAAATCAACGTAGAATCAGGCAACGGACTAATAATCGTAGCCTACAACCGCGGCACAGCAAAAAACTTCAAACGCAACGACGAAATACCGCAAAGCCACTCCACCATAAATGTCAGCGGCGGACAAATCAACAACATCTATACCGGCTCTGTTGCCGCCGGCCTGAAAAACGGCAACGCCTCAATCAACATCTCGGGCGGTTCATTTCCACTCAAAAGAGTGTTGAACTTCCACTCACTCGACCGTGACCCAGGCACAAAAGTCGAATTGAACGTATGCGGCATGCCTCTCGCCGACCAGTACAACATTCTCGAATACACACAGACCATGCACTTCGACCGTGTGACTGCCGATGTGCTTGTGCCCGAAAAAGTCTTTGAAAGCGGCAAATACACTCTTGAAGACGGCACCGAAGTCAACTACCGTTACCATATTCCCGATTTCAAACCCGAGGCCACAAAGCACCTTATACTCTATCTCCACGACGCCGGCTCGCGAGGCGACGACAATGCCCTTCACATGTGTTCGATGGGCGCGTCGCCACTTTATCCTCTGCTCAATGCCGACGAAGACGCCATTATCATCGCCCCACAAGTACCCAAAGAAGAACTTTGGATTACATTACCGGAGAACACAAGCCCCGGCGGCTTCAAATTCATATGCCAAGCAACGAAATGGCTCGACGGGGCAGTTAAAAAAGCGAAAGAAACCGCTACCGAATATGGCATAGCCCGGGATAACATGTATCTCGTCGGCAGCTCAAACGGAGCCGGAGCAATATGGTATCTGCTCAATACCGACAAGCCCGATTTCGACCGCGCCGCCGCCATCGCCGGCTATGGAGAACCCGACCCTGACACAGAAGCCCTAATCGCTAACGTATCGAAATCGCACTTATGGGCATTCCACGGCACAGAAGACGGAACCGTACTCATCGACGGCATGCAGGCTCTCGCTCCGAAACTGACCGCCGCTGCACAAGGCAAGTTCAAATACACCGAATACGAAGGCGCCACCCACGCCACAATCTACAACCTGGCGGCACAGACCGAAGGCTTCGCCGACTTCTTCTTCAAACATGAAAACTCCGGTATCAAAACCATTGCGACAGAAAAAGGCGGAATGGCCGTTACGGCCAACGGCGGCTGCATCAACGTCACATCAGACAGCCCCATCGATGTCTTTAATGCTTTCGGAACAAAAATAGGCTCGGCTGAAAAAAGCGCATCGTTCAACAATTTAGCGGCAGGGCTATATATCGTAGCATCGAACGGCCATGCCGTCAAAACCATAGTAAAATAAGATACACTATATATACAAAAAAGTCCGAGAGCTGTTTTAAGCACTCGGACTTTTTTCATATCTTATCCGCGTTTGTCGCTGCAAATCTAAGGTATGTTGTTATATCAGAATTTGTATTTGAAGCCGAACTGGAAGAGACCTTGGGCACCGAAGCCTGCTTCGGCATACATTGCCCAGCTACGGGAGAGGTCGACCTGCGCACCTACCGGCACTATCTGGAAGGCACAGTATGTTTTAGTGTATGCGTCGTCGTGGCGCGGCTGCATATAACTGAACTCGACACCGAGGCCTACCTTCGCATAAAGCGAAACTATGCTGTTGGTGTAGTAGTGGTAACGGCCGTTGAACATTACGGCATGGTAAGCGATATGCGAGCTTTCAGGCCCTCCTTTTGTAGTTGTTGAAGAGAAGGTATAGCTGGGGCCAATCCAAACTTTTGGCGCAACCCTGAAGTTGACACCGGCATTGAGGGCGCCCCATGCAGTGTTGACATGGTGCCAGCCGTCTTTCATATCCATGGCATCCATTTGGGTATAGGCTCCGTAAGAAAGCGTCACTTCGGCCTTTTGCGCTGCGGCCGGTACTATGGCCGCTACACATACGACAACGGCGGCAAGTAGTTTTTTAAACATAATATAACATCTGTTTTAATAGGTGAAACTTATGCTAAAAAAACGCGCTTACCGCCGCTACGGTTCGCCGAGCCGGCGAAAAAATGTACTTATGCCTTATTTCAGGACAAACGGGAGTGTCTCTACACGCTCGCTGTCGGGGCCGACCATGACAAGGAAGTCGCCGGGTTCGGCAACATAATCAAGGTCGTAGTTATAGAACTTGAGCATTTCGGGTGTGATGCGGAAATCGACACGCTTGCTTTCGCCCGGCTTGAGGCTTATGCGCTCGAAGTGCTTGAGCTCTTTGACAGGCCGTGCGATAGAGCCTGCGACATCACGGATATAGAACTGCACGACTTCGTCGCCTGCACGTTTGCCCTTGTTGGTGACGGTCACCGACGCCGTGATTGCACCGTCTGCGCCAAGTGTGGCATTGTCGAGGGCAAAGTCGGTATAGGCGAAATCGGTGTAGCTAAGTCCGTATCCGAACGGATACAGAGGGCTGTTGCGCGAGTCGAGGTAGTTTGTGCGGTACGGGACAAATACGCCGTTATCGTCGGCTTTCGGGCGACCCGTGTTGTAGTGGTTGTAATATACGGGGATTTGGCCGACATTGCGCGGCATCGAAGCGGTAAGTTTGCCCGAGGGATTGACGTCGCCGAAAACCACGTCGGGAACGGCATCGGCCGTCTCAGAACCTCCGAACCATACGTTCATTATCGCCGGAATATTCTCAGCCTCCCACTCCATCACCGTCGGACGTCCGGAAAAGTTAAGCATCACCACAGGTTTGCCGGTGGCAAGCATAGCCTCAAGAAGGCGACGCTGGGATGCCGGAAGAGATATGTCGGTGCGCGACGACGATTCGCCGCTGCCTTCGATTCCTTCACCCACAGCAGCAACAATGACATCTGCCTTCGATGCTACGGCAACCGCTTCGGCAAGAAGCTCCTCGTCGCTTCGCAGGTCGCGGATATCATTGCCCCAAGTGTGTGCCGTTTCACGCACAGGGTCAGATTCTATATTCGCGCCTTTGGCATAAAGTATCTTGGCTTTTTTGCCAACGGCATCTTCAAAACCTTGTTTCAGACTTTTATACTTCCAATGGGCTGCGGCCACGCTCCATGTGCCGGCCATCTGGTTTGCGGCATCGGCCAAGGGGCCTACGAGGGCTATAGTGCCTTTTTTAGCGAGAGGCAGAAGTCCGTCTTGGTTTTTGAGGAGCACAAAAGTCTCGGCGGCAATGCGCCTTGCCTCGGCCCGGTGCTCAGGCGTATATATGTCTTTTGCCTCTCGGGCTAAATCGTTATACTTATAGGGGTTCTCAAACAGACCGAGTTTATATTTAGCTTCGAGTATGCGGCGTACGGCCTTGTCGATGTCGGCCATTGTGACAGAGCCGTTTTCAAGCCCCTGCTTCAATGTGCCGATAAACCCGAAGGAGCACATATCCATATCCGTTCCGGCCTTCAGGGCTCGTGCCGAGGCTTCGGGGAGCTTTTCAAGACCATGAATCTCGACTTCTCCTATCGAACCGTAGTCTGTCACGACCATACCGTCGAAACCCCATTGGTCACGCAGTACGTCGGTAACAAGCCATTTGTTTTCAGTGGCCGGAATACCGTCGACAAGGTTGAACGACGTCATAACGGTTGCTGCGCCTTCATCGACTGCGGCCTTATAGGGCGCAAAGTACTCGTTGTACATGCGCAGGCGGCTCATGTCTACCGTGTTGTAGTCGCGGCCGGCCTCCGATGCGCCGTAGAGGGCGAAATGCTTCACGCAGGCAAGTATGTCGCTGTTGCCTTTGAGATTGTCCTTGCCTTGGTAGCCACGCACCATTGCACGGGCAATCTCGCTCCCGAGGTAGGGGTCTTCACCGGCGCCTTCGGCAATGCGTCCCCATCGCGGGTCACGGCATATGTCGACCATGGGGCTGAAAGTCCAGTTTATGCCTCCTGCCGAAGACTCTATAGCAGCAATGCGCGCAGAACGTTCGATAGCGTCCATATCCCAAGAGCATGAGAGTGCCAAGGGTATCGGGAAGACAGTCTCGTAACCATGTATCACATCCTGCCCTATGAGCAGAGGAATGCCGAGACGCGATTTCTCCACAGCGAGCTTCTGGATTTCATAGTTCTTCTGAGCGCCCTTGATGTTGAACGTACCGCCGATTTGTCCGGCAGCAGCCGCCGCTCCGATATTGCTCTCTATGGCCTGTCCCGTAGTTATGTCGCCACCGGTAGGCAAATTAAGCTGCCCGAGTTTCTCGTCGAGGGTCATTTTCGACATCAGACCGCTCACAAACTCGTCCATCTTTGCACGCTCGGCATCGTTCGTCGGAATCGCCGCGAACGTCGGGGCTACTGCCATAAGCAAACCTACAGCAGTCATTTGCAATCTCTTACTCATTTCAGTTTGAATTTAAATGTACCTTTGATATCATCAGATGCAGCACCGACCGATGCCACGAATTGTCCGGGTTCTGCCACCCATTCGTGCTTTTCGGCGTCGAAATAACTTAAGGCATCAGGTTTTACAGTGAAGGTCACCGTCTTTGTCTGACCGGGGTTGAGATATACTTTCTCGAAACCTTTAAGTTCTTTGGCAGGACGCATAACCGAACATTTGGGGTCGCTTATGTAGAGCTGAACTACTTCGGCACCGGCGACTGAGCCTGTGTTCGTGACGGGCACTGAAATGTTTATGCTTCCGTCAGCGGCCATTTCGGTCGCGTCGGCACTGACCTTGCCATAAGAAAAGTCGGTGTAGCTGAGGCCATGACCGAAAGCGAACAGCGGTTTTATTTTCTTGGTGTCGTGCCAACGGTAGCCGACAAGGATGCCTTCTTTATATTCAAGGTCTACAATGTCAGAGCCGTCGCGTTTCACGCCCGGATAGCTGCCTGTTGCATGGGCGCCGTTATCTGCGAGTGCCACGGGGAAAGTCATAGGCAACTTGCCTGAAGGATTGACGCGTCCGAAGAGAACATCGGCTATGGAATTGCCGGCTTCGGAACCGAGGAACCATGCCTGCACGATGGCCGGTACTTTCTTGACCCAAGGCATGGCAACCGCATTGCCGCTGATGTTAACAACAACAAGATTGGGATTGGCTGCAGCAAGGGCTTCGATTACGGCATCCTGTCCGTATGGCAGTTCAAGGCCTGCACGGTCTGAATCCTCGCAATCCTGGTGGGCGCTTTTGTTGAGACCTCCCACGAAGACCACATAGTCGGCATCCTTGGCTTTTGCGACGGCTTCGGCAATAAGCTCTTCGGCACCGCGGCTGTCGGCAAGGTTCTGCCCGGTGGTAACACCGTTGTACTCACCCGTAACGTCGCCTACATAACCACGTGCGAAGTCGACATCGGCAACACCTTTTGCGGCGGCACAGATGCCATCGTAAGGCGAAATTTCGCGCTGCACCTTGAGCGAAGAAGAGCCACCGCCGACAGTCATCATCTTGAGGGCATTCTCGCCTACGACAAGTATGCGCTTACGGCCGGCATCGGTCTTAATCGGGAGCACGTCGCCTTCGTTGCGCAGAAGCACGATGCCTTCGTTGCCTATGCGACGGGCTGCCGCATAGTGCTCTTCGCTGCACATCGAACCGTCGCCTTTGTCGTAGGCCATGGCAGTGCGGAAAATCAGACGGAGAACACGGCGCACCTTGTCGTCAAGTTCGTCAGTGCCGACTTCGCCCGAAGCCACAAGGTCGAAATACGGTTTGGCGAGATAGTAGTTATCGTAGGCGTTGCGCGTACCCTCGCTGAGGCCGTTTGTCCATGAGCCGAATTCGAGGTCCATGCCGTTGGCAATGGCCTGACGTGTATCGTGTACGCCGCCCCAGTCACTCACGACAGCACCGTCGAAGCCCCATTCTCCTTTGAGGATATCGTTGAGCATTCGGCTGTTGTGGCACAGATGTTCGTCTCGGTAGAGGTTATACGCGCCCATGATAGACCAAGCCTTGCCCTCTTGTACTGCGGCCTTGAACGCCGGCAGATAAATTTCGTAGAGAGTGCGGTCGTCAAGAATGACATTGGTCGTGTGGCGGTTTATTTCGTTGTTGTTTAGGGCATAGTGCTTGACGCAAGCTGCCACGCCACGGTCCTGTACGCCCTGCACATAGGGCACGACCATACGGGAGGCAAGATACGGGTCCTCGCCCATGTACTCGAAATTGCGGCCGTTGAGGGGTGTACGGTATATGTTGACACCCGGGCCGAGCAACACATCCTTGCCACGGAAACGAGCCTCTTCGCCTATCGATGTTCCGTAGAGCATAGCCACATCGGGGTTCCACGAAGCGGCAAGGCATGTCAGAGCCGGGAACGCCACACAAGAGTCGTTGGTCCAGCCGGCCTGGTCCCATTCGTCCCAAAACACTTCGGGACGTATGCCGTGAGGTCCGTCGGTGCACCACAATTCGGGGATGCCCAGACGCGGCACACCGGCCGAAGAGAACTTCGACTGCGCGTGAATCATGTTGATTTTCTCTTGTAATGTCATTCGCGAAAGAGCGTCTTCGACACGCTCCTCGATGGGCCTGGACTCGTCGCGATAAGCCGGACGCTGTTTGGGTACTGCAACGGCAGGCACTGCAAGCATTGCGGCCAAAGCGATGGCAAGGATTTGTTTCATGTTGGTTTATGTTAATTTATTTATTACAATCAACGGATTTGCAATTAGGATTCAAAATGTAGGGACGTGCCTTTGGCACGTAGGCTGTAAGATGCTCAGCCAGACATGCCAAAGGCATGTCCCTACTTCAGTTTCATGGAATTGATGTAGCCCGTCTGCGGAGTGCAATTCTCAAAACGGCTGTTGGCGATAAACTCGCGCATGGCCTTTCGGGCAAGCGCCGTGTCGGGACGCGCCGCACGTATCGAGGCATAGGACGTCCGCGGCGATTCGGCGAAAGCCACTATGCTGTCCCATGATTCAGGCCGGCTTATAGCATTCATGCACGAGCCGTCGAGTTTCTTATAAGGCCAAAAAGTATAGCCGATATTGTTGTCTTCCATTGTCTTGCAGAAATCGGCCTGCCATTGGTCGGTGTTGTGGCCTATTTCGCCCATATACATAGGCAAACCGGTGCTGTCGCGAAATGCTATATAGCTTGCTATGGCCTCGGGCGTGGCGTCGCCGCCGTATCGGTGACAAGTGTACATTATCTTGTCGTCGTAAGTCCAGTCGGTGAACGGCTCGAAATTGCTGTTCCACTGCGGACCGCCGAGAAGCACGATATGATTGTTGTCGTGGCGGCGAATTGCCTCTACGGCACGTTTGTGCAAGGGTTCAAGGCGCGCATTGAGTTCGTCCTTGTTATCAAAGAAATGCGCTATCGGCTCATTGATAAGCTCGTAGCCGAGTATCACAGGCTCATCTTTGTAGCGCTCGGCTATCTGCTCCCATATATCACAGAAAAGTTTCTGTGCCCTTGGACTTTCGAACAGCCAGGGGTAGCCGTAGCTGTCGTCGATATTGTCGCCTGTCTGTCCGCCGGGAGCATCGTGCATGTCGAGAATAAGATAAAGCCCGTTGGCACGGCACCATTCCACAACGCTGTCAATGCGTTCGTAGCCGTCGTGACCGCTGCTACGCCCCATATAATCTTCGTCGGTAAAGAGTTTGTAGTGGAACGGCAGACGGATGGTGTTAGCCCCGGTCGAGGCGATGAAATCGACATCGGCACGGCTTATGTAGTTGTCTTTGAAAGCCTCCCAAAAATCGGCGGTAGCATCTTCTCCGACCATCTGGCAGAACATTTCGTTGATGAAACGCGGCGAATTGACGCGGCTGAAGCCGAACATATACCCTTCGGGATTGAGCCAGTTACCGAGGTTTGTACCGCGGATAAAGAATTTAGAGCCGTCGGGCGCAATAAGGTCTTTGCCATCGATGCTCATGAAGTGGGGCTGCTCCTGCTGCTTTTGCGTCGCATTGCAGGCGACAAGCAACAGAACGACAGCTATGGATAATATAAGTTTTTTCATCGGTAAAATCATTTGGGTTGGAACACTCTCACATAATCGACTTGCATGGTAGCCGGAAGGACACTTTCGTCGACGCCCTGGGCGCCGCCCCAGCTTCCGCCCCAGGCCAAATTCAAGATTACATAGAAATGACAGTTAAAGGGCCATGTACCCACATTGCCGCGACCGTCATTTTCGAAAGAAAGCAGACGTTTGCCGTCGACATAGGTATAGATATGGTCGGCAGTCCACTCCAAGCGGTAGACATGGAACTCGTCCTGAGCGCCGGGTGTCAGCCGTTCGGCAGTTCGCTGCGTTCCCATCACATGGTTATAGCTCTCGCAGTGGATTGACGAAGAAGTATAGTTCGGATTGTACCCGACCTCTTCCATAATGTCGATTTCGCCGCAACGGGGCCATGGGTTCTTTCCGAAATCGTTGTTGA
This sequence comes from uncultured Muribaculaceae bacterium, assembly GCA_910583525.1. GTDB lineage: Bacteria > Bacteroidota > Bacteroidia > Bacteroidales > Muribaculaceae > CAG-873. Next base: position 49,005 of record CAJTXL010000014.1, on the reverse strand, counting down.
CGGGCATCATCCAGAATGCCGGCCATGTTCCTTTGCCTTTGGGCAGCTTTATGCGTGCCTCGATAATGCCATAGCGCCAGCCTTCGTTTACTTTTGCATATATGCGGCCCGAATATATCTTGCCGTTGTGTTTGAAGCAGTTTATCGAAAGGATGCCGTCGGCGACCTCTGTCACGGGCTGACCGTTGAAAGAGCCGTTGACATATGTCTGCAACTCATTGTTAACCCAACCGGGGCCTTGCACCTCGTGCGTCCAGTCGGAACTGAGCGAAGATCCGTTGAAATCGTCGCTCCACACCAGTTCGTAACCTTCGGGGACTTCTATCGAAGGGTCGACCGGCTCGGGGGCTTTACCGGCCTGCGTCACGGCGACATAATTTCGGGCCGACCCTGACATCAGCACTATTTTAGTACAGCGTTCCTGTCGGGAATTGTTAGGTTCGGCAGTCACCTCGACCGTTCCCGACGTTGAAAGGGTTCCCGTCTTGACGATTTTGAGCCAGGACTCGGATACGGATGCGTCCCATTCGCCACCGCTTGTTACGGTAAACGACTTCGCACCGCCCTCGGCATCGAATGCAATACTTTCTACCGACGGTGTGATTGCCGCCGGCGAGTCTTCTCCTTTACCGCCATCGCCGTCACCGCCACAAGAAGCCATTGCAGCCGCTATAAATATGGTATTGATTAGATTAAGAAAATATTTGACCATTGCTTTGCAAAGTTAATTAAAATTTTTACTAACCACAAAAATACGAACCGTATTGACACAAAAAGCGCATGACAGGTCAATGCGATACCAACCCTGCCATGCGCTCGTCAGTTCATCAATCGTGGTGAACCTGTAGGATTATGTTGCTTACAGTAACTTCAGTCCCTTCGGGATTGCCGCCGAAGTCGAGCATGAGGGTCACAGCGTGCATGGGAGTGCCTTGTTTAGGCAACTTCTTGGTTACCCAGTACTTGTATTCCTCACCGCTTTCAAGAGTTATTTGGTCGGCGCAGAAGAAGTTTCCATCGTGTTTCACAACCGGGTCTTTGTCGGTCTCGTCGGACTCTACAAGTTTGACGGTTGCCGGAGTGGTCGTGGTCGATTTCAGAATGCACATGAAGTCGTAAGTCACCGTAGCGTCGGGTATGACGATGGTGGTGTTCATGCCGCACTGGGTCTGCCACTGTTCGAAGGTTGCCGAAGGAAGCGTGAAGGTGTAGGCACCATTGCCGTCGGTTGTCCATGCCGGGTCGGCAATCTGAGCCCAGCCGGGAGCATAGTAGAACGACGGAGTGATGGTAGTGCCGTGGAAGAGGTTCTCATCGCTGTCGAGAGCAACCCATTTGGGTTCGGGGTCTGTTATTATTTCGGGCAGGACCGTGCCATCGTCGTTGGCATGGCTCTTGAGCACGAAATTCTCAACCGTTACCTCGAAGTCGTCGGGGTTAAGACCGAAGTCAAAAGTAAACCAAAGGTTGTTCATCGCAACGGCAGCCGTAAGGTCGCTGAACCAATAGGTAACCGGCTCGCCGGCTTTGAGGTTGATTTTCTGGTTGCAGAAGAACGAGTGGCCGTCGTCGTTATCGCCGTCAGGATGGATTTTGAGCACAACATCCTCGATGTCTTTGGTGGCGGTGAAGATGAACGAACCGTCGAAGCTCTCACCTTCGTTGAGGCAGATGTCGGTCGACAGATGTATCTGTGCCTGCCAGCGCTCGGAGGTCGCCGTAGCCAGTTTCACGTTAAGAGTCTCGCCGTCAAAGCTCATCTCGGGGTTGAGGACGGCTCCCCAACCGGGAGCATAATATGTACTGTTGATTTCGCGTTTAGCCTTTGTCCAGAGGTTGAAGTCGCTGTCGTAGACGTAGCCGCCGAAACCGTTCATCTTGGTCTTGTCGACATGGAATGTCTTAGTGATGGTGCCTTGGCTTATGCCGTTGCCGTTGCCTATTTTCACGTCAACGGCGTAGTCGCCGGCCTTGCGGTAGTAACGCGTGAACTCAAAATTGCTCGAATAGCTTTTGCCGTCGATAATCCACACGGGGTATACGCCCTTGCCTGTAAACGAGAAATAGGCCGTGTTGGTTTCCTGGTCGACGGTTATCACCACATTGTCGGCATAGTCAGAAGCCTGAGGCACATCGTTGATGTCGACATCGTACACCTTGTCCTCGGTGCAGGCGGTGAAGGCCATGGTGCCTCCAAGGGCAAGCGCAGCGAGTGCGAGAGATTTGATATATAGTTTCATAGCCTTGGTTTAATAGGGGTTTTGAGTAAGAGTGCCTTGTGAACGGTCGATTTCCGACTGCGGTATGGGCAGATATTTTTTATTTTCGCTCCAGGTGTTGGTGCGGTAGCCGTATTCGTCAGGCACGAGCACCTTAGCGGCCTTGTCGGTACGGATAAGGTCCCAGTAGCGTTTGCCTTCGCCGACAAATTCGAGGTGACGTTCTTCGATGATGTTGTCGAGAGTAGGTTCAAGCTGTGTGCGGAGGCCTGCACGCGAACGCACATCGTTGAGGTAGCCCTTGGCCTCGCCTGCATTTCCGCCGGTGGCAACAATCAGTTCGGCAGCGTTTAGCAGAGCCTCTGAATAGCGGTATATGCGCCAGTTATTGTTATAGTTAAGTTCGCCCGACGCTTTCTGACCGGCATTTCCGTCGGCCTGTGCGGCATATTTTTCAAGGAAGAAACCGAAGTCCTGATAGCGCTTGTTGTATTCGATGCCTGTCGCGCCTACGTTCCAACATGTTGCGTCGCGGCGTGTATCGTCGGCGCTGTAGCGCTCGTACGTTTCCTTACGCACGGGGCAGAAGCCCCATCCGCCGTTGTGCCCGTCGGCACCCGAAGGCCAGTTGTTGGGGCTTATAAGAGTAGGGAGAACTGTCCCGCCGGCAACAAGGGGCGCACCCCAGTCGCGGACAGCGTTTTCGGAGATATAGTTGATTTCGTAAATCGACTCCTTGCTCCATTCGCCGGCTTCCTTGAAGATTGTAGTGTAATCGTCGACGAGGTCATATTCAGGCGAGTCGATGATTTCCTTCATATATTTCAGAGCAGTAGAATAACGGGCTGCGTCGCGCTGGTACATAACTATTTCGGCATAGAGCATATATGCCATGGCTGTGGTTACGCGACCCGCTTTGTCATCAGCGGCGCGGAAAGGCAGAACTTTCAGTTCCAAAGCCTTTTCGATGTCACCGACCATATGCCCGTACAACTCGTCGGCGCTCATCTGTTCAGCAATGTAGGGCGATGTAAGGTTTTTCTCGAAATAAGGCACATTGCCATAGAACTTCCAAAGCCAGTTGGCATAGAATGCGCGGAGCACATATACCTGAGCCTGCCAGTTGGCGATATCGGCCTCGGTGGCATCTTCAATGCCTGCCTCTATGTATTGAAGAACGTCGTTACAACGTTTTACGCCTGAGAAAGCCTCAACCCAAAGGCTTGTCACGACTTTGAGCGGCGTTGCCGAATAGTTGGCCATAAGATGCCAATTCTGGTTGTCGTTGGCATCTGAGCCGCCGACCCACAGGTCGTCGGCCATGATGTCGGCCAAAAGTATATAGGGAGCGTATTCGCCACAGCCCCAGTCAGTCCAATGCAGGGGGTCGTAGGCGGCGACGACAGCCTCTTCGACATGGTCTTTTGTAGAGAAATATTCGTCGGAAGACGGTTGGGTCGGCGAGGTGACTTCGAGGAAATCGTCGCCACAGCTGTTGAGGCTCAATGCGAGAGCCGCCACACCCAGATATTTATATATAGTTTTCATATATTGTTTTTCTTAACCGGTTGTAGATTAGAATGCGAGATTGAAACCGACAGTCCACACGCGTGCCTGCGGATATACGCCATAGTCAACACCGAGCGAGGTGCCGCCTGACGAGATTTCGGGGTCGAAGCCATGGTATTTGGTCCATGTCACGAGGTTTTCGGCAGCCACATACACGCGGAACTTCGACACGAATACTTTCTTGGTGAGATTTTCGGGCAGAGTGTAGCCGAGCTGTATGTTTTTGAGGCGCAGATAGCTTCCGTCGTATACATAGAGGTCTGACGATTGCCAGTTATACGGGTCGGCCTGCACGTAGCGCGGCAGACGGTTCGATGTACCTTCGCCGGTCCAGCGGTTGAGCATCCACGAAGGCAGGTTCGATGCAAGCGCGTCGGTACGGCGTGTGGCGTCGAAAATGTCGTTGCCCTGGGTGCCCTGGAAGAATACGTTCAAATCGAGACCTTTCCATGTTGCGGTAAGACCGAAGCCGAAAGTCCAGTCGGGCATACCCTTACCGATTTTGGTGCGGTCTTCTTCGGTGATGGTGCCGCTCTTGTCGACATCGACAAAGCGGACGTCGCCGGGCACGAGCGAGGTGCCGTATTTGTCGTTATATGCTTTCGCTTCGGCAAGATTCTGTATCACGCCGTCGGTCTTGTAGCCGTAGAAATAGGGGAAAGGAAGACCATTCTCGGCACGGGTGATTGTGCCTACGCCCTGGAAAGAGTCGTAGTTCGCCCATCCCTGTTCATTACCGTAGGCAATGAGTTTGTTCTTCAGGTAAGAAGCATTGGCGAATACGCGGAGCGAGAAGTCACCGAAGTTTTGGCGGTAGTTGACGTCGAATTCGACACCCGAGTTACGCATCGAGCCTACGTTGCCCATCGGGAGCGCTTCGCCGACATACTGCGGCAGCGACATCGTCATAAGCATGCCTTCGGTGTCTTTACGGAAGTAGTCGACCGAGAATGTGATTTTGTTGTTGAGGAAACCGAAGTCAAGGCCTACGTCAGTCTGCTTGGATTCTTCCCACTTGAGGTCGGGGTTGACGAGCTGTGTGGGTTTGGTGCCGTTTATCACTTGTCCGCCGGTACCGAAAATGGCATTGTTGCCCGATGCGGCAAGTGCAATATACTGGAAGTTGCCTATGTTTTCGTTACCGTTCTTACCCCACGATGCACGCACCTTGAGGTTGTTGAGCCATGTGCGCTGGCTTTCGAGGAACGATTCGTTCATCACGTTCCAGCCTACGGATACCGAGGGGAATGTGGCCCAGTGGTTGTTGGAGCCGAAGCGGCTCGAACCGTCACGACGTACTGTGGCCTGAATCATATAGCGCTCGTCGAAGTTATAGCTTGCTCGTGCGAAGTATGATGCGAGTTTCGACTTGACATGTGGTGCGCCGCTGGCGGTCATGTCGCCGTCGGCTGCAAGACCCGTCGATGCGTCGATATAGGGGCGGTCGTAGCTGATGAGGTGGTTTCTCGAAGCGCCGAGCGAGCTGCCGCTGCTCTGTTTTGCCGATTGTCCGAGTACGATGTCGAAGCTATGCTGTCCGATGGTCTTGTCGTACATAAGGACATTCTCTATCTGCCATACAAGACCGTTGGAGCGGCCGGCGAATGCCGACGAGAAAGTCTGACCTTGGCCGTTGCGCAGATAATATTTGGGAGTGTAGCCGTCATGACCCCAGAACGAAAGGTCGGCGCCATAGCTGATGCGATAGCGTATATTGTCCCAAATCTGAAGCTCACCCACGAAGTTGCCTACGAACTTGTGGCTCCAATTCTTCTGTCCGGGCAACGAAAGGTTGGCGATGGGATTGCTCATTTCCTGATAGTTGCCGAAAGCGGTAGGAACCATCACAAGGCGTCCGTCGGCGCCGTACATAGGCACGTAGTCGGCCTGGCCTGCAAGGTAGGCCAGCTGTGCGGCCTCGTCGGCACTGCCTTTTTCAAGATAAGGAGTCAAAATAGGCGACATCGAAAGTGCCGAACCGAGAGGCGAACCCCATGTAGAGTTGGCTTCGATATCTTTGCTCTTGATGCGTGTATATGCAATGTTTGTGTTGATGGTGAACTTATTGAGCCATGTGCGCTGCTTCGAGGCGTCGAATGCCGTAATGCCGAGATTGCTGCGCATGGTAAGACGCTGATAGTTCGAGCGGTCGAAATTGCCGCCGATGATGCCTTCCTGAGTATAGTAGCCCAACGAAAGCATGTAGTTGACACGCTCAGAAGCGCCGCTGACGGCTATCTGATGGTTCATCACCGGTGCATTGTTGTTGAAAACCTCATCCTGCCAGTCAGTGCCTTCGCCATAAGATGCCGGGTCGGCGAACTTCGGGGCGTTGCCCGAGTTGATGGCGCCTTCGTTCATCATCATGGCATATTCGGTGGCGTTGAGCACTTTGCGCTTCTTGCCTACGCTCTGCCAGCCGTAGCTGAAATCGTAGCTGACCTTGGTCGGGCCTTCCTTGCCCTGCTTGGTTGTGACAAGTACTACGCCATTGGCTGCGCGTGCACCATAGACGGCGCCCGATGCGGCGTCTTTGAGCACTTCTATCGATGCGATGTCGTTGGGGTTGAGATAGTCGAGACCGCCTTCGATAGGCATGCCGTCAACTATATAAAGAGGGTCGGAGTTGTTGATGGTGCCAATACCGCGTATACGTACACGGGCGGCAGCTCCCGGCTGACCCGAGGCAGACGTTACCGTAACACCCGATGCAAGACCCTTGAGCGCGTTATCCATACGCACAGGAGCGGTGGTGCTGAGTTCGTCACTCGACACCTTGGCGATAGAAGCCGTCACGACGCTCTTTTTCTGAACACCGTAACCTACGGCCACTACCTCGTCGAGCATCGTACTGCTTTCTTTGAGTACAATAGCCATTTCGGGAGCGGCCTTTGCCTCGACCGTCTCATAGCCTATGTAAGAGAACGTGATTGTGGCGCCATCGGCTACCACGATGCTGAAATTACCGTCGATGTCGGTTGTCACACCGTTGGTGACACCTTTTTCAACTACTGATACGCCGATGAGCGGTTCGCCCGACGTATCTGTCACGGAGCCTTTGGCTGTAATGCTTGCCCATGCACCCGAGGTGCCGAGGACAATCATGGCCAACAAGACCGCAAAAGTCTTTGCGCTAAATCTTAGTTTTTCCATGAAATGATTTGTTGGTATTAGATTAAAAGTTTATGGCGCAAAATTAAGAAGCCTCTCGCGCACATAACACGCACGGTAAAAGCAATAGGTAAGATTGCATGAACTACCCCCCCCCTGGAAGTCAGTCACTTACGCACAAAGACGGGACATAAAACGGTAAGGTAAGTATATAGTATAAGGAGGTCTCGGCCTTTTGCCGAAACCTCCTCTTTTTCCACTCTATGTTATAGAACTATGTTTTTCAGAACGACGGCCGTCCGAGGCTCTTTACCGCCTCTGCAAAAGTTTCTTTAGGCACGGCAGCCTTGTTGCGTGCACGTTGGCGCGTGTTGTATACAGTCTGAACCGATACGTGGAGAAATTTCGCAATTTTCACGCTATCGTTCAGGCCAAGGCGGACGAGAGCATATATCCTCAGCTCCGTATTGAGTTGGCCGCCGCTACGCAGCTCGATGCGTTCTTCAGGGCGCAGAAGCGTGTTGAAATCATCGACGAAATCAGGATATATCTGAAGAAATATTTTATCGAAATTAGCATAAAGCTCTTTTATTTCGACATGCGACAGCTCGGGCGATTTTGTAAGCTCGCGTATCTCGTCGAAACGCCTTGCCGCTATCATGCGGTAGATGTTTTTTCGGAAATCGTCGAGCTTGTTTATATAATCGGAGCATAGGGCGAATATGCTTGCTATATATCTCTCCTTGGCTTCATTGTTAGCCGACAAATCGGACGCACTTTGCCTGACATTATCGTACATTCCGGCAAGGCGTTCATTGGCCTCGCGCAGTTCTTCTCGTGTCTGTTGCAGCTCGTCGACATGCTCGCGAAGTTCCACATTGGCATGGGCAAGTGCATGCCTCGATTTTGACAACAAACGCATCTGCCTGATGATGAACACCAAAGCCAAAACAAGCACCACCAAGACGGCAACGACCAGAACGAGCATCTTCCTGTTTTCGCGTGCCTGCTGTTGGCTATGACGGTATATGGCTCCGAGCGAGCGCTCTTGCAAGCCGGCCAAAGGTCCGAGCCTTATGCGGCTCTTATACTGGTTGGCGCAGTTTATGCAGTAATTGACATAATTGTTCGAACGCTCGAGGTCGCCGTTCTCATATAATATCGCGGCGACTTCTTCGAGTGACGCTATCTCTTTGACACTCGCCCTTACATCGGCCTGGGCCGATAATATAAGATATTTAAGCTTAAGTTCGTCGTCGCCGGCATATTCATACAATTTACTGAGTACCCATGCGTTGAGCGCATCCTCACGAGTACGGAACTCAGAAGCCTCCACAATCGGCCTGACAACCTCAATCCCGGCTTCAGCCTCTGCCTTTTCTTTAAGATGCCCCCACCCTACTATCCAGCAATAATAACGGTCATCGGCCGACAAGTCCTGCAAAGAGACTGTAATAAGGCTGTCGATGTACTCCGGATATGCCGTATCCCTACCGCTATCGCCCATATAATAGTCCCTGTGCGACGACAGGAACAGCATCCTTTCGCAATATTTCCTCAACTGCTCCGACGAAAGTTTACTTTCATCTATACCTCGCAGACACGCCATGGCATCATCGAGCAAACCCGTAGCCGAGAAAACATACGCACGATTAAGATCCATGTCGACCACCAAATCGTTGCGCCCCATGGCGAGGGCTATGGCTTTGGCCCGGTCGGCGTAGACCATTGCAGAGTCTGAATCATAGGCCGCATATTCATCATAAAGCGTGGCGGCCATCCAATAACGGTGCTCGCTGTCGGTCTTGCGGTTGTAGGCCGCACGCAGCGAAGCCAGCCGCATCTCTTTGGCCTGGTTGATTTGCACAGAGGCGACAAGAAGAGAATCCAGTTCATCCAACAATGCCTCAATCTCAGATGTATAACGATGCGTAGCCGCCTGCGCCCTGTGCGGAAGCATAAAAAAAGTGCAAAGCGTAAAAACAAAAAATATCAGTCGAAACATCATGGCTTGTTTAAGGCAATAATCTTTGAAAGCACAAAAATAATAAAAGTTTTTCTTTTTGGGAAATTTTTAACAAAACGCCAAAAGCAAAGGCATATCCGACTCTTATTTTAACACTACTTTTTATGCCACAAGGTTTGGATTATTGATATTCTTTGTATATTTGCACAGCAAACCAAACATAACTGAAATGGACACAGACATTGACTGGGGCAAATTGCCCTTCGGATATTATCCCACCGACTATAACGTACGTTGCGAATACCGCGACGGCAAGTGGGGGCAAATCGAAGTATCGCAATCCGAAACCGTCAACATCCACATCGCAGCCACCTGCCTGCACTACGGACAGGAAATTTTCGAAGGTCTCAAAGCATTCCGTGGCGTCGACGGCAAAATACGCATATTCCGCATGCGTGAAAATGCCAAACGCATTCAGGAATCGGCAAAAGGCCTGCTGATGGAACCTATTCCCGTAGAAATCTTCGAAGAGATGTGCAAAAAGGTGGTAAAACTCAACGAACGTTTCATACCCCCCTACGGAAGCGGCGCATCGCTGTATCTTCGTCCACTCGAAATAGGCATAACACCACGCGTAGGCGTAAAGGAAGCTGACGAATATCTGTTCATCATACTCGTAACGCCCGTAGGCCCCTATTTCAAAGAAGGCTTCAAGAACACCAACATCTGCATAATGCGCGAATTCGACCGTGTGGCACCGCAAGGCACCGGACGATGGAAAGTGGGCGGAAACTACGCCGCCTCGCTCGGTGCAGGCAAAAAGGCGCACGACATGGGATACTCGGCCGTTCTCTATCTCGACCCCAAAGAAAAGAAATATCTCGACGAATGCGGCCCGGCAAACTTCTATGCCATCAAAGACGGCAAATACATAACGCCGAAAAGCGATTCGATACTGCCCTCAATTACCAATATGAGCCTCATGGAGCTTGCACGCGAAATGGGCATGGAGGTGGAATGCCGCCACATAACCGTCGACGAGCTAAACGACGTCAGCGAAGCTGCCGCGTGCGGCACTGCCGCCGTATGCTCTCCCATAGGCGAAATACACGACCTCGACAAGGGCGTCAAATACATAATATCGAAAGACGGCAAACCCGGCCCCGTGACAACGGAGTTCGTGCGGCGACTCGAAGCAATCCGTCATGGCGAAGAGCCTGACACACACGATTGGATTACAATTGTAGAATGATGGCCTACGACTTCCTTTCGACAATATATAAACATTATCCCGCCGGCCGCAAGGTCTGCGGGATTTTGCTGTCGCACAGCCGCGCCGTAGCCGACGAGGCTCTGTCGATAGCCCGAAAACTCCAACTGCCGCTCGATGCCGACGACATCGAAGCGGCCGCCATGCTCCACGATATAGGCATAATACGCACCGATGCACCGGGCATAGGCTGCTACGGCTCGGCGCCATATTTGTGCCACGGCCCCATCGGCGCCGACATGCTCCGTGCCGACGGAGCACCCGAGATATACGCCCAGGTAGCCGAACGCCACACTGGCGCAGGGCTTACCGCCGAAGAAATTGCTGCACGCGGACTGCCGATGCCGCATGGACGCTCCTATATGCCCGAGACACTGCTCGAACAGCTTGTCTGCTACGCCGACTGCTTCTACAGCAAAAGCGGCGACATGCGCCGCAAACCGCTCGACAAAGTCGAAGCCTCAATGGCGAAATTCGGCCCGGCCGTACTTGAGCGCTTCCGCGAACTTCACCGCAAGTTCTCATGACAACGGACATCTACGATAAACAGGCAGCGCCGCAATCTGATGATGCGGCGCTGTGTTTTTGTTGTCGTATGCGTATGTCAGGTTCTATTTGACGGTTAAGGCTATTACGAGAGATGCTATCACCGAAGCGGCACTCACGATGGTAGATGTAACCTGAAGTTTGAACGAATTGTTGGTGTTGTACTTGGAGTTCGACTGCCTTACCTTGTTCGGCGCCACGTACACATAGTCGTTCTGTTGCAGATAGTAATACGGCGACGTGAGAACCTCTGAGGAATTGAGGTCGAGGTGCGCGAATTTGCGCTCGCCGTTCTCCTCGCGTATCACGAGCACATTGCTCCGCTCGCCATATTCGGTAAGGTCGCCGGCAGCGGCAAGAGCGTCAAGAATAGAGATGCGGTTACGGTCGACACGTATTGTCTGCGGCTGCTTGACCTCGCCGGCCACAACGACATTGAAATTGACAAGGCGGACCGACACTATGGGATTTTTTACATCTGCGCCGATTTTCTTGACAAGTTCGTCGGTAAGCTGTTCGACGGTAAGCCCTGCGACATGAATCCTGCCAAGAACCGGAAATGTGATGTCGCCCTCTTTATCGACTACATATGTCAACATTCTCGGAGAAGTTGTTTGCGTGAGTTTGTCGCGCAATGCCGGGTTCATAGCCGGCAGATTGTATATGGCCGTGGCTTCGGGCACCTCAGACGACACACTTATATAAAGTTCATCGTCAGGCTGTATCACCGACATATAATCGTCGAGTGGCAGAGTGCCCTCTTTGACATCTTTTATATCGGTGAAATACGGAAGAGCCGTCTTCGACGAGCTGCATGAGCCCAATGCAAGCATAAGCGATGTGATTGCCGCCAGGGCAAGCGTCTTTATATTCATATAATCAATTACGTTGTTATACAGATGAAGCAGTGATGCTTCTTTATACTATGTTAACGGCTATCTAAGCCTTTTATTATACGCCAAGCCTATTTTCACCACGAGAATGAGAAACCGGCCTTTTTGAGTTCAGCACTCAGCGGTGGTTGCGGTTTGTACACGGCTATACGCCCTCCTGTGACAAAAGGAAAGCGTTTGCGGATGTTCTCATATATGCGGTAGACAGCGTGCTCGACGAGCATCGATGTTCGCGACATTTCAAGGTTTACGATGTCGACTATGTCGGAATAGCTCACGGTGAGGTCGATACGGTCGGTCCGCATCGCTTCGAGGGCGTCGAAAAACACTTTCACATCCACCTCAAACACATTGCCGACCCGGGCTTCCTGCTCGGCAACACCGTGGTGGGCAAACACCTTCAGGCCCTGCACCTCTACACAGCCTATATGTGGTTCTGCCGCCATTACCGTCTGCCTTTACGTTTTTTCTTGCCGGGTTTCTCTACTGTTCTCGGCCTCGCACCGGGCTTGGGCGCTGCAAGAGCATCGAGAGACCGTGCCGGATGTTTCTCGTCGACAATCACAAAGTCGAGCTGTTTCTTCTGGAGGTCGGCACGCGCCACCTGCACCTGAACAGGGTCGCCGAGGCGGTAGCGGTTATTATATTTGCGGCCAATAAGGCAATAGTTCTTGGCATCGAAGTCGTAGTAGTCGTCGGCAAGGTCGCGCATGGGCACAAGACCCTCGCATTTGTTGTCGTCGAGCTCCACATACAGACCCCACTCGGTGACGCCCGAAATAATGCCCTTGTATACTTCGCCGAGATGGTCGCCCATATATTCGACCTGCTTGTATTTTATCGATGCGCGCTCGGCGTTGGCGGCAAGCTGTTCCATGTCAGACGAGTGCTTGCACTCCTCTTCAAGCTTTTCGAGATTTACGCTGCGGCCTCCGGCAAGATAGCGCTCGAGAAGCCGGTGCACCATCATATCAGGATAGCGGCGGATGGGCGACGTGAAGTGGGTATAGTACTCAAAGCCGAGACCGTAGTGGCCGATGTTGGTGGTCGTGTATATGGCTTTTGCCATAGAGCGTATCGCCAATGTCGAAAGGAAATTCTCTTCGCCGCGGCCTTTGACATCGACAAGCATCTTGTTGATAGAGCGGTTTATATCGGCCGGTGTACCTTTTGTCTTGATTTTGAAGCCGAAAGCGCGCGCCAGTTCTGCAAGGTTCTCAAGGCGCTCGGCATCGGGCGAGTCATGCACACGGTAGACAAAAGCTTTCGGCTTCTTACGTTTGGGCACCACGCCAATGGCGGCGGCTACCGTGCGGTTTGCAAGGAGCATGAACTCCTCGATAAGCTTGTTGGCGTCTTTCGATTCTTTGAAGAACACCGATGTCGGGTGTCCGTTCTCGTCTGTGTCGAAACGTACTTCGACACGGTCGAAATCGACCGACCCGTTGTCGTAACGCGCCTTACGGAGCTGTTTTGCAAGCTTGTCAAGAGTGAGGATTTCGTCGGCAAAGTCACCCTTTCCGGTCTCAATGACGTCCTGAGCCTCTTCGTAGGTAAAGCGACGGTTGCTGCGTGTCACCGTACGGCATATACGGGATTTTACGACTTTGGCCTCGGGTGTCATCTCGAATATTGCCGAAAACGTAAGTTTGTCTTCATCGGGACGAAGCGAACAGATGCCGTTCGACAGATGCTCGGGCAACATGGGCACAACCCGGTCTACAAGATAAACGCTTGTAGCGCGTTTCTCGGCCTCGCGGTCGATGATTGAGCCGGGTTTGACATAATGGGTCACATCGGCGATATGCACTCCGACTTCATAGTTGCCGCCAGGCAGTTTACGTATCGATAGGGCATCATCGAAGTCTTTCGCATCACGGGGGTCGATGGTGAAAGTAGTCACATCGCGCAAATCCTCGCGCGCGGCCACCACCTCGTCGGTAATGCCGGCCCCGATGGCGTCGGCGGCTTTTTCCACCGCTTCGGGGTAGCGGTACGGCAGACCGAATTCGGCAAGAATGGCATGCTGCTCGGTAGTGTTCTCTCCCGCTACGCCGAGGATGTCGACAACCTCGCCCTGCGGATTTTTTGCATCTTCGGGCCAGTGCGTAATCCTCACTATGGCTTTGTCGCCGGTCTTTCCGCCATGAAGCTTTGCACGCGGAATGAAGATGTCGGTGGCAAGGAACTTGGAATCGGTGAGAAGATACGCAAAATATTTGTCGACCTTCAGCGTGCCGATGAAAGTCTGCTCTTTCTTTTCTATTATGTCTGTGACCTCAGCTTCGGCTTCACGGCCTTTGACGCGTGCGGCAATTGTGATTTCGACACGGTCGCCGTTGAGAGCGTGCATCGAGTTTCGCTCGGCAATGAATATCTCTTCGCCGTCGTTATCGGTTATTACGCTGTTTTTCCCGTTTGAACGGCGCACGAACACCCCCTGAGCCTTCACCGTACGCGTAGGAGCCTTATAGAGCCCGGGGGCGGTCTCTATGATGACGCCGTCGAAAGCAAGCTCGGCAAGATAAAGGGCCACCGTGCGCTGCGACGCAGGGCTTTCGTGCCCTATGGCATGGCACACCTGTTTGTAATTGAACGTAGAAGAGCCGTGACGGGCTATATATTGGTCGACTTCGGCCTGCAACATTGCTGCGACCTTTCGTGTCTTGCTTGGCTTTGGCATGGCAATCGGTTGAAAACGTGTTCTTGAAAAAAGGGGAACACCCCGGTGTTACTTATACTGATAGTAACATCCGGGGTGCCTATAGAGTTGGATTACGCGTCGATATTGGCATAGGTGGCGTTCGCTTCGATGAAATCGCGGCGAGGGGCCACGTCTTCGCCCATAAGCATCGAGAAAATACGGTCGGCCTCGGCGGCATCGCTGATATTGACCTGTTTGAGTATCCTGTGCTCGGGCGACATGGTTGTGTTGCGGAGTTCTTCGTCGGACATCTCGCCCAAACCTTTATATCGCTGTATCGATGTGCGTTCGCCGTATTTCGCTATAAATTGCTGCACCTGCATATCGTTCCAGCAATATTCTTCGACCTTGCCCATCTTGCATTTGTACAGTGGGGGCGACGCAAGGAAGAGGTAGCCCTGCTCGATGAGCGGACGCATGCGGCGGAAAAAGAAAGTCATAAGCAGAGTCGCTATATGGGCGCCGTCGACATCGGCATCGGTCATGATAATTACTTTGTGGTATGCCAGTTTGGATAGGTTCGGGGCCTTGGGGTCTTCTTCGGTACCGATGGTAACACGAAGCGCACGGAACAGGCTCGCGATTTCCTGATTGTCGAATACACGATGTTCAAGAGCCTTTTCGACATTGAGTATTTTACCGCGGAGCGGAAGCACGGCCTGGAAACGACGGTCACGCGCCTGCTTGGCAGTGCCGCCTGCCGAGTCTCCTTCGACAAGGAATATTTCGCAGTCTTCGGCCGTACGGCTTGAGCAGTCGGTGAGTTTGCCGGGGAGACCGCCGCCTACGAGCGGCGTCTTGCGCATCACTTCCTGACGGGCGCGGAGAGCGGCGGTACGCGCACGGGCAGCGAGTATCACCTTCTCTACTATCACCTTGGCCTGCGCCGGGTGTTCTTCGAGGTAGTTGCCGAGGGCTTCGCTCACGGCTACCTGCACGGCGCCCATCACTTCGTTGTTGCCGAGTTTGGTCTTGGTCTGACCTTCGAACTGCGGCTCCATGACTTTTACCGAAATCACAGCCGTAAGGCCGTCGCGAAAGTCATCGCTCGCTATCTCGACTTTTGCGTTTTTGAGAAGATTGTTGTCTTCGGCATACTTTTTGAGGGTCGATGTCAGGCCACGGCGGAAACCGGTGAGGTGGGTACCGCCTTCTATGGTGTTGATGTTGTTGACGAACGAGTAGATATTCTCGTTCGAAGTGGTGTTGTAGGTGAATGCCACCTCGATAGGAATGCCGGCACGCTCGGTATTCAGGTCGATGACATCGTTGATGAGCGATTCTTTGTTGGCGTCGATATACTGCACAAACTCACGCAGGCCCTCACGGCTATAGAAAGTCTCCTTGCGATGCTTTCCTTCGGCGTCGAGCTGGCGTTTGTCGGTAAGATGAAGTGTTATGCCGGCGTTAAGGAAAGCGAGGTCTCGCAGACGGTTGGCAAGCGTGGCATAGTCGTAGACCGTTGTGGTAAAGATAGTGTCGTCTGGCTTGAAGGTCACCGTAGTACCGGTGGTGTCGCTTTCACCTACTATCTCGAGGCCTGTCGTCGGCTTGCCGCAGCTGTACTCCTGCGCATATACTTTCCCGTTTCGGCGCACTTCGGCACGCAGATATGTCGACAGCGCATTTACGCACGACACGCCCACGCCATGGAGGCCGCCCGACACCTTGTATGAACCTTTGTCGAACTTACCGCCTGCATGAAGCACGGTAAGCACCACTTCGAGCGCGCTTTTGTGCTCTTTCTCGTGCATGTCGACGGGGATTCCACGGCCGTCGTCTTCGACCGTTATTGAGTTGTCGGGATTGATGGTGACATTGATTTCTTTGGCATAGCCTGCCAGGGCTTCGTCGATGGAGTTGTCCACCACCTCATACACGAGGTGATGAAGTCCTTTCTCGGATATGTCGCCTATATACATCGCAGGACGCTTGCGCACGGCCTCAAGGCCTTCAAGCACCTGGATGTTACTGGCGCTGTATTCCTCTTGTTTTTCTGACATGTTGCAAATTATTGTTCAGAAGTTCTTCTTTCTTGATTTAGCATACAAAGGTAGTGTTTTTTTTCGACATCGGCAAAAAAACATCAGAGCCGCTTTGGCCGGTAGCCGGAAGTGATAAAAAACTTTAACAATTAAGGCCGATTGCAAAAAATGGCTTACCTTTGCGAATAATATAGCTCAAAGCGCACCAAATGAACAAAAAACACATATTCGCAGGCATAGCGGTTTCGTTGGCGGCATGCCTTTATGCGGCGACTCCCGGAAACGTCATCGAAGAAGTGGCCTGGATGATTGGCGACGAGCCAATCTACAAATCGGAAATCGAGCAGACATATCAGGACATGCAGACCGACCGCACCCCGATACCGGGCGACCCTTACTGCTACATTCCCGAGCAGATTGCCATCGAGAGGCTGTTTCTCCATCAGGCCGAACTCGACACCGTTGAGGTGCAGGAGTCGATGGTGCAGATGCAGGTCGATGCTCAGATGAACTTTCTGATAACAAACCTCGGCTCTCGCGAGAAGGTGGAGCAATACTTCCGCAAGCCCTTCACCGACATACGCGAATATTATGCCACCAACATGCGCAACCGCGCAAGGGTGCAACAGGTGCGCAGCAACCTCACAAAAGACATCAAGGTAACGCCGTCTGACGTGCGCCGTTATTTCGCCGAACTGCCTGCCGACAGCATACCTTTCATACCTCTGCAGGTAGAAGTTCAGCTTCTTACTTTGAACCCGGTGATACCCCGTCAGGAAATAGACGATGTGAAGGCACGCCTGCGCGACTATGCCGACCGCGTGACACGCGGCGAAAGCGATTTCTCGACACTCGCGATATTGTATTCGGAAGACGGGTCAAGCGTACGCGGTGGAGAACTTGGCTTCATGGGCCGAGGACAGCTTGTGCCCGAGTTCGCAGCCGTGGCATTCAACCTGAACGACCCGAAAAAAGTGTCGAAAATCGTTGAGACAGAATACGGCTTCCACATCATACAGCTCATCGAGAAACGCGGCGACCGCATCAACACTCGCCACATACTCCTCAAGCCCAAAGTGGCCGAAAAAGACCTCACGGAAGCCATAACGCGCCTCGACAGTATACGAGCCGACATCGTCGACAACAAAAAAATAAGCTTCGAAGACGCAGTCCGCTACATATCGCAGGACAAAGACACCCGCATGAGCAATGGTGTGATGGTGAACCCCAACACAGGCAACACACGTTTCGAGATGTCGGAGCTGCCGCAGGAGATAGCCAAAGCCGTAGCCGGCATGCAACCCGGCGAAATATCGAAACCGTTCATCATGCGTGACCCAAAACGCGACCGCGAAATAGTAGCGATAGTGCGCCTGTCAAAACGCCTCGACGCACATACCGCCAACCTAGCCGACGACTACCAGACCATCAAGGATTTGTATGAAAACGCCCGTCGGCAAGAAATAGTGGACAAATGGCTACAGAAAAAAATACGCGAGACATACGTCCGTATCGAAGACGGATGGCGCGGATGTGACTTCCGGCACGACGGCTGGATAAGAACAAAATAAACTGCGCACAGACAGCTCCGCCTCAACGGAACAAGGTACTCGACAATGCGCAAGGGTTCATTTTTCATAGTCATGCTCATGCTCGCGCTGCCTGCTTTGGTGGCGTGGGCGGTTTCACAGCGTCCGGCGGCGCCCGACATACGCCCCATGATACCGTCGGCCGACCGTTCGGCCGGCAACCGCGTGTTCCTTGAACGTGCCGACATGCTCACCAAGCATCCCGAAGACTCTTTCATGGTGCTTGTCGGCGATGTGGTGTTCACCAAAGGCCCGATGATAATGCGCTGCGACAGCGCACACTATTATGCCGAATCGGAATCTATGGATGCCTTCGGCAATGTCAGCATGGAACAAGGCGACACCTTGTTCGTATACGCCGACGAACTGCAATTCGACGGCAACACCGAAATAGCCACCCTATATGCCGACTTCGGCCGAAAAGTAAGGCTGATAAACCGCGACGTGACCCTCGAAACCGACATTTTCATCTACGACCTCGGCATAGACCTGGGGTACTACGAAGTGGGCGGCAGCCTTACCGACCCTTCGAATACTCTGACGTCACGATACGGCGAGTACGCCCCTTCTACCAAAGAGGCAAACTTCTACACCGACGTACATCTGAACTCTCGCAACAGTTCAGACACGCTCGACATCTATTCCGACACATTGTATTACAGCACGGCCACACATATCGCCGAGCTCCACGCCCCGTCGGAAGTAGTCAATGCCCGAGGCACCATATACACCAGACTAGGCATTTACGACACCGACAACAACCGCACCACACTTTTCGACCGCTCGACCATAGTGACATCACAAGGGCAGACCCTCACAGCCGACACAATATACTACGACCGCACCGACGGGTTCGGCGAGGCTTTCGGCAACATGGTGCTCACCGATTCGGCACACAAAGTCGAAATCCGCGGAAACTACGGATACTACAACGAACTCGCCGACAGCTCTTTCACCACCGGAAGAGCGCAGCTATTGCAGTATTCCGACAGCGACACCCTTTTTCTACACGGACGCTATATCCAGTCGTTCCGCGACTTCGACAGCACATTGGTAAAGGCCGATACCGTCAAAGGCATTGCCGAGCACCTCAAAATCGATACCACGCACATAGCTGTGGTCTATCCGCGAGTAAGGTTTTACCGCCGCGACATGCAGGGACTGTGCGACTCCATGCGTTTCACCCAGCGCGACTCGACGCTGCGCATGTACATCAACCCCGTAGTGTGGAGTGACGACCAGCAGATTTTCGGCAACGTAATCGAACTGCTGCTGAACGATTCCACCATAGAACGCGCCACGCTCCCCGACCAGGGCTTCGCCGCCCAAGCCATAGAGGGCGACCACTACAACCAGCTCAGCGGAAAAGAGATGGTGGCACATTTCGTAGCCGGAGAGATGCGCAGGCTCGACATAAACGGCAACGTAGAAATAATCATGTACCCCGAAGAGTCCGACTCAACCATAAACAAGATAGTGAATGCCCAAAGCAGTTTTTTGACTGCTACATTCCGCGGACGCACAACAGAATACATAAAACTTTGGCCCGAGACTACAGGTGCGGCAACACCATTGTTCCTTGCCAAGAAAAGCATATACTTTCTGCCAAAATTCAAATGGTTCGAAGGTATGCGTCCGCTTTCGCCGACAGACATCTTCATAATACCTCCGGCTATGGAAGAACTTATGCTCGAAGCCGGACGAGGCACAAAAGACATCCCGATTCCAAAGCCGGCCGTTTTACAAAAACTTTAAACACAAACCCTTTGTTTTGTCTAACGAGTGCATAAAAGCCCACACATCATGACACAAACAACGAAAAACAACATATACACATCCGAATTCGATGACATCCGTCCATACGACGACCACCAATTCCGCGAAAAGATTGCGACGCTTGTCCGCGAGCCCGGCTTCGAACACGCGGTGCGTTATGTGATGCCCGACGTAGATTACGACGCTTTCGTGGCAAAACTGCTCACAGTAGAGTCGCAGCTCGACTTTCAAGTGAAAATCATGGGGCCGTTCCTCGAAATGCTCGCCGAACGCACCACCCACGGGCTATCGATGGACGGAATAGAAAACTACATATCCGGCACGCCGCACACATTCATCACAAACCACCGCGACATCGTCCTCGACGCCTCGTTCCTCAACCTCTGCTTCATTCGCGAAAAATTGCCGATAACACAAGTAGCTATCGGCAACAATCTGCTGATATTCGACTGGATTACCGACCTCGTAAAACTGAACCGCAGTTTCATTGTAAAACGCGATACCGGAGTGCGCGAAGCTCTTGAGGCTGCAAAACATCTGTCGTCATACATCCATTACACAATCAATGAAATGCACGAGTCTATATGGATAGCGCAGCGCGAAGGACGTGCAAAAGACAGCAACGACCGCACCCAGGAAAGCGTGATAAAAATGCTGTCGCTCGGCGGAAACGGAAACACAAAGCAGAATATCCTTGAACTGAACATAATGCCGGTGGCGATATCCTACGAATACGACCCGAACGACTATCTGAAAGTGCGAGAGTTCCTGCTGCGCCGCCGCTGTCCCGACTTCAAGAAGACTCAGCGCGACGACCTTTTCAGCATGGAGACCGGCCTGTTGAGCCAAAAAGGACGTGTACATTTCCATTTGGGCAGATGTATAAACGACGAACTCGCCGCCAACCCTGCCGAAGACCGCACCGAAGTAGTGCACACGGCATGTGGAGCCATAGACCGCGCAATCCATTGCGGATACCGCATATTCCCGTGCAACTACATTGCATTCGACGAGGTAAACGGCACCGACCGATATTCGGACTGCTACACCGAAGCCGATGTGAAATCATTCGACGAATACATCGAACGCCAGCTTGCAAAAGTTGAAGTCGAGGATATCAACGACGACGAACGCACATTCATGCGCCACACTATGCTGTCGATGTACGCCAATCCGTTGAAAAACCAAATCGAGGCATCACCCTGCCGATAAAACGGTACAAAATGCGCCTGCCTCTGGTCTTAATATTACCCATTCTGCTGCTCAGCATATTGGCCGACTGGTATATCTGTCGCGCAGTGTGGACGCGTTGCCGCCACCATGCGACATTTTGGAGGCGCATAGCTCTTTGGAGTTCAGAACTCCTTACGCTCTCTTTCATAGTTGCGATTGCATGGCCGAAAAAATCGGCGTCCGACGACGGGCTGTTGAGCCTGATGTGGTTCCTTTATGCCTATTTCAGCATATACATACCAAAATATCTGTTCATCATAGTCGACCTGCTCGGCAAAATCCCCTGCCTTTGGCATAAAAACCGAATTCGGGGCTTTGCACAAACGGGCATCGTCCTTGCAATAGCAACCTTCATCCTTATGTGGTGGGGGGCACTCATAAACCGATACCGCATCGACGTAGTGAACGTCGAAATAGCCGAACCATCGCTCCCCGACGCCTTTAAAGGCATGACAATTGCGCAGCTCTCCGACCTTCACGTAGGCAGCTACGGCTCCGATACGACCTACATACACAGGCTCGTAGAGACCGTCAACGCCCTTCATCCCGACCTCATAGTGTTCACAGGCGACATCGTAAACCGCCGCTCCGACGAACTGGTTCCGTTCGTAAAGACATTGTCAAGCCTCAAAGCTCCACTCGGAGTGTACTCCATATTAGGCAACCACGACTACGGCGATTATTTCGCATGGAAATCAGCCGAAGCAAAAGACGCGAACATGGAGCTACTGTACAACCTTCAGAAACAGATGGGCTGGACTATGCTGAACAACGAAAGCAAGACATTCTACGCCGGCACAGACTCTTTGGTCCTTATAGGCGTTGAGAATATCGGCGACCCTCCTTTCCATGTCTACGGTGACCTCGACAAGGCCTATCCTGGCGACCTCGACGACCCTGCTTTCAAAATACTGTTGTCGCACAACCCTGCACACTGGACGGCCGACATAGCCGAAGCTCCCGATAAAAACATAGCGCTGACAATGTCGGGCCATACCCACGCAATGCAGATGGAATTGTTCGGCATGTCGCCGGCGGCATTCCGCTATAGGACATGGGGCGGACTATACCACGACTCCGACCGTGCTCACACGCTTTATGTCAACATAGGCATCGGCGAAGTCGGAATTCCGGCACGCATAGGAGCAACTCCTGAGATAACGCTTTTCACTCTCACAAAATGAACGATATAAGCGCAAACGTAGCCCGGAGGCTCGACCTACCCTACCGCGCCGTGGCCGCTACAGTCGAACTTCTCGACCAAGGCGCCACTGTGCCATTCATAAGCCGCTACCGCAAAGAACGCACCGGCGCGCTCGACGAAGTGGCAATACGCAACATCGAGACCACTCTCGAACAAGTACGCCAGCTCGAAGCACGAAAAGAGTTCATCAGCAAAGCAATCGACGAGCAGTCAGCTCTGACACCTGAACTTTTACAACGGCTTGAGCAGGCCATGACTATGACTGAAGTCGAAGACATCTATGCGCCATACAAACCTAAACGACGCACACGTGCCACGGCGGCACGCGAAAAAGGTCTCGAACCTCTTGCCAAGATGATTATGGGCGGACGGCCCGACGACTGCCGTTCGGCCGCCGCACGCTTCTCCGGCAAAAACACGGTCGCAGATGCCGACGAAGCCATCGCCGGAGCTTCGGACATAATAGCCGAGTGGGCTTCGGAGTCGACGAGGCTTCGCAACATAACCCGAAACAGCTACAGGCGCACTGCATCGATAAGCGCATCGGTCTGCAAGGGCAAAGAAAACGAACTTGCCGAAACGCCTTTCGCCCAATACGGCAGTTTTTCGGCTCCCGTCAGGCGCATCAGCTCGCACCAATACCTGGCGCTAAGACGTGCCGAGCGCGAAGAACTCATAAAAGTAAAATACGATTTAGGCGAAACCGACGGCAAGCTCGACGATGCGCTTTGCAAAGCATTCATACCGGGCAATGCGTCGCACGACTGCCGGCAAGTGATTGCAGCAGCCGTTGCCGATGCATCGAAGCGACTGCTGCGCCCGTCGGTCGAAAACGAAATCTCGGCAGAGCTGAAAGCCGAAGCCGACCGTGTGGCAATCGACATCTTTGCACAAAATCTGCGTCAGCTGCTCCTTGCCGCACCTTTGAAAGGAAAACGCGTGCTTGCTCTCGACCCCGGCTATCGGACAGGCTGCAAAGTTGTGGCACTCGACGCTCAAGGCAATCTGCTCGACGATTCGGTGATATATCCCGTACAGCCCCGGTGTGACGTCGAAGGCTCTTGTAGCCTTCTAAAAGATTTCATCAAACTATATAAACTCGACGTCATAGCCCTCGGAAACGGCACGGCATCGCGAGAGACTGAACGTTTCCTGAAAAATTCGCATCTTATCGACCCTGCGAAAATTTTCATAGTAAGCGAAAACGGGGCCTCAGTCTATTCAGCCTCCGATATAGCACGGCATGAGTTCCCGGATAAAGATGTAACCGTCCGAGGCGCCGTCTCAATCGGAAGAAGGCTCATAGACCCTCTCGCCGAACTCGTGAAAATCGACCCAAAATCAATCGGCGTAGGACAATACCAGCACGACGTAGACCAAAGCAAGCTGAAAAACTCGCTTGACTATACGGTAATGAGCTGCGTAAACGCCGTCGGAGTCGATGTAAACACAGCCTCCGAGCGCCTGCTGTCCTATATATCGGGAATAGGGCCGGCACTTGCCTCTGCCATCGTGGCATACCGTGCCGAAAACGGCGACTTCACATCGCGTACACAGCTGAAAAAAGTACCACGACTCGGAGAAAAAGCCTTCGAACTATCGGCAGGTTTTCTACGCATACCCGATGGAAAAGAACCTCTTGACAACACCGGCATACACCCTGAAAGCTATAGTACGGTAGACGTAATGGCAAAATCGGTAGGCCTTAAAGCCAAAGACCTTCAAGCCAACAGCTCTGCACTCGACAGTATCGATGTAGACGCACTCGTCGAAAACGGAATAGCCGGGCGCGAAACAATAACCGACATCATAGCCGAACTTCGCAAACCCGGACGAGACCCTCGAACCGACGACAATGCAGATGCCTTCATCCCTGCCGCTGAAGCTTTTGAAGATTTGAAAATAGGCATGACAGTCCCCGGGATTGTCAACAACATTACGGCATTCGGCGCCTTCATAGACCTCGGCATAAAGGAAAACGGACTGTTGCACATATCACAGCTGTCGCACAAACGTGTCGCAGCGGTAGGCGACGTACTTAGGCTCGGCCAACAAATCAACGTGAAAATAATAGACATCGACCCTACACGTCGACGCATAAGCCTGTCTCTGAAAGATGCCTAACCGCACTACTATCTGCCTGGGAGCCAACACGCCCGATGCCACGGCTCGCCTCGGCGAAGCTTATAAAATGCTCGAAAAAATGGGGAGCATCGTGACATCGACACCACTATACCCGACAAACCCCGAATTTACAGGCGACGCGGCACCATATCTGAACCGCATAGTGATAATGGAAACAAAGCTCACCTATGAGTCGCTCACGAGCATTACGAAAGAGTATCAGACACGCGTACGCAACGAAGCAGATGCAGATCCGCTTGTGGCGGTAGATATCGACATCGTAGTATGGAACGGCACAACGATACGTCCGGCCGACGCCGCGTCTGCTTATTTCAGAAAAGGCATCGGCCTGCTACAACAAAGGACGCAGGATACGTGCGATGCCTCGGCCTCCGCAACGGGTGTAGGCATATGCAAACCTGTATAGCCATCTGTACCTGTCATTTCTGGCAAGAATACGGCGCATAAGCGCATCACCATCAGCCTTGGAGCTTTTTGCCGCCACCAGAACCCTTTTAAGTTCAAGCCAATGCGTCTTCGACGGGCCGAGAGTATTTCCGATACGCACAAGCGCACGGTCAAGGACCTCAATGTTCGAAGCCTGCTCGCCACAGCTCATAGAATCCTGTCCGATATACACGGCGACAGTCGGAGTCCCGTCCAATTTCACGACTTTAGGTTCCTGTGCTATAAGCCTTGCGCCCAACTCGATATCATCCCACACGCCAACCTCCCGGCTCCACCCTCCGGCTACGTGAAAAAGCGATGTGCGCGCACAATATCTCAAAGTTCCGGTAGTGCCATTGAACAGCGAACGGAATTGCATATCTCTTGTGACAAACGGCTGTATGTTTTCCCGTCCATCCGCAACACGGAAACAGATATTCCAACCTATCACGTCGGCGTCCGGGTTTTCATCAATCCCGGCAAGCGCCCGTGCGATATGCGTCGGCAACATCACATCATCCGAGTCAAAAAACATGCACCACGGCGTTCTGACGGCTTCAAGACCCGTCTGACGGGCCGACGCAGCTCCACGACGTGGCTCCGTCAGAACCCTTACTTCAAAAGTCTGTTTAGATGCCCATTGCTTCAAGACATCAAGGCTATTGTCGGTTGAGCCGTTATCTACCAATATCACACAGAAGTCTCGTGCCGTCTGTGCCGAAACCGATGCAAGAGTACGCCCGACAAGCGTTTCCCGGTTATAAACCGGGATTACAACTGTGATAGTCGGCAAGTTCTTATCCATAGCAAATGCAAAAATAGTCTTTTCCGACATCATACGCAAATACCCGAAACGCAAAAAACATGCGTTTGTTTTTAAGGACGTATCGGGAAAATTTAGTAACTTTGGGCTTTCGTAAAAAGCTCTCCGACGCGGAGTCTTCACTACACTTCTGAATACTATCACCATATGTCGAACTTCGTACATCTTCACGTTCATACCTCCTACTCTCTTCTCGACGGGCTTTCGTCTGTCTCAGGCCTCATCAAAAAGGCCGTGGCCGACGGCATGCCGGCCCTGGCCATTACCGACCACGGCAACATGTTCGGCATAAAAGCTTTTTTCAACGACGTGAAGAAGCACAACAAAAAAGTGAAGGAGAGCGTCGCAAAAGCAAAAGAAGCACTCGCCGAAGCCGAAGAAAAAGGCGATGCCGAAGCTATCGGTGCGGCAAAGACCGAGCTGGAGGCGGCAAAAAAACGCCACCTCAAACCAATCATCGGATGCGAGATGTATGTTGCATCAAAGTCGCTCACCGAACGCGTCGACAAGCGCGACACCGGCAGGCATCTTGTCGTGCTGGCAAAAAACGAGAAAGGATACAAAAACCTTATCAAACTCGTGTCGCAGGCTTGGACTGAAGGATTCTACTCACATCCGCGAACCGACAAGCAACAGCTTGCAGCACACCGCGAAGGGCTGATAATATGTTCGGCATGCCTCGGCGGCGAAATACCGCGACTGCTTACAGCCGGCGACTTCGATGCCGCCGACAAGGCTGTGGCATGGTGGAAAGAAACGTTCGGCGACGACTACTACATAGAGCTGCAACGGCACAAGGCCACAAAGCCCAAAGCGAACCATGAGACATATCAGTTGCAGAAAGCCATAGAGCCGCAACTGCTCGAACTTGCCCGGAAGCACAACGTGAAAGTCATCTGCTCAAACGATGTGCATTTCGTCGACGAAGCCGATGCCGAGGCCCACGACCGGCTCATTTGCTTGGCTACAAACCATTATGTCAACGACGAAAACCGCATGCTCTATTCCAAACAGGAATGGTTCAAAACAACCTCCGAGATGGAGCAGGCTTTCTCCGACATGCCCGAAGCGCTTGCCAACACACTCGAAATAGCCGAAAAAGTCGAGGAATACGACATCGACCACGCACCAATCATGCCAAACTTCGCCATCCCGGCCGATTTCGGCACTGAAGAAGAATACCGGCAGCGTATCTCCGAAAAGGAACTTTTCGACGAATTCACCCAAGACGAAAACGGCAATGTGGTGATGTCGGAAGAAGAAGCTCACAAAAAAATCGCACGTCTTGGCGGTTACGAAAAACTATACCGCATCAAATTCGAAGCCGACTACCTGCGCAAAATCACTTACGAAGGTGCCGCAAAGCGCTATGAAATGCCTCTCGACAAGGAAATCGACGACCGCATACGCTTCGAACTGCACATAATGAAGACCATGGGCTTTCCCGGATACTTCCTGATTGTGGAAGACTTCATCCGCGTAGGTCGCCAGATGGGTGTCAGCATAGGTCCCGGCCGTGGGTCTGCCGCAGGTTCCGTAGTCGCATATTGCCTCGGCATCACGCAAATCGACCCTTTGAAATACGACCTCCTTTTCGAACGTTTCCTCAACCCCGACCGTATTTCGCTCCCCGATATCGATGTCGACTTCGATGATGACGGTCGCGAAACTGTGCTCAACTATGTCACCGAGCACTACGGAGCGGCAAACGTGGCTCATATCATAACCTACGGTACCATGGCCGCCAAATCGGCAATAAAGGACGTGGCTCGTGTGATGAACTACCCCATACCTGCTTCGAACGCCCTCACAAAACTCATACCGCGGCATATGCCCAACGACCCGTCGAACCCGGAAAAAGAACTGAAACAGACGGTGTCGAACTGCATAAACTATGTGCCCGAGTTCAAAGTAGAAATGGACCGCGACCCGGCCGTAAACGAGATAATGAACTTTGCCGACAAGCTCGAAGGCACAATCCGCAACGTAGGCGTACATGCCTGCGGTGTCATAATATGCCGCGACGATGTCACAGACTGGGTACCCGTCAGCACCGCAGCCGACAAAAACGGCGACCGTATACTCGTGACTCAATACGAAGGCCGCGTGATTGAAGACACGGGGCTAATCAAGATGGACTTCCTCGGATTGAAGACCCTGTCGATAATCCGCGACGCCGTAGCCAACATCAAGCATTCCTACGGCATCGACCTTGACATCGACAGCATACCCATCGACGACCCCAAGACATACGACCTTTACAGCCGCGGAGCAACCGTAGGCACATTCCAGTTCGAGTCGCCCGGCATGCAACGTTATCTGAGGGAACTGAAGCCGAGCGTATTCGAAGACCTCATAGCCATGAACGCCCTCTACCGTCCGGGCCCGATGGAGAACATCCCGAGCTTCATTGCGCGCAAGCATGGCAAAGAGCCTATCATCTACGACATCCCCGAGATGGAAGTGTATCTAAAAGACACTTACGGCATCACCGTATACCAGGAACAGGTCATGCTGCTGTCAAGACAGCTGGCAAACTTCACCCGTGGTCAAAGCGACACGCTGCGTAAAGCGATGGGTAAGAAGCTCATTGCCAAGATGAACGAGCTAAAAGACCTCTTCTTTGAAGGCGGACAGAAAAACGGGCACAAAAAAGAAGTGCTCGAAAAAATATGGTCGGAGTGGGAAAAATTCGCATCCTACGCTTTCAACAAAAGCCATGCCACATGCTACAGCTGGGTGGCGTTCCAGACCGGATACCTGAAAGCCAACTATCCGGCAGAATTCATGGCGGCTGTGCTGAGCCGAAACCTCGACGACATCAACAAGCTCTCGTTCTATATGGACGAGTGCAAGGCAATGGGCCTTGACGTAAAAGGCCCCGACATAAACGAATCATTCGCTACATTCAGCGTAACGCCGCCCAATACCATCCGTTTCGGTCTTACCGCCATAAAAGGCATCGGACCCGACGTGGTGCGTACAATCATAGACACTCGCAGCAAAGGCGGAAAATTCAAAGACATCTACGATTTTGTAGAGCGTGTGCCGGCAACGGCCATGAACCGACGCGTATTCGACAATCTGATGCTCGCCGGCGCTTTCGACTGCTTCGAAGGCATCAAACGCGAAGACCTCTCGGCAGAAGTGGGCAAACGGGGCGAAACCGTCGCCGAACAACTGCTGCGATATGGAGCTCAACGGCAAAACGAGGCAAAAATGTCGGAGACTTCGCTGTTCGGATTCGACGACGATGAAATAATGGCTTCGAGCCGCCCGAAAATACCGTCGGTGCCCTCATGGGACCCATTGGTAAAACTAAACAAAGAGCGCGACCTTGTAGGAATGTACCTGTCGGCTCATCCGCTCGACCCGTATTGGCTTGAAGTAAACCACGGCATCGAAACAACAGCCGCAGAAAAAAACGACATAACGGCTCCGACACCGACGCCCATAGTGTTCGCCGGAATGGTTGTCGGCGTCGAAGAACGAAAAACGAATGCCGGAACAATGAACATCGTGAAAGTGGAAGACTACTCGGGCGCTACCGACTTCGCCATTTTCGAGAAACAGAAAGCCGAATTCGGGCATCTCTGCGTGCCCGGCACAGCGGTATGCGTCATAGGCTCGTTCAGGCAGGTGACAAACCGTACCACAGGAGCCACAAACCTGCGTTTCAACCTCGAACGCATTCTTCCGCTCGACGGATTGCGCGGTAAGCTCATAGAAGAAATAACACTGAAAGTCAACCCCGGACAGATATCCCAGGTCATGGAACTGCTCGACGACCCGGCCAATACGGGCGAGACCGCCAACGGCGAGACACCCCCGGTGCCCCTGTCGATAGTCATCTATGCCTCCGACATCGGACGCAAACTCAACTTCTCAACGTCGCTGAAAGCAAAACTGTCGCGGCAATTCCTGCAGACGCTCGACGACTTGAACATCGACTATAATATCAAACGACACTCCCCAGTCGCATAATCTTTTATAACAAATTCAGAATAATCATATAACCAACCCTCAACACACCAACTTAAATGGCATTTACATTCACCGACTCCAATGTCAAAGAAACCATAGCAAGCGGACAAGCCGTAGTAATAGATTTTTGGGCCACATGGTGCGGCCCCTGTATGGCAATGGCTCCTGTAATCGACCAGATAGCGGCCGAATATGAAGGCCGTGCAATCGTAGGCAAATACAACGTCGACGAAGAATCGGATTTCTGCACTGAGAACGGAGTGCGAAGCCTCCCTACGCTCCTGTTCTTCAAAGACGGAGTGAAAACCGACCTACGGCTTGTCGGCGGACAGAAGGCCGAAGCCATCCGCGCAAAGATAGACGAACTGCTGGCTCGCTGACAATAAAACGACATGAAGAATATCTACACACCTGCCGACATCGAGCACATCATCGACCTCACCATCGGAAAGCTCGACCAGATAGCCGAACTCGACAAGCAGAGGCAAGCCTTCTGGATGCAGAGGCGCGAGGCCTTCGTTGAAGCCGTGGCCGAACAGGTCGCCGCCGAAGTCATGGCCATGCGCGGAAAGTCGTCGGCAAAAGTGTTGGTATTCGCAGGCGACGGCATCTGCGGCGCATACGCCCTCGCTACCGCCTCTGCACTGCATCGGCAGGGATGCTTGGCTCGGGTAGTGCTCTTCAACATCGGCGGCGAAATGTTGTCGCCCGACACAGTGGCCGCACGCGACAAATTCATAGCGCTCTCGGGCGAGGATTTCCTTGAAGAGGTAATCAATCCCGGCCCCGGCTTCACGATGCCCGAAATGGACAGGCGCACAATCGTGGTGGACGGCATATTCGGAAGCGAATACAAAAAGCCTCTGCGCGGAGGCTACCAGGCCGTGGCAAGGCACATCAACGAGCAAGGCGCGAGAGTGATATCCATCGACCTGCCTTCGGGCATGGTTACCGACCTCGGAGTAGGCATGATAAACCGCAACATCGTGCATGCCGACCTCACTCTCACGCTCGTCGGACCGACTTTGTCGTTCTTCATGCCTGAAAACGCCGAACTGATAGGCCGATGGAAGACCATCGACGTGCCGTTCGATGAAGAGGCAATCAACTCAATCCGCTGCTCTACGCGTATAATCGATGCAAAAGCCGTCCGCACGGTACTCCCGACACGACCGTCCTTCGCATCGAAAGCCGATTTGGGCGATGCCCTGATTTTCGCCGGAAGCTACGGCATGCTCGGCGCAGCCGTCCTTGCCACGCGCGCGGCCACACGTTCGGGATGCGGACGTGTCATCTGCCACGGGCCTCGATGCGGCTTTTTCGTCATGCAGTCGTCGGTACCGTCGGCAATGTTCACTACCGACGGCGGAGCCGACGACATCCGACGCTTTGAAAACCCGCGCCAATGCCTCGGCGTAGCCGTCGGACCCGGCATCGGACGTTCCGATGACACAGTCCGTGGACTTGAAATATTCCTGAAATCGTGTTTTGCCGCAGGCAAACCGCTGATACTCGATGCCGACGCGCTGAACTGCCTCACCGTCAAGCCATCGATGATAGACTTCATTCCGGCACGCTCAATCATCACGCCGCACGCAGGCGAGTTCGACCGCCTCTTCGGGGCGCAAAGCTCGCACGCGTCGCGTGTCCTCAAGGCTTTGGAAATGGCCGCCAGGCACAAAATCATAATAGTGCTCAAAGGCCATTATACCCTCACCATATGGCCCGACGGCTCCATAGTCGTAAACTCGTCAGGTACGGAGGCTCTTGCCACGGCAGGTAGCGGTGACGTCCTTACGGGACTGATGGCCGGATTTGTGGCACAGAAGATGATGCCCGAAGTGGCAGCCGTAGCAGCCGTCTACATACACGGCATCGCCGGGCGCATAGCGGCACGTATCAACGGGATACAAGGCACCACAGCCGAAGACATAGCCGATGCCATAGGCCCGGCAATAGACTCTATTCTCAATCCGCGCCAATCCGGTGCGACAACACCACATCGCCAATGAAAGCCAAAATTTTAGCAATAACCGCCATCGTGGCACTTACTCCACAGATGGCCTGTGCACAAAACTCGCAGCGGCTCAACGCCGGCAAAACGTCGGAATACGGCCTGGTGTACACTCTTCCGCTCACCGGCTTCGACATCTACCTCGAAGCTCGTCTCGACGAAGAGCATCCGGGCGAGTTCTACAACTACGCACGCCGGCATCTCGGAATAAACAACGCCGTGACAAAAGATGCCGTATCGGCAGAACTGACCGACGTAGTGATAGTCCCACGTGGCATCGCCGACACTGAAAACAAATGGCTTGCACAGTTCAAAAACGGCACATCGGCATTCATGACTTTGTCGGCCGACAACATTCCTCTCGCCATCAACTCCGACAAGGGCGCCGAAACGACCGCGCCGGCAATACCGGCACCGAAAGAAGCTGCACCGTCGCCTCTCGAGGGCCCGGCTGCACGCCAAGCCGTTACACAGGACATGGCGCGTAGCGCATCAGCCTCGAAAAAGGCCGAATTGGCAGCCCAGCGCATATTCGAACTGCGCGAGACACGTTCAGACATCCTG
The DNA here is from genome assembly GCA_910583525.1 of uncultured Muribaculaceae bacterium. Taxonomy (GTDB): domain Bacteria; phylum Bacteroidota; class Bacteroidia; order Bacteroidales; family Muribaculaceae; genus CAG-873. Next base: position 16,984 of record CAJTXL010000014.1, on the reverse strand, counting down.
TCGGGACAAGCCGACAATCCTCCGGCCGACGGCAAAGCCATGCAGCTCGTCCTTGACAACCTCGCGGCACAGGAGGCCGCTCTTACGGCAATGTTCGCAGGCACACATTCGTCGCGCACCGTGGTCGAAAAAGTCAGCTTCATCCCCGACTCGGCCGAAGTCTCCGCCAAAACAATCGCACGTCTCTCGGCCGTCGACGGCATCATAGAAGCCGACAATCTCGCCGGAGCGCCGATAAGCCTCGATTTCCGTATTCTTGAAACAGGCACACTGCCGATTACCGAAAAAGGCGAACCGAAAACATTCCCCAAAGGCGGCGTGGCATACCGCATACCCGGACGGGCTGAAATATCGATAAGCTACGGCGGCAAGAAAATAGCATCTGCCGAAGTGCCCGTCGCGCAGCTCGGAGTGGTATTCGGATTAAACCCGGCATTGTTCACCGACAAAAAAGAACCGTATTCTCTAATATTCGACCCGACAACCGGCGCCGCGCTCGAATTGGCTCCGATGGCTGCTGAATAAGATGGGGATAATATATGTGCTACGATAAAAATAAAGTGCGGAGCCTGTTCGACCAAAACCTTCTCGAACAGGCGCTGTCGCTTCTTTCACAGGCACCGGCCGACGATGCCTGGGCAATATATATGGAAGGGCGCATAGCATGGAAGAGGGGCCGTAAGACCGATGCCATAAGCCTTTACGAAAAAGCGGCAGCCATCGACCCTACATCTGAGGCTTCAGTAGCCCTCGAACAGGCCCGGCAAGTGATGGATTTCTTCAACAAAGACTTGCTGAACCCATGATTATACGTGTCGATACGCTACAGCACCCCGGCATCGAAGTGTTCGCCTCGCTGACAGAGGCACAACTGCGCATGCGGCTTAATCCGGCCGAGGCAGTATTCATTGCCGAAAGCCCAAAAGTGATAAACACAGCTCTTGATGCAGGTCTTCAACCCGTATCGCTGCTCTGCGAAGAGCGGCATATAACAGGCGACGCCGCAGGCATAATAGACCGCTGCCCCGACATACCCGTCTACACAGGCAGACGAGGCATCTTGTCGGCACTCACCGGCTATACACTCACTCGTGGAGTGCTCTGCGCCATGAAACGCCCGGCAGAAAGACCATTGGAAGACGTTCTCGACGGCGCCAAGCGTGTCGCAGTAATCGACGGCGTTGTCGACACCACCAACATAGGAGCTATATTCCGTTCGGCCGCGGCTTTAGGCATCGATGCCGTATTGCTCTCACGCACATCGTGCGACCCTCTTAACCGCCGCGCCGTCAGAGTATCTATGGGCAGCGTGTTCCTCGTTCCATGGGCATGGCTCGACGGCGGGTACGACAATCTGCGCCGGCTTGGCTTTAAAACCGTTGCGATGGCTCTCCGCAACGATTCTGTAAGCATCGACGATGAAACACTTTGCAACGAACAGAAACTTGCCATTGTGCTCGGCACCGAAGGCGACGGACTGGCCGACAATGCGATAAAAGATGCAGATTATGTAGCTCGCATACCTATGAGCCACGGCGTAGACTCACTCAATGTAGCCGCAGCATCGGCTATTGCTTTTTGGCAGTTGAGGAACCGCCGTTGACTCGTTTCGGATTGGCCGGAAACCAACCCTTGCGTACACGGTCGCGCTGTTCAAATATTTCTTTTATTGTCCAAAACGACGAAAAAGCCACGACTCCCGAAAGTATAGAACATATGGTATCGTCTACAATCACCGACACCACACACATGGCAATGCCAAGCACCAGGAACCACCACCAGCAGCGAACGCCGAAATAGTATTCGCATTTAATGACTACCGGATGAAAAACTCCTATTATAAGAAAGGTGGCAAGGCCTACCACAAGCCCTTCCAAATGCCATTGAGATAGAAATTCGCTTATCATGATGCAAATTTAATCATTTTTCGACGTCATGCGGCAAACACGAAAAACATATTCCGGGGCACAACAGATTGTTAGCATTTATTAACAACGGGCATCGGCAGTTGGAAACATTTGTTAACCGCACGTCACTTTGCGCTCCTATTTTGTTAAATATGAAGTGTAAAGATAGTACCTTTGCGCAATACAAACGTAGAAAACCCTCAAGATGCGAAATATTCTCACCAACCTGATAAGCCTTCAAGAGAAAACCTACGGCTCTTCACGAGAAGCTTTCAGCGTCATCGACGTTGAAAACAAAAAGTGTATAGGAACCTCATGGGGTGAGCTGCGCACATCTGTCGACCACATGGCCTATGCCCTTGAAATACTGGGCATCGCTCCGGCCGATATGGTTGCAATAATAGCCCACAATTGCCCGGAAATACTCATTACCGATTTCGGGTGCTACCGCAACCGCGCCGTGCCGGTATCGATATATGCCACTTCAAGTCCCGAACAGATAGAATATATCATAAAGGATGCCGGAGCGCGAATAATAGTAGCCGGCTCGCAGTCGCATTACCGCGCCGTGCGCACCATTGCGGCCAACTGCCCGTCGCTCGAAAAAATAGTCACCATCGACCCAGGTATCAAATTCGACGCAAACGACACCACCACATTGCGCTTCTCCGAAGTGCTCGAATTAGGAGCCGTAGCTTCGGCGGCATGCCGGGCCGAAGTAGACCTTCGTACGGCCGACGCCTTGCCGGAAGACATTGCCACCCTCATCTATACATCCGGCACAACCGGTGAACCCAAAGGTGCCGTACTGCCGCACAGCTGCTTCAACGCTGCTCTCGACATGCACAAAGCCCGTTTCGACGGAACCCTGTCGGACAAAGACACTTCTGTATGCTTCCTGCCGCTGAGCCATATATTTGAAAAAGCGTGGACATACTTCTGTCTGTCGATGGGCATGCACGTGGCCATCAATCCGAACCCGAAACAGATACAGGATGCCCTGCCGCTTGCAAAACCGACGTGCATGTGCAGCGTGCCAAGGTTCTGGGAAAAAGTATATTCGGCGGTCCAGGACAAAATCGGACACATGAAAGGCTTGCAGAAAGCCCTGGTAACACGCGCCCTGAAAGTCGGAGCTAAACGCAATCTCGAATATGCACGCCTCGGCCTGAAAGCCCCTTGGTGGCTCGAAAAGCAGTATCAATTCTTCAACAAACGCGTTTTTTCGATGGTGCGCCATGCAGCCGGCCTCGACAACGGGCGCTTCTTTCCTACCGCCGGAGCACCCTTGTCGGCCAATATTGTTGAATTTCTGCATGCAATAGGCATAAACATCGTCATCGGATACGGATTGTCGGAAACCACAGCCACCGTAAGCTGTTTCCCCGATTTAGATTATATAATAGGTACTATCGGCGTGCCGCTGCCAGGCGTAGATGTGAAAATCGGCGAAAACAACGAAATACTCGTAAAAGGCCCGACCGTGATGAGCGGATACTACCGGCGACCCGACGAAAACGCAAAAGCGTTCACCGCCGACGGATGGTTCCGCACGGGCGACGCTGGTCTTTTCGACCAAAACGGCGCGTTGGTCCTTACCGAACGTATAAAAGACCTATTCAAAACCTCAAACGGAAAATACATAGCTCCGCAGGCTATCGAAAGCCGCCTCGGCGAAGACAAATACATAGAGCAGGTAGCCGTCATAGGCGACCAGCGCAAATATGTCACAGCCATAATAATACCGGCATTCGACACACTCAAAGACTATGCCCGGCGCAAAGGCATCTCGTTCTCTTCTGTCGAAGACCTCGTGGAAAACTCCGAGATACGCAAATTCATAGCCGAACGAATCGAACGAATGCAGAAAGGACTCGCCGGATTTGAAAAAATCAAACGCTTCACACTTCTCCCAAAAGAGTTCTCTATCGAAGGCGGCGAACTCACCAATACGCTGAAAATACGTCGTCCTGTAATCAACTCGATGTATGCCAACGAGATTGAGGCAATGTACTGCTGATTAAATTTATGATAGAAAAAAAATCGCTTGTCGACAAAGGCGCCGAACCTGAGCGCGCCATTCTTGTGGGGCTGATAACCCCACAACAGGACGAGACCCGTTCCGCCGAATATCTTGCCGAACTTGCATTTCTTGCCGACACCGCCGGTGCGCAGGCCGTAAAGACTTTTACACAGCGCCTCGACTATCCCAACCCTCGCACTTTTGTAGGAAAAGGAAAACTCGAAGAAATCAAGAATTTCATAGAGGAAGACGGCGACATCGCAATGGCGATATTCGACGATGACCTCACCACAAAACAGGTGCTGAACATCGAGCGCGAACTCGGCATAAAAATCCTCGACCGCACAAACCTCATCCTCGACATATTTGCCAAACGCGCGCAGACGGCGGCAGCCAAAACACAGGTAGAGCTGGCGCAGTACCAATACCTGCTGCCGCGACTCACACGCATGTGGACGCACCTCGAACGCCAACGCGGCGGCATAGGCATGCGCGGCCCGGGCGAAACGCAGATTGAGACAGACCGACGGATAATCCTCGACAAAATATCGCGGCTCAAAGAAGAACTGCGCGCCATCGACCGCCAAAAAGCCGTGCAGCGCAAAAACAGAGGCAAACTAACCCGTGTGGCGCTCGTCGGATATACCAACGTAGGCAAATCCACCTTGATGAACCTGCTGAGCAAAAGCGACGTGTTCGCCGAAAACAAACTCTTCGCCACCCTCGACACCACTGTGCGCAAGGTCGTAATCGACAACCTGCCGTTTCTGCTCACCGACACGGTGGGCTTTATCCGTAAATTGCCCACACACCTTGTCGATTCGTTCAAGTCGACGCTCGACGAAGTGCGCGAAGCCGACATACTCGTGCACGTGGTCGACATCTCACACCCCAATTTCGAAGAACAGATAGAGGTCGTCGACCGTACCCTACGCGAAGTCTGCAACGGCGCCGACAAACCTATGCTGCTTGTCTTCAACAAAATCGACGCCTTCACATGCAAACCCAAAGATGAAGATGACCTCACCCCGAAAGAACGGTGCAACATCAGCCTCGAAGAGCTAAAAGAATCGTGGATGGCGAAGATGAACGACAACTGCGTGTTCATATCCGCAAAAAAAGCCGCCAACATCGACGAGCTCAAAGAGCGTCTCTATGCCATGGCACGAGAGATACATCTGAGCCGCTTCCCCTATAACGACCTGTTGTATCAGAATTACGACGGAATGTAAACCCGGCAAATAGCCCTACATTACATTTTCCGCACCATAAAAAGCGGTTGGAATTTGGTCGGTCCAAACATTTGTCGTAATTTCGTATCGACTAACGGAAACACATCTCCTCACTTCATACTATGGACAGCAAAACACTCACACACGCGGCCGACAACATCCGAATTCTCGCCGCTTCGATGGTAGAAAACGCCAAATCGGGTCATCCCGGAGGCGCAATGGGCGGAGCCGATTTCATAAACGTGCTCTACTCGCGTTTCCTCGTATCCGACCCCGACGACCCGACCTGGTTCTGCCGCGACCGCTTTTTCCTCGACCCCGGCCACATGTCGCCGATGCTGTACTCGGTGCTCGCTTTGGCAGGCCACTACACCATCGACGAACTGCGACGGTTCCGCCAATGGGGGTCTGTGACACCGGGCCATCCCGAACTCGACCCAGAACGCGGCATCGAAAACACATCCGGCCCCCTCGGACAAGGCCACACCATGGCCGTCGGATGCGCTATCGCCGAGCGTTTCATGCAGGCACGTTTCGGCGACGTCGTTGCCCATAAGACATACGCATTCATCTCTGACGGAGGCATACAGGAAGAAATATCACAAGGCGCGGGCCGCATAGCCGGATATCTCGGGCTGTCGAACCTGATAATGTTCTACGACTGCAACAAAGTGCAGCTCTCGACCATGGTCGATGCCGTCGACAACGAAGACTACGCCGCCAAATACCGCGCATGGCATTGGAACGTAATCGAAATCGACGGGAACAATCCCGAAGAAATAGCTCGCGCAATCTGCGCCGCAGAAGCCGAAACGCAAAAGCCGACTCTTATCATAGGCCATACCGTAATGGGCAAAGGAGTCGTAAAAGCCGACGGCGAAAACTTCGAGGGACAATGCTCTACCCACGGACAGCCGCTAAGCAAGTCGGGTGCCGACTTCGCGGCCACAATCCGTAACCTCGGCGGCGACCCCGAAAACCCTTGGACAATATTCCCCGACGTAGAAAAGCTCTATGCCGACCGCCGCGAAGAGCTGCGCAAAATAGTGGCCGAGCGCCGACAGGCATTCAAGACATGGGCCGACGCCAACCCGGCACTCGCAATAGAGCTTAAAAGCTATATTGAGGGCGTCATACCCTCAATCGACTATAGCGCAATAGTGCACAAAGCCGACATATCCACCCGTCAGGCATCATCCGATGTGCTCAGTGTGCTCGCCGAAAAAGTCGGCAACATGATAGTATCGTCGGCAGACCTTGCAAACTCCGACAAAACCGACGGTTTTCTTAAAAAGACCCACGCCCTCACCCACGGCGACTTCTCGGGCGCATTCCTGCAGGCCGGCGTTTCCGAACTCACAATGGCCGCCATTATGAACGGCATCGTGCTGCACGGAGGCATGATTGCGGCATGCGGAACATTCTTCGTATTCTCCGACTACATGAAACCGGCAATACGCATGGCCGCCCTCATGGAACTGCCAGTCAAATACATCTGGTCGCACGACGCTTTCCGCGTAGGCGAAGACGGCCCCACTCACGAACCCATCGAACAGGAAGCCCAGCTCAGGCTGATGGAACAAATCCGCAACTTCAGCGGAAAACCCTCGATGCTCGTTCTTCGCCCGGCCGACGCAGCCGAGACATCCATAGCCTACAAGATGGCAATGGAAAACACCCATACACCCACCGCACTTATACTTTCGCGCCAAGACCTCAAAGACCTTCCGGCCAAAGCAGGCTCGTCGAGAATAGAGGCTGCGAAAGAAGCCGTACGTGGCGGATATACCGTAATGACACCCGACCGCACCCCCGACATCGTGATGGTAGCCAACGGTTCCGAAGTCTCGCTCCTGTGCGACGTAGCCGTAATGCTCGAAGCCGACGGCATCGCCGCATCGGTAGTGTCAATGCCGTCTGTCGGGCTTTTCAACGAACAGCCCGAAGCCTACAGACTCTCCGTGCTGCCGCTCGGCATACCGCAGTTCGGCCTCACCGCAGGTCTCCCGGTTACCATGCACATGATTTCAGGCTTCAACGGCAAAGTATACGGGCTTGAACGCTTCGGCGCATCGGCTCCGTACAAGGTTCTCGACGAGAAATTCGGCTACACCGCCGAAAACATCTATCGCCAAATCTTGACAATACTCGGAAAATAAGCCGGTTCGGGGCTGCCAATGTTAAAAAATCGGCCAAAAAGCACAATTTTTAGGTTTTTAAGTTATAAAATCCAAAAAAAAGTTGTAATTTAGCTGCCTGAAACTAACAGAGAAAAATTCATTCATCCAATAAACAGCTAAACTCTATGAAAAAAGCTACACTTATCGCATGTGCTTGCGCACTCTTTATGGGCGCTCAATCACTTGCCGCTCAGGAGGCTGCGCAGGAACTCACCTACGTTTCAGACCCCTCGCAAGGCGTGCTGCTGAACCGTATGAAAGACAACTGGTTCATCACCGCTGAAGGCGGCGCAAGCTTCTATCTTGCTGCAAACGGCGTTCACCGCAACGTTGCCGACCGCTTCATGCCCGCCGCTTCAATCTACGGCGGAAAATGGTTCTCACCCGTATTCGGTGCCCGTTTCGGTGTGAACTACCTCGGCCTCAAAGGTCTTGCCAGCGGCCCCGAATACATCGGCACCCTTCAGGGCGCGCCCATGATTGACGGCAAATACACCAAGACCAAATACGCAGAAATCGGCCCGGTCTTCGACCTCATGATTAACCTCACCAACTGGTGGTGCGGCTACAAACCCAACCGCGTCTACAACGCCACATTCTACGTAGGTGCCGGTGCATACTTCACCATGACACGTCACTACGACAGCAAAGGCGAAAGCGAAGGCTTCAAGCACGTCGACAACGAACTCATGACACTCCGCGCCGGCCTTATCAACTCGTTCAACGTAAGCAAACAGGTAGCCCTCTCGCTCGACCTCCGCTTCAGCGGCCTCGACGGTCTTCAGAACGAAGGCGGCACAGGATGGAACCGCAAATACGGCTCAATCCAGGCCTACCTCGGCGTTACCTACAACTTCAAGAAACGCGACTGGACAGCTCCCGTTGTTCCCGTATGCCCCGAGCCCGAAAACTGCGACGCACTCCGTGCACGCCTCGCTGCTGCCGATGCTCGCATCGCCGACCTCGAAGCACAGCTCAAAGACTGCCTCAACCGTCCTGTTGAGAAAGTCGTAGAACCCAAAGGCCCCCTGGCTACCGTTTACTACCCCATCGGCGTTTCTCGCCTCAGCCGCGAAAACCAGCGCGTGGTTAAAGCCATCGCTCACGTGATGACTCAGAACCCCGACAAGAAATACACCCTCACCGGCTGGGCCGACAACTACACCGGCACAGACAACATCAACAAACGTCTCCGCAAAAACCGTGCTGAAGGCGTGCAGAAACTCCTTGTCCGCAACGGCGTTCCCGAAAGCCAGCTCACCGTTAAAACCAACGACGGAAACCTCTCCGACCTTGGCGAAAAATGCGTAGCACTCGACCGCGCCGTAACAATCGACGAAAACTAATCCGAACGATTAAATATCGCCACGACGCCCACGCACTCCGCGTGGGCGTCTTTCGTTATATAGATACTTCCGCTCAGCAAAACCAAAATAATTTTGTTTTGCTTTAGGCTTATTTGTATCTTTGCAACATAACTCACAAACAACAACGCAAAGCACATACATATGGCTACAAAACCGTTTCACTACCAGCCGATGTTTCCGCTCGGCCCCGACACCACCGAGTACTACCATCTGACATCCGACTACGTCCACACCGAAAACTGGGGCGGACACGAATTCCTCGTCGTAGACCCACAGGCCCTTACGGTGCTCACCCGTCAGGCAACGCACGACAACGCCTTTATGCTCCGTCGTGAGCACAACCTTATGGTGGCAAAAATCCTTGCCGACCCCGAAGCAAGCCAAAACGACAAATTCGTGGCTCTGACGATGCTGCGCAATGCCGAGGTCGCCGCCAAAGGCCAGCTGCCTTTCTGCCAGGACACCGGCACAGCCATCTGCCACGCCGAAAAAGGACAGCGCGTGTTCACCGGCTGTAACGACGAAGAGCGCATCTCCGAGGGCGTATACCTCACATACACCACAGACAACCTGCGCTACAGCCAAAACGCACCTCTGACGATGTACGACGAGGTGAACACCGGCTGCAACCTGCCTGCACAAATCGACATTCATGCCACCGAAGGCGACGAATACCACTTCCTCTTCGTTGCCAAAGGCGGCGGCTCGGCGAACAAGACATATCTCTACCAGGAGACAAAAGCCACAATCAACCCCGACAAACTCGTGCCTTTCCTCATCGAAAAGATGCGCACGCTCGGCACGGCAGCCTGCCCCCCTTACCACATCGCATTCGTAATCGGAGGCACCTCGGCCGAAAAGAACCTCGAAGTCGTCAAAAAAGCTTCTGTCAAATACCTCGACTCACTGCCTACAAAAGGCAATGAATACGGCCACGCGTTCCGCGACCTCGAACTCGAAGCGACACTCAAAAAAGCATCCGAAGAACTCGGCCTCGGCGCACAGTTCGGCGGCAAATACTATGCCCACGACATCCGCGTGATACGTCTGCCGCGCCACGGCGCATCGTGCCCCATCGGCATGGGCGTAAGCTGCTCGGCCGACCGCAACATCAAGGCAAAAATCAACCGTGAAGGGCTTTGGATTGAGAAACTCGACGCAAACCCCGGCGAACTGATTCCCGACGAATACCGCAAGGCAGGTGAAGGCGAAGTCGTGAAAATCGACCTCAACCGCCCGATGCCCGAAATACTCGCCGAATTGTCGAAGTACCCCGTATCGACACGTCTGTCGCTCAAAGGTACAATTATAGTAGGCCGCGACATCGCGCACGCCAAAATCAAAGAGCGCCTCGACCGCGGCGAGCCTATGCCCCAGTACCTCAAAGACCATCCCATCTACTACGCCGGCCCGGCCAAGACACCGGCAGGGATGCCCTCAGGCTCCTTCGGCCCCACGACCGCAGGACGCATGGACAGCTACGTCGACCAATTTCAGAGCGCAGGCGGCTCGATGGTGATGATAGCCAAAGGCAACCGTTCCCAGGCCGTTACCGATGCCTGCCACAAACACGGCGGCTTCTACCTCGGCTCTATCGGCGGTCCGGCTGCCGTTTTGGCGCAGAACTCAATCAAGAACGTCGAACTGCTCGAATATCCCGAACTCGGCATGGAGGCGATATGGAAAATCGAAGTCGAAGACTTCCCGGCTTTCATCCTCGTCGACGATAAGGGCAACGACTTCTTCACGCAGATTGCCGAAAAATGCAAGAGCTGCGCGCTGAACAAGAAGTAAGTCTCAAACGTACTTTATAAAGTATGCCCGTTAAACCTTTGGGCCCGGACATACTCAAATATACAAGGAGACGTGCTGCTGACACGGCTTGACAGACGTGCCGGCGACACGTCTCCTTGATTTTTCAACAAAAACCTCACAGATATGATGCGCACCCGATTACGTTTCTTCTCTATATTCATCATCTTATTCGCAACCATGTTCACAAACCAAAGCATGGCAAACGGGCCCAAATTCAAAACTCCCGACTTCGCCTATCCGCAGAACGTGATAAAAGATGCCCGTGCACTCCTGGCAAAGGCACAATCCATGCCGGAAAGCCTCGACGCCGACATCACACGCATCCGTGCCATCATAGAACTGTGCACCGCCGAGCAGGCCATCGACCTCGACACGGCATTCACCCAACCGGCTTTCATAGAAAAGCAGCTCGAAGACGCCAAACTGACCGATGCCGGACGCGCCCTGCTCACATGCTACCAAGCAAAACTGTACAACGACATCTACAAGCGCTCGTCATGGAAATACAACCAAGTCGACGCACCTCTCAAACCATATCCTGCCGACGTGTCTGAGTGGAGCGGACTGCAATTCCGCACTCGCATAAGCGACCTTCTCGCCAAGGCACAGTCTTTGGCCGGCAATACACCGCTGTCGAAATTCTCGGACGTACTCGATTATTCGCCCGAAGCGCTCGACTACATCCCCACTCTGGCCGACTTCGTGCGCCTGTCAAGGTTTACCACCTTGGCCTCTTTTGTCAACTACGGACAACCTGAACTCAACAAAGAAATCGACGCCATCTGCAACGAAGCCGTCGATGCCTCGGCCGAAGCGACAGCGCCTTGGTTCTACTGGTCGACAAAACAGATAATACGAAAAAGCGACAGAAAATCGCGCTATAGCCAACTCTCAGCATTATACTCACGCTACACATCGGTCGAAGCGGCACGCTACGTACTCCGACAGATATGCGACAACATCGGTGGCGACTATTACTACTACGAAGAGCCTGTTGACGGCTATGACGATGAACTCGCAAAGCGACAGGCCGAGACCGAGCGTCGCCACGACCGCCTCATTGCCGACATCCGCAGCTCCTTGCAGACCTTCCCCAAATGGTACGGCAACAACGACCTGAAAAACAGGCTCAACAGCCTTACCCAAGCGAAAGCTTCGTTCTCGATGCAGTCGAAAGCCGGCACCGGCGAAAAAATAGCCATCGACATCAGATACTCGTTCGCAAAGAAAATAACGCTGAGCATACACCGCTTGCCTTCGGCATCTACCGACATCCGCAACAGTGCAGCCGCAAAGCGCCTACCTAAAGTTTTCAGCATCGACATTATCCCTTCTGAAAAACGAGGCAAAGCGACCGAGCACTTCACCACCGACGTACCCGGCTACTACGCCGCCATCATCAGTGTCGACGGCGTTGTGGCCGACGGATACGTGCGCCAATTTATGGTGACGCCCTTCGATGCCTTCCTCGTAAACGGATGCAGCAAAGCCGCCGCCATCGTCACAGACTATACAAGCGGTAAACCGCTCAAAGGCGTATCGACATTGCTTGTCACCGACAGCCGCACCAAAGCCAACTCAAAAAAACTCGGCAAGACAGACTCCAACGGCACTCTCGTGTTCAAAGCGCCCGTTTCTGACGGCAGATATTACTCCCGATACCTCAATTTCCAGTATCAAGGTCAGACATACGGCTTCAACAACAACCTACGGGTCGAGACCTTTAACGACAACCAAGAAGAAACAGACGCCCGCATCATACATATTCTTAGCGACCGCGCCATCTACCACCCCGGCGACACCATCGAATGGGCCGCTGTCCTTGCACTGAAAAAAACAGGTAAGAAACACGGTAAAGCCGAAAACGGCGTACCCGTCACCGTAAAACTGTTCGACGCCAACTACGAACTTGTCGACAGTGTTTCTGCCGCCACCGACAGCTACGGACGTGTCTACGGCTCCTTCGCAACGAAAAAAGGCGGTCTCACCGGCAGCTATTACATCGAGGTCGAAAGCGAAGACGAAGACAGCACACTGCCAATAATGGTCAGCGACTTCAAAGCCCCGACAATAGAAACCGAAGTGAAATCGGTTCAGCGCGACGTGCCACAACCCGGAGCCGTAACCATCGAAGGCATCGCCAAAACATACTCGGGGATGCCTGTCGCCAAAGCTAATGTCGCCGTGACGCTGCAAGGCGCTTCGCGTTGGCGCTGGTTCGTGCCTCAGACAACACTTACGACAATGAACGTCATCACAGGCAGCGACGGCTCATATACCATCGTATTCCCGGCCGACGTCCTCGCCAAACCGTTGAACAACGGGCAGCCCTACACCGATTTCGTAGCACAAATTACGGTGACATCCCTCACCGCCGAGACAGCCGAAACGTCGAAATCATTCACCACCGGCAAACCGTATTCGCTCGCCGTCACCGTGCCCGTCATGGCCGACAGCGACAAGCCCGTACCGATGACCGTCAAGGCTTTCGACGCCAACGGCCTCGAAAAGCCCATCGCCGTAAAATGGCAGCTGTGCGACAAGGCAGGCACAGCCGGTCTGCCTTCGGGAACCGTGACAAGCGGCACGCCCGTCAAACTCGATTTCAGCACCATAGCATCGGGCGACTACTTCATAAAAGCCGTCGCCGCCGACACCACCCTCGCCGATGCCGCCCCAGAAGCAAAGCTCCAACTCTACAGCCTGCGCCACAACACCCTGCCGCAATCGATAAAAGGCTTCTTCATGCCCGAAGCCAAGACAAAGGTGAAAAACGGCATCGCCGAAGTGCTCATCGGCACCAATGCCGACAAGTTCTATCTCTATGCCATATCGGCCAAAGAAGACAGCCTGCTCGATATAAAACTCCACGAACTTGGCCGAGGCTTCTCCAAAGTCAAAGTTAAACTGCCCAAAGAACTCGACGGAGTAAAACTGACCCTTGCTGCCTCTTTGATGGGCCACACCTACGAACAGACCGTCGTATTGGAACAAGATAAAACAGAAAAGACCGAAATAGTCGCCGAAAGCTTCCGCAACAGGCTCACGCCCGGAGCAGGCGAGACATGGCGTTTCCGCCTTGCCAAAGGCGGAAAAACCTTGACCGACGCGGCAATGATTGCCACAATGTACGACCATGCCCTCGACGCCCTTGCGAACGGGCGTTGGCCCCAAGGCTTCGCTTTTTGGGAACTCCACACGCAAATGAGCATAAGCACCGCCTACTTCTATAATATCAGCGAAAGCGCATCAGTGCCGTTCAACTACCTGAAGACCACCAACATCGAATGGCCGGCATTCATCTTCGGAAACGGCATATATGACCTGCGCATACGAGGCAGCCGAATGATGCTGAAAGCGGCAGCCACAGCGTCGGTTGAAACAGAAGAAGCGTTTTCAGAAGATTCTGCCGAAGAGGAGTTCTCCAACTATAGCTCCAAAGCATTGTATGGTGCAAGAACAAACTACAAACTACAAGAAGTCGTAGCAAAGGGTGTCGAAAGTGCAGACCGTGCCGATGACAACGGCGACGCCACAAAAGAACAATACCGCGAAGCCGAAGTGCTCCAAGCATTTTGGAAACCGGCGCTGACAAGCGACAAAAACGGCAACATCGACATAGTCTTCACCGTGCCCAACGCAAACACCACATGGCAGTTCAAAGCGTTCGGATGGACCAAAGAACTCGACGCGGCATACTACGCCGCTCAGGCTTTGGCGAACAAACCCGTCATGGTGCAACCCAATCTGCCGCGCTTCCTGCGCCAGGGCGACACGGCCACGCTCCTCGCAACCGTGTTCAACAACAGCGACGAAACCGAAACGGTGAACACCACCGTAGAAATCTTCAGCATCGAAAGCGGCAAGACCGTCAGCACTGCCACATTTACCGACACCATCGCTCCGCAGGCATCGGCCATCGTTAGCATCAAAGCCCTTGCGCCGACAAGCGAAGCGGCAATCGGATATCGCGTACGTGCCGTAGCCGGTCAATTTGCCGACGGCGAGCAGGCCGCAATACCCGTCCTCGCATCAGCTTCGACAGTCATCGAAAGCACCAAATTCTACCTCAACCCCGATGACAGCAAGCCTTTCGAGCTGACCGTCGACGGCAAGAACTCCGAGCTGACGCTACAATACTGCCAAAACCCGATATGGACTATCGTAAGAGCCATGCGAGGCATAGCCGCAGGCGAAAGCCTCACGGCGACCGCAACGGTTTCGCACCTGTTCTCGGCCTTGGCCGCAAAACACATCACCGACACCAACCCCGACATAGCCGAAGCCATCAGAAAATGGCACGACAACCCCTCGGAAAGCGCTCTCACATCAATGCTCAGCCGCAACGAAACGCTCAAAAAACTCATGCTCGACCAGACGCCATGGGTGCAGGCGGCAAAATCGAACACGGCGCGCATGGAAGCGCTCGCCACTCTGCTCGAACCGGGCCGCAGCTCACAGGCCATAGCCGACACCAAGGCTGCGCTCGCCAAATTCCAAAATGCCGACGGAGGCTTCGCTTGGGGCGGATGGAGCAAGGAGTCATCGGTATGGAGCACCGAAGTCGTGCTCACTACCCTCGGCATAGCCAACTCGCTCGGAATGCTCGGCAAAGATTTCGACGAAATGCTACAGCCTGCTTTCACATATCTGCAAAAACAGGCCGCAAAACCCGATATGCCAAAGACCGACAGCGACCTTGCCCTTATCGCGACATTCTTCCCCGAATATAAGCAGACCGTCGACGGCAGCCGCATCATCCGCAACACCGTCGCCGAAACGGCACGCAGCTGGAAGGCCGACAACATCACTACGAAAGCCTACGACGTCCTTATCCTCGCAGGCAACGGACGCCGCGCCGAAGCCGCGAAAGTCCTCGAATCAATCCGCCAATTCGGTGTCGTAAAACCGGGCATGGGCTTGTGCTTCCCCAACGTCGGCGACACCCGGACTTACGCCACAATAATACAGGCATTCGCCGCCATGGATGCGCCTAAAGCCGAAATCGACGCCATGCGCCAATGGGTCACCGTGCAGGCACAGGCACTCGACAACATCGGGGCATACAATCCCGACTACATAATAGCGTCGGTTATGCTGACTGGCTCCGACTGGGCTTCGGTACCCGTGAAACAGAACGTCACCGTAAACGGCAAGGCTCTTGAAATCACCGACAGCGAAAGCGCCACCGGCTATTTTGCTCAGACCATCAATGCCGACGGAAAAGTCAAGATACAAGTCACACCCAACGGCACCACCCCGTCCTACGGCTCGGTCATTTCCATCAGCCGCAAACCCATGACATCGGTAAAAGCCCGTCCCGGTCGCGACCTCTCAATCGAAAAACGCTGCCTTGTAGAGCGCGACGGCAAATGGGTCGAAACCGACCGCTTCGCCCTCGGCGAACGCGTCCGCGTACAGCTCACAGTCAAAGCAAAACGCAATCTGCAATATGTAAGCATCGACGACGAGCGCCCTGCCGCATTCGCTCCCGTCGACCAGCTCCCCGGCTACGTGTGGGACGGCTCACTCGGCTTCTACCGGGAGAACCTCGACGCCTCTACGCGCCTCTTCATCAACTATCTCCCACAAGGCACCTATCATATCAGCTACGACATGACCGCCGCCGCACAAGGCTCGTTCATTTCGGGCATAGCCACACTGCAAAGCCAATATGCCCCCGAGCTCACCGCACACAGCGCCGGAAACACCATCACCGTCGAATAGTTTTTTGTAAGACACAATATTTATTTCTACAATGTAGCGGAAACACCATACGGACGTTTCCGCTACATTGCGTTTGACATAAAAAAACAATCTGTTCCTTCTGAAAACCTATATCTTTCTGTCCAAAAACTCCTATACCTCCTGCACTCCTGTCCAAAAATAAACTTTTGACCCTTTTGTACTTCTGTATAATTTCCCGAGATAGGGGAATTTCCACAACAACATAGACCATCGTGACGCTAACTTTGCGCCACGATGAGACTCCTACAGCACACACGCCGCCACCCCATACCGCCCCGGCCCTACGTCGCCCGTTTCAGGCGATGGCTCGGACGCCCGTTGTCTCGCCTCGAAGCACGCCTCATCGAAGCCCTCGAATACCGCCGCCACCACACCCCCACAGGCCTGCGGACACTCATCATCAGCCCCGGCGACAGAATAAACGTCATCCTCGCCGACTACGTCCGCTACCTCGCCACCGCAATCTACCCCAAGCTCCCCACGGCCCTGATAATGCCGAACCGCGCCCGGGCACGCGAACTCGCACGTGCCCACATGCCCAAAGACGCATCCGTCACCTCGGGCCGCGTCGTCGACCACATCCGCGGCCGCGACATATGCGTCTACCTCATCCTCGACGCCGACCGCATGTCCCACGTCGAAGACACAAACTTCCAGTACCAGCGCCGCATCAACGCCGTCGTCGCCGGCACCGTCCTGCCGGCTCCCCACT
>CAJTXL010000013.1 GCA_910583525.1 uncultured Muribaculaceae bacterium | reverse complement strand
CGTGGCGCGCTGCCAACTGTGCTACACCCCGATTGGCTAAGCGACTGCAAAGTTATGGCTTTTTCTTGGTTTATCCAAGCTTTTTCGCGATTTTTTGCTGACCTATACCACAAAAAAATCCGCCCGAGGCATCAACGCACCGGGCGGACTTCTGAGTTGTTTTCAGGTTATGTTTATTTTTTTCCGAAGAAACGGTTGAAGAGACCTTGGAAGCCTTGTCCGTGGCGAGCCTCGTCTTTAGCCATTTCGTGTACGGTGTCGTGGATTGCGTCGAGGCCGAGTTCTTTTGCACGGCGTGCAATGCGCATCTTGTCGGCATTTGCACCGGCTTCGGCGGCCATGCGCTTCTCAAGGTTTGTCTTGGTGTCCCACACGCATTCGCCAAGAAGTTCGGCGAATTTGGCGGCATGCTCTGCTTCTTCAAAAGCATAGCGTTTGAATGCCTCGGCGATTTCGGGGTAGCCTTCGCGGTCGGCCTGGCGGCTCATTGCGAGGTACATGCCCACTTCGCCGCATTCGCCGTTGAAGTGTGCGGTGAGGTCGTCAATCATCTGTTTGTCGCAGCCCTTGGCTACACCGATTTCATGTTCGGTAACGAACTGAAGGGCGGCTTCGGTATCGAGTTCTTTGAATTTGCTGGCGGGAGCACCGCAGATGGGGCACTTTTCGGGGGCTTCGTCACCTTCGTGTACGTAGCCGCATACCACACAGATAAATTTCTTTTTCATAGCAGTCAGTTATGTTGAGGGGTGTTTTATATTATGCCGTGGTTTTTGAAAACCTTGGTTATTTTTTCGAGAGCTTCGTCGACCTGCGCCGGTGTGTGCGTAGCCATAAGGCTGAAACGGATAAGCGTGTCCTGAGGCGCAACTGCAGGCGACACCACGGGATTGACAAAGATGCCTTCTTCGAGCAGGTCGCGTGTGATTGCGAAAGTCTTGAAGTTGTCGCGTATGTAGAGCGGTATTATAGGTGTCGATGTGTTGCCTATTTCAAAGCCGCGGCTACGGAAACCTTCAAGAGCCTGGTTTGTGAGCTTCCAAAGGTTCTCCTGAAGTTCCGGCTCTTCAATCATTATGTCGATGGCTTTCAGCGCAGCGGCCGTCGACGCCGGAGTGATGCTGGCCGTAAAGATATATGAGCGCGAATGGTGGCGCAGGAAGTTGGTGATTTCTTTATCGGTGGCGATAAATCCTCCGAGCGAGGCAAACGATTTGGAGAAAGTGCCCATGATAAGGTCTACATCGTCAGATACGCCGAAATGGTTGCAGATTCCACGACCGCCATTGCCGAATACGCCTATGGCATGGGCTTCGTCGACCATTACGCTGGCGTCGTATTTCTTTGCCAGCTCCACGATACGCGGCAGATTGGCGACGTCGCCTTCCATAGAGAACACACCGTCGGTTACTATCAGCTTCACCTTGTCGGGAGCGCATTTCTGGAGCTGCTTTTCGAGCGACTCCATGTCGTTATGCTTGTATTTGAGCGACTGGCTGAACGACAGGCGGCGACCTTCTATTATGGATGCGTGGTCCTGTTCGTCCCAAAGGATATAGTCTTCGCGCCCGGTAAGGGTAGAAACTACTCCGAGGTTCACGCCGAAACCGGTCGAATAAATCATTACGTCTTCTTTCCCGATATATTCGGCGAGGCGTGCTTCAAGTTTCTTGTGCAGGTCGAGAGTGCCGTTGAGGAACGGCGAGCCGGCACATCCCGTGCCGTATTTGCGTGTAGCCTCGATGGCGGCTTCTTTGATGCGAGGGTCGTTGACAAGGCCTGTATAGCAGTTTGAGCCGAACATGAGCACGCGGCGGCCGTTGATAATGACTTCGGGGTCTTGCTCCGACGATATGGCACGGAAGTAAGGATATACTCCGGCCGCTTTCGCTTTTTGTGGTTCGTCGTATTTCGAGAGCTTAGACTGTAATAATTTCATATAGTGCAGATAACGATTGGTTAATGACTATCCGGCCGCAATGCCCGGCCGGGCACTTTCAGGTCAGGCTGCAAAGGTAGCAAAAAATATCAGAAAACGGTGCTCCGTTGGCTTTTTTTAAGCATTGGGAGCACCGTTTTTATATGCACGTTTCGGTCGGTTTATTCCGCACCGGGGATGTAATTGAATTTGCAGTCGACATCAACATCGAACTCGCCGAGCGGCTGCTCTTTTATTACGGGCTTGCACGTAAACCTCATCGTCATTCCGCTGCCGAAATTAAGGTTGCCGAACATGTCGGTTATGGGGAAATTCTCCTGCGGTACGTCTGCCAAATAGGGCTTTATTGCATCCACATTCCAATGGGCTGTTGCGCCCGACATGGTGAAAGGAATGTCTTTCAGGACGATATTCATTCCATTGGGCATCTTGTCGAGGAACTTGGCGTTGTTGATTGTCATTTTAAGGGTCTTTTTCGTGAAATCGAACAACAGTTCATAACTGCTTTCATCGGTTTCAAAAGTCTGTGCAGGGTCGGAGCCTACGAGTACAGATTTTGTTTTGCCTAACAGCAACTGGCCCGCGAAAGAAGACGCCACCGAGTAGCGACCGTCTATCGTATACTGCATCACCAGCGCCGGCACATAGCTGCCGCCGGCAATACGGCCCAAGAGACGAAGTTCGAAGCTGTCGAAAAGCGGCTTGTTGCCGACTCCGGTCATTTCAGGGCTGACGGCAGTGCCCTTGACTATAATCCAGCCCTCCTTATCGTAAGATATGGGCATGTTCTTCAAGGTCATGGCCGGATATGCGGTCTCGTCGGGTAGACGCAGGTTTGAGACAAGCAGGTCTGCGGTATTGTTCGTGTAGTTGAGTGTAAGCTTATAGCCCACTTGTGTATATACCGTATTTGTACCGTCTGCAATATCGGTCACATTTACGAAACAGCTGGGGAAAGTCTGCGCCTGGATTGTCTCGCCGCTGCTCGACGGGTCGCACGAAGCCACTACCAGGACAAGAAGGGCGCAGAATGCGCCAAAAATCTTATTCATTCTGATTATTGTTGTTTATGATGATTTGTGGTTGCAAAGATAGTGCTTTACAGCAAGAATAAAATGCTGCGTAAACATAAATTTGCACAAATGAAGATTTGTTATTACTTTTGCACTCACAAAGCGGCTTCACTGCCGCAGTGATTTGTCATAAGAAATATGTTTTTATAGATTGTAGATTATTAGAGGGCCCTGTCGAGAGATACTGCCCTTATTTTTTACCATGCAAAACCGCCACATAATGACCGCAAAGACTGCAAGACATATCGACAACGCTTTCATCGCACTCCTGCTTGCGGTGACACTTGCCGGCATGCTTGCATGGACTCATGCCTGCCCGGTGTCGAGCGACGATTTGCCATTCAGCCACGTTCTTCCCGACAACGCCGAAGCTGCAAACAGTTGGGTTCCGTCAGGCATCCCGATTGAAACATTCTCGCAGGCCTGGACATCAGTTATACACCACCGGCACCTCAACGGGCGTCTTGGCGACCTGGTGCACATCATGCTACAGCCCATGCCGCGTTGGATTGGGGCTGCGTTGCTTTCGCTGTGCCTTTGCGTCTTTTTAGGATTGCTGCTGATTTGGCAGAAAACCGCCGGACGCCTCAAACCTTTTGGCGCGGCATTGGCTGTCGTGCTTTTATGGACGGCATTCCCGTGGTACGACGGCTTCCAGGCTCTCGTATTTCAAGCAAACTACGTTCCGGCATCAGCTCTGTCGACAGCAATTGTTCTCATACTCACGACAGGCCGTCTGTTCGGTGCAAAAGGCATTGTAGGCATAGCGGCGATGTCGTTCTTAACCGGATGGTTCCATGAAGCTTTCGGGCTGTCGCTTGCCTCCTACACTGCCGTTCTTTGGCTCTTGTCGAAGCGACAACGCAAGCTTTCCGGCATCGCTTTGCTTTCTGTTTTGGCCGGCGTGGCCACAAACATGCTGGCGGGCACCATCAACCGCATGACCTTGCAGGTCGAACCGATTGTTTTCTTCCGCAACCATCTGATGCACTTCGTTACAGAAACATGGCCGGTTGCACTTGCCGCCTTGGCATGCGTCTACGGCTATCGTAAAGCCGCAAAGGCGCTGAAGAAAGATTTGCTGAAAGACACCCTGCCACTATGGGGCGCCATCCTGACGAGCCTGCTTATCGGGCTACGTCTTGCGGCACTCGGACGCGTCCTTTGGCCGGCTCTTTTGTATTCAGTGCTCTGCATTCTATATATCGCAGCCCGTATTCCGCTCAAGGCCAAACCGCATCTTCGCCATGCGTTGATGGTGATGTTTGTCGCCGCCTACGGATGGTGGTGGACTCAAATCGTGAAATGGGAACGCATCGTAGCCGAAGACGTGGCAACGCTCATAGCTCAATGCGGACCGAACCGCAAAGGAGCGCCTACCGTGTCGTTTGCCGAATACACCGAACAGCGCAAAATCCCATATTATTTATTAGGCCTTGCCAAAAGCTATGTAGAAAACAGGCCGGAGGCACAAAGCCTCGCCAGATGGCTGACTCTGCGAGAGGCGAGCGTCCTCGTGCTGCCGAAAGAACTTGAAGACAAACCTTTTGAACAGTGGCCGTATATCGGCGAACAGAAACTTTTGAGAGGCCGATGGCCGATGATGGTGGCACGCGATTCTTTGAATCTGGATTTCAGACTAACGGTCGGGCCAGGCGACAGCAACCTTCCGCCATTGAACAGACTGATGATTGCTATGAAAAGAATATACACCGAAAACATCGACTCTATCGGCGGCTATATGTTCGCGGAAAGAGTCTATATGCCCGACGGCTCCGTGGCATACCGATATTTTACAGAACCCCTGCCACGCACGGTTGCCAACCGCCCGATGGCAGCATTTGATACAATCAGTCCGACCAGATGACCAGGCAAAACCTCAAACAGCTCGACAAATTCAGCATGCTGCTGCTCGCCATGACTCTCATAGGTGCGGTCACGTGGCTTGTCGAGACTCCTTGGGCATACGACGACAACTATTATCGTCTCACATACGACCACCACGGCGATGAAGATTGGCCTGCCGCAGAGCCTGAAATCACGACTATGCGACAGGCATGGGCATCGGTATGCAGCCATACCGAGAACAACGGCCGTCTGTCGAACATATCGCATATCATGCTCCAGCCTTTCGGGCATACTTTCGAAGCCGTCTTGTTAGGCCTGTTCATTCCGGCAATGCTTGCCTGTCTCATATGGCTCGGACGACAAAACGGCCGCACAAGGCCGCTATCGGGCATTACGGCAGTCCTTGTGCTGTGGGTTGCCTTCCCTTGGCACGACAGTTTTCAGTCGTTGGATTTCGTAATAAACTATGTGCCGCCATCGGTATTCGCCTTAATTGCCATCGGACTACTGCCGACCTTATCCGCGAAAAACCGCATGCACCTTACTATAGCCTGTGCAGTCGGGTTCATTGCCACATGGATGAGCGAGGGTAACGGAGCCGTGCTTATTGTCTACATGCTTTGCTGCATGCTGCTCGACCGCAAACAGTTTGACAATACACGCACGCTTGCCGTAATCGGCTGCGTAGCAGCCGGCATGGCCGTCAATCTGCTCTTAGGCACAGCCCTGAGAACACAGCGTGATTCCGAAGAAATGTTGATGCCGACAATAAAGCTGCTTATACAGATAGTGCCGCAGTCGTGGCCTTTCATGTTGGCGGCGTGTATGGTGGCTTTACGCTATTGCACAAGCGAAAAAAGTGCACGTCGTGACATGATGCGCCGCTTTGCCCCATTGGTATTGGCATCTTTCGCCGGTGTGTGCATGGCATTTATCCTGGGACGCACCGACCGTGTGCTTTGGTCTTCCGACCTATTTGCCGCCGTTGCCATAATGGGCTGCGCAAGCTATTGGACCGCAAAAGTCAAACCGAAAATTCAGCTGATTGCAGGCGTCGGCTTTGTCCTATTGTACGGCTGGTGGCTGCTCGAGCTTTACCGATGGCAGGTGCCGGTGGGTGAAGAAAGCCGTCTTATCGAACGGACACATGGAGGCCGCCGCCATGGTGCGCCGACAGTGGTATTTTCCGACAGGGTGTCCAATGACGAAATACCATGGTATCTGATGGGAATAGTCCACAATCCGCTCGACGGGTGGTGGGGTTCATACAGCCTCGGCCGCTATCTTGAGCCTGTAGGCGAATGCGCCGTCATGACACTACCGCCCGAACTCGAAGGGCTGCCATTCGACAAGTGGCCGAGAGTGCCCGGCAACAACCACCTGCGCGGCGTTTGGCCTGTCGTGGCCGCCACCGACTCGATACCGGCCGATTTCGTACTCCATGTAGGGCCTCCGGATGCCAATGTCACGCCTATAAACAAACTGTTTATTCTGCTGAAAGAGCGCCGTCTCAGCGATGAAAGCCAAATTCAGGTCTACAACGACATCGTTCCCGTAATAATGCCCGACGGCACCAGGCTCTACCGCTATTTCCACGAACAATTGCCGCGGACAATTGCGCGACGTCCGTTCCTGTCTATCGACACTGTTGCACCGCGAAAACGCTGAAACGCACCCGACTATCGCTCCCTCTGCCTTTGGTCGAGGGCATCGAGCATGTCGGTGAGACGGCGGCGTATGTCCTTGAGGCGACGCACAACCTCGTGCTTGCGGTCGAGGTCGCGGCGGTTGCGCCTCAGATGCTCACGGGCACCGTCGAGAGTCAGCCCCTTGTCCTTTATCAGAAACCGGATTATACGCAGCTGCTCGATGTCGGACGGCGTGTACATGCGCGTGCCGCCTGCATTCCGCTTGGGCCGCAGCTCGGTGAACTCACGCTCCCAAAATCGGATTGTCGACTGCGGCAGACCGAGTATCTCGGCAACATCGCCTATACGGTAATATTTTTTAGTCAGTTCGGGCATGGTGCAAAGGTTCAGTCCATCACGTGGCCGGCATTTTCGGCAAGGCGCACGAGCTGGTCGTATTGTTCGGGGGTGATGTCGTAATAGTAGTAGTTGACAGGATTTTGCGGAGCGCCACGGTAGCGCACCTCGTAGTGCAGATGAGGCCCGGTCGATTTGCCGGTGTTGCCCACAAGGCCGATGAGGTCGCCTCGGTGCACCGTCTGCCCGGGACGCGCAATGATTTTCGACATGTGGGCATAGCGTGTGGTGTAGTTGTGTCCGTGGTTTATTTCGACAAGGTTGCCGTAGGAACTCTTCCATGCCGCCGTTGTGACCGTACCGTCGGCGGTGGCATAGACAGGGGTGCCTACCGGCGCCGAAAAGTCCATACCTTCGTGGAACTTCATAGTGCCGTACACCGGGTCACGCCTTACGCCATAGCCCGAAGCCATGGCACGTAGATATTTTTCGGGCACGGGCTGTATGGCCGGGATATGGGCCGTGCGTTCTTTCTGCCCCGATGCCTCTGATGCAAGAAAATCGAACGACTTCACCTGTGTCACGAGCATTTGGTCGAGGCGGTCGAGCTTCTGCCGGACGTTCTGCAGCAGCTCATTGTCGGTCAGTGAATCGAGCCTGTCGATATAGCGCTGCCTCTCCAATCCGGCATAGCGTCTTGCAGGGGTGAGCGGTTCGGCCTGCATCATTACCCTGTAAAAATTATTGTCACGCTCGGCAATGTCTTCCATAACGGCCAAAGCTTCGTCGGCACGCCGGTTAAGAAGCTCTATACGTTGTTGGAGACGTTCGTTGTTGCGTCGCAGCCGCTTTTCTCGTGGAGACTCAATCAAATAATAAAGGCCTATGGCCGTTGCGGCCACAAGCAGCACCGCCGTGACATAGGGGCGCACCGCTGCCGCCCATCGCCGACGACGGTCGGGATAGACACGCTCATACTGCTCAGAGGCAGGATTGTAGCGATAGAACACTTTTTGAGCCATAGTGCGCGCGTTTTATTTGCAGAAATGCGAAAATCAGAGTAATTTTGCACTCTGAAATGCTGACGATGCGCCAAGCGCAAGCATCTTAGCATCTGTGCAAAGATACGAATTTTGCACCGATTAATCGAAACAAATCCGCTTAAATATGCCTAAGACGTTAACGGCCAAAGAAATACGCCGGTCATTCAAAGACTTTTTCGAGTCGAAAGGACACCGCATCGTGCCCTCGGCTCCAATGGTAATCAAAGACGACCCCACGCTGATGTTCACCAACGCGGGCATGAATCAGTTCAAAGACATAATCCTCGGCAACATCGCCCCGAAGGCGCGTCGTGTGGCCGACTCACAGAAGTGCCTGCGCGTCAGCGGCAAGCACAACGACCTTGAAGAAGTAGGCCTCGACACATACCACCACACCATGTTCGAGATGCTTGGCAACTGGTCGTTCGGCGACTATTTCAAAGCCGAAGCAATCGACATGGCATGGGAATATCTTGTCGACGTGCTCGGCCTCGACCCGGCACGCCTCTACGCCACTGTCTTCGAAGGTTCTGCCGTAGAGGGGCTCGAACGCGACAACGAAGCAGCCGAGATATGGGGCAAGCACTTGCCGGCCGACCATATACTCAACGGGAACAAACACGACAACTTCTGGGAGATGGGCGATACAGGCCCCTGCGGCCCATGCTCGGAGATACACATCGACCTCCGCAGCGAAGAAGAACGTGCGGCCGTACCGGGTGCATCGCTCGTCAACCACGACCATCCGCAGGTAATCGAAATATGGAACCTGGTGTTCATGCAGTACAACCGCAAGGCCGACGGCTCGCTCGAACCGCTCCCTGCAAAAGTAATCGACACCGGCATGGGCTTCGAACGCCTCTGC
Source organism: uncultured Muribaculaceae bacterium (assembly GCA_910583525.1). Lineage (GTDB taxonomy): Bacteria > Bacteroidota > Bacteroidia > Bacteroidales > Muribaculaceae > CAG-873. The sequence goes on along the minus strand of CAJTXL010000013.1, from coordinate 70,556 downwards.
ATGGCACTCCAGGGCAAGACATCGAACTACGACACGGACGTATTCACCCCACTTATCGGCAAAATAGCATCGCTGTCGGGCAAACAGTACGGAGTCGACAAGCACGTCGATGTCGCAATGCGCGTCATCGCCGACCACGTGCGCACCATAGCATTCTCCATCGCCGACAACCAGCTGCCGTCGAATGCAAAAGCCGGCTACGTCATCCGACGCATCCTGCGCCGTGCCGTGCGCTATGCCTACACATTCCTCGGTCAGAAGCAGGCATTCATGTACCGCCTTGTCGACACCCTCATAGACAACATGGGCGACGCCTACCCCGAACTGCCGGCAAACCGCGACCTGATAATGCGCGTGATTAAAGAAGAAGAAGACGCATTCCTCCGCACACTCGAAAACGGCATCAGGCTGCTCGACGATGCCGTAAAAGCGGCAAAATCACAAGGCGCAACCGAGATTTCGGGCAAACAGGCATTCACGCTCTACGACACATACGGTTTCCCCCTCGACCTCACCGAGCTGATTCTCAAAGACTACGGCATGACAGCCGACATCGAAGGCTTCAACCGTGAAATGGCCACGCAGAAAGAGCGTGCACGCAGTGCCGCCGCCGTAGAAGCTGCCGACTGGATTATAGTGAACGACGGCGAACAGCTCTTCGTAGGCTACGACAAAGACGAGACCGAAGCACACATACTTCGCTACCGCCACGTGAAGCAGAAAAACCGCGAGTTCTACCAGCTCATCCTGTCGGAGACTCCGTTCTACGCCGAGATGGGCGGCCAAGTAGGCGACCGCGGAACACTCACCGACACGGCGACGGGCAAAACGACACAGGTGACCGATGTCAAGCGCGAAAACGGCGTGGGCGTACACATTGTGAAAGAACTGCCGGCCGATGTCAACGCCACCTTCCGCGCCGCCATCGATAAAGAAACACGCGCCGCGATATCGCGCAACCACTCGGCCACTCACCTGCTCCACCAGGCTCTCCGCCAGGTGCTCGGCACACATGTAGAGCAAAAAGGTTCTTTCGTATCGCCCGACGTGCTGCGTTTCGACTTCTCGCATTTCCAAAAACTCACCCCCGAAGAAATCAAAGCCGTCGAACACATAGCCAACAGCCATATCCGCGAAGCCATCGCACTCGACGAGCACCGCAACGTGCCCATCGCCGAAGCCAAAGCAATGGGCGCAATGGCATTGTTCGGCGAAAAATACGGCGACGAAGTACGCGTAATCCGCTACGGCGACTCCGTCGAGCTGTGCGGAGGCACACACGTTGCCAACACCGGCAACATAGGCATGCTCAAGATTGTGTCGGAATCAAGCATCGCGGCAGGCATACGCCGCATAGAGGCCCTTACAGGCCCTGCGGTCGAAGACATGCTCGACCAGGTTTCTGACACCCTCAAGACTATCGGGGCTATGTTCAACAACGCTCCCGACCTCGTAGGCGCATTGCGAAAATCTATCGAAGAAAACGCCGACCTCAAACGTCAGGCCGAAGAATATTTCAACGAGCGCGTGGCAGCCATCGCCAAAGGCCTGCTCGAAAAGAGCACACATTCATCATCGGGCGCGAACATCGTCACATTGAAAGGCCCGGCGCTGCCCGACGTTGCAAAATCGGTAGCTTTCAAAGTCCGCGAGCTGTCTCCTGCCGCAACCGTATTCATAGGGACGACTTTTGACACCGCACGCAAACCACTGCTCACACTAATGATTACCGACGACCTTACAAAACAGGGCCTGAACGCTTCGCTGCTTATCCGCGAGGCCGCCAAGAACATCAAAGGCGGCGGCGGCGGACAGCCCGGCTTCGCACAGGCCGGCGGCAAAGACGCCGAAGGGCTCGAAGCGGCATTCCAATCAATGATAGATGCCGTGAAATAACAGGCTTGCACAATACAAGATAACGACCGAATCCCCCAAAGGCTTCGGTCGTTTTTTATAGCAGCCGCTTACGTATCCGGCACTCGCAAGTGGTTCTCTAATATATTACCTGAAAAATCTATATGCCATGAAACCAAGACTGAAGCTTATTCTGCTTTTGCTTGCAGCTATCGTATGGCCGCATTTCGAATGTCGGGCCGAAACAAAACGTATATTGGCTGTCGGCAACAGCTTTTCCTACGACGCCATAATGCAGGAATTGGTGCCTGTAGTGCGTTCGGGCGGCGACGACATTGTTGTCGGATTTCCATACAAAGGCGGCACGACCTTAGAACTGCATTGGCAATACATAACCAATGACACACAAATCTACAACTACCATAAAATAGTCGACGGGAAAATAACGACCACCGGCACCGGCAGCCGTTGCTTCGACGAAGATATAATAAGTTCGGAGCCGTGGGACATCGTCGTGATACAGACCGACCACAACTATTCGGGTGCTTACGACCACTATTTTCCTTATCTCGACAACTTAATGGCGTATCTGCGCGAACATCTGACAAACAAAGACGCCAAATTCTACCTATACATGACATGGGCATATCAGGACGGCTCTCCCAAAATGCTCGAACTAATCAACAAGGGGCTTTATGAAGACCAGACCGACCACTATGCGAAACTGACCGACTGCGCACTACGGGCGGCCATACAGTCGGGTATCGGAGCCAAAAACATCATCCCCGTAGGGACAGCCGTGCAGAACGGACGCACAAGCTATATCGGAGATGCCTACAACCGCGACGGCTATCATCTCGACTTGGTGCACGGGCGCTATACGGCCTCTCTTACGTGGTATGCCAAAATTTTCGGCAAGAATCCCTTCGATGTCAGCTACAGACCCGACAGCATGAGCGAGTTCTGCTCACAGATGTGCAAGACTGCAGTCGCCAAAGCCCTCGAAACGCCTATGAGCGTGACGTCGCTGCAAGAGGACTTCGGCGTAAATCCCGATGCGGTGTTCAATCCGCTCGACAGGCCTGTATATATCAATTTCGGCATTGCGGCCGGAAACGCCTCCGACTCCAAAAACGTATGGAATAACATCACCACACCGATTGCAGGCGCCGCCATTCGCAACATATTCAACATCAAAGGATATGGCACCGACCTGTGCTTGACGGTCGAGAAAGCCTTCGGAGGAGTAGCCACCGACGGTATGGCATACACCGGAGCAGACTTCGACATCCCTGCCGGAGCCGCTCAGTCTTCTTTCTATGGAACGGGCAACAGCTCCGTCATGCTCTCGGGTCTGTATCCCGGGCAGGCCTACGACATGAAAGTATTCGCATCGGCTGCCGACGGCGCCACATCCAAATTCAAATTTATGGGAGAAAACGAAGCCGAAGCATCGCTCGACCCGGTAGCCAACAGCAATCGGCTCGCCGAAGTCACCGACATCAAAGCCGACGAACGAGGCCGTATAAGGCTCGACGTCAGTGCTGAAGGCGTATTCCATATAAACGCCCTCGCCATAGTGCCACACATGCAGATACCTGGCATGAAACCCGTACGCATCAATTTCACGACAACCGACGCCGCCATGCCTGAAACGGGGTGGAACAACATCACGTCTTATACTGTCGGCACGCAAAACGGCAGTCTCACATTCGCCGACGGCACTCCCTCGGGCATATCGCTCAGACTGACAAAAAGTTTTGCCGGTACGACAAGCGGTGGTGCTACGCAGACAGAAACACCGCTTGATATGCCGGCAACGGTATCATCGACAGGATTTTGGGTAAACGGTGTCGAAAAAGACGGTATACTGTCCGACTGCGCCGAAATCGTATTCGACGGCCTCGACGCTTCTCTAAACTATGAAATATGCTTCTTTGCTTCGCTGACCGACGCCACCGAGACCCACGAAGCCGAATATTCGGTTTTCGGCAAGACCGACAACTTCATCGCTCTAAACGCAAACGACAACAGCACACGGCTCGCCACCTTGCCGTCGGTGACACCCGATGCAAACGGCAGCCTGCGCGTCACCGTCACACCCGGCGCGACAAGCGAAGACCAATACAAAATCGGATACCTCAACGCCATGGCGATAATGGTGCCTGCAATGGTCGACATCACACCTTTCGAGCCTGTAGCCAAAGACCCGTGGGACGGCAAATCGGTCGTTAAACCGACAGCCGACGCATCGGGCAACTACATCATCTATTGCGGAGCAGAACTTGCATGGGTTGCCGAAAGAGTCAACAACGGCATGCCCGTAAACGGCGTGCGCCTCGCGTCAGACATCGACCTGGGCGGCAACCCTTGGACGCCAATCGGCTACGGACAATGGTTCAACGGCAATTTCGACGGCCGGGGATACCACATCCGCAACATTTTCATCAACAAAGACGACCTTACAGGCGACACCCATTTCGGCGGCCTTATCGGCGGCGTGAATAACATAAAAAGCACCATATGCGACCTGCATTTGTCGGGCCGCATCGAAATACCGGCAACAATGACCGACAAGGCCAAAGTAGGCTCGCTAATCGGAAAAGCCAACAACATTGGCTCTATAAGCAACTGCCACAGCGACGTCGAAATCGTCGTTGACGGCTCTGCCGCCTATATCGGAGGTCTTTTGGGCTTCATGAAAAACGCCACCGTAACAAAAAGCTCCTATTCGGGCACTATCACCATCAACGGCGCTGTCACAAACGGCGTCGGCGGACTTTTGGGCTGCACAAACTCTTCGGTTGCCGGCGTGGAAGCGACATTCAACGGATGCTATTTCACAGGAACAATAAGCAACAACGGTACCAAGACGCCAAAATACTTAGGCGGAATAAACGCATATTCGAACGTGTCGGCCGGAGCCGAAACCATAACGAACAATTACATAGCATGCTCGATAAAATCCAAAGGCACAAACAAAGGTGTGGTCTACGGATTGAGAAAGACCCCGGCGTTCTTCTGCGACAACAATTTCTATTTAGATAATTTCGGGTTCAAAGCCACAGGTAGCAAAAAAGCATCCGCCGACGATTTCCATTCAGGAAAAGTAGCCTATCTCCTCAACGGCGACCAGACCGATTTCTTCTTCGGCCAAAATCTCGACGAGCCCGAAAGCATGCCCGAAACATACAACGAAGCCAACCGCGTTTACCGCATCATGTATATGGTCGACAACGCACCCTACGACACCGTTTACTGCAACTCCCGATTGAAGTTACCCTCCGCACCTGCGCTAAGTGGCAAAGAATTCGACGGATGGAAAGACGCCAAAGGCAACGACTATGCCGAAGGCACTGTCATCGCGACAGACCTCGAACTGCACGCCGACTTCTCATCCGGTCTGAACTCATTGCAGCCCGACGGCACATGCGGTTTCGAAGTCATCGGCAACATCCTCAGAGTGACATCTGATGGCAGAAGCGGCATGTTGTCGATATTCTCTATCGACGGAAAAATAGTCAAAAACTGCCGCATAGACTCGCACTGTTCTGACATCGACATAAGCGAACTGCCCAAAGGCATATACATCGTTTCATTCGGCAACACCGTCGGCAAGTTCGCCAGACGCTGAGCCGCCACAGCACTGAAATAAAATTACGCCCTTGCGCCGTCGGTCCGCGCAAGGGCGTAATTATTTCAGGTTTATTATTTCATTGAAAACATCTACCTTTGCAGCGCTAAGTAACTCGCAAAAATTAGCTAATGCTTATTTGTGAAGGATTTTCGAGCGATTTTGAGCGTGGAGCAAAGGAGTGTAGCGAGCTACACGACTGCGCGACAGGCACAAAAGCGCCGAAAAGACGAACAAAGAAGCATTAGCCCGTAGGGTTACTCAATAAAACTCATTATAAACTAATTTTTGTGAGTTACTTATGCAGAAACTAAAAATTTTTCTGAAATCACTGTCATACCGCACCGGCATCTGCGTACTGCTCATGTGCATACCGTTCTATGTGCTCAGTTTCGCGCAGATGCTGCTCCCATTGAGTGTCGCGGCAAAAGGAGTGCTGTGGGCTGTCCTGTTCGGACTTGCGAAAACATTCCAATATGCAGGCATCGCCATAATCGGAGCCGACGGGCTGAAAGCATTGAAAAAGCGCCTGCGACGGCGGTAATTACTTCTTACCGAGAAGTTCGACAGAGCGTGCGATGAAGTCGCTTAGCTGTTGGCCTTTCAGAAGCCCGTTTCCGAGCAATGCGAGGTCGACAAGCTGGCTAACTTCGGGCGCTTTCGCAGCATAGGCTTTTATGGCTTCCGCTTGGGCGTCGCGGGCATCGGCGACCTCTTTTTCGAGGTCTTTTATGCGTTGCTCGTCTTCGGCCGAAAGGGCTTTGCCATCGGCAGCCTTACGGATTGCCTCTGCTTCGGCATTCTTTGCGCTTACGGTATCGAGCAACGGCTGCACGGTTGCGGCCAAAGCGGCGTCGGCGGCAGAAGCGATGCCTTTTACCAAGGGATGCTCGGTGTTAACTACAAGCGAATAGCTGTCGGGCAGCTCGCCGTAGAAGTTCATGCCGGGCTGCATTGCCGCCATCTCTTTCATTCGGCGCATGTACTCGTTCTGCGTAAGCACTATAGGCTGGTCGGTCGGAGCGAGTGCTTCGAACTGGACCGTGAAGCTTGCCTTATCCACTTTCTTGGTGTCGGCTTCGAAAAGCTGCGACAGTATTGCGGTATCTACCGGCGAGAGGCCTGCGCTGCGGCGGTCGGATTTGCGGATAAGGTTGTCTATTACATCAGAGTCGACACGCACAAGCTCGGTGTTTTCAAGCTTGCGCTCAAGCAGACCAACGAAATGGTTGTCGAGCTGTCCGTCGAGCAACAGAACGTTGTAGCCCTTGTCGGTCGCGGCCTTGATGTAGTTGTACTGAGCCGTAGCATCGGTGGCGTAGAGATATACAATCTTGCCGTCGGCGTTGGTCTGCGAAGCCTCTACAAGTGTCTTGTACTCGTCGAGGGTGAAGTAACGGCCTTCGGTGTCTTTGAGGAGCATGAATTTGAGTGCTGCGTCGCAGAACTTCTCGTCGGTCAGCATGCCGTAGACGATAAAGATGCGAATATCGTCCCACTTTTTCTCGAACTCGGCACGGTCGGCCTTGAACAGCTCTTCGAGGCGCGATGCCACTTTCTTGGTGATGTATCCCGATATTTTCTTGACGGCGGTATCGGCCTGGAGATAGCTGCGCGACACATTCAGAGGTATGTCAGGCGAGTCTATCACGCCACGCATCAGCTGCATGAACTCGGGCACGACGCCTTCGACAGAGTCGGTAACGAACACCTGGTTGCAGTAGAGCTGGATGTGGTTGCGGTTGATGTCGAAATTGTTCTTGATTTTCGGAAAGTAGAGGATGCCCGTCAGCGTGAAAGGATAGTCTACGTTCAGGTGTATCCAGAACAGCGGCTCTTCTTCGCCCGGATAAAGCTCCTGATAGAATTTGAGGTAGTCTTCATCTGTCAGCTCCGACGGCTTCTTCATCCACTGCGGTTCGGTTGCGTTGACAACGAGGTCGCGGTCGGTGTCGACCCATTTGCCGTCTTTCCACTCGCGTTCTTTGCCCGAAATCACAGGCACGGGCAAGAAACGGCAGTATTTGCGCAACAGCATATCGACACGCTGCTGGTCAAGGAACTCAGCGCTGTCTTCCTTGTCTATATAAAGGATTATGTCGGTACCGCGCTCGGTGCGGTCGCCCTTACCCATCGAGTACTCGGGCGAACCGTCGCACTCCCAGCGCACAGGCTCGGCGCCTTCCTGATAGCTCAGAGAGTTGATTACGACCTTCGTGGCCACCATGAAAGCCGAGTAGAACCCGAGGCCGAAATGGCCGATTATCGACGATGCGTTTTCTTTGTATTTGCTCAGAAAATCTTCAGCGCCCGAAAATGCAATCTGGTTGATGTATTTGTCAACATCTTCGGCGGTCATGCCTATGCCGTTGTCTGAAACGGTGAGCGTTCCGGCTTCTTTATCGACGGTTACGCGCACATTGAGGTCGCCGACCTCGCCTTTGAAGTCGCCGAAATTGGCAAGTGTGCGAAGTTTCTGCGATGCGTCGACGGCGTTCGACACCAGTTCGCGCAGGAATATCTCGTGGTCGCTATAGAGGAATTTCTTGATGACCGGGAAGATGTTCTCGGTCGTAACTCCTATTGTGCCTTTCTGCATAATATATGGTATTTTAGTTTTTGTCATTTATGACTAACAAACAAGCAAAAAAAATGCCAACCCGTCGGGCTGACATTTTGTCATTTTTAGCATCTGCGCTTACTCGTACGGCGCAAGCTCGTAATACGGTATGTCGACGAGCCTTATGTTGAAGCGGAGATTGGAGTACGGTTTTATTTCACCCATCGTCTGAGCACCATAGCCTACGCCATAGGGAACTATCAGCTCTACGGAGTCGCCGCAATGCACTTGTCCCGACAGGCCGATTGCCCATCCTTGCACAAGGGTGTTGAGCTTGGCTCTGTAGACGCCGGGCGTGCCGTATTGGGTTACGTTGTCTGACGAATCAACAGGGGTTCCGTCATATAGATGCAGTTTGTATCTTACATCTATAGTGCTGGTGTATAGAGGCGACAGCTTGTCGGCATTCTCTGCCGGGTCGTTGTAATGATGCAGAAGTACGAAAGCGCCGGGATTCCACGACGGTACTATCATCTTGTAGTACGGCTCGCCGTTTTCATCTTTGAGGGTCTGCAAATCGGCAAGCCATTCGTTGTTCAGGTCGCGGTACTCACGGTATTCGTCCCATGTCGTTTCTTCGTCAGAGTTACACGAAACGACCGTGCACACCACTGCGAGCAGGGCCAGGACGAGAGGCAAGGAGTATTTTTTCATCTACAAAGCGGTTTAGAACTGTACTTTAGGCGCCGTGGCGGCAGCGGCGTCGGCCTGGAACTGGGGCTTGGCCGAGAAGCCGAATATGCCGGCCCATATGTTGGCAGGGAAACGCTTCACCTTCACGTTGTACTCTTTCACCACCTCGGTATAGCGACCGCGTTCGGTGGCTATACGGTTTTCGGTGCCTTCGAGCACTGTCTGAAGATTGGCGAACTGAGTATCGGCCTTTAGGTCGGGATAGGCTTCGCGCACGGCGTTGACATAAATCGACAGCGCTCGGTTCAGTTCCTGCTGAGCCTGATTATACTTGTCGAACGTCTGCGGCTGGTCGGGCGTAGCCTCTTTTAGGCCGTTGGCTTCGTTGTACGCGTCGGTAAGACCGGCTCGCGCCTTGGTGACATTCTCGTAAGTGGTGCTCTCGTGGGCGGCATAGCCCTTTACGGTCTCCACCATATTGGGAATGAGGTCGAGGCGCCGCTGGTACTGCACCTGAACTTTGCCCCAAGCCTGCTCAACGTCCTGGTCGAGGGTAACCATTGAGTTGTATGTCGAGCGGCCGCTGACAAAAATTATCAGCACGAGCGCCACGATGACGCCGATAACGATATATTTTTTCATAATTTTCAGTATTAACGTAATTTACGGAGCAAGGAAGCCAGGCTTACACGGTCGTGTATCAGGGCATGCAGGTCTTCTACCTTTACGCGCGTCTGCTCCATCGAATCGCGTTCGCGCAGGGTCACGGTATTGTCTTCGAGCGTCTGATGGTCTACCGTTATGCAGAAAGGCGTGCCGATGGCATCCTGACGGCGGTAACGCTTGCCGATGGCATCCTTTTCTTCGTAGTGCGTCGCGAAGTCGAACTTGAGTTCGTCGACGATTTCGCGTGCCTTTTCGGGCAGACCGTCCTTGCGCACAAGCGGAAGCACTGCGCACTTCACGGGAGCAAGCGGAGCCGGAAGGTGAAGCACCGTACGGGTATCGCCGCCCGGCAGCTGTTCCTCTTCATAGGCCGAACAAAGAACGCTGAGGAACATGCGGTCTACGCCAATCGACGTTTCGATGACGTAAGGCGTGTAGTGTTCGTTGAGTTCGGGGTCGAAATATTCGATTTTCTTGCCCGAGAACTTCTGATGCTGCGAAAGGTCGAAATTGGTGCGCGAGTGTATGCCCTCGACTTCCTTGAAGCCGAACGGCATAAGGAACTCGATGTCGGTGGCCGCATTGGCGTAGTGGGCAAGCTTGTCGTGGTCGTGATAGCGGTATTTTTCGTCGCCCATGCCGAGAGCCTTGTGCCATTTGAGACGCCATTCCTTCCATTGGGCGAACCATTTAAGCTCTTCGCCGGGGCGGACAAAGAACTGCATCTCCATCTGCTCGAACTCGCGCATACGGAATATGAACTGGCGTGCCACAATCTCGTTGCGGAACGCCTTGCCTATCTGTGCGATGCCGAAAGGAATGCGCATGCGGCCCGTCTTCTGCACATTGAGATAGTTCACAAAGATACCCTGAGCCGTTTCGGGGCGCAGATATACGGTCATCGAGCCGTCGGCAGTGCTGCCCATCTCGGTTTTGAACATAAGGTTGAACTGGCGCACCTCAGTCCAGTTCTTGGTGCCGGAAATCGGGCACACAATTTCTTCATCGACGATAATCTGACGCAGGCCGTCGAGGTCGTTGTCGTTCATGGCCTTGGCGAAACGTTCGTGCAGGGCGTCGCGGTGGGCCTGATGTTCGAGCACACGGGCATTGGTGGCACGGAACTGGGCTTCGTCGAAAGCGTCGCCGAAACGTTTGGCGGCCTTCGCCACCTCTTTTGCTATCTTATCGTCGATTTTGGCAAGATGGTCTTCTATCAGCACGTCGGCACGGTAGCGCTTCTTGCTGTCGCGGTTGTCGATGAGGGGGTCGTTGAAAGCATCGACATGTCCCGAAGCCTTCCATATGGTCGGGTGCATGAATATGGCCGAGTCGATGCCGACAATGTTTTCGTGGAGGAGCGTCATGGCGTCCCACCAGTAGCGTTTTATGTTGTTTTTAAGTTCTACACCGTTTTGGCCGTAGTCATAGACCGCCGACAGGCCGTCGTAAATCTCACTGGAGGGAAAGACGAAACCATATTCCTTGGCGTGGGAAACGATTTTCTTGAATACATCGTCTTGTTGAGCCATTATCTTATTGTCGTTAAGTTTATAATTCAAAGCGCAAATTTAGCGAAAAAAAGCTTACACACGACAGAACCATGCCTTAAAAAGGCTTAATCCGCACAAAAACAAGCGTCCCGGACTGTCGCGCCTTTATCGGCGAGGCTGTCCGGGACAATCTTTTAAAATGTTTCCTGTCGGCTTTATCCGCACTTCGAGGTGCCGCACGAGGTGCAGATAAGGCAACCTTCCTGGTAGATAAGGGTTTCCTGGCCGCAGTTGGGGCATTTTTGGCCGGCAGCGGTAGTGCCGTTAGGCAGATATTTCTTGAGGGCACGCTCGACGCCCATCTTCCATGTGTTGATAGACTGCGAGTTGAGTTCGAGCCCGCCTACAAGTTTGAGCACCTGGTCGATAGGCATGCCGTAGCGCAGCACACCCGATATCAGCTTTGCATAGTTCCAATATTCAGGGTTGAATTTGTCCGAAAGGCCTTCGATGGTGGTCTTGTGGCCGCGTTTGTTGAGGAACTGGAAGTCGTAGCGCTTGTTGCCGTTTTCGTCCACGGCTTTGATAATTTTGCCGTGGGAAACCGACTTGGGTATGAATATGCCGTCTTCGTCATCGGCAAGGCCGGTGAAAATCTCGTACGGGCGTCCGTCTACAAGACCGACGAAAGCAATCCACTTTTCTTTGTTGTTCTGGAAGCGCACGACATCGGCTTCAAGCTCTATGGGGCGCTTTGCCATTATCGGATGGTTTCCTTCGGCCGGGACGTCTTTCTTCTTGTTTGCCTCTACGGCCACAAGCACGCCCGAGCGCGAACCGTCGCGGTATACCGTGCAGCCCTTGCATCCGGCATGCCATGCCTGGCGGTACAGGCTTTCGACAGCCTCGACGCTTATGTCGGCAGGCAGGTTGATGGTAACCGAAATGGAGTGGTCGACCCAACGCTGTATGCGGCCCTGCATGTTCACTTTCTCATGCCAGTCGATGTCGTTTGCCGTCGCTCCGGCATAGGGCGACTGCGCCACAATCTCGTCGAGTTCGGCCTGGGTGTAGTCTTTTGCCGTGTCAATCCCGGCGATTTTCATCCATTCAAGGAACTTGGGGTGATATACGATGTATTCCTCGAAAGCGTCGCCCGAATCATCGACATAATCGACACGCGCCACGGCTTCTGCGGCATTGATTTTGCGGCGACGTTTATACACGGGCATGAACACCGGCTCTATGCCCGACGAGGTGCGCGTCATCAGGCTCGTGGTGCCTGTCGGCGCTATGGTAAGACATGCTATGTTTCGCCGCCCGACGGCTTTCATACGCTCGTACAGCTCGGGCGATGCTTCGGCCAGGCGTTTGATGTAGGGGTTGTCGGCCTCGCGCGCGGCATCAAAGACCTCGAAAGCGCCTCGCTGTGCCGCCATCTCGACCGACTCGGCATATGCGGCCAAAGCCACGGCACGGTGCACTTTCTCGCTGAAATCGGTAGCTTCGGGCGTACCGTAGCGGTAGCCCATGGCGGCGAGCATGTCGCCTTCGGCCGTAGTGCCAAGGCCGGTACGGCGGCCGCGGAGTGTCTTTTCCTTTATCTTCAGCCACAAGTCACGCTCGGGAGCCTTGACTTCTTCAGGCTCGGGGTCAGACTCTATCTTGACAAGGATTTGGTCGATTTTCTCCATTTCGAGGTCTATGATATCGTCCATAATCCTTTGGGCGCGGCGCACATGGTGCGTAAGCAGCTCGAAATCGAATTTAGCGTCTTTTGTAAAGGGGTTCTTCACAAAAGAATACAGGTTTATGGCCAACAGACGGCAGCTGTCATAGGGGCACAGCGGTATTTCGCCGCAAGGGTTGGTAGAGATTGTCTCGAAACCGAGGTCTGCATAACAGTCGGGCACCGACTCGCGGCGTATCGTATCCCAAAACAGCACACCAGGCTCTGCCGATTTCCATGCGTTCGCTACGATTTTCTGCCACAAAGCGGCCGCATCGATATCTTTGGTGACGAGCGGCTCGGAGGCATCGACAGGGAACTGCTGACGATAGGGCGTGCCGGCCTCGACGGCGCGCATGAAATCATCGTCGATGCGCACCGACACATTCGCGCCCGTAACTTTGCCGGGGGTCATCTTGGCGTCGATAAAAGCCTCCGAATCGGGATGCTTGATTGACACCGTCATCATCAGCGCACCACGGCGCCCGTCCTGGGCAACCTCGCGTGTGGAGTTGGAATAGCGCTCCATGAACGGCACAAGCCCCGTCGACGTCAACGCCGAATTCCTGACGGCCATGCCTTTGGGGCGAAGATGCGACAAATCGTGCCCTACTCCGCCGCGACGTTTCATCAGCTGCACCTGCTCCTGGTCGATGCGCATTATGCCTCCGTAGCTGTCGGGCTTGCCGTCGATGCCGACTACAAAACAGTTCGACAGCGAACCCACCTGGTAGTTGTTGCCTATTCCGGCCATGGGGCTGCCCTGCGGCACCACATAACGGAAATCGCGCAGGAGGCCGAAAATCTCTTCGCTGTCCATGCCCTGCGGATATTTGGCCTCAATCCGGGCAAGTTCGGCGGCTATGCGCCGGTGCATGTCGTCGGGCGTAAGCTCGTATATGTTGCCGTCGCTGTCTTTGAGGGCATACTTGCTCACCCATACCTGAGCGGCGAGTTCGTCGCCGCCAAAATATTTAAGGGAAGCCTCGAGAGCCTCCTCGTAAGTGTAACTTTGTGCTGTGTCCATAGTTGTGATTTCAAGCTCGGCAAAGTTAGCAAAAAAAAGCCGATTATGCAACAGTGCCGGAGCAATAATCGCCCCGATGTTGATAACTTCTGCCGAAGCCGCGCGTCAGCCGTCGGCAGGGCGTTCGCCCGGATATTGTCCCGGCGAACAGCCGAACATCGCCGTAAAGCACTTCGAGAAATATGACGACGAACTGAACCCGACCATATACATGACTTCGCTCACCGAAAATTTGTCCTGCTCAAGCAACATGGCCGCCTTACGCAGGCGCATCTGCCTGATATAATCCACAGGCGAAACACCCACATACTTTTTCAGCAGTCGGTAGAGCGATTTCTGGTTCATGTCTACGGCACGGCACACGAAATCGACATTTAGGTCGGGGTTCGAGAGATTGTTCTCCACCACGGCGCTGACTTCGGCGAGCTGTTTTTCGGCAAAAGTCTCCACCGGCTCCGTTTCCGAGGCCGTAAGAGCGTCGCGCATCATATTCTGCCGCATACGTTCGCCCGAACCTATCAGCTGCGCCACCTTGGCCACCAGGGCAGGAGCATCGAACGGTTTGGGCATGAAAGCGTCGATGCCGTTGGCTATGCTCTCGCCGTGTATTCCGGGCGTATCTTTGGCCGTAAGCAACAATATAGGTATGGCGGCAAGGCTCGGGTTGTCTTTAAGGCGACGGCTCATTTCAAGACCCGACATCACGGGCATCATCTCGTCGGATATTATAATGTCGGGACGGAAACTTGCCGCTACCGTAAGACCGGCTTTACCGTTGGCCGCGACGGCACAATTATAGTCTTTCGACAACAACGACGAAATGAACGACGCTATCGAACGGTTATCGTCGACTATGAGCACACGCTTGCGCTTGTCGGACGCCACGTCGCCGGACGCTTCGCCGCTCGTGTCCGCATCTTCATCGACCTCGCCCAAAGGCAGTCTCAACGTAAAGGTCGAACCTTCATCGACACGGCTGGCGACCGTAACAGAACCGCCGAGCAGCTGCGCATACTGCCTCACAAGGTAAAGGCCGATGCCAGTGCCCTCACGCGTGCCGGCAGTGCGCGGCGAGCGGTAAAGACGCTGGAACACAAGCGACTGTTCGCTCTGCGGTATGCCTACTCCATCGTCAGAAACGGAAATCTCAAAATCGTGAACGTCGAGCGACACGCTGAGCGCCACCGTAGAACCGTCCGACGTATATTTTACCGCATTAGACAACAGATTTGTAACCAAGGACTCAAGCTTGACGGCATCTGTGCGAGCATATATGTGCGACTGCTCTGCCGAGAACACAAACGTTCGTCCCGGCTCGCTGCGCCTATAATTGTCGAATATGTCGCGGCAGAACTCCACCACATCGATGCGAGAATATATCAGCATGTTCTCGGAGCGCAGTTCCATGCGATTGATTTCTACCGTCTGATGGATGAGCGTATTCAGCTTCAGCGCACTCTGATAGGCTGTCTCTATGTCTCCGGCTGCCGACTCGGCGTCTTCGCCCGTACGCACTTTGCTCAACGGGCCTATTATCATCGACAAGGGCGTCTTAAGCTCATGCGATATATTGGATAGGAAAAAGAGCCTGTTCTCGACAGCCGCAAGAGCATTTGTGCGCTCCATTTCTTCGATACGGCGACGGTGTCGGCGACGTGTTTCCCTCACAATCAGCACAAC
The DNA here is from genome assembly GCA_910583525.1 of uncultured Muribaculaceae bacterium. GTDB lineage: Bacteria > Bacteroidota > Bacteroidia > Bacteroidales > Muribaculaceae > CAG-873. Next base: position 55,220 of record CAJTXL010000013.1, on the reverse strand, counting down.
AGCACCTGCAAGAACAATGGCATAGAGCGCCCAGGCAAGATTTGTCCTATACCACGGTTCTGCGACAACGACATCGACCTTCCTGGTCGAAGCCTCAACTCCGGCTATGGCAAACTCCATCTTATGCCTGCCCGGGACCAGCGACGTAAGCCTCACGCAATTGTCGCCGTCGGGCAACAGCTGCCACTTGTCGCCGTCAAGACGATAACAGAAGCGAAGATATTGGCTTGGCGAAAAGTATGCCGTGACAAGGTCGACCGATATGTCGCGGTTGTCGCTCGGTAGGTCGAAACGCCCCTTGGCGGCTGCGCCCCGGTAATCTATGCTTGCCTGCATGCCACCCTCGCGGATACGTAGCATGGCTATTTCTTCATCTTCGGGCCACGACAGTAGACGCGAAGGGTCGGCAGTAACGATTTCGTCAACTGCGCCAAGTATTACCTCCTTTAGCTGCTTGTCATAGTAGATTGCCGTGTAGGCCTTGGCAGGCAACGGAAGCACACGCGCCTTCATGGCAGCCGCATCGACCTCCCACACCGCCGACGTGGTGGCAACCCAAAGATTACGACCAACAGACGCCATGGCCCTGACAGTCTCGTCGGAACCGCCGAACGGAAAATGCACTATATCATCCCCTACAGCGCCCGACATACCGATATGCGCCACACCGCCGTAGAAACCGCACCAAAGACCACCGCGTGGGTCGGGGCAAAGTATAGTAGGCTCTTCGCCGGTGACGGCCCGGACATTCACACGGCTTACGGCACATGTGCGCCCGTCGATACGCGTCAGCGAAGAGTCTCTGAAATGCAACACCCATTTGTTACGCGCGGCATCCTGCACAATCTGTCCTATAAGATTGTTATGTATGCCGCCATCCTCGACCGAGAGCACCGTGTCGGCGCGGTGCAAAAGACCTTCGGCATGGAAGCGCGACAGTTTCTCGCGAAACACGCCGCCAAGATATCCAGCCACCCATATGGTACTGTCGGCAGTATCTTCAAGGATGCCGTAAGCCCAGTTGGCGTTGAGCCGGCGCTTGAAATCGGTTACACGGTGGTTAACGAAACTTTTAGTACGGCGGTCGAAGATATTGAGGCCTCCGTCGGTGGCGACCCACACATCACCTTCAGAAGTCTCGATGATGTCTCTTACGCGGTTATGCGAAAGACTGTGGCCCGCATTGCCCGGCATAAACCACTCCACATCGCCGTCGACTCCGAACATAATCACACCGTTGGTGCCGCCGAGCCACAAAGAACCGTCGCTGTCGCGAAAGATTTTGAACACCTGCTGTCCGGCGCTTATGCCCGTTATGTCGGCCAACGAATACACCCTCACCGGTGAACGATAGTCTATGATGCTGACACCGACTTCGGTGCCGCACCATACGTTACCCAAATCATCGGCAAACAGGCTCCACACCACATTCGACGCTATCGAATACGGCGTCCGCGAATCGTGGCGAAACACCGTCGGCGCACCGGCATCCGGAATGAACACCAGGCCATTGTCGGTGCCGGCAATCACGTTCAGACCGCTCAGGGCGAGTGATTTCACCGAATTGCCGTCGCAACACGACTGTCGCCCGACAGTTCCGTCTGCAACATCGAGACTGAACAGAGCACCTTCAGTGCCAAGATACAGGATGCCCGAAGCAACATCCTCTACCATGGCATTGACAAAGACATTGCCGCCTGGTGCAAGAGTGCGTGGCAGCGGAAACTCGCCATAAGACGCCTCTGCAGGATTATACACGCAAAGGCCGTCGTACGTTCCTATATAAACTTTTCCTTCTGCACTTTCAAGCAATGAATAAACCGCATGATGGGGAAGTTCGCGCGACACGTCGGCAACCGCCCCGGTAACGAAATTATAACGGTAAAGCCCTCCAAGCGACCCTATCCACAGCTCGTTATCGACCTTCAGCAAAGCACGGATTTCACGTGGGAACGCACCTTCAACAACCCGTACGGTATTTTTATCGGGGTCAAGAGTAAAAAGACCGTCATTTGTGCCCAGAAAAATAAATCCGTCATGCTCGACCATGGCATAAATCTGCGCCCGGAACGTCCATGAGTCATACTTTGCCGCATACGACTGGTAGCCATCGAAAAGATAGAGGCCCGAGGTCGAACCGACCCAATTGCGGCCACTGCTGTCGCGGAAAATGCTGAAAACCGCATTAGCACCGTCACCTGCATGAAAATTGAACCAACACAGACCTTTCGCCGAAAGAGGCTCTGCAAAGCCCTGCAGAGAGACAAACACCAGGAGCAGGGACAATACTATACGGCGCATCATAGCTTACGTCCTTTGGTTGACACGTTCCAAATCTGTACCGGCCGGTGTCTGGTAGATGCTCAGACCGAACTCGTGCACGACGGCATAGACATGGTCGAAAATATCGCTTGCAATGCCTTCGAACGCCTTCCACTCTACATTGCGGATAAAGAAATACAGCTCAAGTGGCAAGCCCGACGGCGTAGGTTCAAGCTGGCGTACCATATAGGTAAGCTGTTGATTGACCTCGGGATGGCGGCCGAGATAAGCATCAAGGTAGAGACGCAGAAGCTGCAGGTTCACAATCCGCGAGCTTGGGTCTACGCCAAGCCCTTCGAGCCATCCTATTTCATCGAGATGCGAAAGTTCGGCGGCAGAACAGAAACGCACGGTGTTCATGTCTATGTAAATAGGACGAACCACCCGGCGTCCTCCCGAAGAACGCATCGGCTGATAATTGCGGAAAGAACCTTTTATAAGCGAATATGGCGGAATGGTCGACACCGAATTGTCCCAATTGCGCACTTTCACCGACGTAAGCGTCACCTCAAGCACCTCACCGTTTATGCCGCTGTTATCGGCTTCAATCCAGTCGCCGCGTTTCAGCATCTTGTTCGCGGTGAGCTGCACCGACGCCACAAGGCCGAGTATAGTGTCCTGAAAAACCAACATCAGAACTGCCGCCGAAGCGCCGAGCGCCGTCAGAATGGTCGCCGGACTGCGGTTTATAAGTATGCTGAGACCGACAATCACGCCGATGCCGATAAAAATCAGCTTCACCATCTGGAAGACGCCCTTCACCGCATATCCCCTCAGTTTGGGACGACGAAGAAAAGCCGTGTACAGATTGCCGACAAATATCACGAACATACGCACTATGGCCCATACAATGTAAAGCGACGTAAGAGCCGACAGCCAGTGCACCGACTCGACCGTCTCGCCGAAAAGGCCGGGAATGAGCCAACGCACGGCCATGGCAGGCGACAGCTGCGACACGGCACGCATAAAAGACGGATTTAACAGGTCGTCGTCCCAGCTGGTGGGGCTGCGGAGAACGATGGCTTCTACGGCACGAAGCAGCCACTTGGTGAGGTAATAGACAGCTATCGACACCATGAATATGCCCACAAGCAATATCAGGTTTATAAGAGCGGCGCTCCAGGGCCCGCTTATATGGCTGTTCAGAAATGGCCTTACGGTTTCAAGCATCGTTTCTATCGGTCTTTGGAATAACAATTACAAAGCTACGAAATTTTTTCGCCTTGTGCAAAAGTTGTAACTTTGCGCATCAATTCTTCTTCAACAAATGGATAGGACACAAATCAGAGGGCATCTGTCGATGTTCGGCGCAAATCTCCTGTGGGGTCTGATGTCACCCATCGCTAAAATGGTATTGGCCGGAGCCGTGGTGACACCTCTTTTACTGACCGATTTCAGGATTGTCGGCGCAGCAGCCCTCTTCTGGCTCTTGTCGCTCTTTCTACCCAAAGAACACGTCCCGACATCCGACCTGCTCAGGCTTGCCGGCGCCGCCATGCTCGGCATCGTGTGCAACCAGGGATGCTTCATTTTCGGTGTCGGACTGACCTCGCCCGGCGAGGCATCTATAATAACCACCACAATGCCTATGTGGGTTATGGTGCTCGCGGCATTGTTTCTGAAAGAGCCTATTACCGTAAAGAAAATCGCAGGCATAGCCCTCGGTGCTTCGGGAGCGCTACTGCTGGTTTTGGGTACGGCATCACACGCCGTTTCAGGCTCGAAACCGGCACTCGGCGACACACTCGTATTCTGCGCACAATTCAGCTATGCGTTATACCTTACCTTATATAAGAACTTCATCCGTCGCTACTCCTTGGTGACTCTGATGAAATGGATGTTCTTATTCGCCGCCATAGCGGTGCTCCCCTTCTCCATCTCCACCATCGTTGCCACGCCTTGGCACCAAATGAGCGCGGCCGAAGCCTGCGGCATTGCATATGTGGTTGTAGGCTCGACTTTCGGCTCATACATCCTCGTGATGGTCGGGCAGAAAGCGCTCCGCCCAACGCTCGTGGGCATGTACAACTACGTTCAGCCTGTTGTGGCCTCGGCAGTCGGCATATGGCTCGGCCTCGACAGCTTCACACCCTCCAAGATACTTGCAGTCGCATTGATTTTCGCCGGCGTTTGGCTGGTGACAATCAGCAAGGCCGCACCGCAGCGGGCCGTCAAGGCTTAGGCAGGGGCAGCAGGCGCGAAACCGATGCTCTGATAAATGTAAGTAGTTTTTTTACAGAAGATTGCGTCGCCACAGCAGTCCCGTACTGCTGTATCGCAGCCTCGTCAAAATCGGGAAAACGCTGTCTAAGTTTGCCCAAAGCATACGAACGCCGCGCATCGTCATCTCCGGCGGCAGAGACCATGGCGACCAAAATATCGCGCACCGAACGTTCAAGTCCCGAAACCACATCGGGCATGTCGCCAAAGGTGTCGAGCAGATGCTCTCGCACACTGAGCGACATTTCAAGGCGCCGGTAACGCTCCGTAAGGCTCCATGCGCCCGACGCGCCTATTCTGTACACACCCATGGGACGGCGGAAATAATGTATGTTCCCATGACGGGCATAGAGCATGTGCATGGCATAGTCGGGCGAACGGTCGTCGAGTATCCACGACGGAAGCCGCGTCAAATCGACCAAATCTTTACGGTAGACCACCGACAGGTTGGTGATGAAATTGCTGCGGCTCAGGGCAATGATGTCACAGTCGCGCCGCTGACCGCCGTTGCTGAGACTCATGGTGCCGTCCTTCTCATAGTAGTTCACCACCCGGTGGAACGTGAGCGCACATTCGGGATGCCGCTCCATATAACCGACCTGCACGGCAAGTTTGCGACGGTAGATCCAATAATCATCGGCATCGCACACGGCGAGATATTTACCACGGCAGTGGCTGAAAGCCTCGACGTAATTGGCCTGCAAGCCCTTGTTTGCGGCATTGCGGTAAAGCTTGATTATGTCGGGGTAGCGGCGTGCCCACTCCGACGCTACGGCATATGTCGTGTCGGTCGACGCATCGTCGACAATTATGAGTTCTATTTCAAACGGGGCCCATTGGCTGACAACACCCTTTATGGCATCACCAATGACATCGGCCTTGTTATAGGCTATCATCGCCACGCTCACCATCGGCCGTGATGCCTGTTTTTCATTGCCCATTATAAGAAATGTAAAAAAACAGGGGTGCGCCAACCACATACATTGTCTTTGGCACACCCCTTGAATGAGGTTATTGTAGGATAATCACTACTGATTATTCAGCGCGACGGGTCTTTTTGCCGTAGCCATAGCGTGCAGCCGAGCCAAGTTCCTCTTCAATGCGGAGGAGCTGGTTGTATTTGGCCATACGGTCGGAGCGGCTTGCCGAACCGGTCTTGATTTGGCCGGCGTTGGTAGCAACGGCGATGTCGGCGATGGTAGCGTCTTCGGTTTCGCCCGAACGGTGCGAAATAACGGCGGTGTAACCGTTACGCTGTGCGAGTTCTACGGCGCGGAGAGTTTCGGTGAGCGAACCGATTTGGTTTACTTTCACGAGAATAGAGTTTGCGCAGCCGAGTTCGATGCCTTTTTCGAGATATTTTACGTTGGTAACGAAAAGGTCGTCGCCTACGAGCTGGCAACGGTCGCCGATAAGGTCGGTGAGGATTTTCCAACCTTCCCAGTCGCCTTCTGCCATACCGTCTTCAATCGAGTCGATGGGGAATTCGTCGACGAGCTTCTTGAGGAAGTCAGCCTGCTCTTTGCTGGAGAGTTTGGGAGCGTTGGCGCCCTGTTTCCAGGTGTAGTCGTATACGCCGTCTTTGTAGAACTCCGACGAAGCGCAGTCGAGGCCGATGGTAACGTCCTTGCCGGGAACATAACCGGCTTTTTCGATAGCTTGTATGATTACGTTGAGGGCATCTTCAGTGCCTTCGAGAGTGGGAGCGAAGCCGCCTTCGTCACCTACTGCAGTGCTGAGGCCGCGGGCTTTGAGTACGCTCTTGAGGTTGTGGAACACTTCGGTGCCCATGCGGATGCCTTCTTTGAAAGAAGTTGCGCCGATAGGACGAATCATGAATTCCTGGAAACAGATGGGGGCGTCGGAGTGAGCACCGCCATTGATGATGTTCATCATCGGCACGGGAAGAACGTAAGTGTTGCAGCCGCCGATATATTTGTAGAGGGGCAGGTCGAGATAGTTTGCGGCAGCCTTGGCAACGGCAAGCGAAACGCCGAGGATGGCGTTTGCACCGAGGTTGCTCTTGGTATCGGTGCCGTCGAGAGCAAGCATGGTCTCGTCGATGGCGATTTGGTCGAGGGCGCTCATGCCTACGAGAGCGGCTGCGATGGGGCCGTTGACATTAGCCACGGCTTTGAGCACGCCCTTGCCCATATAACGGCTCTTGTCGCCGTCGCGAAGCTCAAGAGCTTCGTTTACGCCTGTCGATGCGCCCGAAGGAACGGATGCACGGCCGAAAGCGCCGGATTCGAGGATTACGTCTACTTCTACGGTGGGGTTGCCGCGCGAATCGAGCACCTCACGTCCGATGATTTTTTCGATTTTCATAATACTGTTACTTAATAACTTGGTATGTTGTGTTTTATATTTGCAGAAACTTGTCGTTCGCTATCTTGCCGCAAATTTACGAAAATTTTCTGTAATTGACAGATGCCCGACACCTTTTTATACAACTTTATTTTAGCGATGCCGCCACTCTAAATATTTTTTTGCATAATATCGACAAGTGAATTATCTTTGCGGCATGTTCCGACGTTCTCAATCCTATATTCCCGGCGGCGCTTCGGTAGTGTTTGTCGCCCTGTGCCTTCTGCTTCTCCCGTGGCTCGGAGAGACGCTGTTCTACTCAAAAGGAGAACCGCGCGAAGCCATCGTGGCAGTGTCTATGCTACAAAGCGGCAACTGGATTTTGCCCGAGAACTACGGCGGAGACATCCCCTACAAGCCGCCATTCATGGGTTGGCTCATAGCCGCTTTCGCATGGCTGTTCAACGGCGGTGTGGTAACCGAATATCTATCGCGTCTGCCGTCGGCACTCGCTTCAATCGCGATGGTAATGGGCGGATACGTTTGGGCCGCACGCGAACGCGGCACACGCTTCGCAATGATATTCTCATTCGTTACCATCGGATGCTTCGAAGTGTTCCGCGCATCGGTGGCATGCCGCCTCGACATGGTGCTGACAGCCTGCATGGTAGGCGCAATTTACCTGATGTACCACATCCGTGAACACTCCCCGAAGCGAAAAGGATGGCTCTACCTCGCCGTGCTCCTGTTGCTCACATGCGCCACATTGACAAAAGGCCCTGTAGGGGCATTGCTGCCGTGCTTCGTCATGGGCGTATACCGACTGTTGCGCCACGATAAATTCTTCCCGACCCTCTTCAAAATGCTCGGCCTTGCGGCCGCAGCCCTGGCGCTCACATCATGGTGGTATATCGCCGCATATCAGCAAGGAGGAAAAGAGTTTGCCGACCTGATGTACGAAGAAAATATAGGGCGCCTCACAGGCACGATGTCCTACGACAGCCACATCAAGCCCTTCTGGTACAACTTCGTCACCCTCATCGCAGGCCTGTTGCCATGGACGGTGCTCCTGTTGGCCGCATGCTTCGCGAGACGCAGGCCGCAACACGGCTCTCGGCTATCGTCGGCGGCGCTGCTGTCGCTTGTAGCCGCAGTGCTCATCATAGGCTTCTACTGCATACCGGCAAGCAAGCGCTCGGTCTATCTCCTTCCGGCATATCCTTTCATATGTTACGGAATAGCGTCGGTCATCGACAGCAAGGCCGCAGCTAAAGCAGTGCGTTTCTTCACATGGTTCATGGCCGTCCTTGCCGTCTTGGCTCCACTTGCTTTGGCCACCATACAAATATGGCCAATACCCTCGCTTCCGACCGAGGCAATACCCTGGTGGGGCTACGCCATACTCGCCCTGCCGTTTGCCTTCGGCATAGCATGGTTTGTCAACCGCCATAGCCCTATAGGCCATTTGTGCGCTATAATATGGGCACTATATGTCGCCTACATAGCCATAGGCATGCCGGCAATCCTAAACCCCAAAAGCGACATGAAAGCCTTGCAGAGGCTGACAGCCGACCCGACTGCAAAAATACTGTCGCTGAACCCCGGAACCGAATACCGCTTCTATTCGTTGAACTACTATCTCAACGACCGTATGCGTGCAATCGACGAACTCAGCCAAGCCGCCAAAGAACCGGCAGGCACACTCGTGCTTTTCCCCATGTATGCCGACACAACCGGCCTTGGGCGCGACTTCACATTCGAGCCGCTGCTCGAACGCTCCGCCGACCATAGGCACGCAATCGGCCTCGCAGTAAAAAAATAACGTATAACTTAACATAAACACTGTCAACTATGATAAGTCCTAAAATTCAAGACGCTATCAATCAGCAAATCAACGCCGAATTCTGGTCGGCATATCTCTATCTCGCAATGGGCATGCACTCTGAAGCCGAAGGCCATCAGGGCATAGCCAACTGGTTCCGCATCCAATTCAAAGAAGAACAGGCACATGCCGAAATCTTCATCAACTACCTTCTCTCTCGCGGCGGACGTGTAGAGCTGAAAGCCATCGACGCCGTACCCACAAGCTGGGAGTCGCCTCTCGAAGCCTTCGAGCACACCCTCGAACACGAAGAAAAGGTGACCGCAATGATAAACGCCCTCTACGCCCTCGCCGAACAGGAGCACGACTATGCCACACGCGGCAAACTCGACTGGTTCGTATCTGAGCAGGTCGAAGAAGAAGAGACCGCCCACAACCTCATCGACCGCCTCAAACTCATTGCAGGCGACGGTCTCGCACTCTACATGCTCGACCAGGAGCTCGCGTCGCGCGTATACAACGTGCCGGCACCCCTGGCCGCAAAATAATCTGCGACACCATCCGAACCCTACGGCGCGGCTCCGCACAACGGCTGTCGCGCCGATTTTTTATTTGTGCTTCTACAACATTTTTGCTAATTTTGTGCGTTATTGCCTATGGCAGACAAAGACAGCACAACAATGAAAAAATTTTTCAGCAGCATACTAATCCTCTTTGCCCTCGTTTCAGGACTGTCCCAACGGGCCGAAGCCGCTTCGGGCGACCTTTTCATATATCCCGTCGCGCCCGACACGATGATGGCCCTTCAGCCGCGTTGCGACTATATCGTATCGCGCTTCTGGGACCGCTGCAACTTCGGCACGGCATTCACCAAGCCCGACAAACTAAACCGCGCTTTCGGCGACTGGATTTCAATAATGCCGCACGCAACGGCCGACACCGTCCACCATGCCATCGACCGTCTTATGGCACGCTTCTCGAAAAAAGGCCCTGAAACGCTACAGCTCGCCACAATGGCCGAAAACTGGCTCTACAGCGACACGGCACAAATACGCTCGACCGAGCTTTATCTTCCTTTCGCCAAAGCCGCCGCGAGCAACAAAAAAATCAAGAAAGCCGACAAAGCCCGGTTTGAGGCCCACGCTAAAATAATCGAAAGCAGCAGCGTCGGCTCTAACATGCCCGACATACCCTTTGTCAACGCCGACGGCTCCAAAGGCTCGCTCGCCGACATCTCCGGCAAAGGCTCCATACTGCTGTTCTTCAACGACCCCGACTGCATGGACTGCACCATGGCACGCATACGCCTCGGAGCCGACCCCAACACGCGCGAACTCATTGAGCGCGGCGAGCTCGTCGTTGTGAGCATATATCCCGGCGAACCCGACGACGAAAACTGGCAAAAGGCCAAAGACGCCGCTCCGAAAGAGTGGACGGTGGTTGCGATGCCCGAGGCATACGACTACTTCGACCTGCGCTCGACACCGCTGTTCGTATTTCTGAACTCGCGCCGCAAAGTACTCGCTACCGAACTCGACGCCGACTACCTCATGGGGGCATTCCGCGCCGCAAACCAAGCATCAAAGAAATGACAGAGAACAAAAGCGCCACGACAGCAGTGCTCATTTCAGGCGGTGTCGACAGCGCCGTGGTAGTGCACCGGCTTGCCGAACAGGGGCTGCCGCTCCATCTGTTCTACATACGCATAGGCCTCGACAACGGCGAAGGCGACTGCTCGGCCGAAGAAGACATCGAAATGTGCACGCTCATAGCACGCCGCTACGGCCTGCCGTTCGACGTCGTGTCGCTCCATCAGGAGTATTGGGACAATGTCATGGACTACGCCCTGCGCACCGTCAAGGCCGGCCTTACGCCCAACCCCGACATAATGTGCAACTCCATCATCAAATTCGGATATTTCGAACAACGGTGGGGACTCGAGTTCATGCAGACGGCAACCGGCCACTATGCCTCTACCCTCTTTGACAACGAAGGCCGAAAATGGCTCGCCACGGCCGTCGACCCCGTCAAAGACCAGACAGACTTCCTCGCACGAATATCGGGAGAGCAACTCAGCCACCTCGTCTTTCCGCTCGGCGAGCTTCCCAAAGCAGAAGTGCGCCGTATAGCAGCCGAAGCAAAATTGCCCAACGCGCTGCGGCGCGACTCGCAGGGCATATGCTTCCTCGGCAAAATCAACTACAACGACTTTATCCGTCGCCATCTGGGCGAACGCCCCGGAGCCATAATCGAGATAGAGACCGGACGCAAGCTCGGCGAACACCGCGGCTACTGGTTCCACACCATAGGCCAGCGCAAAGGCCTCGGTCTCAGCGGAGGCCCGTGGTTCGTGGTGCGGAAAAACATCGACGATAACGTGCTCTACGTTTCACGCGGCTACGACACCGAGAAACAGTACGGACGCACCATACACCTTGCCGAAATGCACTTCATCACCGCCGACCCCTGGGGTGACAGCGCCTCAGCCCCAGACGGCGTGGCCGTGACGTTCAAAAACCGGCATACGCCCGAATTTCTGCCCGGACGCATATGCCGCGTAGCCGACGGAGCTCCCGGCGAATATATCATACACTCCGACGTGAAAGTACAGGGCATTGCCCCGGGGCAGTTCGCCGCCATCTACGACACCGACCGGCGCATTTGTTTCGGTTCGGGAATAATCAGCGGACGTTCAACAGAAAACGCATAAAACAATACGACAATGAGCGAACGAGTCAGCCTTCACGTCCTTGGCCTGTCCTACAGCCAGCTCCAATCGGGGGCGTACGCCCTCGTGCTTGCCGAAGACAAGGGCCTAAGACGCATTCCGGTGGTCATCGGAGCCGCCGAAGCACAGTCTATCGCCATCTGCCTCGAAGGCATACGCACACCAAGGCCTCTGACCCACGACCTCTTCGTAAGCTTCGCCCACGCATTCGGCGTAAAACTCAAAGAAGTGTACATATACCGCTTCGAAGACGGCATATTCTCTTCGGAGCTGAGCTTTTCCGACGGTGAGCGCACCGTGGTAATCGACGCACGCACCTCCGACGCCATTGCCATAGCACTGCGCACAGGCACGCCCATCTTCACCACCCCCGAAATCGTCGAAGCGACCGGCTTCATAATCGACGACAGCGAATTCACCCGTCCGGGCGAGCTGGACGAAGACGACCTCGAACCCGACAGCGACCAGGCCGACGAAACCGACAACGAAGAAAACAACCGCCCGTATGGCATGCGTGCCGACTATCATGCCGACCCCAAACCCGAAAACTACACCATCGAACAACTCGAGCAGACCCTCGCCGACCTTATCGAAAAAGAAGAATACGAAGAAGCGGCACGCATAAGCGAAATACTGCAACGCAAAAAAGGCGCGGACGAAGGCAACACCGACAAAATCTGAAACCGAAAAACATCACAAGATAATGAAAACGTTCACACTGAAAGCACGCCTCGCTGCATTAGGCTTCCTTGAGTTCGCCGTATGGGGCGCATACCTCACCTCTTTAGGCTCATATCTTTTCCGTATAGGCCTCAGCGAAGAAATCGGATGGTTCTACGCCATCCAAGGCGTCGTGTCCATATTCATGCCGGCGCTTGTCGGCATTGTGGCCGACCGATGGATACAGGCACAGAAAACACTTAGCCTCTGCCACATCCTCGCCGGAGCATTCATGCTTGCCGCCGGGTTCTACGGCATGTCGGCTTCCGCTCCGAGCTTCAGCGCGCTCTTCACGCTCTATACCCTGTCGGTGGCATTTTTCATGCCCACCATAGGGCTGTCGAACTCCGTGGCATACACCGCGCTCGAAAAAGCCGGTCTCGACACCGTCAAGCATTTTCCGCCCGTACGTGTTTTCGGCACTATCGGCTTCATATGCGCCATGCTCTTTGTCAACTTCACAGGCTTTCAGAACACGGCGGCACAGCTTGTCACATCGGGCGTTCTAAGCTTCGCATTGGCCTTGTACTCACTCACCATGCCTAAATGCCCCACAAGCAAAGGCGACCGCAAATCACTGTCCGACGCACTCGGCCTCAAGGCATTCGCCCTGTTCAAAGACAAACAGATGGCCATATTTTTCATATTCTCCATGCTTCTGGGCGTATCGCTACAGATAACAAACGGCTTCGCCAACCCCTTCATACAAGGCTTCGGCTCGATTCCCGAATACGCCGACACCTGGGGCGTGCACAATGCCAACGCCCTGATATCCATCTCACAAATGAGCGAAGCATTGTGCATACTGCTTATACCCTTCTTTCTCCGCCGTTTCGGCATAAAAGTGGTTATGCTCATGGCTATGACCGCATGGGTGTTCCGCTTCGGTTTCTTCGGCATAGGCAACCCCGGCTCGGGTGTATGGCTGTTTATCCTTTCAATGATTGTCTACGGCATCGCATTCGACTTTTTCAACGTCTCAGGTTCGCTATACGTCGACAAAAAGACTACCGTCGACATACGCTCCTCGGCCCAGGGTCTGTTCATGATTATGACAAACGGTATAGGGGCTACAGTCGGCACCCTCGTTGCGCAACAGGTCATCAACCACTACGTCAACTCACAGCCTGAAGGCATGGCGCAAATCGAAGGTTGGAGCCACTCATGGCTTATCTTCGCCGGATATGCCCTCGTAGTCGCAGTCCTGTTCATGTTGATTTTCCACGACAAAGACACAAAAGCCGACAAGACACAGCTCGAAGCCGCCGAAGCAACAGCCGACAGCGACAACGCAATCTGACCCCTTTTCTGAATGATACGCTTCTACGCCCCCGACATCGAATCGACCGCAACGCTTCCCGAAACCGAAAGCGGACATGCTGTGCGCGTTCTCCGCAAACAGCCCGGCGACACCATCGAAGTGGTCGACGGACGCGGAAACCTCTTCGGATGCACCCTGCTCGACGCACACCCCAAGCACGCCATGGTGCGCATCGACTACCGCACACCTCTGCCCAAAGTGTGGAACCCGTCCATTACCGTCGCCGTAGCTCCGACAAAGCACCTCGACCGTATGGAGTGGCTCATCGAAAAACTCGTCGAAATCGGCATCGACCGATTTGTGCCGCTGCTCTGCAGCCGCTCCGAGCGAAAAGAAATCAAACGCGAACGCCTCGAAAAAATCGCCGTATCGGCCATGAAGCAATCTCTAAAGGCCACACTGCCGCAAATCGATGAAATGGTACCCATAGGCGGTTTCCTCAATAGCCTGTGCGACTCCGACTGCCTAAAATATATGGGCTACTGCGACGAAAGAACACCAAGGACTCTCTTGGCTCGCAACTACGTTGCACCGAAAGACGTGGCCATCATGATAGGGCCTGAAGGCGATTTCGACCCCGTAGAACTCAAAATGGCAATCTACGGCAGCGGCTTCGAACCCATATCGATGGGCGACAACCGCCTGCGCACCGAAACCGCCGCGTTGGTAGCCGTAAACACCATACACACTCTCAACCAAGCAGCACCGTTAGAACTATGAATACATTCCATAAACTACAGTCGCAACCCGGATTTTTCCTGCTTGCCGGCCCTTGCGTTATAGAGGGCGAAGAAATGGCATTCGCCATCGGGCGTCGCATTAAAGAAATCTGCGACCGTCTCGGCATTGCCTTCGCTTTCAAAGGCAGCTACCGAAAGGCAAACCGCAGCCGCCTCGATTCGTTCAGCGGCATTGGCGACATAAAGGCCCTGACAATACTTTCGGCCGTCGGCCGCGAACTCGGAGTGCCCGTAGTCACCGACATTCACGAGCCGGCCGAAGCCGCAATGGCAGCCGACTTCGTCGACATACTCCAGATACCGGCATTCCTTTGCCGGCAGACCGACCTACTGACCGCTGCAGCACGAACCGGAAAAGCCGTAAACATAAAGAAAGGCCAATTCCTCGCACCGGCATCAATGCGCTTCGCCGTCGAAAAAGTCAGGGCATGCGGAAACACCGACGTTGCCGTCACCGAGCGCGGAACGACATTCGGCTACGGCGACCTTATTGTCGATTTCCGCGGAGTGCCCGAAATGCAGCAAAGCTCCAAATGCCCGGTAATCGTCGACTGCACGCACTCGCTACAGCAGCCCAACACTGCCGCGGGAGTAACCGGCGGACAGCCCGACCTCATCGAGACAATAGCCCGTGCCGCCGTGGCCACAGGCGCCGACGGCCTATTTATGGAAACCCATCCCACCCCGGAGACCGCAAAAAGCGACGGCGCGAACATGTTGCGTCTCGACCTCCTCGAACCGCTCCTCGAACGTCTCGTCGCCATAAGGCGCACCATCGACTCTTTCTGAAAAAACAAACTCCATCATGACATTACGCAAAATAGCCCTGACGGCCATTCTGACAGCCTCAAGCATAATAGTCCCTACGGTTAAAGCCCAGTCGGGAATACAGAACCCGATGACACAGGCCGTACTCGCCGTATACGAAGAAGAACTGCGCGAAAACCCTCGCGACTACAACGTACTGCTGTCGCGAGCCGACGAGTACTACCGCCACAGCGAATACATCCGCTCTCTTGCCGATGTCAACAAAGTGCTCGAATACGCACCGGCCACCGAAGAAGACGTAAGGCTGCGCGCCTACGTGCTCCGCGCAGGCATATACAACCAGACACGCCGTGAGACCCAAGCTCTGCCCGACCTCGTCGAAGCCGAAAAAATCGCGCCCGACTCCTACTCCGTAATATATCAGAAAGCCAACACCGAATACACCCTCGGCCGATATGCCGAAGCCAAAGCCGACTACCAGCGCCTCGAACGTCTGAATTCGCGCGCACCCGAAGCATACATAGGCCAGGCACGCGTTGCCGTCAAAGAAAACAACCTCGGCACCGCAAACGAGAAACTCGCCGAAGCCGTAAACCTCGACCCCAACAACGCCGAGATATACGTGCGCCGCGCTTCCGTACGCAGGCTGATGGGCGACCACAACGGTGCCGTCGACGACCTCATACTCGCCATAAGCTCCGACAACAAACATCCGCGCGCAATGAACGAACTGCTCGAATACGGCAACACCAACTATCCGGCAGCTATGGCAGGTCTGAGCAACGCAATAGCGCAGGCACCGCAGGTCGGCATGTTCCGCTACATACGCGCCGTCGTGGCCCAGGCACACTACCACTACCTCGCGGCCATAAACGACTACCGCGTCATCCTCGACGAAAAACTGTACAACTACCACGGCATATACGCCTCAATCGCCGAATGCGAATACGCCCTCGGCAACTACGAAAGCGCCCTCGACAATGTAGACCGCGCGCTTTCCATGATACGCGACAACGCATCGTACTACGTGGTGCGCTCACGGGCACTGCGCGCCCTCAAACGCTACGACGACGCCATCAAGGCCGGAGCACAGGCGCTTGCCGTCGACCGCCAGTCGAACGAAGCTCTCGTCGAAATGGCAATGGGATATGTCGGAACCGGCAACTACGACGAAGCATCCAACCTGCTCGGCGAAGCCATGCTCAACGACGCCGAAAACGCCCTCTACCCCATGTTGCGCGCATGGGTGCTCGAAAAATACCTCAACAAACAGTCGGCGGCCCGTCAGCTATATGAAAAAGTGACGGAGATGGAACACTTCTTCATCGACAATCCGCGCTCGCTCAAAGGCTTCGCACAGCTCTTCCTCGGCGACAAAGTCCAAGGCGCCAAGTGGATGGAAAACATACTCAAGACGGCTCCCGACTACGACGGCCTAATACACTACTACGGCGCATGCTTCTATGCCCAGGCAGGCGACACCGAAAAGGCCATGAAATGCGCCGCCGAAGCCCTCGACCTCGGATACGCCAACTACCACGACTGGACTGAAGCCGTCGACGGTCGCGTCAACGTCGGCCCACTGCGCGACGACCTGCGATTCCTCAACCTACTGCACCGCCACGACGCAATCTTCGGCAAAGAAAAATAAAAAGGACACAAAATGCTTATCGCTTCGCAACTCCGCAAAGAAAACATAGCACAATATCTGCTCTACATGTGGCAGATAGAAGACCTCATACGCGCCAACGGACTCGACATCGACAAAATTAACGAAAACGTCGTGAGCCGCTACAATCTATCTCCCGAACAGCAGAAGGCAATGCTCGAATGGTACGAATCGCTCATCGACATGATGCGACGAGAAGACGTCGTCGAAAAAGGGCATCTGCAGATGAACAAAAACACCATCGGGCAGCTCGCCGACCTGCACCGGCGCATACTCGCCGACCCTCGCCCACGCTTCGACGGATACCGAAAAGAGTTCTACAACACCCTGCCGTTCATCGTAGAACTGCGTGCAAAAGCCGGCGAAGACCGCGCCGGCGAAATAGAGACATGCTTCAACGCCCTCTACGGCATGCTCATGCTGCGTCTCGCAAAGAAACCCGTCTCGGCCGAAACCGAAAAAGCATTCGAACAAATCACAAAATTCATCTCACTGCTCTCGACCGATTTCATCCTCGACGAAAAAGACGAGCTCTTCAAAGACGACGACAAACAGGCCAAATAGGCCTCATATCGCATCGAGCGACAGCACTTCGCCGAGTATCGCCAAGGCGGCAGAGACTGTGGGGACACGGTCGATTGAGAAGCTGCGGCGGCCGTTGCGCTCGCGTATGTGCACGCGCTGAGGATTGTGCTGCAGATAGTTAAGCAGACGCCCGAACATAGGCGACTGGTAATAGGCCTTGTTCGACTCATCGACAAAGAACAGGAACATCGAGCCTTGCTTCATAACCACCTTCTCTACACCGAGACGGCGCGCCAAACGGCGCAGTTTGGGCACGCGCAGCAGTTCGAGTGCGGCGTCGGGTATGCGTCCGAAACGGTCGCGCAGACGCTCCTCAAATGCTTCGAGCTGGTCGTCACGCTCTATGCTGTCGAGTTCCTGGTATAGGGCTATACGCTCGCTTTCCTGCGGAACATAGCTGAACGGCAGCAGCAGTTCGAGGTCGCTTTCTATCACACAGTCTGCAACGAACTCCTCTTCCTTCTGCCCGGCATCGTCGGCAAGGTCGGGGAACTCTTCGGTGCGCAGCTCAACCACGGCTTCCCTGAGAATTTTTTGATAAGTTTCATAGCCCAGGTCGGCAATGAAACCGCTCTGCTCGGCACCGAGAAGGTTGCCGGCACCGCGGATATCGAGGTCCTGCATGGCTATGTGTATGCCCGACCCGAGGTCAGAGAAACTCTCAATGGCCTGCAGGCGCCGCCGCGCGTCGGCCGACAACGGCTGTCCGGGCGGCACCATCAGATAGCAGAAGGCCTTGCGCGAACTACGCCCCACACGTCCTCTGAGCTGATGCAGCTCGCTTAGGCCGAAATTCTGGGCGTTGTTTATTATTATTGTGTTGACATTGGGCATGTCGATGCCGCTCTCTATTATGGTGGTGGCAAGCAGTACGTCGTAGTCGTGCGCAGTGAAGTCGTTGATGGCCTTTTCAAGCTTTTCGGGCGGCATCTGCCCATGGGCAACTATCACACGGGCGTCGGGAACGAGCCGTTTGAGCATGGCTTCAAGCTCGTAAAGCCCCTCTATGCGGTGATTCACGAAAAAGACCTGGCCGTTGCGTGCAAGCTCGAAGTTGACGGCCTCGGCGACGGTTTCGTCGCTAAGCGCGTCAACCGAAGTTATTATAGGATATCGGTTGGGCGGAGGCGTGGCTATGGTCGACAAATCGCGTGCGCCCATAAGCGAGAACTGCAGCGTGCGCGGAATAGGCGTCGCCGTCATCGTAAGGGTGTCGATGTTCACTTTGAGCTGCCTGAGCTTTTCTTTGACAGCCACGCCGAATTTCTGCTCCTCGTCAATGACAAGCAGTCCGAGGTCTTTAAACTTCACGCTCTTGCCGATAAGCTTGTGCGTACCTATCACAATGTCGATTTTGCCGGCTTCCAAATCGGCAAGTATGGCTTTGGTGTCTTTGGCCGTACGGGCACGCGACAGATATTCTACCCTAACCGGGAACTCTTTCAGCCGGTCGGAGAACGTATGGAAATGCTGATACGCAAGCACCGTAGTAGGCACAAGCACCGCCACCTGCTTGCCGTCGACCGCCGCCTTGAACGCGGCACGGATGGCAATCTCGGTCTTTCCGAAGCCCACATCGCCACAGACGAGCCTGTCCATCGGCCGTTCGCTTTCCATATCGGCCTTCACAGCCTGCGTCGCCGTCAGCTGGTCGGGGGTATCTTCGTAGATGAACGACGCTTCAAGCTCGTTTTGCAGATATGTGTCGGGCGAAAAAGCGAAGCCCTTCTCGTCGCGCCGCGCGGCATATAGTTTGATGAGGTCGCGCGCGATGTCTTTGAGCTTACTTTTGGTGCGCTCCTTCATCTTCTGCCATGCGCCCGAGCCTATGCGGTTTATTTTAGGCGGCACGCCTTCCTTGCCACGGTACTTGGCAAGCTTGTGGAGCGAGTGTATCGACACAAAAAGTATGTCGTTGTTCTGATAAACAAGCTTTATGACCTCCTGCATCTTACCGTTGATGTTCGTACGCAGCAGCCCGGCGAATTTGCCCACACCATGGTCGACATGCACTATATAGTCGCCGACTTCAATCTGCCCAAGCTCACGCAGCGAAAGGGCGAGTTTGCCAGAACGGGCGCGGTCGCTTTTGAGTGTATATTTGTGGAAACGGTCGAAAATCTGATGGTCGGTGAACACACACAGCTTAGCAGAATGGTCAACGAATCCTTCGTGGAGAGTACCATCGACAGCCTCGAACGATATCTTGTCGCCTCGGTCGGCAAAAATTTCACGCAGGCGCTCGAATTGTTTTGGATTGTCCGACAATATACAAAGACGATAGCCTTCGGACTGGAGACGGCTGAACGACTCGCTTATAAGGTCGAAATTCTTGTGGTATATGCCCTGAGGCGTGCAGTCGAAGCGCATCGTAGCGCCGGCACGCGGTTTTGCCGGAGTTCCGTCCTCTCCGGGCTTCGAAGCCATGAACGCAATGCGGACAAACGAAGCCAACTTCGACGCGAACTCGTCGGCATCGACAACAAGGTCGATGGCGTCGGCATCGCCGTCTTCTGTCAGAAGCGTATATGCCGACATACCTCCTGTAGCTATCGCACCGATACGTTCGACGGTAAATTGCTCATTGCGCAAAGCGAGCACGGCATCGGACGATATGAACTCGAGCAGCGACTGCTTACTGCCGCGGTGGCTCATATTGGCAGTGATTTCTACCTTATCGAGACGTCTTTCCGACAGCTGGGTCTCTACGTTGAACGAGCGTATCGAATCGATTTCGTCGCCGAAGAAATCGAGCCTCACCGGGAGCTCCGCCGAATAGGCGAATATATCGAAAATCGAACCGCGCACGGCATACTGTCCCGGCTCATACACATAATCGACTTCTTTGAAACCATTGTCTCGCAGCCACTTCTCGGTCTTCGCCATATCGGCCACGGCGTTCTTGCTCAGCGTCAGGGTATGTTCTTCCAGCTCTTCGCGCGAAGGCACGCACTCGGCAAGAGCCTCAGGATAAGCCACTACAAAATCGACCGTCCCGGCACTTATGCGCCCGAGAGCCTCGGTGCGCAGTATCTGATTTGGGGCATCTACCTGACCATACTTTATGTCACGGCGGAAACCCGACGGGAACATTGCCACGGCCTCTTCGCCCACAAGACGGCAAAGGTCGAAATAGAGATATCCGGCATCGTCGAGATTGTCGCCCACTACAAGCACCAGAGGCGTTTTCACGACCTCGGGTATGGCCGACAGCATCATGGCCGCCGACGAGCCGGCCAAGCCGGTTGCCGCACCGCCTTTCTCGCACAAGCTTTTCAGCGCACGCCGCCGGGACGAACTCATTACGAGACCCTTTATGTCGGCAGTCTTCATATAACCCGTGCCTTGAACCCTTTAGATGTAAGGTAGCGGAGCACATCCTGCCGGCGGTCGCCCTGCACGAGGATTTCACCGCCACGTGCCGAACCGCCCGTGCCCAAAGCACGCTTCATGGCCGACGCTATATCGGCAACGGCTTCATTGTCTATTGTAAAGCCGCTTACTATGGTCGCGCACTTTCCGGCACGCCCTTTACGCTCAAAAATTATGTCGAGGCGGCCGCGTTGGGCGCACGCATCATCTTCGGCTATCGTTGCCGGCTCTTCGACAGGCATTTCATCCGACGGCATCGTCTCTCGGAGTGCCGACAGCTTGTCGAGCCAATTATCCTGTGACATATTCAAGTATCAATAGTCGTAAGTGAGTGTATCGACCGGCATAGGAACTTTCTGCGCTTCATAAATCGCCGTAAGTATGGCGACACGGGCTTTCTCCTCAACCGGCACTTTGTCAAGAAAAGTACGGGTGGAGTCGGCATTGCGCTCAATGGCGGCATCAAGCGTACGGGTGGCAAAAGCCGTGTTCGCGTCATTATCCACCGAATTCTCGGCAAGGCGCATGAACATAAGCGAAAGACGGCAAAGACGCTCTACGTCGAGCCGGTCAAAGTCAGGGCCGAGAAGAAGGCTGTCGCACAGCATCTGCGCACGGACATATTGCCCCTCGGCAAACGACTGTTCGGCATCGGCCAACGGGTCTTCAGGAACAGCCGCGCCCCGGCATCCCGAAAACAGAGATGCAGAGGCAAGCACGGTTACAATTATGAATAGTACTTTATTCAAAACTATTTGTCTTTTTCAGCAGCGGCGTCGGAAGAAGTTGCCGCAGGCACATCCGTATCGGTTATCACCTCACGGAGCGATTCGTGCCCGGCATTCTGCCAGTCGGCCTCGCCGGGAGCTCCGGCATCTGCCTCGTTTATCACATATTGCCGTTCGACATTGTCTCCGGCAGGAGTGTCGACATGCGTGTTATTGTCGAACCAGCCGATATAATACAGCGTCGCGACAACAATAGTCGCTACAATAAGCCCGATAACAATCCACACCCATAAACCTGAGGTTCTTCGCGTAGTTTTTGCCATAGTTGTACGTGTTTTAATTATTGATATTATAATAAAAACACACCGACAAAGGGCATGGTTTTGACTCAGACAAACACAAGTCAAAGATTGTCGACCTTATCGGCGAAATCAAACATCAGCAAGGCCGCCTGCGCCGCCTCGGTGCCCTTGTTTCCAAGGCTTCCGCCGGCTCGGTCGAGCGCGTCCTGCTCATTGTCGACGGTAAGGACGCCGAAGATGACGGGGATGTCGCATTCGCTGTTGAGATGAGTTATGCCCTGGGTGACGCTTTGACACACATAGTCGAAATGCGGAGTACCGCCGCGTATCACGCATCCGAGCACTACCACGGCATCGTAAAGACCCGTGTCAATAAGCTTCGAAGCAGCAAAAGTCAGTTCTACCGCACCCGGAACTTCAAACGTGTCGACAGCGTCGGCATCAAGACCTTGGCGTCGGAACTCATCAAGGGCGCCGGCCATCAGAGGCTCTGTTACGTGGCTGTTCCAAAGAGTACGCACTACGGCAACACGCATATCGCGTGCGAGCGGAAACGGCGTCTGAGGTGCATTATTTGATGATGACATATGTTATAGTTTAAGGAATGGTTCTACTCATATTAGTTGCCACGGATGCTTGATAGCATCGGCTGCCTTGTTTGCGCTCAGAGCCGCCGCTCCGATTATAGCTTCGCGAAGCTCCTGCGTCGGCGATTCAAAATCGGCCGGACCGAGGCTACGCTCGGCCATGACTGCGACAATACCGGCAACGGCGCCCGAGTTCCAAAGCAAAGTGCGGCAAGTCGAAGCAGGAATGTTCGTCGAACTCATCTCCTTGCCGGCATAGTAGCTTATACTTCCGCACGAAACATCGACACTGATAAGCGAACGGCAATAGAAGTCTATATGGTTATGGTAGCAAGTATCGGTATTGTCGACTCCGAAAATAAGGCTGAGGTCGACATTGCGCGCGACAACTACGTGGGCCATTTCGAGATTTTCGAGGATGGCCGGCATCACACGGGTAATTCGCGGCTCTTGCTGCGGAAGAAAGCCGGGAAGATAGACAAGCACGGCCTTGCGCTCTACGGCATGCTCCAAAAAGCGTACAAGACGCTGTCGCATGCGACGGTCTATGGCATAATAGCCGCCGAAGAGCACTATGTCACCCTCGTCGACACGGGGCCACACGATATCAAAACAATCTTCGGGATAATCTTCATAACGGGTCAGGGCCGACGGTGCCATATCGCCCTCGGCCATCGTGAACACATTGAGCGGAGTGCGCCCTTCGGTGAAACGGTCGAGCGACGAAATATCGACACCCGAACCGCTCAAATAAGCGGCCAGGATATCACCGACAGGGTCGGACGAAGCCTCTGAAGCCATGACCACATTGAATTTGTCGCGACCAAGTATCGACGCAGCATTGACCACGCGACCGCCAGGCATCGAACCCATCGGGCGGCCATCGGTAGCGAGCACCACATTGAGCGAGCACTCGCCTATACATATTATCTTTTTCATTCGTGCGTCTTTTGGGCACGGGCGGCATCACCCAGATAGCCTCCATGATGACGCTTGGCATATTCCGCCACCGAAAATCCTATACGTGTCATCACGTTCACCACAAGCACATCGCCTATGACTGTCATCATCGTTGTCGACGTGGTGGGAGTCAGTCCCAAGGGGCACACCTCAGGCACGGGGGCCGTAAGCAACGTTATGTCGGCAGCCTTTGCGAGCGGACTGTCTGGAGCGCCCGTTATTACAATGGTCGGGATATCGGCATAAAGGCCGTGAAGAAGCTCTATCAGCTTGATGATTTCACAAGTCTTGCCGCTGTTCGACACCAAAAGCACTATATCGTTGGGTTGAAGCACCCCGAGGTCGCCATGCTGCGCCTCGCTCGGATGCAGATTAACCGCCGGAGTGCCCGTCGAAGAAAAAGTGGTGGCAATATTCATCGCGATTTGTCCGGCCTTGCCCATTCCGGCGGTGACAAGCTTGCCGCCACGACGGTGCACACGCTCAACAATAGCCTCTACAGCAGCCTCATAGGCATCATTGACAGGAATTGAGAGTATCGCCTGGCTTTCGGCACGAAGTATCTCGCGCATTGATTGTTTAACGTCCATAAACGTCTGTTGGTTTCTAAAACGATGACAAATTTAAGCAAAAAACTTGGCTTGTGCAAAAACATGTTTAACAGATATTATGAAACACTCTACAACCCTCATATACGTATATTCAAAATCCCACGGGTTTACAAAAAGACACACATGCCCGAGTTTTAATGTTAACAAATCATAAATATCAACCACGCATGCCATTTTGCCGCGATTATGCGTAACTTTGTGCCGCAAACTCGCCAAGCCATCACACAACGGCGGCACATTGCCACACTACAGCAATGCTGCAGGCACATTCGAGAAACCATCATCCACAGGCCGCCAAGGCCAATGGGTCTTTACCCTGGCGGCAACCACAACACAAGACCCGTCTCCTAATTCTATGAAAAGGTTCTATACCGCAGTCCTAAGTGCAGCCATGGCCTTGTGCGCCATGCTGCCACAGACTTCTTTTGCGGCCGTGCCTATGCACACAAAAAGCCTTAGCGGACAACGGTCCGAAAATTCCCGGTTACCGGCATCTCTGCAAAAAGGTTACCTTGCCGTAAAACCCAACCGGCCCATAAGCCCCGACGAAATGCCCGGCATGCCCCTTGGCGCCAGACGCATTGCAAGCCATTCGGTGAACAAAGCCGCATCCGCAGTGCCCCAAGGATTGGAAATATGCGGCACTCTCCTTACCTCGACACCGTCTCACGAAAAAGGCATATACAAAATATCATCCGACGGGTTGACTCCGATATACACAAACAACGCAATGTTCGCCAGCACATACGGAACCGTTTGGGCAGACTCCAAATATTGGATTGTACAACCCGTAATTGACACCCAAGGATACCTCAACTCTCTGACACTCTACACCCTCAGCACATCCGACTGGAAAACAATCAGCACAGGCGTCGGCAACCCGTACTATTCGCCGAACTCAATCGCATACGACCCGACCACACAAAAGGTTCTAACCTGCGCAAGCTATCTTGAAGGCGGTCATTATCTTGCCGAAATGGACATCAACACCGGCATTGCATACCACATAGCCGACCTGCCTAAGAACCGCAGCTACAAAGCCATGGCATTTTCGGCCGAGGGCGAACTTTATGCAATAGTCGAAACGGCATTCAAGCAGCCTTACGTCCTTTCAAAAATCGACAAAAACACAGGCGAGGAAACAGTCATCGGCTCTACAGGCGTAAATTCCTTTTACTATTTCGCCAACGCATGCTTCGACCTGAATACCGACGCACTATACTTCTTCCATGCAAACCCCATCGAAGGCACCGAAGACCACACAAGCACACTCTACTCCGTCAACACCGAAACCGGCGCGGCAACAGAAATATGCCAAGTACCCGACAACGGCCTCTTCATCGGCACATACATCGAGCCTAAGCCATTGGCCGGAAACCTGCCCGGGCAGCCCACCGGCGTAAAGGCCACGTTCATCGAAGACACGATGGAAGGCTCCGTCACATTCACCGTACCCTCGACCCTCGCCGACGGCTCGGCCGCATCAGGCCGCTGCCAATATAAAATCAAAGCCAACGGCAAGCAGGTGGCCGCCGGTAACGCTCGTTACGGCGAAACCAAAACCGTATCCATAACTGTCGACCGCACAGGCTACTGCGACTTCATCGTCATACTCAGCAACGAAAACGGACGCGGCGGCATTGCAGGTACCACAGCCTTCGTAGGCGCCGCACTACCGAAACCGGCAAAAGACGTCAAGCTCAGCTACGCCGACAGCAAACTCGACATCACATGGACTCCGTCAACACCGGCAGGCGACGGGTATTTCGACCCCGACCAAGTAACTTATAAAATAGTCCTCGCCCCCGACAGCACCGTCCTCACCGAAAACGCCCGTGGCGACAGATTCGTCAAGACATTCACCGCGCCCGACACATTCACAGTCTACCAGGCACTCGTCACAGCGCAGTACAAAGGCGTGTCGACCGCTGTGGCAAAATCGAACAAACTGAGTCTCGGCGCTCTCACGCCGCCCTACACCGCATCGATGGAAAATGCCGCCGACGCCGAAGGCTATGTATTCGAAGACACCAACGGCGACGGCTCGACATGGAGCTACAGCGACAGCTACAAAGCCATTTCGGCAATGTTCAGCATCGATGACCTCCCAATGAACGACTGGGCATTCCTGCCGCCGGTCAAACTCGAACAAGGCAAGCTCTACCGATTCTCATTCGATGCCAGGGCTACAAGCGACAAGTACGAAGAAAAAGTCGAAGCAAAAGTCGGCAACGCGCCCCTGTCTTCGGCAATGACAACAGAACTCATTCCGGCAACAACAGTCTACCGCACCGCAAGCAACCTCGACGCATACTATCTCGCCGAGACCACCGGCATATATTACTTCGGCATACACGGCGTAAGCGACCCCGATAAAAATCGCCTTATCGTAAACAACATCGCAATTTCGGCGCCTATCGAAGGAAACGCGCCCGACGCTCCGACCGACCTGAAAGTGACACGCAACTCATCGGGCCAACTGAAGGCAAGCATTACACTCAAAGCGCCTAAACTCGACACAAAAGGACAGGCACTCACTTCGCTCGAAAAACTCGAGCTGCTACGCGACAAAGAAGTAATAAAGACATTCACTTCGCCCAACCCTGGAACGCTGCTCTTACATCAGGACACCGAATGCACCGAAGGAGAGCACACCTACACAGCCGTCGCATACAACGTCTTCGGAGCCGGTCGTCAGGTATCCGCAACGACATTCATCGGCTTTGACAAACCGCTCGCACCGACAGTCAAAGCTGTTGCCGGAACTACCGGTGGCGATGCCGTAATAACATGGGAGCCGGTCACTACCGACAAACGCGGCAACAAATTCCCCGAAGGCAGCGTCAAATATAACGTCTACCGCGCAATCGGTGGCGAAGGCATCCGTATTGCCAACAAGACGGGCGAACTCACCGTCAGCGACAACGCCGTCAGCCCCGAGGCCAGACAGGTGTTCGTCACCTACGGCGTAGAAGCGGTCTACGACACAAAGACAGGCGACATGGGCACCGGCGACGTACTCGCTCTCGGAAAACCCTACGACCTACCCTACCGCGAAACTTTCGCACCCGGCTCGCCATATCTCCTTGCAATGGGCAACACTACGCCCGGCACATATTGGGGAACCGTCGATGTCAACTACGGTGTGCGCCAACACGACGACAATGGTGCCATGGCCGTAATGTCGGGCCTCGAAAAAGGAGCCACGGCAATACTTTTCACAGGCAAACTCAAAATAGCGGGCATCGACGAGCCTAAGCTCTCGTTCTACTACTTCGATGACGAACCCTCGACGAACACCCTCGAAGTTGTCCTCAACGACGGCTCCGGCTGGCAATCAATCCACACCGTCACCTTGGGCGGGAAAGACGCCTCACAGACATGGAAACGCGTCGTGGTCGACCTCAAACCGTGGCTTGGCAAAAATATGCAGCTCGGCTTCAGAGGCACCGTAGTCGATACAAGATTCCTATATCTCGACAACGTGCGTGTAGGCGAAATCGCACCCGTCTCTTTGGAGATGATGAGCCTCGACGCACCTGAAAAAGCCTACACCGTCAAAGAACAATTCTCCACCAGGGCACGCATTGCGAACGAAGGCCTCTCGGCACTGACAGCCGACCAATATGAAGTGGCATTCTACCGCGACGGCGATGAACTCGACAGGTTCGAAGGAATAGACCTCGAAGCCGGAGGCAGCGCCTCGTTCGTCTACAACATGCCCCTCGACATATTCTCGCCCGACAAATACCTCGTCCACGCCGAAATAATCACCGACGCGCTTCCGGCCGACGACCGTTCCGACAACATCTCAAGCAAAAAAGCCGTCACCGTCGTCAAGCCTAACTATCCCACCGTTTCCGACCTCGCCGCAACACGCACCGAAACAGGCGTGGCTCTGACATGGAGCGCCCCCACACTCAACCCCGAGACACCGACACCCGTAGAAGACGGCGCCGAAACATACCAAGGCTTCTCAATAGGCCTGCCGGACAGCCAACTCGGCTCTTACGACAACGTAGGCGACTGGACAATGGTCGATGCCGACGGCAGCCCGACCTATGGCGTCGAATTCGGCGGTCAGCCCCTCGACTACGAAAATGCCGGCATGCCGATGGCATTCCAAGTTATCGACTATGACGAATTGGGCGAAATTAGCCTATTCAAGCCCCACAGCGGCTCGTCACTGTTCGTAAGCTTCGCTTCGGTCGACAAACAGAACGACGACTGGATGATTTCGCCCGAACTTCCGGCTATTGCCCAGGAAATAAGCCTGTATGCAAAATCGGCATATCCGCTTTACGGATACGAAAGCTTCGAAGTGCTCGCATCGTCGACAGGTAAAGAAATCGCCGACTTCTCTCTCGTAGGACAGAAAGTGACAACCGTACCGTCGTCCTGGACTGAATACAAGTTCAATCTCCCGGCCGGAACGCGTTACTTCGCAATCCGTTGCACTTCCGACAACGTATTCGCCCTGCTTATCGACGACATCAAATTTACCGCACGCGAAATGACGCTCTCGACCCTCGACATAGAAGGCTACAACATCTACCGCAAAGACAAAGCCGTCAACCAAAGCCTTGTGCTCAATCCCAGCTTCGATACCAAATATGTCGACACCGAGAAAGACTACCGCGTAACCGTGAAATACAACCACGGAGAATCGCTGCCGTCGAACACCGCTACAGTAGCCGAAAGCGGCATCAACGCTCCGGGCATGACCGACGCTACTGCCATCGGCCTTGAAGGACGCATTGCAGTAACCGGCGCCGACGGCATCACCGTATCGGTCTTCACTCCCGACGGTCGTCTGCTCGCCCGTCAACCCGGCAAAGCCTACATGGAAATCCCCGTATCCCAAGGCATCTATGTGGTAAGCCTCGGAGCTAAAGCAGTCAAAGTGACAGTTAAATAGTCATTGCATAAGCAAAAAAGGAGCTGCGACGAACCGCAGCTCCTTTTTTTGTGCTTATGAACGCATTAGAAGCGTTCTCCCTTCACATAAATCCTAAAATCTTTTATCGCGCCGGGCACTCCGGCTTCCATGCGCGGCAGATACTGTATGCCTCCTACGGTCTGCTCCGACCCGAGGTCTATGACCACAGCATGCGGATAAGCGGCTCCGGTCGCCGTACTCCAATACGTCGACTCCTGCAAATCAAAAATCTTGTCGGCCGTACGGTTCACGCCGTCTGTATCTTCGCTGTCTACATAAGCCACAGTCCACGGCTCACGCGAAAGACGTTTACCGGCTTCATCGAGAACATAAAACTC
This sequence comes from uncultured Muribaculaceae bacterium, assembly GCA_910583525.1. GTDB lineage: Bacteria > Bacteroidota > Bacteroidia > Bacteroidales > Muribaculaceae > CAG-873. The sequence continues at coordinate 26,181 of CAJTXL010000013.1, read as the reverse complement.
CGCAACCGAAGCAATCTCGCCGCCATTCATAGGGCTTACAGCCTCAAAGCATATATAGCGACCTGTCACAGGCTTTTCAAAACGGAATTCCTGCCATCCGCTGCCCTCGGCAAACGCAGCACTCAGCACAGCCTTCTCGCCGTCGAGAGACACCTTTCGTTCCGCATTCAAATCCGAAACAGCAGTCTCTGGTCTCACTACATCGAGTATCGGCTCACGCAAGCCCTGCGACCGAGCATCGCGCGGACCAACTACATCGAATACCATTATTTCATTCTCGCCCTTGCGCAGCCAGCAGCCGGGCATATAGAGTGTCTGTTGAGGCCCGATTTCCCATATGCGGCCAAGCGCGTGCCCGTTGACATAGACAAGACCCTTGCCCCAACTCGAAAAATCAAGGAACGTATCCGACGGGCGGCCGACCGTGAATGTGCCACGGTAAACGCCACGGGGCAGTCGTCCGTCCACTTTTTGCGTCTCCGCCAATGGACTGAAATCCATCGAGGCATAAGTCGCATAGGCATCGTCGATGTTGCACACCTTCCAGTCTTTGAGGTCACAGACAAACTCGTGTCCGTCGCGCTCTACCGTCAACGTCACATTCTCCGTTATGCCCTTAAAATCTTTAATGGCTCGACCGAAATTTATACGACCCATTGCCTCGACAAGTATGTCGAGCCGCGCCCCGTTGGCGCACTCAGGCAGACGAAGTTCTTTCTCGCCCTTACGGCGGTCAAGTTTGCCTATGTAGCGCCCGTCAAGAAATATCTGCGCATAGTCGTGCGGCTCGGTCACAGTCAATACCGACGGTGTGTCGAGCGACGGCAATTCGGTGCTGTACATAATGCTGCCGAAACCTTGCCCGTACTCTTCCATCGTGCGGATGTCCCTGTCGGTCTTAGGTTCGGGCAGATTATCGAAAAGCGGTGCAAACTCCTCAAACACGAACGGCTTCACGGCAATAGGCTTAGGGACCTTCGGCACAGACGGCAATTTGCCCCCGTCGGCATGTTTCAACAGCACGCTCCGCAGCTGCCAATATTTCGGCGTCGGAGAACCCGCTTCGCCGATAGGTGCGTCATAGTCATATGAAGTCACGTCAGGCGCAAAACCCGGCGAGTTGGCGCCGGCCCAATGCCCCCAGTTCGTGCCGCCGTGTGTCATATAGAGGCTGAACGATATACCCTTCGAGAGCATTTCATCTATGCCGGCAATCATATCCGCAGCAGTCCGCGTCTCATGGTTGGCCCCCCACTTGTCGAACCAACCGCTCCAGAACTCCGAGCACATAAGCGGAGTGTCGGGCCGCGCTTTCTTCAGCGCCCCAAACTGCTGGTCTATATTGGCGCCCGTCCCGAAATTTATCGTCCACACAAGGTCGTCGAGGCCGTTGTTCAGGAAGTTCGACGCCCAATCGCACTGGAACAGCACAACATCATCACCGAAATTACGACGCAGCATATCCCGTATCTTCGAAACATAAGGTTTGTCAGTGCCATAAGACCCATACTCATTCTCAACCTGCACCATGATTATCGGACCGCCCTTGTCGACGGTCAAATCGCCCACCTGCGCGGCGACCGCCTGCTGAAACTTGTCGACCCGTTCAATGAAATACGGGTCACATTCGCGCAGACGTATGTCTTTCTTCTGCAACAGCCACCACGGCAGGCCGCCCATCTCCCACTCGGCACACACATATGGGCCCGGACGTAATATAACCTTCATGCCGTTCTTCTCGCACAGCTTCACGAACTCCCTCAGGTCGTTTTGGCCGGTAAAATCGAATTGGTCCGGACGCTCCTCATGCGCATTCCAAAACACATACAGACAAATCGTGTTCATGCCGAGCGCCTTGCACATTTTTATACGCTGCTCCCAATACGGCTGTGGAATACGCGGATAGTGCAGTTCCGCAGCCTTTATCACAAACGGCTTGCCGTCAAGGAGAAAAGACCTCTGCCCTATTTCAAACCGCGACGTGGCATCCGTCACTGTCGAAGCCGCATCCGGCATGAAAAACAAAGAAAGAAATAACAAAAATAACGCGATTGTTCTCCGCATGGTATAAAATTAAAATATCGGTCAATGTAGGGACATGCCTTTGGCATGTTGCCGATTGGTGAATGCATGCGCATAGACATGCCAAAGGCATGTCCCTACATTATAAATCGAATGGAGAATTCGCTCCAACCGTCAAAAAAAACTTACGCAAGCTCTGCCAAAGCCCGTTTAATTCGGGCGAAAGCCTCAACGAGGTTTTCGTCGGATGTCGCGTAGCTCAGCCTTATGTAGCCCGGAGCGCAGAAAGCGCCGCCATCGACAGTGGCGACATTGGCCACTTCGAGAAGATACATGGCGAGGCTCGACGAGTTCTCTATTTTATAGCCGTGCGCGCTTTTGCCGAAGTAGGCCGACACTTCGGGGAAGAGGTAGAACGCTCCGACGGGTTTGTTGATGACAAGGCCGGGTATTTCGCCGGCAAGACGCACCACAAGGTCGCGGCGGCGTTCAAAAGCCAAGCGCATTTCCTCTACGCAACCCTGTGGTCCCGTATAGGCCGCTTCGGCCGCTTTCTGCGCTATAGACGAAGCACCCGAAGTGAATTGCCCCTGAAGTTTGGTGACAGCACGGGCTACTTCGACAGGCGCAGCACAATAGCCTATGCGCCAACCCGTCATGGCATATGCTTTCGACACTCCGTTGATAACAACCGTACGGTGCGCTATCGCAGGGAACGACGCAAGCGAAACGAACTTGAAGCCATCGTATATTATATGTTCGTAAATCTCATCGGCTATCACCAGCACCTGCGGATGGCGCACAAGCACATCGACAAGCCCCTGAAGCTCTTCGCGCGAATACACGCTGCCCGTCGGGTTCGACGGCGAACAGAGTATGATGGCACGCGTACGGTCGGTGATGGCACCTTCAAGCTGAGCCGGAGTGATTTTGAAATCCTGCTCCACTCCCGTGGGCACAAGCACAAACTTGCCTTCGGCGAGTTTCACCATCTCTATATAGCTGACCCACGCCGGTGTCGGTATGATGACCTCATCGCCGGGATTGACCGTAGCCATGATAACGTTGCACAGCGCATGCTTGGCACCGTTGCCCACCACAATCTGCTCGGCGGCAAAGTTCAGGGCGTTCTCGCGCGACAGCTTGTCGGCAATGGCCTTGCGCAGGCTCATATACCCCGGCACGGGCGTATAAAACGTGAAGTTGTCTTCTATCGCCTTGACGGCCGCTGCCTTGATGTGCTCGGGCGTATGGAAATCAGGTTCGCCCACCGACAGATTGATGACATCGACACCTTGTGCTTTAAGTTCGGCGCTTTTCTGCGACATCGCCAACGTCTGCGACGAGGCGAGAGCCTGGATACGGTCAGAGATTTGTTGCATACCTCGTATTATTTTCGTTAGGAAAGTTATCTGCGGCGCTTGCCCCCTGCCTGTTGGCGCTGTGCTGCCTGAGCCTGACGCTGCGCTTCTTCGAGCCGGGCCATCCAGCCGCTCTTCTTGCGCGGTTTGCGTGCATTGGCCAAAAGCTGCTCACGCACTTTCTTCTCGTCGATGACATGACGGAAGATATAGGTCTGTATGATGGTGATGAGCAAGGACAGCAGGTAGTAGTAGCTCAGGCCCGAAGCATAGTCGTTGAAGATGAACAGGAACATAATCGGCATGATATACTGCATCATCTTCATGCCCGGCATTCCGGCGCTCTGAGGCTGGCTCTGCATCGACACCTTCATATATACGATGTTGATGATTGTCATCAGCAGGCAGAACAGGCTCACATGGTTGCCGTAGAACGGTATGGAGAACGGCAATGTGAACACTGAGTCGGGAGCCGACAAGTCGTGCGCCCAAAGGAACGACTGGCCGCGAAGCTCTATAGCCGACGGGAAGAACGAGAACATCGCTATCAGGATAGGCATCTGCAGCAGCATCGGCAGACAGCCCGAGAAAGGACTTGCCCCGGCACGGCTGTAAAGTGCCATAGTCTCCTGCTGGCGTTTCAATGCATCTTCCTGAGCAGGATATTTGTCGTTGATAGCCTTGATTTCAGGAGCGAGCACACGCATCTTGGCCTGGCTCTTGAAACTCTTGAACGTGAAGGGGAAGAGTATGAGCTTGATGAAAATCGTCAGCAGCAATATTATTATGCCGTAGTTGCTTATAAACGACCCCAGGAACGTGAACACCGGAATCACCAGAATGGTGTTAATCCAACGGAACAGGCTCCATCCGAGTGGAATAAGACGAGTCAGCGACAGGCCTTCATCTCCGTGGCCGAGAGTATCGTCGAGCTTCGACAGGAGCGGATAGTCGTTCGGGCCGAAATAGAAATCAAAGGCTGCCGCAGTGCCGTCGGCGACATTGTAGGGCACCGTGGCCGACATCGTCATATCCTTCAGGTAATTGGCATCCTTGATATCAACCGATTTGAGGTCGGCCGAAGTAAAGCCGTCGCCACGTGCAATAATCACGCTCGAAAAGAACTGGTTCTTGAACGCAACCCAACGCAGACGCCCCGTAAGGCTCTCGCTGTCGTCCTTGTTGGCGTCGAGTTCGTCGACGCCCTCGCCTACGTATTTATAGTAAATCGCGCTGTTGCGTTCCTCAAAAGTACGTCCGCGCTCGTTGCGGCCCATTTTCTGATGCCAGCCGAACTCCATCGACGATGTATTGCCGGGCAGCAGCGAAGCCATGCCCTGCTGCACGATTTCCATCGAAAGAGTATAGCTGTCGGGCGCAAGGGCGTAGCGTATGCCCCATCGGACACCGTCGCCCGGCACAAGCGACATCACAACGGCGCTGTCGCCCTCGGTTTCGGCAATGAAGTTGAAATCGCGGGTATCGATGCGCTGCTCTGCCGTATTGAAACGGAAGCCGTAGCCGTCGGTGGCGTCACGGAAAAGCAGTATGTTCGACGGTTCTTCGGTAAGCTCCGTCTGATATTTTTTAAGCTCTACCTGAGCCACTCGTCCGCCTCGGGTATTCAGCGTTATTTTGACAAGCTCGTTTTCGAGCACCACCTCGCGGTTAGCGCCCGAAAGGTGACGGGCAAAGCCCTCGTACTTGACGGCATTGTCAATCATGGCGCGCACTGCCGAGTTGGCACGTGCCGAACGCGACGCCGTAAGGGCGGCCCGATTGGCAAGTATATCGGCAATGGCTACGCTGTCGGCACCGTCGGTAAAATATCCCGAAAGGCCCGATACACTGTCGAGCGACAGGCTCAGATGCTCGTTGCTGAAAACAAGGCGTCCCGAAGCTTCGGGCGTACCCATAGTACGGACTGCCGCAACAAGCGATGCGCTGTCGCCGGCGCTGAAATTGAGGGCTGCGGCCTTGTTCTGTTCTTGCGCAGCCTTGAGTGCTTCGCGGGCCTGCTGCTCCTGACGTTCGCGCTGCGCGGCAAGGTCGGCCTCGCTCGGCTTCGTCAGCCAAAAGAACCCGAACATTACGGCAGCCATCAGCACAAGGCCCGTGAGTGTATTTTTATCCATTATTATTTATCGTATTTTCTGTGTTTAGCGGTTGTTTACGCCTCTGCGGCTTTCTCCTTGTGATAGTTGATGGCCGCGGCCATGAACGAAGCGAAAATCGGGCTGGGCGAAAGAACCGTGCTCGAATACTCGGGGTGGTACTGCGTGCCTATATACCAGCGCTTCGACGGCATCTCGACAACCTCGACAAGACGTGTCGCCGGGTTCTCGCCTACGCATGCCATGCCTGCTGCCTCGAAACGGTCGCGGTAATCGCTATTGAACTCGAAACGGTGACGGTGACGCTCGCTTATAAGCTCTTTTCCGTAGGCTGCTGCGACCTTGGAGCCGTGACGAAGGCTGCATTCGTATGCTCCGAGACGCATCGTACCGCCGAGGTTCGATATATTCTTCTGCTCTTCCATCAGGTCGATGACGTTTTCTTTCGTATGAGGGTTCATCTCGGTCGAGTTGGCCTCTTCAAGACCAAGGACGTCGCGGGCGAACTCTATCACCATGCACTGCATGCCAAGACAGATGCCGAAAGTAGGCACATCGTGCTCGCGGCACCACTTGAGCGCCACAAACTTGCCCTCGATGCCGCGCTGGCCGAAACCGGGTGCGACAATCACGCCGTCGAGGTCGCCAAGGCGCTCGTCAGCATTGCTTTCATTGAGTTTCTCGGAGTGTATATAGACAAGCTTGAGTTTGCGGTCGGCATATGTGGCGGAATGGAAGAGAGCTTCGCTGATAGACTTATACGCATCCTGCAGCTCGACATATTTTCCTACAAGACCTATGGTGACGGTCTCTGTAGCCTTATCGAGCTTGTCGACAAAATCGAGCCAAGGCTTCATCTGCGGCTCGCCTTCGACGGGCATGCCAGTCTTGCGCAGCACAATCTCGTCGACATGTTGGGCGTGCATCATCAGAGGCACCTTGTAGATGCTGTTAACGTCTATCGACTGCACTACCGAGTCCTGTGCCACGTTGCAGAACAAAGCTATCTTGCGGCGCATATCGGCAGAAATCTCTTTCTCGGTGCGCAGAACAAGAATGTCGGGCTGTATACCCACTTCCTGCAACGCCTTCACGGAGTGCTGGGTAGGCTTCGTTTTAAGCTCTTTGGCGGCGGCGATATACGGCACATAGGTCAGATGCACGCACAGGCTGTTCTGCCCGAGCTCCCAGCGCAGCTGACGCACTGCCTCAAGGAACGGTAGCGACTCGATGTCGCCCACGGTGCCGCCTATTTCTGTGATTATATAGTCGTAGTTGCCCGTATTGCCGAGGAATTTCACACGACGCTTGATTTCGTCGGTGATATGCGGCACAATCTGCACGGTCTTGCCAAGATAGTCGCCGCGGCGCTCCTTGTCGATGACGCTTTGGTAGATGCGCCCGGTCGTTACATTGTTGGCACGCGACGTACGCACATTGGTGAAGCGTTCGTAGTGACCCAAATCGAGGTCGGCCTCATGGCCGTCTTCGGTCACGTAGCACTCCCCGTGCTCATAGGGGTTGAGCGTGCCGGGGTCGATGTTGATATAGGGGTCGAATTTCTGGATAGTGACGCGCAACCCCCTGGCTTTCAAGAGGCAGGCAAGCGACGACGAAATAATGCCTTTTCCGAGCGACGACACCACGCCGCCGGTGACGAATATGTATTTTGTATCCACGCTAAGCGTTTTTTCTATTGTTTAGACAATTTTACGCAAAAGTACGAAATCTTTGCCACCCACGCAAATTCAAGAATTTACTCGCCGCAGGGTTCGACAGTGACCTTTTCTACACTTTTACCACGTTCGTTACGAGTTCGATAGCTCGGAATGCACGAGAGGTATTTCTCGCCATCCTTGCCGACGAATGGTTCAACAACAAAACCGTAACGGTTCGGAATATCGCCATACCAAAATTTGAGTCGGTCTTCCAACAGCCAATAATTGTCTTGATAGAGCATAACTATATGTCCCTTGTAATTATAGGCAGTGCATCCGTCACCTATTTCCTCAGAACTTTCGGGGGAAAAATCCAATAAGGCAGTCGAAAGTACGCGGCGATATTGGATTCGCCAAGGAGCTGTAAAATGATACTGAGCCGACCATAAAAGATATGAATTGAAATTCGGCTTGTTCAGTAAAAAGACCGGAACCTGGTCTGGGGTCGTATAATCATAATAGACCGGTCCACTATCGGTTTGCGACAACAATGTGGACATATCTTCCACTTCTTTTTTCATCTTGAAGAAATATGGCATACACGCCGAAAGATTTCCAACAATCAGCAACCATAGCAATGCCGATGCCGCAACTTCCACTTTCTTGTTGACGGACAAACCTGCAATCAACTGGCCGGCCAGACATACGATGCCGATAATCGACATCTCTGTCATGAACCACGATGTCCGCAGTCCAACCGAAATAAAAATTCTCCAAATCCCCCACGAACAAAGTGCCATGGCGAAAAAGGCCGGAACTCGGCCATGAAGCAGTCGTTCGCGCCATCTTTTGTTTACAAGAGCAATAATTATCGCTATGGCAAGGCAATATAGCACAACGCCATACACAGCTCCGTTCAATGGCTGCTTGAAGCCGACAAACATTTCAATCGCATTTACCCGGCCAACCCTGCCAGGAACGAGATACAGATACAACACTCCCAAAAGCAGACCGGCAATCAGAAAATACGTCGTGCCTGTTCTATATCGTCTGTCAAAGAGCCATGCCGCACAAACGCCGCAAAACAATGCGCCGCCGAACATCTCATGCCAGCATGAAACTAAAAGGCCGGCCAAAAACGCCCAGTACCATGTTTTTAGGCGCCCGTTAAGGAACAGATACAAAACTGTAAGGCATATGGCGCTTGCCACGACATAGTTCAGCGAAAACATGATTCCGAACATAAAATCCGCCCACGGCAATGCGAATACCATCAAGAATGCCATCAGTGAGTACAGCACGAAATTACTGCGCCATACTCCGGCCAATTTAGCGCCGACCCACAAACAATAGGCCACTGCGAAGCCCAAGACACAACCCATTATCCAACGAGGCAGAACGACAAATGCCGAACCCGTCAGATTTGGTATGCGCCCGTTGTCTTCCATAAAATGCGAGACCGCCGAGTTCCACAGACCTCGGAAAAAGTTCTCCGCTGACGGCTCTGAAATAAAATCAGCCATAGGCATTCTGAACCACTCGTCATCGAGCATATGCGGAGTAAGCACATACATTGCAGAAAACAATACCGCGACAAAAGCCAGCGTAAGCTTGTACGGGTCGAATATCAGTTTCTTAAATCTGTTCATATCCATCTAAAACTATCTGTCGATATATATCAATGTTTTTCGGACAACGCATTCCGCACACCGGCACTTACGGGCGCCCAACCCACAGGACGCTCGGGCTTGCAGTAGAGCCACCGGCCGCCACATGCCGAAGCGAACGGCACAAGCGTGATGTCGCGGTCATACGGTACACCGTCGAAGTCGAGCGCAAGTGCTTCCGCCGCCGGAGCATCCGTCGGCAGCACTATATGTCCCTTATAGAAATATGCCGTCACGCCCTCGCCGACACTCTCGGCATCATCAGGCACGAAATGCTCCAGGACGGTCGGCAACACATTTTCGTATGCGCACGGTTTCAGGTTAAGCACATCGAAATTCGGTTTGCCGATAAGGTAACGAGGCGTCTCTCTCTGCTGTGTAAAATCTAAGAAAACAGGCTGTCCGTTATTTTCGGCCAAAAGCCTGTCGGCAGCCTTGGCTTCTTGGTCGAGCCTTACGAAGTACGGCAGACACACGCCCAAATTCAACACCATCGCCGCCCACATAAGCACCGACAGCGCATTCTGAACACTTTTAGAGAACTTCGCCAACAATGGCGAACGCCAAAGCAGCCACACGATGCCGACGATTGATACCGCAGCCATGCACCAGGTAGAGCGTATTCCGGCCATAAACGTTCGCCACACCACCCATCCGGCAAAAGCCATCGCCATAAAAACGGCAAGACGGGTCATCGACAATGAATTTCGCCACCGGCGCCACGACAAGGCAACGACAGAAAGTGCTATGAACAGATAGAAAAGCACACCGTACGAAACCCTGTCGAGCGGTTCCCTGAAACCTTGGAAATAATCTACCTTCTCAGTCCTGTAGCTGAACCCCGGCGTCAGGTAAAGATACAGCAGCCCTACGGCCAAGCCGGCCAAAAGCCCCCAGGCCGCAGAGTTCCTGTAGTCCTTGTCGAGGACAGCAGCAGCGGCCACTCCGCACAATAGCGCGCCGCCGAACAGCTCGTGCCACGCCGACACGAAAACACCGAGAGCGAAAGCCCAATACCAATGTCGGATGCGCCGATGCAAAAATAAATCGAGGGCCACAAACGCCATCGCCGTAGGCAGCACATAGTTGAAGCCGAAAACGAGCACGAACATAAATCCTGCCCAAGGCAAGGCAAACACCCAAAAGAAAGCGACAAGGGTACACAGCATAAAATTACGCTTCCAAACCCCGGCAAGACGGCAGCTGAGCCATATACACACGCCGACCCCTGCGCCGAGAAGCAAGGAAGCAAAAATACGGTTGAACGCAAGCAGGCTCGTCGAACACAGCATGTTGGCAAACCGTCCGTTGTCATGCAGAAAGTGGTCTTTCATACCGGTAGCCCAACCCGACAAGAAATCGCTCCACGAAAGGCGGTCACCGTACTTGTCGAACGGCACATGGTAGCCCAGGTCATCAATCAAGGGCGGATGCAAGGCATACATCGCCACAAAAAAAGCCGACACGGCCAATATCGGAAACACATAAAGCAAAGTGCGACGACTATCTTTCATGCCCTATAGTCATTTTATCGCCGTTTAGGCGGGTGGTATAATCCTGTAGGAACGCCTGCGCCCAACGAAGCATCGCAGCCACTTCTTCACAGTCATAATCGACAGCCTCGGCCGTCATCAACGGGTCGGCCTGCGTGTCGTAAACCTGAACGACGTTCTTGACATCGGTGCTCGTATATATGGTGTACTTCGGCCCGACAACGACATAGCTGCCGCCGTCGGTGCGCGCCAGTCCGTAGCCGCAGAAACCGTCCGAAAGCATGTCGCTGCCTACCGACACATACGGCTCGTCATAGCCCGTAAGACCGAGTATGGTGGCCGGAATGTCGAATTGCGACCCAACACGTCCCGTCACGCGCCCCGGTTCTATAGAGCCGTCGGGAGCATAGACTATAAACGGTATGCGGTTGCGCAGATAGTCATTGTCGTATGCCGTGCCCTTGAAATCGCGGTTGCCATGGTCGGCGGTTATTACAAAGGTCGTGTTGGCATACCACGGCTGACGCGAGGCAAACTCAAAGAAACGCCGCAAGGCATAGTCGGTATATTCAAGTCCCCTTTCGGGCGATGCTTCGGGATGTCGGAACATCGACGTGTCCCAGCCCTCAGGCAGAGTGAAAGGCCCGTGTGCCGAAACCGTGAACCACGATGCAAAGAAAGGCTCGCCCAAGGCAGTGAGGTCTTTTGCGACATACTCGCCCATAGGCTCGTCGAAAATGCCCCAGACGCCGTCGAAGTCAGCATCATTGCCGTACGCTTCCCGGTCGATTACACGTGTAAGCCCCGAGGCGAAAGCCGTCTGGTCGATATTGAACGACCCGTGCTTGCAACCGTAGTAAAACGTCGTTTTACGTCCCTTGGCCGCAAGCAGACGAGCCGGCGAATCCACCACATTCTTGTTGTACGGCGACAGCATGAAATAGAAGGGGTCGAACGCCGGAAAACCCATCAGCACCGACGTCGCTCCGCCACAGGACGAACGGCTCGAAGCAATCACATCCTGAACGACAAGCGAACGCGACGCCAACGAATCAAGAAAGGGCATAAGCCCACGGTTGTCGCTCCGGCCGGACGCCGAAAGCGTGTCGACCCACTCGGCGCCGCCGCTCTCTATGATGATGACAAGCACATTCCGTCCGTCCAAAGACCCCGGCGCGGCACCCTTGTGCACCGAAGTGCGTATTGCGGCAAGTTCTTCCGCATCGAAAAACTCTAACACAGCCTCGCGGTTGCTCTTTTTCACATTGAGCGAGCGTAATATGGTGAACGGCGAGTTAAGCACCGCGTTGATTTCGGGAGGCGTCTTAACCACAAACGCCGCATCGGGTATCGCCAATGGAATTCCCGACCCTACACGGCCGCGCATACCGAGGGCACAAAGGCCGCCGAGAACAAGGAACAGCAGCGTGCGCCACGGCCATGCGATGTTTTTCGACGGGCGCACAGTGCGCACCCTCAGCGACAGCCACACCAGCAGCGCTATCACGGCAGCTCCGGCAACGAAAGCCCACCAGTACGACCCTGCATACTGGCCTACGATGTTGCCGATTTCAGAGTCGGTGGTGACATTGAGCACATTGCTCCAACGCAGACGTGCGCCCGTAAAACGGTAGTACGGAGTGTCGCCGACGTTTATCGCAAGCATTATGCCGTTGCAAATCCAGTATACCCAATCGCTGATACGAAGATATATGCGGTTGTACACAAATCCGAACGGCAGGATGCGCATCGCTATGAAAAGCGCGTTGAAATAGAGCGCCGCCGAAAGGTCGAAGTGCAGCCCGTGCATCGAAAGCCTTAGCGCTTCCGCAACCGAAGGTTCGCCCACTACATCGTGGTTATACCATATAAACCCGAAGCGCGTGAGCCAAAGCAGCAACAGCGCCAAAACAAAGCGGTAAAGCGTCGAAATATATATATTTGTCCCGACGGTCAAAGACTTGCGCATATCTCCGAAATTAAGAATAACAATGAATAGGCAAACATACCCATCGACGTAATGCCAAGATAAGGATTAAGTCGCGCACCGGCGAGCTTTCTGATACGCAACGCCGCGCTGATGCTCCAGTACAGATACAGCGACGGTATCGCAACCCACAAAGCCCCCAACGCAGGCCAGATGTCAGCCATAAGCAAAACAGCGGCTACGGCATTGGCAACATACAGCCACGGCATAAGCCTACGCCCGAAAACCGTGGCAAGGGTATGCTTTCCGACGGCGCGGTCGTCATCGGCATCGCGGTAGTTGTTCACTATAAGCACATTTGCGCCCATAAGACCGATGGCTACCGAGCCCAAGAAAACAGGCATCGACCATTGCGACGCCATTATATAATATGTGAGGTTCACAGGCACTATGCCGAAGAAAACGACCACGGCGACCTCGCCCAGACAGTGCGTCGACAGAGGCCACGGACCGGCGCTGTAGGCAAACACTCCCAAACCGACGGCAAGCCCGACTGGGATAAGCCAAAGGCCGCCCCACAAGGTAAGACACATACCGACACCGGCCGCTATCGAGAGTGTCCGCAAAGTGGCGTCGAGCATGGCCTTGGGCGTAATATCGCCTTCGGTCACGCCGCGTCGCGGCCCCTCGCGTCCCACCCGGTCACGACCGGCACGGTAATCGAAATACTCATTGGCGAAATTCGACGCTATCTGGCACAGAACGGCAAAAAGCAGGCAAAGCAGCGCCGGTAGCCAATCAAAGCAGTCGTCGCCGACGGCATAGCCGCAGGCCGCAAGCACCCCGGCCACCGAAACAGGCAGCGTGCGCAGGCGCATGGCCTCGAGCCAACATTTAAATCGTTTCATTTTGCAAAATTACAACAATTCGCCCATATAACGGCGAAAGTGCCGCTAATCTTCAAGCAAAGGGTCATCGTCGCCTTCTGAACCCGGCGGAAGCATCGGAGCCGGCTGTGGAGCCGCAGGAGCTGAAGTCGGAGCAGGAGAAAGCGCAGGCGCCGTCGGTGCCGGGGTTGGTGCTGTCGGCGCAGGCGAAGGCGCCGGTGAGGGCGTTGGAACTTCATCGTTGGCCTCATTGGACAAATTGGGCTTATTAGTCTCATTTGGCTCAACAGTCTCCACCGGCTCTTCGGGCAACTCCTCTATATCGTCGGGAGCAAGAAGCCCTGCCTGAGCATCAACATAGTTCTGCTCGTCAAGATACTTGAAATATTCATCGAACGAACGGCCCTCATCCATCAGAAGCTTGAAATTGGCCTCGCTTATGACTATCGGACGCACTCCGCGCGGCAGTTTGAAATCGTCGGACGACGCCATGACCTTGCGGTAGTGGTTCAGTTCGTCCATATCGCCGAAACCGCGGACGACAATCATGCCCAAGCGGCCGAAATTCATCGGTTCGAGGTCGAAATCCTTCACCACGAAAGAGCGGAAATTATGTCGGGCGATTTCATACAGCAACAGATTCGAGGGCACCTCGTCGGTAGCGAACGTGAACACAAGCAGCTGACGCGTATCCGGGTTGAGGTCGAACTCCGCCGGGGCATTGCCGCCCTCGGCCGCTATGCTGTCGTTGGTGAGTTTCAAATCCCAAATCATGCCGCGAAGATTGCTTTCTCCGGCCTGCAGTTCACGTCCCTGAGCCATACCTTTGAGCCACGCGGCGGCAACCGGCGTGATGTCGGTGTCGGGGTAACGTTCAAGCAGCTCACGGAGGACGGCGTTGAACTTCTCGGCGTCGCGTTCGGTCACATAGGCCAAAGCGTCGAGGAACATAAACTTAGGCATGATTTTGCTCATGGGATAGTCGCGGCTCATCGTCGCATATGCCTCGTGCACATCGCCGTTGCGGTTGTCGAGATAAGCTTCGTAAGTGGCGTCGTAGAGCACCTGCTGGCGCTCGTCCATCGTGCGCAGGTTGTCAAGATAATTCGGGTCGGCCATGGCGATGCCGTATTTCGACTCGGCGAAATCGCGCAGTATAAGCTGCCGATAGTGCTCGGCCTCAGCCTCCTTGCCCTGCCGCATGAACATCAGGTAGAGGTTGTAGTAGGCGTCAAGGCGGTAGATGTTGTCGGGATAGTCGGCAAGCAGGCGGTCGAACTCGGCCAGCGACGCCGGAAAATCCTCAAGTTTGTCTTTGAGTATCACACCCATGTTGTACAGACCTTCCTGTATGACTTCGTGTGCTGTCGCCTTCTCTTCGTCGGTCTGAGGTATCTGTGCGAGGTAGTATTCGGGCTTGTGTGGGTCGTCGGCAGCGGCAAGCTCTTTCTCGTCGGCTTCGGTTGCCGGAGTTTCGTTTTCTGCGTCGGTCGGAGCGTCGCCGTCTTCGCCGCCCTCGGCTGTCGCCGCATCGAAATCGTCGGTATTGAACGATGCCTTGTTGCGACGGCGCCAGTTGTCTTCGAGCTTGCGCGAGCCCCAACGCTTCTGGAACTCCGTCTTGCCGGCGTTCTTGGTGGCCGTATTGTAGAAATACCAAGAGTTGTCGGAGTTGATTACAAACGATTGCGTATTGTCGTCCTGCAAAGTATTGCCGTTGGCGGCCTGTTGGGCAAGGTATTCCTCTCGACGGGCCTCCTCGGCCTCTTTTCGCTCTTTTTCCTTGAGTTCCTCTATTATCTTTTCTATCACTTTCAGCCTTTGGTCGGTGGGCATGGCCGCAAGGCGCAGTAGCGAATCCTGTAAATTTACATTCTGCGAGTACACCGCAAGCTCGTCGAGCACGTCGCTGCGCCGTTTCAGCATATCGTAGCCCGGATATGTGGCAGGCAGCTGCGGCACCGCCTCGGCATAGCTCGGCTGGGCCTTTTCGTAGTTGCGGCGCACAAAGTACAGTTCGCCGAGCTTCAGCTGGTTCATGGCCTTGTCGATGCCGTTGCGTGTCGATTTCTCGTTGGCAAGCTCGTAATTTTCTATCGCCCTCGCCGTGTCGCCGCGGCTGAGGTAAAGATTGCCTATGGCATAGTACACCTGGTCGAGATAGTCCTTGTTGCGGTCGTAGCGAGTCATACGCCGTAGTGCTTTCACCTCAGGCTCTATGTCGGCGCCTGTGAAGACCTCCGACTGTTTTATACGGGCATTGAACTTGGTGCGGTACGAGGCCGACGAGGCACTTCCGGCCGCATCGAAAGCCTTGTATGCCTTTTCTTTCTCGCCGAGACGGGCATAGACCTGCCCCAAAAGGAAGTTCAGCCTTGTCTTCTGCGCCCCTTTTGCGCCCTTGACGGCCTCGACAAGGAAGGGCAATGCCTCTTCATATTTATCGGCATGCAGAAAGTAGTCGGCATACACAAAGTTGTAAAGCCGACGCAGACGGTTGTTTGTCAGCTCGTCGTGCTTTATGCGCGTAAGTATCATCTCGGCCTCGAAAAGCCAGCCGAGCGCAACATACGACTGCGCCTGCATCAGCTTGGCCTCGACCACCGTCGCCGGCAGCCATGTGAAATGGCGGCTGACATAGAAGAACGTCGATGCCGCGCCCAGAAAATCGCCATTGTAGTACTGGCCGCGACCCATCATCATCCACGCATTGTGCAGAAACGGATTGTACTCGTCGCGCTTCATCCACTCCTTGTACTTAGGGTCGTTTCGCTTTCCGGCTTTCTTGGCCGGTTTCTTCTTTATCGAGCGTAGCTGTATGGCCTTCTGAGCCTTCTCTATCGAGCGGTTGAAATCGCCCGAGGGCTGAGGCGCGCCTTCCTCGCCCTTGGCCTCGACAGGGTGCATGAACACACGACGCGAGTAATCGTCCTCATACTTGCGCTCCATGTCGGCAAGTGTCTCCTTGTAGTGAGTGTCGCCGTTGTAGTAGATGTTATACCGGGTTATGAACTCCTGATAGCGCCGGTTGCCTGCCGTATTTTTCTTGGCCGAACAGGCACCGAGCGACAGAGCGGCAGCTATGGCGGCCACCACAAACCACAATGATAAGCTTCTATGCCTGTGTCTGCGCATCAATATTATAACGGCAACGACAGCGCCTTATTGTGGTGTATCTGTTCGCGCCTCGCCGCTTTCGGACTGCGGACTTTTGGGCGCCGTCGGGTAGGCTATCCGCGAATGGTAGATAGTCATCAGGCGTTTGATGAAAGCGTCCTTAATGGTCTGCACGTCTTTGAAAGCCAGCGACGACTCGTTATGCAGCCCGTCGGCAATCTGGCCGTCTATAATACGGTTTACAAGCTCCGCGATGGCCTCACGCGTATGCGTCTGCAACGAACGCGACGCGGCCTCTACGGCATCGGCCATCATTAGCACCGACGTCTCGCGGCTTCGGGGATTCGGCCCGGGATATTCGAACGGAGCCTTGTCGACCTCCTCGTCGGGGTGCGCCTTGCAATAAGTGAGATAGAAATATTTGGCGACGCCTTTACCATGGTGCTCGCGTATGAAGCTGCGTATAAGTTCGGGCAGTCCGGCACGTTCGGCAAGCTGCAGACCATCGTTGACGTGGTTCACCACAATGGCGGCGCTGCGTTCGGGCGGCAAGGCGTCGTGGGGGTTCACCCCGTGCTGGTTCTCGGTGAAGAATGCCGGGTTGGCAAGTTTGCCTACGTCATGATAGAGAGCGCCGGCTCTCACAAGCTGAACGTTGGCACCGATACGCGCCGCAGCGTCGCTCGCAAGGTTGCTCACGGCAATAGAGTGCTGAAATGTGCCCGGGCACTCGTTCGACAGACGCATAAGTAGCGGTGCATTGATGTCGGCAAGCTCTACGAGCGTGACTACCGATATGAAGCCGAACACACGTTCTACCGCAAACATCAATATATAGGCCATCGACGTCAGAGCAGCGTTCACCACAAGAATGGCGACCATACGCCACGTGAAACCGTCGAACGAACCGTTCATCAGCAGTTCAAGCGACACATATGCAAGAAGATACGAAACAGCGACGACGCCCGAAGTGCGAAGAAGCTGGGCGCGGCGCGACAGCTCACGCAACGAGAATACGGCGGCAGTGGCCGCACAGAACTGCAAAAAGATGAACTCAAGGGCAAACGATGTCACGCCGGCACATATCAGCGTGAGCACGCCCGTGACAAAAAGCGCCGTACGTCCGTCGAAAAATACAAGCACCAATATCGGCACAATCATCATCGGCGCTATATATATGCCCTGTGCCACAAAATGGTTAAGCCCGATGCCGACAAGGAAGAACAGCGTCACCGTACAATAAATGAAGATGACGGCACGCAGGTTGGTATAAATCGAGGGACAGAAGAAATATAGATACACCATCAGCGACGCCAGCAGAAGTGCCACATAACCGGCCTGGCCGAGAAGCATAAGCCATTGGCTTTGGTTCTGCCTGGTGTTCAGCTGCGCGAGCATTGTTTCGTAGGTGCGCAGGTTCGTAAAGTCCTGCGACGTGATTATAGCCCCTTTGTCAATCACCGTCTGCCCTTGAAGTATGATGCCGCGGTCGGCCGTAAGTGTCAGATAGTCGTATTCGTAATGCCGACGGCTTTCTTCGTCGTTGCGTGTATAGTTGGGCAGCAGCAGACTCGGAAGCTTCGAGCGTACAAAATACTGGTGCAGAGCCGAGTCGGTGAGCACCGAGTCGAGGTACACATATACGTCGCGTGGCGATGCGAACGCCGAAGTAGACATCTCGCTCAGCACGTTCTTGTCGAGAATACGCACTTTCGGAAGACGTCCTGCCGATATCTCGTCTTTGGTACGCATGTCAACCACGCCCGAGGCGTACACAGTCCGAAGCTCGGATGCAAGCCGGTTGCGCAGCCTTTTGTCGGGAGCTTCGGGCAATCGGCTCACTATCGTATCGATAATCAGCTGGTTCAACTCGTAAATCGGCACAAAGTGCGCTTCGAGAGTATCGTGTGCCGCAAGCAGTGTCGCCGAATCGGGGTGCACCGGAATGTCGAACGGGGCTATCAGCTTCGAATAGTTCCATGGGCGCCCCTCTTCGTAGTTGAATCGGTTGGCCTCGGGGTGCGGATAGAAATACACTATCACAATGGTAGCCGCAAGGGCTATGAGTATTTTCTTCAGAAGTCCGTTGTGCATGGGCTTTGTGTGTTCAGGTTAGTGGATTCTGGTTGCACGAGTCACGCCGTTTATCGCTTTTGTGCGTGAACACAGGTCGTTGACAACATCGGCGTCGCTCACGCGCACCCAAAGGTCGGCATGGAACACCTCGGCGCTTGCCTCGATTTCGAGCTTACGCATGTCGATGCCGAGATGGCTCGATATGAGCTGCGTTATTTCCTGCAGGATGCCACGGCGGTCGATACCCTCGATTCTTACGTGCGCAAGGAACAATTCGTGACCGTCTTTAGCCCATTCTGTGGCGACGATTCTCGACCCGTATCCGGCTTTGAGGATTTGTGCCTGTGGGCAGTCGAGCGAATGTATCTCCACCTTTCCGTCGTCGGCGATAAATCCCATCACATCATCGCCCGGCAACGGACTACAGCACGAGGCAAGTTTGTAGTTGGCACCGTTCTCATCTGACTGTAGCCGGTAGACCTGCTTGGTGTTTATAGACTCGGAGGTCGGTGCTTCTTGAGTCTTGGTCTGTCCCGTGGTCGAGCCCACCATCTTGCCTATCAAAGGTATCTTCGACAGCAACCCGGTTCCGGTCTTTCCCGTGGCCTTGCGCAGGGGCTTCACGAGAAAATCGCCGAGCACTATTTCGTCCGCGCCGAGCTGATAGCAGAGGTCCTCGCGGTTACCAACATGGAAAATACCCTGTATCTTGGTTATGACAAGGTTGTTGTCTTCTATATGGTTGTCGGCAAGCCAACGCGTCAGTATCTCATTGCCACGCAGGACCATGGGCTGGCGTAGGGCACGGATGCCCTTGCGCAGACGCGTCCGCGCCTTGGCCGTTACCATATAGTTGCTCCATTCAGGCAAAGGCATCTGGGTTTTCGATGTAAGCACCTCAACCTGGTCGCCGCTCTTTAGCACGGTCTGCAAAGGCATCAGCTTGTGGTTGACCTTTGCCGCTATGCAATGGAGACCGATTTCGGAGTGCAGATGGAAAGCAAGGTCGAGCACCGTGGCGCCGGCCGGTAGCGTCACAAGTTCGCCGGCAGGGGTGAATACCACGATTTCAGAAGCGAAAAGATTGAGCTTTAAAGTATTGAGGAAATCTATCGCGCTGGGCTCGGGATTGTCAAGTATATCCTTGATGGTTTTGAGCCATGCGTTGAGTTCCGATTCTTCGTCGCCCTCTCCTATTTTATACTTCCAATGGGCGGCGAAACCTTTCTCGGCGATTTCGTCCATCCGGCGGCTACGTATCTGAACCTCTATCCAATTGCCGTCAGGTCCCATCACCGTAAGGTGGAGCGCCTGGTAGCCGTTGGCCTTGGGCGTCACAATCCAGTCGCGCGTGCGGTTGGGATGTAGCTGATAGAGGTCGGTTATCGCCGAATAGATGCTCCAGCAGATGCCTTTCTCCTTGCTTTGGTCGTCACAGTCGAAAACTATGCGCATGGCATAGAGGTCATAGACCTCCTCGAACGGCAGATGCTTCGTTTCCATCTTGTTATAGATGGAATAGATTGATTTGAGCCTCGCCTTGGCCTCATACTTGATGCCGAGGCTGTCGAGCTTGCGCTTGATAGGCTCCGAGAAATCTGAATAGACCGCCGAACGGCGTGCTTCGCTTTCCTGTATCTTTTCAGATATCTCGCGGTAGATGTCGGGGTGTTCATGCTTGAAGCTGAGGTCTTCAAGCTCGGTCTTGATGGCGAAGAGGCCCAGACGGTGCGCCAAAGGTGCATAGATATACAATGTCTCACCGGCTATCTTGTAGCGCTTGTTGGGCGCCATCGACCCGAGTGTACGCATGTTGTGCAGACGGTCGGCCATCTTTATAAGCACCACACGGATGTCCTCGCTCATCGTCAGCAGAAGCTTGCGGAAATTCTCGGCCTGGACAGATGCCTTGTCGCCGAAAATACCGCCAGAAATCTTTGTCAGGCCTTCGACAAGCTGCGCTATCTTGGGTCCGAAATGCTGCGCGATGTCTTCTACGGTATAGTCGGTATCCTCGACCACGTCATGAAGCAGGGCCGCACATATCGACGTCGAACCAAGACCTATCTCCTGCGATGCTATCTTCGCAACCGCTATAGGGTGCATGATATATGGCTCTCCGGAACGCCGGCGGACGCCCTTGTGGGCCTCCTTGGCAAAGCGGAAAGCACGCTCTATAATCTCCACTTTCTTGCGGTGGTTGCTGTTCAGATAGCCGTCGAGGAGGTCCTGATAGGCCTCCTGTATCATCTTCTCGTCACTGTCAAGTGTTTTCTTACCGTCGAGTTCCATAAAGCAAGATAGTTCAAGTGCGCGTAATTTGGGCGAATAATCTACAAATTTACGCTTTTCACCCGAAATCGCAAAAAAATATCACTTAAGGGTGACGCCCACACCGAGCATCAGATTGCTGGGCGTCTTGAAATCGTAGAGCTGGTATCCCACATTGAGGAACAGCCCACGGTAGACATCTGTCTTAAGCGACAGCGTCTGGTAGAAAGCCTTCACATCATAAGCTCCCACGAAATTGCGCCCGAAGCCTACTGCCACCGAAAATATGGGCATCACAAACTCGGCCTTGGCCGCCAAGCCGAGCGACAGGCTCTTACCGAACGGCGGACGGTAGAACGAAGGCTCTTCGGGCGTGGCGAAATCAGTAAGATAATCATCCATACTGGCACTTTCGTCATATTTCAAATCGAGCGAAAGACCGGCTCTGAAAAGACGGTGGAAATTATACATAGGGGCGAAACTGATGCCTGCGACGCCGAATTTGCCGGGCAAGATAACCGGCTTATCTTGAATGTCGGCCACCTTGGCGCGCCATGCTCCCCAGGCAAGGATGTCATAGCTGAAATGGGGCCGGAAAGGCAACTCCGGCACGAAGACGTCTTCGTCAGGCTCATTGCCGAAGGTATATGTAACACCAAGACGAAGCCCGAGCGTGTTGACGCCGCCATTGGGCTGCGTAGTGTTGCCATTCGAGAAATGCGAACCGGCGATGCCGCCCGTAAGCTCCCATCCGGGAGCGATGCGGTAGCCGAGCAGCAGTGACAGACCTATATAAGCGTTCGTCCGAGAGCCCACGATACCGTTTTCATCGCGTCCGGCCATGTATTTCTTCCAACCGAAGGTCGCGCCGAAATTCCACTCGTAGCCGAGCGTCAGCCGCGGCGACAGTCTGAATATGGGCGCACCCTGAAAAACATACACACCCACAGGCGTGCCGAGAATTTTATCGGCGAAAAAGGTGTTCACCGACACTCCGACGCCCTGGTATGCTCCCGGATAGTGCCGCCATTGGCGGGTGCCGTGCCCAAAGCGGAAAGAGTATTTCAACGAAGCCGACAGAGAGGCGTCGACCGACTTGCCTTCGCCGTTGGCGCCACCGAGAAAGCTGCTCGTGTGGGGCACATAGCCCGGCATCATGTCGAAAGAGACACGGCTCACAACCTTCAGGGAATCCCCGGCCGCAAATGCAGCGGAGCATGCTACCAAAAGCACGACAAATACTGCCGATATTCTAATTAATGACTTCATAACTGATTTTATACTCCAACGGGTCGACAACATGCATCAAGGCTTTCGACTCAAAATAATCGCCTGACGGCAAAGAACATTGGAAAGTCATATAATAGTCAACGACCACATATTGGAGCGTCACGGTGAACTGCACCTTCGTATGCGGTGGAATGATATACGGTACAGCCTCAAGCCCCCAGCCGAATACCGGGACTGTCTGCGTGCCGGGTTCAAACTTCACTGAACGGCCCGTGTAGGTCAACATTCCGTCGGGCGATGCCGAAAGCACATCGACATCAGGGGCCGACGAAAAATCTATCATGGCACTGCGCTCGTCGGGTATTTCAATATCTACCGAGCAATTGACATTCTCGTAAGGCCTTATGAATATCTTCACATCCCTGTCCCCGTCATTGTTCACCGTATAGGTCGGCTGTTGCCGCTCCTCGAATGAAACCGTCGGGTCTTCCGAAATATCCATAGTAACATAGTCAACCGTATAAAGCTCTCCCGGTGTTATTTCGACTTCTATTACACGCTCTCTCGAAGGATAATGGAAAAGGACTTTTGCCGTAAAAGGCGCCTTGGAGTGGTTCTGGTTGCAATATATGTCGAGGTAATCCTTTCGTTGAAAATCAAGGGTCAGAGTAACCGCACGCCCGTAGACATCCACCCAACACTCCTGCCCGGCATCGATGCACACAGAGTACCCCTGTGTCTCCTCAAGGACGTTATGGCCGGAATCGAAAACGAAGTTCGGGCAATATTCCGCATGCTCTATCGATATATATTCAAGCCCCTCGGTCGAATACGGCACACCCTTGCGGTCGCCGTCGCCGTCCAACCGCACCGACATATTCCTCGTAAGGTCAGAACGCTCGATGAAAACATCATCATTGCATCCGCACAGGCACAAGAATGCAATGCACATCCCGCCCAATGTGGCGTTTACTTTCCATAATTTTATAGCTGTAGCCATAGCCTATTCCGAGTATAAATCTTTAACGACAAGCGACGCAAGGATAAGACCGAACACAGCCGTCGCATGGGCGAAAGTACCGTTGACACCGGCAGGGCCGTCGGCCCTGTGAGGCAGGCTTTCAGGACTGTAGACACACTTGAACTTACGCTGCGGAAAAACGCCGCTGCGCCTGAAACGCGTACGCAGCGCACGGGCAAGCGGACAGCCCTCGACCTTCCAGAACTCAGCCACGGAAATCTTGGCGATATCAAGCTTACGGGCCGCACCCATCGACGAGAAAAACGCCCTTCGCGGAGCAGTGCCGGGCGAGGTGCAGCGCAATATCAGGTCGGCCTTGTCTGAAAGGGAATCGATGGCGTCGATGACATAGTCATAAGTTTCTATGCCGAACTCCGAGGCGGTCTCAGGGGTATAGGCACCACATATAGCATCTACGTTAGCCGACGGATTTATATCGGCGATACGGGCGGCCACGACCTCGACTTTCGCACGGCCTACGGTCGAACAAAGCGCAGGCATCTGACGGTTTATGTTCGACGGCGCCACGACATCCGGGTCGACTATCGTGATATGTCCGACGGCCGTGCGCGCCAAAGCCTCGACGCACCACGAACCCACACCGCCGACACCGAACACAAGCACACGTGTGCGCCCGAGAGCCTGCATCATCTCGTCGCCGGCAAGAAGTGCCGTACGTCCGAAGCATTCATTATCGCTATGCTGTTCCATTGACATCATTTGACCTATAGGATTGCAAAGGTACACATTTTTTGAAAAAAAGTTGCTAACTTTGTGACCGATGACGTGTTTTAACAATAAACATACGACATAGAACATTATGGAAACTACCCGCCAAGCAAAAATATCACGCCTGCTGCAAAAAGAGCTGAGCGAAATCTTCCGCCAACAGACTGCCAAGACCCACGGTGTCATCGTATCGGTAAGCACCGTGCGCGTATCGCCCGACTTGTCAATCGCAAGGGCCTATCTGTCGATTTTCCCCTCCGAAAAAGCCCCCGAGATGATAGAGAACATCAACGCCTCGGCCAAGACGGTTCGCTACGAACTCGCGCAGAAAGTACGATTCCAGCTCCGCAAGGTGCCTGAACTGCAATTCTATCTTGACGATTCTCTCGACTACATAGCCAACATCGACTCCTTGCTCGAAAAGTGATATTCCATATCGCACTGCGCTATCTCCTGGCGAAGAAATCGCACAAGGTAGTCAACGTCATCTCTCTTATATCAATTGCCGGCGTCGCCGTAGCCACCACGGCCATAGTGGTGGTGCTGTCGGTCTTCAACGGTTTCTCCGACCTTGCACGCAAGCAGCTGTCGGCGATAGACCCCGACATAAAGATAGTGCCGACCGAGGCCAAGGTCTTCGCCGGCGCCGACTCGCTCGCCAATATCCTCCAGAACATGCCTGAGGTGGCATGCGCCATGCCGGTGCTTCAAGAAAGGGCGCTGGTCGCAGGCCAAAACGCCCAGACACCCATAATAATAAAAGGAGTCGACCCTGTACGCATTGGCGAGATGGTCGACCTCGACGCACTGCTCATCGACGGCGTATATAGCGGCACCGGCGGTCCGGTCGACAGCTTGCCGGGCATACAGCTGTCTGTCGGTGTGGCCGTAGCCACAGGCATGCGCCCTTCGCCCGACACAAAGGCCACAATATACATGCCCCGACGCCTGGGACGTATAAACCCGGCGAACCCTGCGGCGGCATACCGCGAACTGACATCGACGGTAACGGGCGTATTCCGCATCGACCAGCCTGAATATGACACCGAATTCGTGCTGGCGCCACTCAACAAAATCCGCAGCCTGCTCGAATACGGCCAAGGCGAGGCTTCTGCAATCGAAGTCAAGGCGGCGCCGGGGACAAGCCCTGAAAAACTTGCCGGCATACTCGCCGACAAGCTACCCGAAGAGCTGTCGATACTCGGACGCGAGCAGCAGCAGGCCGAAACATTCCGCATGATAGCGGTCGAGAAATGGGTGACATTCCTTATGCTGGTATTCATCCTTGTCATAGCGTCGTTCAACATAGTGTCAACGCTGAGCCTGCTTGTCATAGAGAAACGGCGCAATATGTCCACGCTCCGAGCCTTGGGCGCCACAAAGCGCATGGTGAGCGGCATCTTCGTGACATTGGGGTGGCTGATAACCGCCGCCGGAGGCCTTATCGGCATAAGCATAGGCATCATCCTGTCTTTGGGTCAGGAATATTTCGGGTTCATCAAGCTCGCCGGCGACCCGTCGGCTCTGACAATCGACGTCTACCCCGTGCACCTCGAATGGCCCGACATAGCGGCTGTGCTTGCTGCTGTGCTCATCGTCGGTTTCTGCATGGCACAGACATCGCGGCTCTTCACGCGCAGACTTGGCACGGCATCCCAAATTTAGAAATTCTATGCAGACAGTACTTTTTCACAGCACAATCTTCGGCCCGATACATTCACGGCGTCTGGGCACTTCTTTAGGCATAAACCTCATGCCCGATGACGGCAAAATATGTTCGTTCGACTGTCTCTACTGCGAAGCCGGATACAATGCGCAAGGCCACGGCACAACAGGCATGCCTTCACGCGATGATGTGGCGGCGAAGTTAGAAAAGAAACTTGCAGAGATGCTCAACTCGGGAGAAAGGCTTGACGTTATAACATTTTCGGGCAACGGCGAGCCTACACTGCACCCCGACTTCAAAGGCATAATCGACGACACCGTCGCCCTACGCGACAAATATTTCCCTGCGGTAAAGATAAGTGTACTGTCGAACGCGACACGTCTCGGCAATCCCGATGTCGCTCACGCTCTACGCAAAGTCGACAACAACATACTGAAGCTCGACAGCGCAATCCCGTCGACGGTGCTGGCGCTCGACCGTCCGGCGCCCGGCTACGACCTTGAAGCCACAATCGCGTATATAGCGTCTTTCGGCAAACAAGCTATAGTTCAGACTATGATATGCCGAGGAGAGCACGACGGCATCGCTGTCGGCAATACAGGCGAGGCCGAGATAAACGCGCTAATCGAAGCATACAGGCGCATAGGTCCGCAAGAGATAATGCTCTACACCATCGACCGCCCGACACCCGAAACAAAACTCTGCAAAGTGCCGCGCGAAGAACTCGAAGCCATTGCCGGCCGCATCACCGATGCCACTGGCATTCCCGTGCAGGTAAGCGCATAATTTAGTCGATTTATTGTGGTAATTTTTTGTCGGACGGGGCGGACTTGTCGGACTTGTCTGACAAGTCGGATTTCTTTATACAAAGGAAGCCCCGGAGGCGGTGCCTTCGGGGCTTCAGAGGGGGCGGTTACCTACTTTTCCACTTTCGCAGTATCA
>CAJTXL010000012.1 GCA_910583525.1 uncultured Muribaculaceae bacterium | reverse complement strand
AATCCTTAAAATCCAGATTATTGGCCAAAAACCAGTCTTCCGACCACTAAAACCCGACAGGGTGCTGCGTTGAAAGCATTTGTCTACCCATGGCCGCGCACACCTAAAGGCGTGCTTGCCATGGTCTATTGTTATTGTGCCACTCTGTGGCAATGACACCTCTAACGAGGTTTTGATAAATTTATATCTCATGCACCGACATTTCGGATTGACCCCGAAAATGCCGGATATGGCATGAACAAACTCACAAGCTGGGAAAGCCTTACGGGCACCAAACCGACTATTGAAAGCAAGCACACTATCGCCACAGTCACCTTCCCACTCAAGTCTGCAATCCAACGTATTACAGACCCCGGCAATACCGATGTCGCTAAAAATGTCGCTAAAAAATTAAGCGAACGACAACGACAAATAATAGCCCTAATCTGCGAAAATCCGCAAACGACACGAGCCGAAATCGCTACGGCAATAGGAGTATCCGCAAAGACTATAGAGCGCGAACTTGCCGTACTATCCAACATTGTGCGCTACATAGGCTCCAAGAAAGGCGGTCATTGGGAAATTTCTGACAATGGATTGATTTAAATTTATTTATTATACGCCTTTTATATATGCAGACATCGCATAGAAATACCGGAGGGTACGCGCACCGGGCGCGTACCCTCCGGTATTTTTGTATTATATTTATTGGGCTCAGAGTGTAAATTTGTAAGTGTTTCCGTCGACGTTGAGAAGGATTACACCTTTGTGGCAGAGCGAGAATGAGTGTTCGGCGGTCTGTTTTACGAGTTTGCCGTTGATGTCGTATACAGAGACAAGGGCATTGGGTGCCGCACCTTCGATGCGGACATTTCCGCCGCTTACGTATACTTTTGCTTTGGGAAAGTAGCTATCGGTTCCGATGCCGGTTGATGTGTCTTCTACGTATACTACCGTGAGAGTTTTGCTTTCGGATAGCACGGGCACCTTGAAAGCCCCCTCGTCATCGAGCGTGATTTGTTCGTCGCCAAGTGTCACGTTATTAATCATCCAGCCGTCGGAAGCCTTGACCTTAATTGGCGTTTCGGTAAAGGCGGCGTCGGGGAACTCCACGACACCGTGGTCGAGAGCCACCGAAAGCACGGCATCGATGTTTATCTCAGTTGTCCCGTTGAAATAGATGTCGGAAGACACACCTTTGATGTCTCCTGTCTGGTCTTTTCCGATGACAACAACAAGATTTACCGAGTCATAGCCCTTGATTGTATAATAATAGAAAGTGTGGCCATTGACTTGTGTTGTTTCAGTCATTTCATTTCCGGGCCATGGCTTTGAGATTTCTTTTTTGTCCCAAATATACACAGATGGCGTTTGGTCGGCTTTTACAAAGACCGTGAATTCGGGTATCGCGGTGATTTTTTCGGCATAAGCCGACCAGCCCAAAGCTGTCTTGTAGTCTTCAACCGACGCAGCCGGCACTTGGATCGCTTTGACATAACAATTTCTGTAACCGAAAGAACTTGCAGTACAGATAGGCGGAACAGCTGCGCGGCATAAGATTGTGGCATCGCCGGCCGACCCGACACCATAAAGACAATTATTGCCAATCGCAGTCAAAGTGGACGGCAGCACAATAGACGTCAGTCTAGTACAGCCGTAAAACACATATCCTTTCAGTTCAACGACACCTTCGGGTACTACAATCGACGACAAATTAGTGCAATCTTGGAAAGTGGAGCCCGGAACTACCGTCAAACCGGTGGACAATGTTGCCGACTCAAGTTGCCAGCAGCGATAAAATACATTCTCGCCCAATGCCGTCACCGTGTTTGGCATTACGACAGACCGCATGGTTTCTGCATTCAAGAATGCCTCTTTTGCGATTTCCGTTACGGTGTAACCGTTCACGGTTTCGGGAATGACGACATTGGCTGGCATGCCGTCGGCAGTCCCTGTGAGGGTGCAGGTTTTGGCTGTTTCGTCGGACACTTCATAAGTGAGACCGTTGTCGGTGAACACGTCTGCACAATACGCATTTATCGGGAGCAGGGACAAGGCCACGATAAGCGCAGTCAAAGTTTTGTTCATTAGGGAAGGTATTAAGCGGGATTGTTTAAGATTGGTTTGCAACAAAAAATAGTTGTGTGCAAAAATACGCAAAAAAAAGCATTGCGTGCCAAATAAGACATTGGACAAAATATTGGACAATACGTAAGTACTTTGAGAAGAATATTTAGAGTATGTCTAATAATCTATTTTAACGGGTAGCCCCAAGCCTTTTAGGCGAAAAAGTCGTAACTTTGCACCAGAGAAATCCATAAGCCGGACTTCCTAACCACAAAATACGAGATGATACGTAACCTTCTATTCGACCTTGGCGGCGTAATAATAGACATAGAGCGCCGCAGATGCGTCGATGCCTATAGCAAACTCGGCCTTGCCGACGCCGATACATACTTCGGGGAATATGCCCAAAGCGGTATCTTCATGGCAATTGAAGACGGTTCGATGAACGTTGACGACTTCCATGCGGCCATGCGAGAGCTGCTTCCCGATAGCGTATCGGACTATCAGATAGATACCGCATTCCAGAAATTCATAGTCGGCATACCCGTAGAACGTCTTCAGACGCTCAGGAAACTGAGACGCGACGGCTACGGCATCTACCTCCTGAGCAACACCAACCCTATAATGTGGCGCGGCGTCATAGCCACCGAGTTCGGCAAAGAAGGGCTAAGGCGCGAAGACTACTTCGACGGTATGGTGACGTCGTTCGACGCCCGTTCGGCCAAACCCGACGCCGGAATATTCGAATATGCCATCGAGCAGCTCGGAATAGAGCCGTCGGAGACGCTGTTCTTCGATGACAGCCTTGCCAACGTGGAGGCGGCCAAGGCCTTGGGCTTCGAAGCCGTGCACGTGAAACCCGGCACCGAGTTCACCGACTATCTGCCGGCCAAATGACAAAAAAGGCCTACATAGCCACGGTGGGGATGTTCGACGGTGTTCACCGCGGGCATGCCTATCTGCTCGAGAGGCTTTCGAAGCAGGCCGAAACACTCGGACTGGGTCCCATGGCGATTACTTTCGACGCCCACCCCAAGACGATTGTCTCGCCCGAGGGAGCACCGCAGCTGCTGTCGACAACGACACAACGTAAAGATTGGCTCACTGCACTCGGAATGGAGCGCGTAGAGGTGCTACATACAGACAAGGCATGCCTCGGCCTGAGCGGCCGCGAGTTCCTTGCGATGCTGAAGCGAAACTACGGCGTGGCCGCATTCATGATGGGCTATGACAACCGCATAGGCCGCGACCGCGCCGGCGCAGCCGAGCTGACGGACGCCTGCATGCCCGTATTCACCGCGCCTCAGCTGCCATCGGAGACAGCGAACAGCAGCGCAGCCCGTGCAGCCCTCGCGGAATGCGATTTCGACCGACTTGAAAGGATGCTCGGGCGCAGATATGCCTACCGTGGGCTTGTTACGCAGGGAAAACGGCTTGGCCGGACAATAGGCTTCCCGACGGCCAACATATCGCCTGCCGAAAGCGGCATCATGCTTCCGCCCACGGGCGTATATGCCGTAGAAGCCACCCTGCCCGACGGCAGCCGTCACGGCGGCATGGCAAACATAGGGCGGCGTCCGACCGTCGATGTCGAAGGCGCGCCAATGTCGTTTGAAGTCAACCTTTTCGACTACTGCGGCACACTCTACGGCACCACCCTCGACATAGCGTTTGTCGGACGCCTGCGCGACGAGCGGCGCTTCAATGACCTCGAAACGCTGCGGCGACAGCTCGAAGCCGACCGAGACGCGGCAAAAAAATTTTTAGATACATATCTTTTTCGCTAAAAAAGCGTTATTTATTGTATGGCCGCGACGAGTCGCGACCACACATAACGAAATACCCGTCATCACGCAACAATGAAACGATTATTCGCCATAGCCCTGCTGTTCACCGCGCTCTTCGCCGCCATCGGCGCGACGAGCACCGCCGCGGCAAAGAAAGACCAGTTCGCGCGCAAGCTCCACACCTTCAACGCGATAGTAAAAGAGCTGCACACTAACTACGTCGATACACTCGATGCCATCGGCATCATGGACAAGACCATCGACGCTCTCCTATATCAAATAGACCCCTACACCGAGTACTATCCGGCCGACAACCAGGACGAGATACTCTCGCTCTCGCAGGGCAAATATGCCGGAATAGGCTCATTCATAGTGAAACGAGGCGACAGCGTGTATATAAGCGAGCCGCAGTGGGAGTCGCCGGCACGCAAAAGCGGCCTCAAAGCAGGCGACGCCTTAGTCACCATCGACGGCGACAGCATAAGCAAAAGCACCGACGTGGGCGACGTGAGCAAACGCCTCAGAGGACAAGCCGGGACAGAAGTCAAAGTAAGCGTACGGCGCCCTTACGGGCCCGACAGCACCCTCAGCTTCACCATACGCCGCGCCGACATAAAAGTGAATCCTCTGCCCTACTACGGCGTCGACAGCCTCGGGGTGGGCTACATCAGGCTCACGACCTTCAACGAAAGCAGCGCCCGACAGGTGCGCGACGCCATTCTCGACATGCTACGCGACCCGAAATTCAAGGGACTGGTCATAGACCTGCGAAGCAACGGGGGCGGCCTGCTCGAAAGCGCCGTGCAGATAGCGTCGAACTTCGTGCCCAAAGGTACCGAGATTGTGCGTACGCGAGGCCGTGAGACCCGCGACGAGCGCGTCTACAAGACCGTGGGCCAGCCTCTCGACACCAAGATACCGCTCGCGATACTAACCGACGGCGGCACGGCTTCGGCCTCGGAGATACTCGCAGGCTCACTCCAGGACCTTGACCGCGCTGTGATAGTGGGCGACCGCTCGTTCGGCAAAGGGCTTGTGCAGACGACTCGTCCGCTGCCCTACGACGATATACTCAAAATCACCACCGGCCGCTACTACATACCTTCGGGACGCCTTATACAGGTGCTCGACTACTCGCACCGCAACCCCGACGGCAGTCCGGCGCGTATGCCCGACAGCCTGACGCACGAGTTCGCCACACGTGCCGGCCGCACCGTGCGCGACGGCGGCGGCATCACGCCCGACTTGACCGTAAAGAGAGCCGAAGGCAACCGTCTGCTCTACAATATAATGTCGGACTTTTGGGCCTACGATTTCGCCACACGCTACGCAGCGCTGCATCCCGAGCCTGTGCCGTCGGACTCGTTCAAGGTCAGCGACGAGATATTCGAGGATTTCAAGGCATTCATCGACCCCGAGCGTTTCAAATATGACAAACAGTGCGAAACGGGTCTGAAATACCTTCGCGACGCCGCCAAGGCCGAAGGCTATATGACCGACTCGGTAGCCGCCCAGTTCGACATACTCGGCGCGATGCTGAAACATGACCTGGGCCATGACCTTGATTTCAACCGCAAGGACATAATCGAAATCCTCGACGATGAACTGGCGGCACGCTACTACTCCGACGCCGACCGTGTGCGCCGCCAGTTAGGCAACGATTCGGTGCTCGCCAAGGCAAAAGAAATCATACTCGACAAAGAGCGCTACCAAATCATCCTCAAGCCGAGGAAAGAGGAGTGAGAGGCATACGCCGCTATCGCGGTGATTGCCCATACGGGAATGTCCTATTAGAGCCTACCGAGTTATAAACTCAGTTTTTGTAAGATTTGAGCTTATAATCGCAAAAAATTGTATCTTTGCATCGTCTTAATCGTGATTTTTTGCATAACCCTCGCAAACCAAGCTCAGGATAATAGACCGAAACATTCTGTCGAGAGCCGGGTCAACGGTGTTTGGCGAGGCGACGGAGATTGGGGAACAGGCGGCGGAAATGAACCAAGTAGGTCGGGATGCGTCCGCCTGCCACGACAAGCGAGACAGACAGGACTATCAATGCCAGGCCGAGCCAGTCGCGCGGCGTCATGACCTCGCCGAAAACCGTCACACCGATAAGGACAGCCGTTGCCGGTTCGAGCGCCCCGAGGATAGCCGTCGGCGTAGGACCGATATACTGCACCGCCGCCGTAGTGCACAGGAACGACACTACCGTGGGGAGCAAAGCCAGGGCAAAGATGCACGACCACATATACCAATGCGACGGCACCGAGAACCGTGCGCTCGGTGTAAACATGATTTTCGATGCAAACAGCACCACACCCGATGCAAGGACGTAGAAAATGACCTTTAAAGTCGGCACCTGACGCATGCGCGGACGGTTGACTCCGACGATATATACTGCATAAGTAAGAGACGAAAGCATCACCATGCCTGTGCCCACGACGCTGAGCGTAGCTCCGTCGCCCCCTTTGAAAAGAAGCGCTATACCGCACAAAGCCACGAAAATACACAACAAAGTGCCCAGACGCAGACGCTCCCTGAAAAACAAAGCCATAAGCACCGCCACCATCAGCGGATATACGAACAGAAGCGTCGAGGCAATGCCGGCATCCATCAAAGAATAACTCTCAAACAAAAGCAAGGACGACAGTGCCACCATCACCCCCAAAAACACCAGCATAGCCAACTCTCGCACCGACGTGGCAAAAGAGCGTCCACGACACACCAACATCAGCGCAATAAACGGAAGCGCAATGAGATAGC
Source organism: uncultured Muribaculaceae bacterium (assembly GCA_910583525.1). Lineage (GTDB taxonomy): Bacteria > Bacteroidota > Bacteroidia > Bacteroidales > Muribaculaceae > CAG-873. The sequence continues at coordinate 74,214 of CAJTXL010000012.1, read as the reverse complement.
GGAAAAACAGCACCGAATCGGCGTCCATACCGTCGGCATACAGAGGCAATGCGAAAAGAGGATTCGTACCATAAGTAGCCGCAGCCACCGCACCAAGCAGATAACCTTTCAGACGAGCATTCATAAAACTATAATAAATCGCCCACAAAATTAGCTAAAATTTACAAATGCAAACCGCTGAAAGCACAACAAAATCGCGAATTGCGAGCGTCTAACGGGATGTTGATAACTTTTTCCCTTCACGCCAAAATATTTTTGAGTTTTGACATGTAAATTTTCGCCAAAAAACAGTAATTTTACAGCCTGAAAAAGGCGTCATCGCCACATACACCGAGACGACCACAAAATCCCTATGGAACAAGAAGTTTATCACATACCGGCCCTTCTGCCGCAAAGCCTCGAAGCCCTCGACCTGAAACCCGACGGCATCTATATCGACGCCACCCTCGGCGGCGGCGGCCACAGCCGTGCCATAGCGGAACTCCTCTCACCCGAAGGACACCTCTACTCGCTTGACCGCGACAGCGACGCCATAGCCCGTGTTTTCGCCGACGAACGTTTCACGGCCATACACGGCGACTTCCGTTACCTGTCGAACTACTGCGACTACTACGGCATCACCGGGCGCGTCGACGGCATCCTGGCCGACCTGGGCGTATCGTTCCACCACTTTGACGACGCCTCGCGCGGCTTCTCGTTCCGCACCGACGCGCCGCTCGACATGCGCATGAACACATCGGGCGGTATCACCGCCGCCGAACTGCTCTCGACAGCTGCCGAAAGCGACCTCGCATCGTACTTCAAGCTCTACGGCGAGTTCAAGCAGGCACGCCGGCTTGCCGCGGCCATCACGGCAGCCCGTGCAGACGGCGGCATACGAACCACCGGACAGCTTGCCGAACTTGCCAAACCCATGCTAAACCCGGCCCGTGAGAAAAAAGAGCTGGCGCAGGTATTCCAGGCACTCCGCATCGTTGTCAACGGCGAGATGAGCGCTCTCGAACGCCTGCTCGGACAGAGCGTCGAAGTGCTCAAAAAAGGCGGACGTCTTGCCGTGATAACCTACCACTCGCTCGAAGACCGCATGGTGAAAAACTTCATGCGCAGCGGCAACATCGCCGGCGAAGAAGAGAAAGACCTCTTCGGGCGCTCGTCTGCACCCATGAAACCTATGAGTTCAAAACCCATCGTGCCCGACGAGGCTGAAATAGAAACCAACCCACGCAGCCGCAGTGCCAAACTCCGCGTAGCGATAAAACTATAGAACATTTTCATGAACTTCAAACTGCACCATATAGGCAGCGGCATCAGGGCGGTGATACAGGGCGACGCCATATCGAGCCGCTTTTTCATGAAGCATTTCTTCACCACCTGCATGGTGGTGCTCGGCTGCATAGCCATGATAGCCCTGCGCTTCGAGTGCGCCACCAGCCAGAACACCGTTGACAGGCTACAGCGCCAAATCAACGTCATGGCTACCGAAAAGCAGAAACAGCGCTCACTCTACATGACGCTGACCCGAGAATCGGCAATGATGCACCTTGTAGACTCGCTCCACCTCGGGCTATACATACCCGACCGCCGACCCGAAATAGTAAACACCCCCGACCGACACTGACATGAGCAACGACACCTCTTCTCACAAGCGCAAACAGAGCACCGACGCACGCATCAGCCCCAGCCACGCCTTCGTGGTGGGGCGCTTCGGCATCATCTTCCTTATCACCTCGCTTCTTGCCATAGCGATAGCCGTGATGCTTGTGCGCACCACCGTGGTCAAGGCATCGGACTGGAACCGCATGGCCGCCTCTACGCTCGCCGACTCCGCCGTGATATACCCCGACCGCGGCGAGATACTCGCCTCCGACGGGTCGATACTCGCCACCAACCTCTACTACGTAGACATCATGCTCGACCTTCGCGCCTCGCGTTTCAAGATTGCGGAGTTCGTCGACAGCATACCCATGATAGCAGATTCGCTGAGCCGCCACTTTACGCGCTACGACAAAAAAGGCTGGGAAAAGCGCCTTCGCAAAGCCATAGAGCCTAAAAAATCGGAGCGCACCCGCAACTTCGTCATCGCCAAAGGCGTGCCCGACGAGATGCTGCGCAAGATAAAGACATTTCCCTTCTTCCGCGCCTACCCCAGCAGCAACTGCACCGGCCTAAAGGCCGACATGGTGATGAAACGCTCATATCCATTCGGCAAGATGGCTCGCCTGAGCATAGGGCGTGTGGGACAGACCGACACCGACCCCGAAATACACGGGCGCTCGGGCCTTGAACGTGCCCTCGACACACTGCTCTACGGCGTACCGGGCATAAAACGCAAGGTGGTGTCGACACGCGGCACACGTCTTGCCGAAGAAGTCGCCGCCATCAACGGCTACGACGTCACCACCACCATCGACATAACGATGCAGGACATCCTCGAAGCCGAACTCGGACAGATGCTCATCGACGCCAAGGCAGACTGGGGCACCGCCATACTGATGGAAGTAGCCACGGGCGACATCAAAGCCATATCCAACCTCGAACGTGACAGCACCTCGCGCAAGCCGCGCTATGTCGAGGCCCTCAACAGAGCCGTGCAGGCCTACGAACCCGGGTCGGTGATGAAAGTGATGACCATGGCCGTGGCGCTCGAAAAAGGCTTCGCAAAACCCATAAGCCGTAGCTATCCGATAGGCCACAGCTTCCCCTACCTGGGCAAACGCAGCATCTCCGACACCCACTCGCCGGCCACACTGCCTGTGAGCCGCTTCATTGAGTACTCATCGAACATAGGCATGGTGAAGATGACTATGCCACACTACGAGAGCGACCCCAACCGTTTCCGCGAAGACCTTGCCGAGCTTGGCTTCTTCGACCGCTTCAACACCGGCATAGCCCGTGAGCGTCCGCCCTACTTTCCGAAAGTGAAAAACAACGTGGGAGGACGCCTCGACCTGTCGCGCATGGTGTTCGGCTACTGCACCATGATACCGCCGCTATATACCTGCGCGTTCTACAACGCCGTAGCCAACGACGGACGCTTTGTGCGTCCGAGGCTCGTAAAAGGCCTGCGCACGCCCGACGGGCGCGACTCGGTGATACCGGTGTCATACGTCCGCGAACGTATGATGTCGCCGGAAAACGCCGCCATACTCCGACAGATGATGCGCGGCGTGGTATGGGAACAGGGCGGCACCGCCAAGAGCCTGCGCAACGACGTGGTCGAAATCGCCGGCAAGACAGGCACCTGCAAGATAGCCCTCGAAGATAAGCGCAAGCGCTTTGACAAGAACGGCAAAAAAATCGACCTTCCGCCATTCAAAGGCGGCTATCTCGAAGGGCACTACCGCGTGACATTCTGCGGATTCTTCCCCTTCGACAAGCCCAAATATACGTGCATCGTGCTTATCAGCGACCCCAAGGTGCCCTACCGCGGCCCGGCGGTCAGCTCGGGCACGGTGCTCAAGAACGTCGCGCTTAAGCTCAACGCACGCGGCATGCTGGCACCCGACCCTGTCATGGGCGAGAATGCCGACGTGGCCGACAACACGCCGACAGTGTACTCCTCGTTCAACAACGAGCGCAACGCCACACTGCACGCCGACCTGCGCCTCGGTGCAAGCAAAGCCATAAGACGCCCCGACACGTCGCACGACAAAGGCATGGTGCCCGACGTGAAAGGTGTCAGTCTGCGCGAAGCCCTCACGACACTTGAAGGGGCCGGATATGCGGTCGCCTTCGACGGTGTGGGCTACGTATACGCCCAAAGTCCCGAGGCCGGAACATCGGCCGGACCGGGGTCACGCGTCAACCTTTACCTACGACACAAGTAAAATGAACACCACAGACAACAAAAACGAATACAACGTAAGCCTCGAGAGTCTTCTCGATGCCATCGCTATAGTAAAACGCAAGCGTGCGCTCGCCGACGAGACCGAAATAACAGGGCTGACCGCCGACTCACGCAAGGTTGTGCCCGGCGGCGCATTCGTTGCCGTTAGGGGCGTAGCCGTCGATGGCCACAAATTCATCGACAAGGCAATAGCGTCGGGCGCGGTGCTGATAGTCGGCGAAGAGCTGCCCGACGAACTTCCTGAGGGCGTCGAGGGCGTCACCGTGGCCGACAGCCGCGAAGCGCTCGGGCTTCTCGCCTCGCGCTACTACGGCGACCCGTCGGAAGAGCTTACGCTCGTAGGCGTGACAGGCACCAACGGCAAGACCACCATCGCCACCCTGCTCTATGAGATGGCACGTCTGCGCGGCCTGAAAGCCGGACTTCTGTCGACCGTTGCCAACATAATCATCGACGAGGCCGAAGCCGCCGAGCACACCACACCCGACGCCATAGAACTGAACCGGCTTCTGCGTCGCATGGCAGACGCCGGATGCACCTTCGCCTCGATGGAAGTCAGCAGCCACGCCGCCGACCAGCACCGCATTGCCGGACTGAATTTCGACGGTGCGATTTTCACCAACCTCACACGCGACCATCTCGACTACCACAAGACATTCGACGCCTACCTCAAGGCCAAGAAATCATTCTTTGACATGCTTCCGCCCGAAGCCTTCGCCCTTGTCAACGCCGACGACAGCCACGGGGCGGTAATGCTACAGAACACACCTGCCGGGCGCAAGGCCACCTACTCGACACGCGACGTGGCCGACTACCGCGTGCGTCCTGTTGAAGAACGCATCGACGGTATGCTGCTCGACTTCAACGGCACCCAGGTAGAAACTCTTTTTGCCGGACGCTTCAACGCCTCGAACCTTGCCGCCGTCTACGGCGCCGCCGACCTCCTCGGCGTGCCTGCCGACGAGCTGCCCGTTCTGATGAGCAGGCTGCGGCCTGTGGCAGGGCGCTTTCAGCCTTTCCGCTCGGCCAAAGGCGTGACTGCGATTGTCGACTATGCCCACACGCCCGACGCCCTTGCCAACGTACTCGACGCCATAGCAGAAGTGGCGCCAGACGGCAATAAAGTCATAACGGTATGCGGCGCCGGCGGCAACCGCGACCACGGCAAACGTCCGCAGATGGCCAAGGCCGCCGCCGAACGCTCCGACATACTCATTCTCACATCGGACAACCCACGCGACGAGAAGCCCGAAGACATCATAGCCGACATGCTCGCCGGCCTCGACAAAGACGCGGCCGACCGTACGCAGACCGTTGTCGACCGCCGCGAAGCCATCAGAAAGGCCGTTGCCATGGCCGAGGCAGGCGACATAATCCTCATTGCCGGCAAAGGGCATGAGACCACGCAGATTATCGGGAGCGAGACTTTCCATTTCGACGACCGAGAAGAAATAAAGCTCGCGTTCGAGGAAGACGCCGAATAACACGAAACACATGCTATACTATCTCTATTCATTACTACAAGAGTCAAGCGTGCCAGGAGCGCGCCTGATGTCATATATAACATTCCGTTCGGGCGCAGCTTTCGTTCTTGCGCTCCTGCTGGCGATATTCGTGGGACGGTCGATAATCCACCGTCTGCAACGCATGCAGATAGGCGAAATCATCCGCGACCTCGACCTTGAAGGCCAGCTGAAGAAACGCGGCACGCCTACAATGGGCGGTGTGATAATAATCGCGGCGATACTCGTTCCGTGCCTGCTCGTAGGCAACCTGTCGAACATCTACATGCTGCTGATGCTTTTAGCCACAGTGTGGCTGGGGTTGATAGGCTTCCTCGACGACTACCTGAAGCTGCGCAAGCACAACAAAGACGGCATGAAAGGCAAATACAAGATTATAGGCCAAGTAGGCATCGCCGTGATAGTGGCCGTGACGATGTATCTAAACCCGTCGATGACGATAGTGGAGAACAGCGAGGTGATAAGCGCCGAGACCAACCGCGTCGAAGAGGTGGTGTATGAAAACGACAAGACGATAAAATCGCCGCAGACCACCATACCTTTTGTCAAGAACAACAACTTCAACTACTCATGGCTCACCGGCTGGCTCGACGACCACGCAGAGACCGGCGGATGGCTTGTGTTCTTCCTCATCACCATTTTCCTTGTGTCGGCCACAAGCAACGGCGCCAACCTCAACGACGGTCTCGACGGGATGACCGCCGGACTGTCGGCGATAGCCGGTGTTGCGCTTGCCGTAATGGCATATCTTGGCGGCAACATCATATACTCGGCATACCTAAACATAATGTATGTGCCGGGGAGCGAGGAACTTGTGGTGTATATGGCCGCCTTTGTCGGGGCGCTGATAGGCTTTCTGTGGTATAATGCCTCGCCAGCCCAGGTGTTCATGGGCGACACCGGCAGCCTCACCCTCGGAGGCGTTATTGCCGTCTTCGCCATACTGATACATAAAGAGCTTCTTCTGCCGATACTCTGCGCTCTGTTCTATATCGAAGACCTGTCGGTGATACTCCAAGTGGCATATTTCAAAAAGACAGGCGGCAAACGCATCTTCAAGATGACCCCTCTGCACCACCACTACCAAAAGGACGCCGGACTTGTCGACGCGCTCATACAACGGCCCTACCGTGCGATTGCCGAGCAGAAAATTGTGACACGGTTCTGGATTATCGGCATCATCCTTGCCGCCATAACCTTCGTGACACTGAAAATACGATAATACAATCTAAATCTATGGAAACAAATAAGAGCAAACGCCGTATAGTGGTGCTCGGAGCCGGGGAAAGCGGCTTCGGGGCAGCAGTACTCGCCAAAGACAAAGGCCTGGACGTTTTTCTGAGCGACAGCGGCACGATAGTGCCAAAATACCGCGAGCGCCTCGAGGCCGAAGGCATAGCCTTTGAAGACGGCAAGCACAGCATGGATAAAATTCTTGCCGCCGACGAGATTGTGAAAAGCCCCGGCATCCCTTTGGATGCTCCGGCAGTAGCAGCGGCTATCGCCAAGAACATTCCTATAATAAGCGAAATAGAGTTCGCCGGACGCTATACCGACTCGAAGATGGTGTGCATAACGGGGTCGAACGGCAAGACTACGACCACTATGCTGATACACCACATACTGACGCATGCCGGTGTCGATGCCTCTTTGGCCGGCAACGTAGGCCGCAGCCTCGCCTATCAGGTCGCACGCGAGCCGCACGACGTATATGTGGTGGAACTCAGCAGCTTCCAGCTCGACAACATGTACGATTTCAAGGCCAACATCGCCGTGCTCCTCAATATCACTCCCGACCATCTCGACCGCTACGGCTACAAGATGCAGAACTATGTCAACGCCAAGTTCCGCATACTTCAGAACATGACGCCGACCGACACTTTCATATTCTGGAAAGACGACCCCGTGATAAGCGAACAGCTCAGGCACATAGGCACCGAGGCACGCCTGCTGCCTTTCTCCGAGACGCCTGAAGAAGGGTCGGCGGCATATATCGATGCCGAGAACGAGCTGATATTCAACACTCCCGGCACCTCGATGAGCATGCCCCGTGCCGACCTGGCTCTGAACGGGCTTCACAATGTGTTCAATTCTATGGCCGCCGGCCTGTCGGCATGCCTTTGTAAAGTGGGCAAGGACGCCATCCGCGAAGCCCTTGCCGACTTCTGCGGCGTGGAACACCGGCTGGAGTTTGTCGCCGACATCGACGGCGTACGTTGGATAAACGACTCCAAAGCCACCAACGTGAACTCGTGCTACTATGCCCTCGAAGCCATGACACGCCCGACCGTGCTGATTTTGGGCGGCAAAGACAAAGGCAACGACTATTCGGAGATTTTACCCTTGGTTAAAGACAAGGTTAAAGCCATCGTGGCGATGGGCAAGGACAATGCCAAAATCATGGATTTTTTCAAAGGTCATGTTGCCGAGCTTGTCGACACACATTCACTTGCCGATGCCGTAGAAGCATGCCACAGGCTGTCGACCGACGGCGACACGGTGCTGTTGTCGCCATGCTGCGCGAGCTTCGACCTTTTCAGTTCGTATGAAGACCGCGGCCGCAAATTCAAAGAGGCCGTCATAGAACTTTCAAAAACTACACATAAATAATGGAACCTACGCTCTCCTTTGACGAAACGACGCCTGTCACAGCCGCCGCACCCGACAAAGCCACCGACAAACCGCGCGTGCGCACCGACCACCACCTGTGGGGGACATACATACTGCTTGTGCTCGTAGCCATAGTCGAACTATTCTCGGCCTCCATCCAGGAAGTGACCGACGGCGGCATCTTCAATCCCGTTCTCCGTCACGGCGGTTTCATCGTGACGGGGCTACTGTTCATGCTTATACTGCAGCACATACACTACCGATATATCTATAAGTTCATTCCGCTGTTTGTAATTGTGTGTATCGGCATGATGGTTGCCGTGCGTGTCGTGGGGTCGGAAGTCAACGGAGCCATGCGCGCCATACGCATAGCCGGCATACCGATACTCCCGGCCGAGTTCATGAAACTCGGGGCTGCGCTCGGCATGGCATGGATACTGACGAAGAACCAGGAGAAAGGACGCCGCGATGTCACCACACGCGGCCTGGTCATGAGCCTGGGATTCATGGGACTTTGCGCAGGCCTTCTCTTCTCACAGGGCCTGTCGAACACGATTGTCGTGGTGGCGATATGCTACTCGATGATGCTTGTGGGCGGCATGGGATGGAAGAAGTTTCTCATCGCCCTGTCGCTCGGCGCAGTAGTCGGTGCAGGCGCCCTGTATTTCAAGACACGCGACAAAGAGAATGTGGAACTTACCCCACAACAAGAGCGCGTGCTTGCCCTCAACAAAGAAGGCGAGGTCGGCAAAGCCGACGGACGCGGCAATGTGTGGAACAACCGCATGTCGAACCATTTCCGGCCCCACAAAGAACTTGAAGACTTCTCGACCGAACACCAACAGGAACAGCTGAGCTACATAGCACAGGCTCACGGCGGCCTCTTCGGGGTGGGCATAGGACGGTCGCGCGAGAACGCCCGTCTGCCGCTTGCTTTCTCCGACTATATCTTCGCCATCATCATAGAAGAGCTTGGGCTGTTTGTAGGCCTCGGAATACTGATATGCTACATGTGGATACTCGGCCGCAGCGCCAAGCTCACCATGCGCTTCAAGCAGACCATGCCCGGCGTGCTTGTGATGGGCTGCGCCTTTGTGATAGTATTCCAGGCCCTCTACCATATGGCTATCGTGTCGGGCGTATTCCCTGTGTCGGGTCAGCCCCTTCCGCTCATCTCTAAAGGCGGCATTTCGGTATGGGCGACCTCGCTTGCCTTCGGTGTCATGCTCAGCGTGGCGCGGCATGCCGTGCGCATAACCGACACCAAAGCCGAACAGCGCCAGGAACAGGAAATTCTGCCGGAAGACAGCGTAAGCGTAAACCCTGCGCTCACCGCAGTTGTTGAAGAATGAACAACCCACAGAAACAAAGCCATATATGACAAGCACCAACACCACAATAAAAACTCCGCTGCGCGTGATTATCAGCGGCGGCGGCACCGGCGGACACATATTTCCGGCGCTATCTATCGCCGATGCCATAATGCGTACATTTCCCGGCAGCGAGATACTGTTTGTCGGAGCCGAAAACCGCATGGAGATGCAGCGCGTGCCTGCGGCCGGCTATAAAATCACGGGGCTGCCTGTAGCAGGTTTCGACCGCAGGCATCTGTGGCGCAATTTCAAGGTGCTTCTCAAGCTATGGAAAAGTATACGTATTGCACGCCGTATCATATCGGATTTCAAGCCCGACATCGCCGTGGGCGTAGGCGGATATGCCAGCGGCCCCACACTAAAAGCAGCACAGCGCGCAGGCATACCGACAGTCATTCAGGAACAGAACAGCTATGCAGGCGTGACCAACAAACTGTTGGCCGCGAAAGCCGACGCCATCTGTGTGGCCTATCCCGGCATGGAGCGCTTCTTCCCGGCCGAAAAAATAGTGCTTACGGGCAACCCCGTACGCAAGACACTGTCAGACACGGAGCTAAGCCCCGAAGAGGCCAAAAGCAGGCTTGGCTTCGACCCGGCCAAACCACTGGTATTGGTAACAGGCGGAAGCCTGGGTGCACGCACCCTGAACCAAGCCATGATAGAAGCCATAATGTCGGGCAAAGCCGCAAAAACCGACTTTCAGATATTGTGGCAGTGCGGAGCATCAGACCATAAGCGTTGCACCGAAACCGTAGCCGAAATATGTCCTGACAACGTTGTGCTCACCGAGTTCATCTCCGACATGCCTTTGGCCTACCGCGCCGCCGACCTCGTTGTGGCACGCGCCGGAGCCGGTACTATCAGCGAGCTTGAACTGCTGGGCAAGCCCTCGATACTTGTGCCATCGCCGAATGTGGCCGAAGACCACCAGCGGCACAATGCCGAGGCGCTCGCCACACGCGGAGCGGCCGACATGGTGCTCGATGCCGACGTGGACAAACGGCTGTGGAACGACATATGCACCATAACAGAGAATAAAGAGACGCAGCGCATGCTGTCGGAAAACATATCGGCAATGGCAATGCACGACAGCGACATGAAAATTGTCGAAACGATTGCCAAGGTGCTGAGTGAAAGACATTGATTGCCAGACAGAAATGGAAAGAGTATATTTTGTAGGCATAGGCGGCATCGGCATGGCCGCCCTTGCGCGTTATTATATGTCGAAAGGAGTTCCTGTTGCCGGTTACGACCGCACCGAATCGGCGCTTACCGACGAACTCGCAGCCGAAGGGGCTACTGTCAGTTATGCCGACAGCTTCGAAGCCATCCCTGAAGCCTTTCAGGAGCGTGAAGGGACTTTGGTGGTCTATACGCCGGCCGTGCCTGAAACGAACAAGCCCCTTACGTTCTTCCGCGACAACGGTTTCGAAATACACAAACGGTCGTATGTGCTGGGGCAGATTACGCGCCACAGCAAGAGCCTGTGTTTTTCGGGTACGCACGGCAAAACGACCACATCTTCTATGGCGGCCCATGTGCTTCACTGCGGCGCCACGGGGTGCAACGCGTTCCTCGGAGGCATACTCAAAGGCTATGACAGCAACCTTATGCTGTCGGCGACTTCGCAGTTCAGCGTTGTAGAGGCCGACGAATACGACCGCTCGTTCCATCAGCTCACGCCCTACATCGCCATCGTCAACGCCACCGACCCGGACCATCTCGACATATACGGCACAGAAGAGGCCTACCTCGAAAGCTTCGCACATTTCACCGAACTGATACGTCCCGACGGCTTTCTGCTGATGCGCACGGGTCTGAAATTCAAGCCCCGTGTCCCGGATGGCGTGCGCATCTATACCTTCGGGCGCAACGAAGGCGACTTCTACGCCGCCAACGTCCGCACCGGCAACGGTACGATTGTGTTCGATTTCGTATATCCCGGCGGCATCATAAGCGACATAGAGCTCGGCGTTCCCGTCGACATCAACGTCGACAATGCCGTTTCGGCCCTCGGTGCCGTGTGGCTCGCAGGCGAACTCACTCCCGAGCTTGCGCGGAGCGCCATCAAGAGCTATCCGGGCGTTGAGCGCCGCTTCGAGTTCCATCTTAAAGAAAGCGGCCCCGACGGCCGTGTCATAATCGACGACTACGCGCACCACCCCGACGAGCTGAGCCGCAGCATAGCGTCGGTGCGCGCACTCTACCCCGGGCGGCGTCTCACAGCTGTATTCCAACCCCATCTCTACACACGTACGCGTGATTTCGCGACGCAGTTCGCCAAGGCATTATCGATGGCCGACGAAGTAATCCTGACCGACATCTATCCGGCACGAGAGGAGCCTATAGCCGGTGTTTCGTCGAAAATCATATTCGACGAGATAAAAATTGAAGACAAGACAATGATTTCAAAGGAAGATTTTGTCGATACGATGAAAAATCGTAACTTTGAAATCCTTTTGACACTCGGAGCCGGAGACCTCAGCCTCGAGGTGCCAAAACTCGTAAATGCTATAAAACTCAAATAAGGGTTTACTAAAGCCTGTCCCGTATGAGCAAAAAGTCTGTAATAATGTGCGTACTCTCGATTTTGGTAGCGGCCTACATGGGCTTCGCCATGACCGTGAGCTCGCGCATGGCATCGAAAGACACTTTGTCGGGCATGGAAATTGAGCTGTCAGACCCGACGTCGCGGTTTGTGAGCATTGCCGACGTGCTGATTGAGACAGGAATAGACCCCGACACCCTTAGCCGCTGCCTGCGCCGCAGTTTTGACCTGCGAAGCCTTGAGGAACGACTCAAAGCCTCAGACAAGCTACAGGATGCCAATGTGACGATGCTGTCGAACGGGAAAATCAAGGTCGATGTGGTGCCTATGGTGCCGGTGGCGCGTGTCTTCGAGCCTGGCAAGCCGTCGTACTATATCAATGCCGGCGGCAAACGCATCTCTGCCGAGCTGCGTTACCACCTCGACGTGCCCGTGCTTGTGGGGAGTTTCGACTCCATCCATCCGGCCAAGCGCCTGCTTCCGCTTCTCGACTACATAGCCACACACCCCAAGGCCGGTGCCATAGTCGCCACCGTGACGCAGGAAGCCGACGGCAACATCATACTCATTCCGAATATCGTCGGACATGTGGTGAACTTCGGCGACACTTCGCGTGTTAATGAAAAGTTCGCACTGCTCCGCTCGTTCTACCGCCATGTGGCGCCAGCCAAAGGATGGCAGACCTATGACACCGTTGCCGTAAAGTGGCGCGGACAAGTTGTAGCCTCCCGTCGCGACAAAGCCGTAGAGCCTGTGCCACTGCCTATCGAGGACGAGCAGACCGGCGCCCTCGACATCAACGACAACGAAACCGTAGCAAAATCGACGCCCGAAGAAGAATCGGAGGGCGCATAACCATAGACACCAAAATCTGTGCAATGGAACCAAGAACAATCGCCGCAATCGAAATAGCATCGTCGAAAATCAAAGGTGCGGTCGGAGCCATAGGCCCTGACGGACGTCTTTCGGTGCTTGCCGTAGAAGAAATACCGGACACAAACAATGTGCGTTACGGCCGAATACAGAACATACGCGAAGTATCGGGCGCCGTCAACGAGATTGTGCAGCGCCTTGAGGCATCTGCCGCCGTAGCGCCGCGTAAAATCACGGCTATGTCGCTGAGTCTCGGAGGCCGCTCGCTGTCGGCCGCACCGGCACGCGCATCGCTGAAATTTCCGCACGAAGTGGAAATTACCGAAACGCAAGTACAACGGCTAATGTATGAAGCGACACGCGATTTCATGGGTGACAAGAACATCGAGGCCACTGTGCCGCGTATGTTCTATGTGAACAACGCCGCCGTACGCAAAGCTGTGGGCACTTTCGGCGAAACCCTGCGCGGAGAGTTCATGATGCTGACCTGCGGCAAAGAGACGCGCCAAAACCTCGACCGCCTCAAATTCGACACCGTCGACCACGAGAATATCGTGTACGAGCTGCGTCCGACAGCCATAGGCGACCTTGTTCTGACACCCGACGAACGCGAGCTCGGATGCGCCCTTGTGGACTTTGGGGCAGAAACCACGACGGTATCGGTGTATAAAGACGGCACATTAGCGTTCCTGTCGACCATCCCCATGGGTTCACGGCTTATAACGCTCGACCTTATGGCCGGACTTGGCATCACCGAAGAAGCCGCAGAGAACTACAAGCTCACCCTCGGCACACTTGCCGACAACGTAAACAGCGAAGAGAACCCCAATGCCGAAGAGGTGAACGGCTACGTCCGCGCCCGTGCAGGCGAAATAGCCGCAAATATCCTCAACCAGATAGAACTGTCGGGCTACGACTCGGAGTCGCTGTCGAAAATAATCCTTGTCGGCGGCGGTGCCAAACTGCCCGAGTTCGCGGCCCAATTGGGCGCGCAATGCAAAATGCCGGTACGCGTAGCCTCAATGCCCGACGACATAGCTTTCAGAGTGGCCGGCCGCAACAATGCCGACAACATCGACGTAGTGGCACTCCTCGCCGCCGGCGCAAAACGGCCGCAATGGAACTGCCTGAGCGAGCAAAAGTCTGCAACAACCGTAACGGCAGACGACGAGGATTTAGAAGAAGCCGACGAGGACGAGCCGGAAGAAAGAATCGATGTACGTCATGAAAGCGTAAAACAGCCGAAAAACGCCAAGCAGACGCCTGAACGCCGTCCGCTGCCCGACGAAGACGATGATAACCTTCTTGAAGACGATGACGACGAGGAGGAATACGACGACGAAAAGATTGACGGCAAAGCTCAAGGCCGTGGCTTTTTCGGTTTCGGACGCAGACATCGCGAAAAAGAAGACGAAGAAAACGAACTCGACGTTTTCGAGCCTGAAGAAGAGGAAGAAGATACGGCTCCCAGACGTAGAAAGGACTCCGAAGACTACGACGACCCCGAAAACGACCCGGACCATTTCAAACAGACAAAACGCGTCATCGGCAGCATCCGCGACAAATTCATCGGCATATTCAAAAGCGATGATTTCGACGATGACGACGACAACTGATATTTCTTGAACACAATACCCAATTCATATATGTCAGACCCTGAAGACTCAAACCTCATAGAGAAGCTACATAACACACCCGACCCGACAATGCCCGATGCGCCCACCATCATAGCCATGGGCGTAGGCGGCGGCGGTTGCAATGCCGTGGCATATATGCACGAGCAAGGCGTCAAAGGCGTCGATTTCGTGGTTCTCAACACCGACCGTCAGGCACTCGAATCGCTTCCGGTATCCACCAAAGTGCTCCTCGGCCCCGAACTGTGCGGAGGTCTTGGCGCCGGAGGAAAGCCCGAAGTAGGCGCACAGGCCGCCCAGGAAAGCATACCCGAAATAGAGAAACTGCTCACCCCGAGCGTGAAGATGGTATTCGTCACCGCCGGCATGGGCGGCGGCACAGGCACGGGCGGCGCTCCCGTTGTCGCCGGTGTAGCCAAAGGCAAAGGTATACTTACGGTGGGCATAGTCACGATACCGTTCTTCTTCGAGGGCATGCAGAAAATCAGCAGTGCCATTGACGGAGCCGCACGGCTTCAGCAGAATGTCGACGCGATGCTTGTCATCAACAACGACAGGCTCGGCAACATCTATCCCGACCTCGACTGGGACGTAGCCTTCACCAAGGCCGACGACATACTCACCACAGCGGCACGTACGATTTCCGATATGGTGACCACATTGGCCAACATCAACATAGACATGCGCGACGTAGACACTTGTCTGCGCGACGGGCGCACGGCCCTCATCTCGGTAGGCTACGGCGAAGGCGAACGCGGCGTGCGCATGTCGCAGGCCATCAAGAACGCTCTCCACTCTCCACTGCTTTGCGACACCGACATAATGTCGGCCAAAGAACTGCTGTTCGCGTTCTATATCTCGCACGACATCGAACCGTCGTTCCGTGTTTCGGAGGCTACCGAAGCCAACCGCCTCGTTGAAGAGATAAACAAGCACGTACACATAAAATTCGGTTGGGGCTACGACGACAGCCTTGGCAATAAAATCAAATTCACCATTCTGGCGTCGGGCTTCGACGTATCGGTCGAAACGGGCGGCTCGCGCATCGACATCATCGAAGGGCGTAAAACCGAACAACCCGATACCCCGAGCGGCGTCGACACGCGAATCGCGGCAGCCTACGGTAAAGACAAGGTTGAAGATTTCACACGCCGTCAGGAAACCCAAAACTATTTTGTGCTCACCCCCGAGCAGCTCGACGACGACGATGCCATAGAGATGGTTGAGCGTTCACCGGCATTCAAGCGCGACAAACGCCGCGCCACCATAGCGGCACGCAGCGAAAAACCGACACAGGCGAACGATAATACAGCCGAACAAGGCAAAGCTCAATCGGGCAACCAAATTTTCTTCTCGACAGATGACAGATAAGAAACCGAAACTTGTGGTATCGACCGGCGCCGGCATCAGCGCCGAAAGCGGCATTTCGACTTTCCGCGATGCCGGCGGCCTGTGGGAGCAATATCCCGTGATGGACGTAGCCAGCGCCGACGGCTTCGCGCGCAATCCGGCGCTGGTGCACAGGTTCTACAACGAACGTCGTGCCGCCCTCGGCAAGGTCAGACCCAACCGTGCACACGAACTGCTGCATGAACTTGAGGAGCATTTCGACATGTACGTGATAACACAGAACGTAGATGACCTTCACGAACGGGCCGGCAGCAGCCAAGTGATGCACCTGCACGGCGAACTGATGAAAGTACGTGCCGTCGACGACCCCGACCTCATTTATCCGTTGTCGGACTACAGCGACACCACAAGCCCCGAAAGCAGTATCGACGGGCACCGCATACGTCCACATATAGTGTTTTTCCAGGAAGCCGTGCCCATGTTCGAGCTCGCGACACGCATTGCGGCCGAAGCCGACATATTCGTCATCATAGGCACGAGCCTGGCCGTCTATCCGGCCGCAGCACTGCTGAACTATGTGCGTCAGGGAGCCCCGGTCTACTACATAGACCCGAACCCGTCGAAGGTGCCCGACGGCGTCACCGTAATACAGGCCACGGCCTCTGACGGGCTTAAAAAACTCTGCGACATACTATTGAAGTAAACAGCATGAGACGTCTGTCTGCATCTATCGTTTTTATAACCTGTGCAATATTTTTGGCGTTGGCCTCCAAGCCGGCCGAGCGGCCATGGCGATATGTCGACGCCCAAGAACTGCGCATAATCAACAAAGGATTTGCCGATACGCAAGGTCCGTATACCCGTCTGCCTCTTGCGCTTAAAGACAGCGTACGACCCGAGCTATGGCGACTGGGACTGAACTCGGCCGGCATAGCCGTCCGTTTCGCCACCAATTCGTCGCGCATAGGCGTGCGCTACAAACTTATGTTCGACAACCATATGCCGCACATGGCTGACACGGGCATCAAGGGTACGGACATTTATGTGTTCGAGGGTGATTCGGCTTGGCGCCATGCCAACACAAACCGGCCGATTGTAAACAATACCGACGATAAGATTTGCGAGAGTGTATACCTCAACAACCTCGACACTACACGTATGACGGAGTATCTGCTCTACTTTCCGCTCTACGACGGCGTCGAACGGTTGGAAGTGAAAATCGACAGTACAGCGACCATAGACCGTGGCGACAAATCTCTGATACGCCCCACAGGCCGCATAGTAGCATATGGTACGAGCATTATGCAAGGGGGCTGCGCATCTCGCACCGGCATGGATTCGACCAATATAATTTCGCGCGCCCTGAATCGCGAAGTAATAAACCTGGGACACAGCGGTCAAGGCAAAATGGACGCGTGCATGGCGCGCGCAATGGCAACGATACCCGATGTGGCAGCCTTCATCATCGACCCTGTGCCGAACTGCACCGAGATGATGTGCGACACACTCACATATGGTTTCATC
Source organism: uncultured Muribaculaceae bacterium (assembly GCA_910583525.1). Taxonomy (GTDB): domain Bacteria; phylum Bacteroidota; class Bacteroidia; order Bacteroidales; family Muribaculaceae; genus CAG-873. The sequence goes on along the minus strand of CAJTXL010000012.1, from coordinate 56,932 downwards.
GACATTATCCGCAAAGCCCGGCCCGAAGTCCCCATAGTGATGGTCGAAGGTCCTATATATCCCTATGCACGCTACGACTCTTACTTCGGCCGCTATCTTCCGGCCAAAAATGCCGCGTTCAGGCACAATTACGAACGCCTCAAAGCCGACGGAGCCGACGGGCTCTACTATGTCGACGCCATAAACCTTGACGGGCCCGAGGATGACGGGACGGTGGACGGCATCCACCTCACCGACCTGGGCTTCAAACATTATTCAGCGAAACTAATCCCAATATTAAAAAGAATACTAAACGAATAAATACGTTATGTCCAATTGGTACGAATGTAAAGTAAGATACGAAAAACTCCAGGAGAACGGAGCGGTAAAAAAAGTCAACGAACCATATCTTGTCGACGCCTTGTCGTTTACTGAGGCAGAGGCCCGTATAACAGAAGAACAGCGTCCGTTCATTTCGGGCGAGTTCACCGTCTCGGCCATCAAGCCCACCAAGATAGCCGAAATTTTCTGGGACGAGACCGGCGACCGCTGGTATATGGTGAAAGTGGCTTTCATCACCATTGACGAGAAGACAGCCGCCGAAAAGCGCTCGACATCGCTGATACTGGTGCAGGCCGCCAACTTCAAGCATGCCCTCGCCAACTTTGAAGAAGGCATGAAAGGAACCATGGCCGACTACGAAATAGTACAGATTTCGGAGACTCCGCTCATGGACGTGTACAAGATGAAAGTAGTGGAATAATGGCTTCTATAGCCACTTCGCTCACACGTATACGCTCCACACTCCCCCGGGGTGTGGAGCTTGTCGCTGTAAGCAAGTTCCATCCGACCGAAGCTTTGCTCGAAGCCTACGAGGCCGGGCAACGCGCTTTCGGCGAAAGCCGCATACAGGAACTGCTCGCCAAAATTCCGATGCTACCCGACGACATACGCTGGCATTTCATAGGGCATCTGCAGACGAACAAAGTCAGAGCCTTGGTGGCGACACGCCGCATAGCGCTTATAGAAAGCGTCGATTCGGAGCGTCTGCTGGAACTGATAGACAAAGAATCGGATCGTGCCGACGTAACGAGCCGTGTGCTGATGCAGGTTCATGTCGCACAAGAAGAAACCAAATTCGGGTTTCTGCCCGAAGAACTGCTCGAATACTTCAAGGCACGACGGTTTGAAAACCTGCGCGCCACACATATCTGCGGCATAATGGGTATGGCGTCGAACACCGACGACACCGCTCGGATAAGCGCCGATTTCGAAGCCATAGCCGACATCAAACGCCAAATAGAGGCCTTATGCCCCGATTTGCGAGGTTTTGACATACTCTCGATGGGTATGAGCGACGATTATCCGTTGGCGATAGCCGCCGGTTCGAACCTCGTGAGGGTGGGCACAGCCATCTTCGGGGCGCGACAATACTGAAATTCCATAGCTATGGGTGAGAACAATCAGATAATCATATATCAGGGTGACGATGGCGATACCCGGATTGAGGTTAAATTTACGGGCGAGACTGTTTGGCTGTCGCAACAGCAGATGACTGAACTTTATCAGACGTCAAGAAGCAATGTGGTTGAACATATACAACACATCTATGAAGATGGCGAGTTGGACGAAGCCTCAACCTGTCGGAAATTCCGACAGGTTCGCCAAGAAGGCAATCGGCAAGTGTCTCGTGAGCTTCCATTCTACAACCTTGACATGATTATCTCGTTGGGCTATCGTATTCGGTCGGTTATCGCTACGCATTTCAGGCGATGGGCGACAGAACGGCTCAAAGAATATATCATCAAGGGCTTCACAATGGATGATGAGCGGCTGAAGGGAAACGGTGGCGGCGCTTATTGGCAAGAACTGCTCGACCGCATACGCGACATACGCAGTTCTGAAAAAGTGATGTACCGTCAGGTTCTCGACCTCTATGCCACAGCGGTCGACTACGACCCTCGCTCGTATATTTCCGTTGAGTTTTTCAAGATTGTACAAAACAAGCTACATTTTGCCGCACATGGGCATACGGCAGCCGAGCTTATTTTCAAGCGCGCAAACGCCGACTCGCCGTTGATGGGACTTACATCGTTCAAAGGAGACCACCCAACATTGCGCGATGCAAAGATTGCCAAGAACTATCTGAGCGAAGAAGAACTTAAAATTCTGAACAATCTCGTATCGGGATACTTCGATTTTGCAGAAATTCAGGCTATGCGCCGCCGTCCGATGTACATGAGCGACTATGTGCAGCAACTCGACAACATCCTTTCTTCGACCGGCGAAGCATTGCTCAACGGAGCCGGCTCTATAAGTCATCAACAAGCCATGGAGAAGGCAGAACAGGAATACCGTTTATTTCAAGTACGCGAGCTATCGCCTGTGGAACGGGCTTATCTTGATACCATAAAGGAACTTAACGCGAAAGCAAAAGGCAAACAAGATAAGGCCAACGACAATGGTTGACTATGAAATGCCGACCTGAAATCAGATTTATCTGCAAACCTGTTGCCGCCATGGGCATTGCCATGCTCGTGGCGGAGCTTATCTTTTTAGGTCTTCTTTTCATCCCGTATATAACTTCTGACTTGCTTTCTTGGGCGCTTCCGCTCGTCACCGTCGCGTTTTTCGGCATAGTATTCTTGTGCCGACGGAGAGCAAACGGAAATGCCTCTATATGCGCCACGGCGTTTTGGTATTTTGCCGTTGCACTGCTGATTGCATGCTTCGCCCCCGAACACTATCCTTATTTTGAATGGACGCTGACTTTTCCGTGGCGAAGATTTATATTGATTGAAGGAGTCTTGGGCGGCACGATTGCCCTGTCGGGCATGTCTGCATACCGGCGTGTTCTTCTTCCTGCCACGTGGGGGCTATGCTTGACGATAAACGTATTCTTATGCTTGTGGTTCTTTTCTCCAGGTTCGTGGTCGGGATTGAAGCCGGACTCTTCATGGGGGCGCCAGCCTTTTTCGACAGACCTGGAAAACATCGAAGTTCCGAAGGAAATTCCGCCGCTATATGGTGTGGAGAAATTCTATTACGGCAGCGGAGAAGACCGCCGAAGAGCGTGCTATCGCGACTCGGTTTTAATAATCGTACCATCGGTCGATGCGAGTGCGTTCGGGCTATCAGACAATTGGCTCGACGATTTTGCCCGAAAGCGCTATTGGGGCTTCGACGCCTCGGCATACCCTTTGAACGGGGTGCTTTATCTTCCTGCCGACACCACGGTGAAAGCGCCTTTGGTGCTCGTCGCACATGGCAACCGCTATATGCAGAAGTCTTCGGAGGCCGGGTTTGAATATCTTGGCAACGAACTCGCCCGACGGGGCTATGCCGTGGCTCTAATCGACGAAAATTTCATCAACCGCAGCCAATTCGGCGATTTCCATGCAAAGGAGATACATCTCCGTGCCCGGCTTATCCTAAAGCATCTTGCGGAAATAAGCACATGGGCATCTGATGCGAAGAACAATATCGGGAAACGTATCGACATGCAGCGGATTGCCCTGCTCGGCCATTCACGTGGCGGTGAAGCCGTAGCCATGGCTGCGGACATGAACGGCGACGGATTTCACATAAAAGGCATAGTACAGCTTGCGCCTACCGCCGAGAAAAAGCGCCATGGAAAAGATTATGCCGTAGACAACGTGGATTATTTGCTTATCGTTGGCGGACGCGACACCGACATATTCACTTTAGAGGGAAAATCGGTGTACGACAGAGTGAAATTTACCGACGGGAAAAAGCATTTCAAATCACTGCAATATCTTTATTCTGCAACCCATTCGGGCTTTAACTCCGCATGGGGCACAGACTGGATGGTGCCGTACAGTTTTCTGCTCGAACAAAAGGGATTGATGCCATCACAGGCTCAGCGCGACGCCACCGTGCTCTATGTGTCGCATTTCCTCAACGCCTCGCTCAATGGCGATTCCATCTCGACGAAAGCATTGGCCGACAACCGATGGCTGCACACGTTACTGCCGCCTGACTACAGGCTGTCTTCGTTCCGCGATTCCCGTTTTATAGAGATTGGGAACACCGACAGCATAGCAATTGAGTGGCCGGGCGATACGGCGTACAGCATCGACCTGTCTTCGCGGCCTGCCACGGCAATACCGCCAAAGAGTTGCCTGACCTTTGACGTGACAACCCTTTCGCTGGGAAACTGCGATTTCACAATAGCCTTCGTATCGGCCGACGGGACAGAGAAAGCCGTCGCGCTGAGCGATTTCTACGTTCTGCCGCCACGCCTTGACGTGAAGTTCAACAAAATCGACAAAATACATATTGCACGGCCGACAACGTCCTACCCCATGATAGGCCAAACCGTCAACATTCCCTTCCCCGACAATTTTGACAGCAAGCCTATAGCGATTAAATTCAGGTTCGACCGTACGCCATCCGGGAAAATCCTGATAAGCGGCGTTGGCGTGAGCGAGAAGAGATGAGCGACCGAGAGAGCTTGCGGTGCACGCTCGCACACTACAGAAATTTAGCGACACATTTCATTGCCATGTCGGGATAAATGACTACCTTTGCTAATAAGCTCTATGTATTATCACAATATGCAATATTAGTCCTATAATTGAACGCATAAAGAGGCAAATAATAGTTTTAGTCGAACAGAAACGCACAGACAGGTAGTACATTCTTAAAAGCTCAGAATCATATGAACATCGTATATTTATTTGGCAATGGGTTTGATAGAAACTTAGGACTCAACACGGACTACAAAAGTTTCTATAACTACTATATGGAGCAGAAATCCACCTCTTCGGTAATTAATCAGCTTAAATCGGAAATCGGTTCGAACTATGATACTTGGGCTGACTTGGAGAAGGCTTTGGGCAAATATTTAAAGAATATCACTAAAAAGGAGGATGCGATATTAATACATAAGGACCTCTTGGAACATCTGCAAACATATATTTGCTCTGAGGATTCAAGATATATCGCTCCTAAAGATAGTTCAAAACAAATCTTAGCCGAACTATTTTACCCTATAAAATCCCTAAGATTTAATCAACGCAGAAAAATAGAAAACGGGATTCTAAAGACGAATCAAAATAGAGATTTATATATCATATCATTTAACTATACAGAGACATTAGAGAGATTAATAGGTTATAAAGGGGAACAAACAACCGTTTATTCATTCGGGAACGGGAACTACAGTCATTTACGCGATATTGAGCATATCCATGGCTATTGTAATCCCGATAAAGGAAGAATGGCTTTAGGTTTAGACAATCCTTCACAAATATGTAATGAAAATCTGTCTTCATCTCAAAATATTTGTTATAGGTTTGTAAAGCCGACGTTTAATGACTTATGCGGAGAAGAGCATCACCTGAAATGTCTTAGATGGATAAATACAGCAGACTTTATCTGTATTTTTGGAATGTCAATTGGAATTTCAGACCAAACATGGTGGAATGCCATTGGAAAAAGGCTATTATCATCAAGCGCAATTCTTCTGTATTTTTATCATGAGGGATTTGAGTTACGCAATAATAATGCACCTGAATTTCAGGAACAAGTTGATAGCATAAAAGATAATTTGTTACCAAAATTAGGAATAGATGATATATCGAACGAAGATATAAGAGGAAGAATTTATGTCTCTTGTTGTAAAACTATGTTCAAATACGGGGTTGATGAAAAAGCAACGAATTAGATAGTGCTACATGAGCGAATTTGACGAATATATAGTGCATGGGGAGCCGGGGCAGCGAGAAAAAGCTGACGCTTGGCAGACGGCCATCGGGCTACAGGATGTCGATGGGCTGAAAGTATCGCCGTATCTTGTCGAAACTGCGCGCCGACATATCGAGGGCGATGTTAGCATAGATGAGGTGCGAGCTCTTATCAAGCAGTATTATCAAACCAAATCGGCTCATGATGCCGTTGACGAGGAGGCCGATGTGGCAAGTAGTAATATCGCTAAAATCATCAATGAGCCGTCGTTTGCTTTTTCTTTTGTCGGCCTCACCACACTTCATAAACGCATATTTGACGGCATTTTTAAGTTTGCCGGCAAAATTCGCGACGTGGATATTTCTAAGAAAGAATGGGTGTTAGGGGGAGAGGCATCGGTCAGCTATCAACCGGCCTTTAATCTTCGCGAAGCAATTGAGTATGACCTTGACAAAGAGAAGCAATTCGATTATACGGGACTGCAAATCAGTGAAACGATACAACACCTTTCTCGTTTCATTGCCGACCTTTGGCAGATACATCCTTTCAGAGAGGGAAATACACGTACTACGGCTGTTTTTCTGATAAAGTATCTCCGCTCGATGGGCATAAAGGCTTCAAACGAGATGTTCAAGCGTCATTCATGGTATTTCCGCAACGCCCTCGTCCGAGCATCCTATAAGGGGTTGAATATCCTGCCGACAACGGAGTTTGTCGAACTGTTCCTTCGCAATGTGATTCTCGGAGAGGCAAACGAACTCAGCAACCGCTCGATGCTTGCAAGTGCCGATGCTCCGAAAATTCAAAGTATCACCAAATCTGCCCCAAAGTATCAGTTTGATACTTTAAAATGCTCTTTGGAAGAGTTATCCGTTCTACGATTGATGGCGACCAATCCTAAAATCACTCAGACGGAGTTGGCAGAAAGAATAAAGAAATCAACCGCCACCATAAAACGAATCACGTCTTCCCTTGCAGAACGCGGCATCATCATCCGCAGAAACGGGCGCAGAAACGGATGGTGGGAAATATCAATTCAAGACTTTTGAGCATTGTTGTTTCAGACGAAGAGGTCGCGGATTACAGCATCGGATGTGAGCCAGCGGTCTTCGGGGATGCGGAGCACGGTGCCTTCGGCTATGAGGTGGCCGCTTTTGAGCCATCGGGCGGCTCTTGCAAGTATGCCTCGGCGGTATTTTTCGGGCAGTAAGGCGATTGAGAGGCCGACTTTTGTGCGCAGGCGCATAAGGAGCAGGTCGTTGATGCGGTCTTCTTCGTTTTCTTTATCGATGACGGCGACGGTTTCGGGCGCGAGCAAGTAGGCGCGCAGGTCGGATGGCACATAGCGGCGCACGCCGTCGGCGCAGAGGCTGTGCGCTCCGGGGCCGAGGCCAAGGTATGGAGTGCCGTCCCAATAGGCGGAGTTGTGCCTCGAATAGCATCCTTCAAGGGCGAAATTCGATATTTCGTAGTGTTCCATCGAGGCTTCGGCAGCAAGGGAGCACAGGGTGAAGAAGTACTGCTCGACGAGTTCGTCATCGGCTTCTTCCAAAAGGCCTTTCTGAAGTTTGGCATAGAGGCGCGTGCCGGGTTCATAGCTCAGGCAATATGCCGAAAGATGCGCGATGCCCGTCGATAGCAAGCCTTCTACCGAGCGGCGCCATGTGTCGAGTGTCTGACCGGGTAAGCCGTATATAAGGTCGGCACTGACATTTTCTACGCCACAATCATGCAGGCATCTTATGGCATTTACGGCATCAGCGGCGGAGTGCCGACGTCCGACGGCCTCCAATTCGCTGTCGACGAGCGACTGTACGCCGATGCTGACGCGGTTTACGCCGGCCTGCAGCCATGTCTCGACCAATGCAGGCTCTATATCTTCGGGATTAGCTTCGACGGTGAATTCCTCTACGTTTTCCTTAGGGAACAGGGCGGCGATGCCAGCGAACATGTCGGCAGGGAGCATCGACGGGGTTCCTCCTCCGAAATAAATGGTGCGCACGGCGGAGTCGCCGAGTTGACCGCGCCGTGCATGCCATTCACGAGCCAGCGCATCGGCAAAGCCTGGCATGCGACGGCTGTCGGCCATAGAGTAGAAGTCGCAATAGGCACATTTGGAGTGGCAGAATGGTATGTGGACGTATATTCCGGCCATGGCTCAATAGCTGTTTGATACTCTGCCGCAGAGGGTACGGAAATTGCAGAAGCGGCAGGCATCGCTCTTTTCGCATTGGCTGAAATCGACCTCGGGGTCGAAAATCTCTTTTATGAATGACTTCAGAAGCGGTCTGAACTCGTCGCGGTAGGCAAGATAGGAGTCTACGGGTTTTCGGCTTACCGTGAGCGGCACGAGGCTTTCGCCGGCCGAAAGCCTGCGCATGGAGTGAAGCACGGGCTGGATGTCGACGTCGGCATCGACCATGTCGAGATAAGCCTCGCAATATGTGAAAAGTTGGAATATGCCGTCTTTTTCTGACTGCTCACGCTTGAACAGGACATCGACACCGCCTGCGGCAGTCTCGTCGGCACCTGTTTTGAAATCGATAAAGCGCAATTTGGAGCCGTCGATGCGGTCGACACGGTCGATTGACATGTAGAAGTTCACTTCGAGTCCATCGTCGATTTTCCACACCGAAGACGTCTTTGCCTCATTCTCGACGAATGTGAAAGATGCGCCGTCGCGGCAATAGAAGTCGCGTTCGGCTTTGAGGTTGGCTCTTGTGATTGACGCTATGATGCCGCATGCCATATCGCCCTCGAAATTGAGGCTGAAAGCCTCGTAATTCTCCACCTTGGGGTAGCGCTCGCTTATGTAGCTCTGCCTGGCAGCCCCTTCAATGATGCCGTTCGCAGGGTCAAGCCAGCGGTCGATGACATCGGCCGTCACAAGGGCGCCTTTGTGGGCGGCATATACGGCCTGCACGGCATTATGCACTGCCGTGCCGAACTGCGAACTGGTAGTGTAGTCGACAAGTTCTTCGTCGGCACGCATGCGCCGCACATATTCAAGGTAGAACCTCATAGGGCATGCCTTGTATGTTTTAAGCGCCGAAGCCGACAGCCTCAGAGGGCCACCGGCACGGAACATGTCGAGCTGCCGCATGACTTCAGGCGTTTTTTTAAGCACAATGCCGCTACGGGAACATGCCTGCGACATGTAGCTCACCGAAGACATCTCAACATTGAGCGAAGGCATAAGATAGCGCATCTGCGAAATATAGCGCGACACTTCGCCGTAGCCCTGCCCGTCGGCACGCGAGTCGTAGAACAAGGTGACGTTTTTGGCCCGTGCCATCAGACGGTAGAAGCAGTATGCGTAAGTCCATTCGAGGCTATCAAAGTCGGGTAGTCCGAAACCGCTGCGCAGGCTGTTCGGTATCATAGTGCGCGTATACTGCCTGCGAGGGAACACGCGCTCGTTCATCGACAGTATGATTACGTTGTCGAAATCGAGCGCCCTTGTCTCAAGCACACCAAGTATCTGCAAGCCCTTGAGAGGCGTACCGTTGACGGTAAGTCCGCGCGCGCTGAAGATACGCTCGAACAGATGCAAGAACGTGCGCTCCGACATTGATACCCCGTATGTTTCGGACAATTCGGCAAGTTTCTCGACCTCCTCACGGAAATATCTTATTGCCCCGACTTCAAAATTGTGCACATTGCGGCCGTCGGCCACAGCATCGAGCCTTCCGGCGAGCCAATCGAAGAGCGACAGCAGGTAAGCGGCGACATCGGCCACGCTGCCAAGGTCGCGGACAGGAACAAAGAGCGCACTAAGACCGGGTGCATCTTCGAGAAGACCTCGATCCGGAATGTTGTACATTTTATCGCTGTCGATTTTGCGCAAAACGGCATCGGCCTCGTCAGCAGCGACCTGCCTAATGTGCGGATGCGACAAAACGGCACAGACGTCCTCGTAGAAAAAATGCGTCTCGCCATGTATCTGCCGCGCCCTAAGCTGCATGCTGATGATGGAATGAAAGAGGGATGCGAATGTCGTTGAGCGGTACGACATGCCCATAGATATGTTTACCGCCGCAATGTCTTCGGGTATCGAGAGGAGCGTCGGAAGCAAAAGCCCCTGGTCGGGGAGCACGACAGCCGTGTTGAGAGGGTTGGCGGTATCGACAAGGCCTTCGGCAGTCCATTTTGAAAGGATACGCCCGGCGGCTTTTGCCTGACCGATATTCGACGGAACTGCCAACACCCGAATGTCCGGCACCGAGGCCGGCTGCGGCACTTCATATCCGTCGGGCATAGGGAAACTGCGCACAAGTTCGGTCAGGCGCTGCAAAGGTTTCGGCCTTGCATCCACCGTAGCGCCTTCGGAGAGAGCCAAGGGAGCGGTATCCCAAAAGAACGATGCCACACCAAGTTTACGCAGGCGTTCAAAAATAAGCGTTTCGGAAGTCGACAGGTCATTGAAGCCTACGAACACATAGTGCGTTCCGGCAGCGATGTCATAGGCTTCCATATTGCGGACAGCTTCGAGGGCGTTTCGGTACTGCGCACCGGGTGATGACAGCCGACGCTCGGCAAGCAGACGGTGGTATTGCCTGTAGACGTCGGCCAATATTTCCCAAAGGTAGACGAATTTCGACGCCAAAGCCTCACCATCTGCTCCGGCATCGCCGACATGCATCCAAAAACGGTCGACATCGGCTGTCATGCGGCTCTCGCCCCACACACGGCGTATTACTTCTTTCTGGTCTTCGTCGAGATAATCGGCCTGTATCTCCTTTATGTCGCGCAGATTTTTGAAAAGGTCGTCGGCATTTACGAGCGAACGGTCGATGTCGTCGAAATCAGACAGCATCATGTCGCCCCAAAATATAAAGGAGTCGAACTCCCTTATCGCATCTTCGCGGCCATGCGCGTGCATGGTGCGGCGATAAGCCTCATACAGAACAAACAGCAGTTCGCGCTGCGAGGCCTCGGGATACGGCGAAAACAGGCTGACGAAGTTGCGCATAGTCATGAAGCGCGGCATCATGGCAACCCCGTCGACGCACTCGCGCACATATTTTTTGAGAAACATTGCGCTGCGCTTGTTCGGCAGGACGTACACTATCTCGTCGGGACCGGGACGCCCGTCGGCCCCTTCGGCATAGTATGCCGCCACCGATTGCAGGAAGTTAGGTGCTTCCGTAGCTCTCATCGGCGACGAATGAGTATTATGACCCTTACGGCAAGGTCGAAGAAGATTATTTTGGCATTGGCGTTTCCGGCGATGTCGCGCCTTGCCGCATCGAATAACGCGGCCATGTCTTCGACATTACGTTCGTTTATGAACGGAAAGAATTTTGCGGTGAACGCGCTTTCGGCAGCATTCATTGTCAGCAGCGGCGTATTGCCGAGATGCAGAAGAAAGCTTTCACGTATGAGCCGGGTGCAGTAGTCGATGAACTGCATAACAGGTTCTCGGCCGAGAGCAGCCACAGTCTGACTCCACACACGCAGGTCGCCCACCTTACGTGCATATGCCTTGCGCATAAGCTCTACGAAGAGGTCGAAATACTGCATGCGCTCTTTCGAGACGTCGGCAAGCTTGAGGGCTTCGTTTACGTTGCCTTCGGCTATGCGTGCGGCATCGCGTGCCATCTCGAAGTCGAAGCCACGGGCCATAAGTATGGATGCAAGCTCGTCATCGTCGTAGCGGCGCACGTTGACACGTTGTGTGCGCGAATATATGGTGGGCAGTATACGACGGGCGTTGTTGCTCACCATCAGGAATATGGTGTCGCCGAACGGTTCTTCGACGAGCTTGAGGAGCTTGTTTGCCGTCTCCTCTTTCATACGCTCGGGCAACCACAGGAGCACAACCTTGAAACGCGCCTGCCGCGCCATGAATGTAAGGCGTCGCAGAAGTTCGTTGCCCTCTTCGACAAATATTTGCGGCTGCGCGTTTATGTTGTCGAGGGCTTCGAGCCAACGGTCGAAATCCATATACGGGTATTTGCCCATGAACTCCCTGAATACGTCGGCATAGTCGTCGGAGATTGTCGGCTTGCTGTTCTTTTTTACGACAGGAAAAGAATAGACCGTATCGATGTGGTTGAAAGCCTGATGCTGCAGGCACGAGGGGCATTTGCCGCAGCTGTCGCCTTCGGGAGTGCGTGCGGTGCAGTGGATATATTGCGCAAAAGCCCTCGCGAGGGCGAATTTTCCAGCGCCTGCCGGCCCCTCGAGCAGCAGGGCGTGCGGAATGCGGCCGCTGTCGGCCATTTCGCGAAGCCGTTTCTTGACATCGTCGTGTCCGGGGATATCCGCAAACTTCATTTGCGCTGCTGTATGGTGCCGTTTTCGGCTACGTATTCGCGCACTTCCTGAAACAGCCGTGTTGCGAAGACGAAGTCGTTGAGGGCTTCGTTTGACGTATTGTAAATCTGGCTCATATCGCCGACCCACTCGCGGTAGCCTCCTTTGATGAACACGATGTTCTCACCGATACCAAGCACACTGTTCATGTCGTGCGTGTTGATTACGGTTGTGATGTTGTACTCGTGGGTGATGTCACTGAGGAGTTCGTCGATAAGTATCGATGTCTTGGGGTCGAGACCCGAGTTCGGTTCGTCGCAGAAAAGATATTTCGGGTTAAGAGCTATTGCACGGGCAATTGCGACACGCTTCTGCATGCCGCCCGAAATTTCGGAGGGGTATTTGTTTTCCGCTCCTTTGAGGTTTACACGCTCTATGCAGAACATGGCGCGGTCGCGCATCTCGGCACGGCTCATGTCGGTAAACATCTGCAAGGGAAACATGACATTTCCGAGCACCGTCTCACTGTCGAACAGTGCCGAGCCTTGAAACAGCATGCCGATTTCCTTGCGCAGCTCTTTGACCTCTTCTCGTTTCATTGACAGCAGATTGCGGCCGTCGAAGAGGATTTCGCCCTGCTCGGGCGTCATAAGTCCGACGAGGCTTTTCATCAGCACTGTCTTGCCCGAGCCGCTCTGCCCTATTATTAGGTTTGTCTTGCCGGTGTAGAATGTCGCATCGAGGCTATGCAGAACGGTGCGCCCGTCGAACGATTTGGTAAGGTTGCGTATTTCAATCATTGCAGCAAGAGTTTTGTGAGAATAACGTCGAAGAGCAGGATGAAGATGCTGCTGCTGACCACGCCGTCGGTACTGGCCTTACCCACCTGCAGGGCACCGCCTTTGACATAATAGCCGTAGAATGAGGCGGTCGTGGCAATGATGAACGCGAACACCACCGATTTGATGATTCCATACCATATATACCACTCCTGGAAGAATGCCTGGAGACCATATAGGAAGCGTGACTCTGTTATCAGGTCTGTGAAAACAGACACACCGTAGCCGCCGAGAATTGAAGTTCCCATACAAAGTACTGACAGAATCGGCATAAACGCTACGAAAGCGACAATTTTGGGAAGCACCAAAAAGTTTGCCGAGTTAACGCCCATGATGTCGAGAGCGTCGATTTGCTCTGTGACACGCATAGTTCCTATTTCAGAGGCTATGTTGGAGCCGACCTTGCCGGCAAGAATAAGGCAAAGGATTGAGTTTGAGAATTCGAGCAGCACGATATCGCGCGTAGCCAGGCCTACGGCATATGCCGGAATAAGCGGCGACGCTATGTTGATTTGCATCTGTATGGCAATGACGGCGCCAATGAACACCGATATTATCAGTACCAACGGAATAGAGTCGATGCCGAGTTTCGACACTTCCTGCAAAGTGCGCTTGCCGAACACCGACCAACGGTCGGGCAATGATAGCGTGCGCCACAGAAACATGCAGTATCGGCCAAAAGTGGCCAGTGAATTTGTTATAATCATGTTTTATCTTTTTACCTTGACATAAAGCAATGCCAAGGGTTGCAAATTTACGCAAAATAGCCGAAACACGGAAATAGCGCATTACAAAATCCTGGCATACTTTTCCTCAATACAGGCCGGAATTGACAAAACCATTCATTAGCGGTCGATATAGCATTAGGGCTGAAGAAACAAAATTCTCCAGCCCTTGGCATTGAAAGATGCAGAACCGGTTCAGGTCAAATATCTAAAGGCGTGATTGCAATGGCATATCCCCCACCGGGAGCGGCAGCCATGCGTAGACGCGTCTTCGATGTAACTTTTTTGGTTGATATGGTGTAAGCCTTCGGATTTGTCCTATAGTCGGCATCGGGTGCATCGGCATATATGGTTGCCTTGTACTTACGGCCCGGTTCGAGGAAGTCGAGCGAAAGCGTCGACTTGTGCCCTTGCTCGCCGGACGTACAGCCCACGAACCAATCGTCGCTACCCTTTGCCTTGCGTGCGACAACGATATACCGGCCCGGTTCGGCTTCCAAGTAGCGGCTTTCATCCCAATCCACGGCCACATCTTTTATGAATTGGAATGCGTCCATATGCTGCTCGTAGTGTTCGGGCAGGTCAGCGGCCATCTGCAAGGGGCTGTACATTGTCACATACAGAGCGAGCTGTCGCGGTATGGTGCTCCTTACCACCGCTGTGTTGCCGGGGTTAAGTTTGCTCATATCCATTTCGAAAATACCGGGAGTGAAATCCATCGGCCCACCCTGGAGACGTGTAAACGGCAGTATCGTGGTGTGGTTTACATTAAGGCCGGCATTAGCTTCATATTCGGTTCCGCGCGCGCTTTCGTTGCCGATTAGGTTGGGATATGTGCGGCAAAGCCCGGTAGGGCGTGTCGCCTCGTGTGCGTTAACCATTATACGGTGCTTGGCGGCCTCTTTTACCGCATGCAGATAATGGTCGTTCATCCATTGTCCGTAGTGGTGCTCGCCACGCGGAATCATATTGCCCACGTAGCCCGATTTCACGGCGTTGTAACCGTATTTTTCCATGAAGGCATATGCCTTCTCCATGTGGCGTTCATAGTTGCGTATCGAGCCTGAAGTCTCGTGGTGCATCATCAGGCGCACTCCTTTTGAACGGGCATATTCATTAAGGCCGTCGAGATCGAAGTCGGGATATGGAGTTACAAAGTCGAACACCTTGTCTTTCGACTTTCCTATCCAATCTTCCCATCCGATGTTCCAGCCTTCTACAAGCACCTGATCGAAGCCATGCTTTGCCGCGAAGTCGATGTAGCGGCGTACGTTTTCGGTAGTGGCGCCATGCTGCCCGTGGGGCTTCACCTTGGTGTAGTCGATGGTTTCAAGTTTTATAGAAGGAACATCGGCGGTGTAGGACCATTGACTCTTGCCGGTAATCATCTCCCACCATACGCCGATATATTTCACCGGCTTTATCCATGAAGTATCGCCGTAAGCGCAAGGCTCGTTGAGATTTAAAATCAGGTTTGAGGCGAGTGTACGGCAGGCGTCGTCGGTGATTATGGCGGTGCGCCACGGCGTTACCGCCGGCGCCTGCATGTGCACGGCGTTGCCTTGAGCGTCGGGCGTCAGCCACGACTCGAACACCATTGTCGAGTCGTTAAGGTTGAGGTGCATTGCAGAATAATCTACCAAGGCCGCTTCGTGCAGATTTATATACACGCCATCGTCGGTCTTAAGCTGAAGCGAAGTCTGCACTCCGGTCGGAGAGAACGGCGTCTGCGACACATTTCCGTCGATAGAGCCGGGCAGCAGGGAGCGTATTTGTGACAGCCGCGACTCGGTGTAGTTATATTCCTGAGTGTCGTAGTCGCCGGCAATCCACCATGCCGTGTGGTCGCCGGTCATTGCAAACTCCGACTTTTCCTGTTTTATGACAAAATACACAAAACCGGGGCCCTGTTCGGGGAACTCGTAGCGAAAGCCCATACCGTCGTCGTACACGCGGAAACGCAGGTTCATGAGGCGGTTTGTAGACGGTTGGCGCATTTCCACAAGCAATTCGTTGTAGTGGTTGCGTATATTTTTGTTTTCGCCCCAGACGGGTTGCCATGTCTGGTCGAAAGAAACCGTGCTCGTCTTAACAATTTCGAAGCCGTCGATAAGGTCGGGTCCAAGGTCGAGGTCTATTCCGAGTCGTGACGGAGCTATCACCTGCCGACCTTTGTATGTGACATTGTACGTGGGGCGTCCGTCGAGTACGTCGAAGCCTACGGCGATTTGTCCGTCGGGCGACAGAGTACTCACCGGCTCAGCCCATAAGTTCATGCCCACAAAAAGCAATGTGGCTGCAAGTAGTGTTTTCATTGTTCCAATAGAAGGGTATGTGGGTATTTATGCTATTTTTGCAATCTTGATTGCGGCTCCGCCGCTACGTCCTTGCGGAATGGCAAGGGTGTTGTCAGCAGTTACCTCCCGGCGCTCTATCAGCACGGGGTAGGGATTGTCAAGGTAGTCGGCATCGGGGCCGTCGCGGTAGATTGTAGCCATATATCGGGCATCGGGGTCAAGGAAATCAAGCTTTATCTCGGCGCACCTGGCCGAAGCACCCGTGGCGCTGCCTATATACCAGGTATCGCCATCTTTCTGTTTGCGTGCCACAGTAACATATTCTCCGATTTCAGCCTCGGGGTATACTGTTTTGTCCCAATCGGTCGGACAGTCGCACAGAAATTGGAACGGGCCGGGATTTTCCTGATAGCTCTCAATCATATCGGCAGCCATCTGTAGCGGTGAATACAGAATGACAAACAGGGCCAGCTGCTTGGCCAAGGTGGTGTTGGGCCGTGTCTGCGGAAATGTCTCGTTGCGGAAGTCGAATATCGCCGGAGTATAATCCATAGGTCCGGCCAGGCCACGGGTGAACGGAAGAGTCACGGTATGCTCGGGCGGATTGCCTCCTTCGGGGCACCATGCGTTCCATTCCTGACCACGCACACCTTCTTGGGTCATCAGGTTAGGGAATGTGCGTTGCAGACCGGTCGGAATCACAGGTTCGTGGTTGTCTATTGCAAGGCGATGCCGTGCCGCGGCCTCGATGACTTTGCGGTAGTGGCGCACCCCG
Organism: uncultured Muribaculaceae bacterium; assembly: GCA_910583525.1. Lineage (GTDB taxonomy): Bacteria > Bacteroidota > Bacteroidia > Bacteroidales > Muribaculaceae > CAG-873. Next base: position 40,350 of record CAJTXL010000012.1, on the reverse strand, counting down.
AATTGGCTGCTGTGACGCTCGCGGTCGTCAAGTAGGTCGCCGACATAGCCGGTCTTTACGAAGTGCATGCCGTTTTGCTCATACAGCGCCATCCCCTGCTCCATCTGCTCTTCATAGTTACGTATGCGTCCGCCAGTTTCGTGATGTCCTATCAGGCTCACGCCTTTAGATTTGGCGTAACGGGCAAGTTCGGGAAGGTCGAAGTCGGGATACGATTGCGTGTAGCTGAAGTCCCATGTGCGCCAATCGGGATTCCATCCTTCTACAAGCACGCCGTTGAAGTTGTTGCAGGCAGCGAAATCGATATGGCGCTTCACGTTTTCGGTAGTAGCCCCGTGTGCCGGACCATCCTCCCAGGTGTTTTTCTTCATGTGATATGCCCACCATACCCCTATATAACGTTGTGGCTTTATCCACGAAGTGTCTGTCAGAGCGCACGGTTCATTGAGATTAAGCATGAGACGCGACAGCATCATGTCGCCGGCATTGTCAGCTATTATGAGAGTGCGCCAAGGAGTGACGCGCACATCGGTGACGTAAACCTTGTCGCCTGTCGACCATGGGGTGAGAGCCGCACGGAGAGTATTGCTGCCGGGAGTCGCCTTTACGTTCATGGCGGCATAATCGGTAAGATTTGCCTCATGCAAAGCCATGTGCAAACCCGAATCGGTGCGTATGGTCACAGGCGTGCTGGCCCAACCTACTGAATCGATGGGAAGTTTACGGAACAGCCCTTCATAAAAGCGTATCCCTTCTACAGGGAGCGACCATGTGGTGTGCCGCCCCGTGAAAGCGAATTCGGTAAGTTCGTCCGTAATGGTGAAATCGCCGAGTTTAGCTTGTCGCGGAAATTCATAGCGGAAACCGATACCGTCGTCGAACACGCGGAAGACCACGGCTATCTTTCGTTCCGGAGCCAGCTTTTTCTGCGACAAGGACAAGCGCAACTCTCTGTAATTATTGTATATTGCCGATTCTTCGCCCCACACCGGGTGCCAAGTTTCAGCTTTTGAGGCGGTGCTCGCCTTGTCGATGGTGAACCCGTCGGCCATATCAGGCAAATCCTTTATCTCCAAGCCCAAACGCGAAGGCTCGATTATGGGCTGTCCGTCGCGGCTGACAGAGTAGAACAATGTGCGTCCGTCGCCGATTGCGACTTCTACGCGTATACGCCCGTCTGGCGAAGTAACAGCAGCCATGTCGGCCGCCATCGCATCGGGCACAATGCCCGGCGCCATAGCGACCAACATGGCCGAAATCAAAAAGAATAATCTCATTTCAGTTCAATATAGTCGATTTCGAAGAGTCCGTTGCCCGGGCCGGCAGCGATGTCGATGTCGTTTACACCGGCCTTGAGCGAGAGCTTTACCGAAACGTCGGTCCATTGGTATGCTTTGTCGAATGTCAGATTGGCAGAGGATTCGCCTGCACTTATGATGCCGGTTCCTGCTGCGGCGTCTGACGCGGCACGTCCGCGCACCACTATATTATAGTCGCCGGCGGCGGCAACTTCAACAGGGATTATAAGGCCTGAGCCTTCTCCGTCGAACCCGCTCACATAACCGTTACCGTCGGCCTTTTCGGGCACAGGGGGCAATTCGGAGATAGTCCAATCGTTTTTGCAGCCGCACATTACAGACATTGCGAATATTGCAGCTACGAGTATTGATGCTGACTTTTTCATTGTGGCTTCTTTATATGGTTCAGATATTGTATTTTGCTTTGCCGCGCGCACCGCCTGCTTCGGCCTGATAGCGCTTGTTTGTTGCTTTCAGGCGCAACACACGGCAGGAGTGGGCCGCGATGTCGGTTCGGAACGTTTTTTCGGCAGGGCCGAGGTCGGTAGCCGTCCAAAGGTCGCGGACGTTCTCCACGCTGCCGCCGGGAATGCCGAGCTGACGTTCCAGATTTATGATGGCAGTCACGGGAGAGTCCTCGCGGTTGAAGAGTCCGAGAACCCAGTCGCCGCAAGGGAGCTGCCCGGCCCAATAGGATGAATTGGTGGAACTCATGTTTGGCGACAAGGGGTGAGCAGCGAAACCGAGCTTGTTCAGTTCGAGTATTTCGCGGTTCTGATAGAAGTGCTCAAGTCCGGCACCGGTGTCGTATTGGTCGGCGATGGCTATAGGCGAACCGGTTATTGCCATAAGCGATACCCAGAAGCGGCGTTCGTCGTCTGTTTCGCAGGTGTTCAGGCGTATGAAATCGCCGTCCATTATGAGACGACCGCGTCCGGCAAGCCCCGAAAATCCTATGAAGCCGTCGAAAGCGTTGCCCCAGTTGGCCCAGCCTTCCTGATATACGCCCCTTCGGCGTCCGCTCACAAAATCGAAACCTCCGCCGAAGACGTCCTCACTGACACGCATGATGTCGGCATAGGGCAATTCGTTTTCGCTGTCGTTGAAACAGTTGGGCATGACCAGGGAGAACATTATGTCGTCGCCGCATGCTTCGGCAATCCATTGCAATGCCTGACGGTATGTTTCGCTTCCGAAAGTGTTTTCGTAATAGTTCACGAAGTCGACACGCAGAAAGTCAAATCCCAAATCAATAAAATGTTTCACATAGCCTTTTATCCATGCTTCAGCACCGTCTTTATTGGCATCGACCCAATAGATGAAATCGTTGAACTTCTTGCCGGGGTCGGCCACATCCTGAGTTCGTTTGTCTGAACCGGCTATGTGCAGATTTTTTTCGTACGCCGTACGGGTCATCCACATAGGGTCGTAGTAAATTCCGGCCTTCAGCCCCTTCGATTTTATATATTCAACCCAGTATGCCCAATCGTGGGTCCAGCCCGAGTCGTATTTTGTGATGTAGCCGTAGCGGTTGACTGTCTGTCCCTGCTCTATCCATCCGTCGGTGCTTATCATGTCGAAACCATAGGGAAGGAAGTTTTCGGCCACCCAGTCGGTGTTTCGTTTGAGCCTGTCTTCAGAGAGAGCCTTGTCGGTTACGAAACACTGTTCGTAGGCCATCCAGTACATAGGACCGGCGCCTCGGCGCGTAACCTTGCTGTCGCGCGCATATGCAGTTGCCGGAGCGAGCGCTGCAGCTAACATTGCAGCCATTATGATTTTATGATATTTCATAGTCTAAATTTTTTCAGGTTATTTTATGAGTTTGCGGATACTGCCGTCGCTGTACCTCACAATGTGTATGCCGGCTTCAAGCGCATCGATGTTTTCGGGCACGCCATAGATGTTGAAGGCTTCTGCCATGACAGCGTTCTCGACGGTCACATCAGACACAGCCGCCTCCAAGAGCGGAGTGAAGCGCAACAGACGGCACGAGTGAGGCTCGATGCTCAACTTGAGCCGGCTGCCCGGTTTGCCCATGTCGATGCCTGTCCAAAGGTCGCGCAGGCCGGTGCATGATATGGCGCCGCAGACCGAAAAGTCGAAAGTGCGTATTTGAGGCGTATCCTCGCGGTTAAACAAAGCCACGACTACATCGCCCGATGCCGTGCGCCCCCACCACACCGACGAGTTTGCCCTATCGGCATGGTCGTGGGCAAGCGGTTTGCCGTGGAAGCCTTCGCGGACCAGTGCGAGCACTTCGCTGTTGCGGTATATTTCCAAATCATCCGGCGAAGCGGTGTCGTATTGGTCGGCTATCGCCAGCGGCGAGCCTGCCATAACCAGCAATGAAAGCCAGAATTGCTTTTCTGCTTTTGTGACGCAGGTGTTGAGGCGGATGAAGTCGCCGTCCATCATTATCTCGGAACGCGGAATGACGCTATAATGAAGAAATCCGTCGAAGAGGTTTCCCCAATTGGCCCAACCGTCCTGGTATACGCCGCGACGTCGCTGACTGACAAAATCAAATCCTCCGCCGAAGACATCTTCGCTTATACGGAACATGTCGCCGTTGGGCCGCTCGGTCTGTGCCCAATTATAGCTATTGGGCATGACGATGCTGACAATTATCTCGTCGCCGGCCTCTTGCGAAATCCATTCCAAGGCCTTACGGTACCGGCCGGTGCCGTAAGAGTTCTCATACATGTTAAGGAAGTCTACTCTGAGAAACTTGAAACCGAGTTCGATGAAGTGGCGCACATAGCCTTTCACCCACTGCTCCGCTCCGTCTTTGTCGGTATCTACCCAGTAGATAAAGCTGTTGAAGTCATTATCGCCTTTTATGTCGCGTGTGCGCTTGTCCGAACCGGCTATCGGCAGATTTTTCCGATAGGCGGTCGATGTCATCCACAAAGGGTCGTAATAGACTCCGGCACTAAGCCCTTTCCGCTTGCAGTAATCTATCCAGTAGGCGAAATCATGCTCCCATTCGGAGTTATATTTGGTTACATATCCGTTGCGGTCGACAGTCTGCCCCTGCTCTATCCACCCGTCGGTACACACCATGTCGTATCCTGAGCCGAGAAAATTTTCAGCCACCCAGTCGATATTTGCCTTGAAACGGTCTTCGGCCAGGGGGCGGTCGGTGGTGAAGCATTCTTCATAGGCCATCCAGTACATGGGCGCGACACCTTTGTCGAGAAAGGCGCTCTCGCGGGCTGCCGCCCCAAACGGGGCAGCAGAGGCGAGAATAAAGCCTAATGATAAGATTTTAGCACTCAGTGTCATTTTTCGGCAAGGGCTTATTTGCGGATTTTGCGTACCGAGCCGTCGCTATATTTTACCAGATAAAGCCCGGCAGGACAATTGTCGCCGTATACGCGGACTCCCTGGAGTGTATAGACTGCTTCTGCGGTAGCCCGGCTTGTCTCAATGCCCTCAATTGCATTTGTCGAAATCGATTTCGAAAGGGTGACGTTCATGGCACGGGTATCGACGGTAACGGTGTATTCTTCGTCAACACCCTCATTCACGCCGAAGAATGCGTCGACGCCCTGCTGTCCGTAGAGCCATGTGCAGTCTTTGAGCGGATATGTGCCTTCTCCGACTTTCTCGATGTATCCGTCGGCCGTTGCGGCAAGCGGGACGAGATAGTACACCTGGTTCCAAGCTCCTTTCGGGGTGCAGAATTTGAACTGTTTGTTGGCGTGGTTGTCGTCGCCGTCGTTAGTATTATAATTCAGCGTACCTTTCCATGAGAACCGGCCGTCGCCGAGCGCAGTCATAGCCAAGGGCTCTTCGGAGTTGAAGCTTTCGGCAGCGAGGCCGAGCATATACAGTTCGTTGACATTGTCTTTATCGAAGGCATAAAGCTCAATGAGGTCGAGACTCATCTTTTTGGTGTTTGTGTCGACAGTCACGCGGTATTTGCCCGTTTTGCCTTCTTCGACACCCCAGAACCAGTCTTTGAGGTTGCCGCCCTGGTTATTGACGTATTCGGTGCTTTCCATGTAGTCGTATGTCCCCGGGGCTATTTTGAGCACGTTGCCGTTGTAATCGACATGGTCGGGAACAAAGAATGTCACTTGGTCCCAATTGCCGCGAGTCTCGCAGAATTTTAAGCACTTGTCTTCGTCGGAATAGCCGATGGTGCCTTCCCATACATATTTGCCGTCACCTTCTTCAATGAGAGCCTTGCCACCGGTGGAATCCCATTTGCCCACCGCCGAGCCGAGCATATATATCATATTGGCGCACTCGCCGAGATATTTCACATCGATGGTGCCGAATTCACCGCTGTTTTCAAGATTGAGGGTGATTTGATATCGACCGGCAGTCGTGACTTTCCATTTTTCGTCGGGCTGTCCGTTAGGCGACAGATAGAACTCTCGGTTGTCGGCCGACAGACCGGCAGTGCCCACTTCTGCACCGTTGTTCATAGGCATGTAGGTTTTGCTGCTCCACATGGCGCCGCCTTTCACCCAAGGGAATTTGAACTCGCCGACAAACAGATTTGTGGTGATGGTGAATTTGGTGTCAGACTCTTTTGTCAGTTCCAAAGGATTATCACAATCCCATTCGGCTACAGTAGCGTCTCCTATCATGTAGAGCTGTTGGGGAAGTTCGGCATAAGCCGCAGATGCGCTGAATGCAAGGGCTAAGGCCATTATGCTTTTGGCAATTGAATGTTTCATTATGAATGTGTTTTAAGTTGGTTAATCAAGTTTTGTGACGCTTACGGTCATTGCTTCGAGGTCGGCCTCCACGCGGTATTTGCCGTTGTCTTCTTCGGCAATACCCCACGATGCGCTCAGTGGCTGACCGGCTCCGCGTATGCGTTTCATGGGGTACACTCCACCGTCTTTCACAAGCTGACGGTAAGAGTCGGAATCGCCTTCGGCCGGAACCAGGAAGTAGACGCTGTCCCAGTTGCCCTTCGAGGTAATGAAGTTGAACTGGCGGTTGTTTTCGCGGTCGGTATAGTACAATTCCCCTTCCCAATAGAAACGATGGGTGTCGTCGATACGGGTCAGTTCTACGCCGGGATTGTTGGAGTCGGTTCCGGCCTCGCCGGCCACACCCTGGAAGTACAGTTCTGTTTCAAGCTCAAGCTCGGGCTGCGGCTCACAGTCGCCTGTACGGGTTATGGTTACAGTAAGGGTTTCGGGGTTTACTACTATGCGGTATGTGCCGTCGGCCCCGGGAGCTATTCCCCAGAAAGCGTCGACACCCGTCTGTCCGTCTTTCCATGTCGAGAGCTTCATGGTGTAGTCGGCATCGGCCCCTATTATGTGGATGTCGCCGTCGGCGGCAGCATCAGATGGCACGTAGTAGTCGGTGGCGTTCCAGTCGGCCTGCCTGGTGCAGAATTTGAACTGCTTGTTGTGGTTCTGCGGCGTTGCCGTATTGTCATCGTAATATATCGGGCCTTCCCAAGAGAATGTGCCGGTAACATCGTCGTAGTCCATCAGATATGCCGAGTTGGAACTGAAGCACTGTACGGCATTGCCGAGCATGAACAACTCGGGATCGCGTACGACTTCGCCAAGATATACGGCGGCGATTGTAATGTCATCTTTTCCGCCTGTGGCATCGACGGTAACACGGTAGTTGCCCTCATCGCGCACGAGCCATTTGACGTCGGGGCTGCCGGTGGGCGAGAATACGGCCTTCGGTGAGGCACAGCCGTCTTTGGTGATAGCGGAGTTCTCTTCGGGAGCCATCAGAAATTGGCCTTCCCACTTGCCGTCGTTTTTGAGCTTCATCTTCATCTCGCCTTCGTAGAGCGGGCCTTCGTATTCGAATACACCGTCGGCAACACGGGTCATTTCCACGGGATTGTTGATGTCCCAGGCGGCAGGGGTCGCAGAGCCTACCATCCACAGTTCGGCGATTTCGAACGGTTCTTCTTTCTTTTCGACCAATGTTACGGTCACTTCGAGTGTTTTGGCGTTGATTGTGAGGTCGTACACACCGTCATCACCCTCATGGATGCCCCAGAAATGGTCGCGCAGGTTGCCTGTCATTTCAGAGCATACGGCGGCTTTGTTGTAGCCGTCTTCACCGATGTTGAGGTAGGCGTATGAAGTACCGTCCTGCACACCCGATTCGGGCACGATATAGTGTATTTTGTCCCAATCGTCGGCCGCATCGCAGAATTTGAACTGCTTGTTGTCTGCATAGTGGTACATCTCGATGCGTTTGGTAAACACATTGGGATTGTCGGTGCGGTCCATCTCGATGGCGGTGTTTGACACGAAGGGGTCGTTGTCGGTGTAGCCTTTAACAGCGTAGCCTACGATGTAGAGCTGCTCGTATGCAATGTCTTTTTCGGGGATTGTCACTGTTACGAGGTCTTTCTCGGCATCACATCCCGATGTGGCGCATATTGCGGCGAGCATAGCGGCGCCGCAAGCGACTTTATTTATCATGTTCATGAATATTCTTTTTTAGCAGGTTTAATATCCCGTGTTCTGCACCAGGGCATGGTTGGTTTCCATGGCTGTACGCGGAATGGGGAAGATTTCGGTATGGTCGTCGGCATCGGGCTGCTTGTCCCACCACGAACCGCTGTTGAACTTGCCGAAGCGTATTAGGTCGATGCGTCGACGGCCTTCGGCGAAGAATTCGCGTCCCCACTCGTCGAGCAGTTCCTGCTCGGTGAGCTTCACGCGGCCTTCGGGTTCGTAGAGGACATCCTGCCAGTCTTCTGCCGGGTAGTTGCGCTTACGCACACTGTTGAGCAATGTGCCGGCCTCTTTTGTCTGTCCGGCACGGAAGCGGCATTCGGCCAAAGTGTAAATCATTTCGGGAAGACGGATTTCGGTGTAATCCGCTTCACCGTGACCCTGTTCCTCATCGGAATATAGAGGATATTTCACAAAATGGTATCCGCTCTGGTGGTCGCCCGAACGCAGATTGCTGGTCTTGTTTTTCGGCCACTGGTTAGGACGCAGACCTTTAAATTGGCCCACGGCATCGCGTATATACAGTTCATAGGCGCCCGAAGGGTCTGTCATTTTACCTCGTTTGCCGTCTTTCACGACATCGAGCGAACCGAACACGAACAAGCCTTCGCGTGTGGAGTTGCCGAGATTGCGGTATAGCTTCAGTCGCACGTCCGACGGATATTTGCGGAATTTCTCGACAGTGTTGCCCAAAGTATAGGTGTAGAGATTGCCACTGAGGTCGTAAGAGGGCGTGCAAGCATATTTGCAGTTGTGGTCGCCGAGGTCAGAGCCCGAGTCGTTCACATAGTATTCGAATTGCTGCGGCACACTCCACCAATAAGTGTCGCCCTTGTAGAGCCACGCAGAACCGGCATAGGCATATGCGCTCGAAAAACCGAAAATCACTTCGTCGGAAGTTCCGTTGTCCCAATCAAAAGCTTCATCCCAGCGGTCGGCCACCTTGTAGTAACCATAGTCGCCGTCGACAACGCCCTTGGCATATTTTGCAGCGTCGGCATAGCGGTCTTCTCCGATATAGACTTCGGCATTGAGGTAAAGGCGTGCGAGCAACGATGCCACACAGGCCTTGTTGAACTGTCCCTGCAAGCCCTGGTTGCCGCCGTTGCCGACCTTCGTGGATATAAGCGGAAGCGCTTCGAGAAGTTCGCTCTCTATAAGCTCGAACAGAGCCTTGGGCGCCAACTGCTTACCGTCGGACGAAGCCGGGTCGGTGCTCGGATAGGACGGCACATTGCGGAAGATGTCGAGCAGTCGCAGATAGCAGTAGGCGCCATAACACGGCACTGCATCTTCATCGACGAAAACTCATCTTCGGTAAAGCCGAAACGGGTGCCGTCGAGGCGTTCGAGGTCTTCGATTACGTAGTTGCAGAACATTATTCCCTTGAAATCACCTTCCCACTCCTCGGTGATATATGGCATTTCGGGGTCGAAATTGTGGTAGTGGATTCTCTCCCACTTTCCGCCGTCGGTCCACCAGGAATCGCGTGTCGGGGTAATAATCTGGTCGGCAGACAGTTCATTGAGGGGCATGCGCTGCTGTATTCCCCAATACATATGTTCGAACGGACGGTTCACGGCGCGGATGACGTCCATCTTGGTATTATAGTAGTTGTCGCTCATCACTTCGCTGTAGACCGTTTCGTCGAGGTCGGTACAAGATGCGGCGGCCAAGGCCATTGTGGCGGCGATGAATATATATGGTTTCATGTCGTTTGGTATTAGAAGTCGATTTGCAGTCCGAGAATAAACTGACGGCAGTTGGGATAGTATGTCCGCGAGCCCGTAGCACCGGGGTTGAGGCCGTTTACCTGCACCGAAGCCGGGTCGAGGCCGCTGTAGCGTGTGAATGTGGCAAGGTTCTTGGCCGTAAAGTTGACCCTCAGTTTTTTAAGGAAGCGTGCGTTTACGTTCCATGTATAGCCGAGCGACACCATGTCGAGCTTCACATAGTCGCCTTTTTCCAGATAATAGTCGCTAACAACCTGCGGCCCTTTGATTTTGGCATTCTTGGTATATGCCTTTTGAAGTACGTTGCCGGTGAATGACTGTGTGCCGTAATAGAAGTCCTGGGTGTTGAAGATATCGTAGCCGAAGGCACCACGGAAGAACACGCTCAAATCCCAGTTACGCCAACGCAGATTATGTGTCATCGAAGCGGTGAACTTAGGCAGTCCGTTGCCGACAATCTGACGGTCGTCGTCGCGGGCCTCGGCGGCCGGAATCATCTCGCCTTTCTTGTTGTAGACTACGAAATTGCCGTCATCGTCGATACCGGCGTATTTGAGCATGAAGAAGTTGCCCACGCGCTCGCCGGCCTGAATGCGCTGCAGGGTGTGCATCGGATAGGGGTCGCCGGTCCAGACGTCATCGTAATAGTCCTGCCCCACATACTTGCCGTTGCTGAAGCTGACAAACTTGTTGCTGCACGTTGCGCCGATGAAGTCGATTGAGTAGTCCCAGTCGCGTGTGGCTATGGGCTGATAGTGCAGGTCGAACTCGAAACCGCTGTTACGCATTGTGCCTACGTTGACAAATGTAGAGTTGTGCAGATACGGGGGAACGGGCACGTTGTAGTCGCCCAACAAATCAGACTGGCGACGGCTGTAGTAGTTGAGCGAACCTGAGAATTTGTTGTCGAACATGGCAAAATCGAGGCCTACGTTCCAGTTCTTTGCCTTTTCCCATTTGAGGTCGGCATTGACATTCTTGCCCGGGCCCCACACCTGTATCCATTTGCCCTGATAGTAAACATATCCGGCACCCGACATGGTAGATAGCGAGCGGTAGTTGGCAAAATCCTGGTTGCCGGTTTCGCCGTAGTCGGCACGGATTTTAAGGTCGTTGAGCCATGTGAGGTCTTTCATGAAATCTTCAGAGCTGATACGCCAGCCGGCAGACACGGCCGGGAAGTCGCCCCACTTGTGTTTTTTGCCGAATTTCGATGAACCTTCGTGGCGAAGTGAGGCCGTAAGCAAATATTTGCCCTTAAAGTCGTAGCTCACACGACCGAAGAATGCGATTAGTTTCGAGTCTTCTTTAAATGAGCCCATGTTGATATGCCCTTCTTCGTTGGCATACTGTCCGTTGCCGAGGTTGTCGGCGCCGAGGCCGTCGTTGGCGAAGTCTTTGTTCTCGGCATTGAGACTTTCGCTCACCGTATACTGGTATGAATAACCGAGCATTGCCTTGAGATTGTGGCCGCCGAAATGTCCGCCGTAGTTTGCCAGCCATTCCACTATGCGCTGCGAAGTCTTGCTGTAGGAGCGCGACGCCTCGCCTTCGTAACCGTTTGCAATGGCAATGGTCGATGTTGACGGGCGGAACCATTTGTTGTTGTTCGACGATTCGTGGTCGGCAAATGTAATCTGAGTGTCGAGTGTGTGCTTGCCTTTGTCTTCTTTGAGCAGCAGAGGCAGCAGATTTACGCGTGCGGTGGCATCCCAGTCGAGAAGTTTTGTTTCGGCCTCATTTTTTTCAAGGTCGATAAGTTCGACAGGATTGTAGCCGGCGGCCTGACCGAGGATGGCAGTGTAACGGCCGGGGTTATCCTCATCCATGATAGGAGTCGTAGGGTTGATTTCCAAAGCATTGCGGAACACATCCCACGAAGCGACCTTGCGTTGGATGATGCGCGGAGCTATATTGAGGTTGAAAGTGAACAGACCGTCCAAGGCCGTCTGCCAGATAGAGGCACGTGCTCCGTATTCCTCTCGGTTCGAATAACGGTCGACACCATCGGCATTGCGGTAGTCGACTGAGGCGCGGTAATTGTTTGTCTCGGTGCCGCCGCTCACCGTCAGAGTGTGCTGGTTGGTCCAGCCGGTACGCGTCACGGCATCGAGCCAGTTGTCGTTGCCACCCAAGTCGTTACCGTTGAAACTGCCGGCGCGTAGTGCACGGTACATGTCGGCATCGAGCATTTTCAGTTCATGGTCGGCCACATTGGCACTTACCGAACCGTTGTAGCCTACGTGCACCACACCGTCGCGCTGCCCCTTCTTGGTTGTAATGAGTATCACGCCGTTAGAACCACGCGTGCCGTAGATTGCAGCCGCAGCACCGTCCTTGAGTATGTCGAACGAAGCTATGTCGTTGGGATTTATGTTTGTGAGGTTTCCGCCGGGAATTCCGTCAATCACAATCAGAGGGCCGAGACCCGCGCTGCGCGAACTGACTCCGCGAATTTGTATTGATGCCTGATTGTTGGGGTCACCTGCACCGGTATTGGTGATTGACACACCCGGCACTTTACCCTGAATCATCATAGAAGGGTCGATTGAACTTACTTTCAAAAAGTCTTTCTCGCCTATGTGCGAAATGGCCGAAGTAAGTTCTTTCTTGTCCATCGTACCGTAGCCTATTACTACGACCTCACCCAAAAGCTCGCTGTCTTCTGTAAGGGCGATGCGCAGGTCGGAGCGTCCGTCTACAGGAATTTCGGCAGATTTATATCCTATATAGGATACTTTTATAACCGCATTTTTCGCAACTCCGTCGAGAGTGAAATTGCCGTCGATGTCACTGACAGTTGCTTGTGAACCGTTTTTAGAAACGACGACCGATGCGCCGATTAACGGCTCCTCGGTACGAGAGTCAACCACGGTGCCTTTGAGATTTACCGCTTGTGCCGCTGCCGGAAGGCTGCCCATAGCCAGTATCACCAAAAACACGCAAAAGAGTAGTTTTTGTACTCGCTTTTTCATTAAGATTAAAGATTAGGTTTATATTTAAGGTTAAAGTATTTTTTGCAGTGTCGATAAGTCGGCTCGACGCTTGCAAAATTAGCACCTGCCACAGTCTTGTCAATACGTTACACCCGATTTTAAGATAATTAATGTATGAAATTTTTGAATATAAGCACTTTGCGCAAATTTTAACGTATGCAAATTAAGGTTTTGCCACCTCGGAATTAAGAGGCGACATCGGGCCAAAATGATAGTGTGATTATAGAAAAACGGCAGATTTGAGAAACCTGCAAGAGGCTGGGCGCTGGAGCTACGGTTTGGGAATGGACATTACAAGGCTGTCAAAATCGTCCTTGTCAACAGCCGAGCGCGACTTTATTTTTGTTTTATAGACGTACACGGTATTTACCGACAAATTCAGATAGTTCGCCACTTCCGACGGATTGCTGATGCCGAGCCGCATAAGGGCGAAAATGCGTATTTCGGTAGGAAGAGTCTCGCCTTGTGTAAGGATTCGGTGTTCAGGCGGAAATAATTTATTGAACTCATCTATAAAGTTGGGGAACAGCTTCAGAAATGCGCTGTCGAATGAGTTGAACATACGTTCGCGCTCGCGCTTGATTCCGATTTCCGAAAGTGGTTTAAGGGCTTTGTCGGCATGTCCCGACTTTATTTTCGCGACGGCCACGCGTACTTTACCCTCCACGTCGCCGACAAAGTCTGAATTGCCGTAGAGCGACTGTATTATATATTGGTCTTTGATTTCGTTGGCTTCTTTAAGCAAGCCGTTAAGGTCGCTTAAATTGGCGTTGAGATGCTGTAAGTTGGCATTGGCGTCTTCCAGTTCCTGTGATTTTTGCCGTATTTCAAGGTGCGACTCGTTAAGCCTTCTGTTGCGTTTTTTGAGTTTTATGAAAAGATAGAGACTCAACAGCAACAGGCACACGACTGTCGCCACCACGAATATGAGCAGCAGCCTCTGATTGCTCAACACCATGTAACGGCTGCTTTCGATGGTCGGCATCATTGAGTTTATCTCTATGCTGCGTATGCGCGAGCCGTAGAAATTGGCATCGTCAAGAGCCAGGTGTATGTAGCGGTTCGCGCGATGCAGGTCGCCCCTTAGATACATTTCCCATGCCAAGTCTTTTGCCGCCGTAGTTTCGCGTGTACATGAACGTATGTCGAAAATGGCCGACATCGCCAACCAGTAGATTGCTTTGTCGGTATCACCGCACACGCGGTAATATGCACCCAACAGCGAAGCATTCACGGCCTGCTGATGGTCGGTGGCATCGGTCATATTGCATATTGCCAAACGTCCGGCAATGCTTTTCTCCAAAGGTTCGTTGTCCATGCGCTCACGCTCGATACGGGATGTGGCATGGATAAACATATCAGGAGGCACTATCGTGTCGATTTCCCGGTATACATCTCTCCTCAAATCATGATAGACAGTGTTCAGGGGTTTCCAATTACCGACATACGATTCCATGTTCTGATAGAGTTTACAGCATATGTCGAGGAACTCCGGCACATCCTCGCGAGGAAGAAGGCTCTTGTCGATTTCGGCCAACTGCTCGGCAGCTTCTTTGAAAAGGCCAACGGTAGTATAACACTCCATCAAGGCTATACGGGCGGAATTTTCCTCTATCTGGTCGCCGCTTCGAGCCGCTTCATCAGCCATGGCACGGGCATAGACATAGGCCGAATCGGATTGGTAGAAACGATACTCGTCGTAAAGGGAGTGACTCAGCATGAAGCGCTCCTTTGCCGACCGGGAGCGCACCAACATATTACGCAGCATGCTTATCTTGTTTTCTTTCCGGGCTCGATATTCACCGGCTCGGCCTATTTCAATGTCGAGGGCGACGAGCGCAGAGTCGACGGCGCAGGCTCTCTGCCGCTCGGCTCTGAGCGGAAATGCAAGGCATGCGCAGAGTACGATAAGTACGCAATATATATATATCAGGTTTTTGGAACTCATTTTCTCACATATACGCGTTTTACCCTCGGCGACACCGAGGTGAGAACCTCGTAGGGAATGGTGCCGAGCGTCTCGGCAAGCCGTCCGACCGGCATCGAAGGGCCGAAGATTTCTACCGCGTCGCCTACGGCCACATCGGGCACTGCGCTGACATCGACCATGCACAAGTCCATGCAGATGTTGCCGATAGTCGGGCATTCTACGCCTTTTACGACAAACGAGGCGCGTCCGCCGCCGAGACGGCGGTTCACTCCGTCGGCATAGCCCACTGGCACCGTGGCGACGATAGAGTCTGCCTCGACCGTACGGCCTTTGCAGCCGTATCCGACAGGAGTGCCTGCCGGCCAATGCTTGAGCGATATTATGTGCGAGCGGAAAGCAGCCACAGGCTTGAGGGCATCGCCGTCGCTGCCTTCGTACGGCGATATGCCATAAAGGCCGATGCCGAGACGCGCCATCTCGTAATTGCCGCAAGAGGCAAAACGCATCATCCCGGCGGTGTTGAGTATATGCCGGCAGAACGAGTAGCCAAGTTTTTCGCGCAGGGCATCGGTCATGCACCGGAACGATTCGAGCTGGACCTCGGTGTATTCGTCCATATCAAGACAATCGGCAGTGGCAAGGTGCGAGAACACAGATTTTACCCTGACGGCGTCGGTTGCGGCAATGCGTGCGGCAATGGCGTCGAGGTCTGCGGCAAGGAAACCCACACGGTGCATGCCGGTGTCGAGCTTTACGTGCACAGGGTATTCTTTGACACCGGCCTTACCGGCCTCTTCTATCAGACGGTCGAGTTCGTCAATAGAGAACAGTGCCGGCTCGAGACGGTGCGAAAACAATGCCGGATAGCGGTTCGTGACCGGGTTGAGCACCATTACCGGCATCGATATTCCGGCTTCGCGGAGTGCTATGCCCTCCTCTATTACGGCCACTGCAAGGGCGGCAGCTCCGTGGCTTTGCAGTATTTTGCCTATTTCGACAGCACCCATGCCGTATGCCGAGGCTTTCACCATGGCTATTATGCCGGTTCCGGGAGACACAAGGCTGCGGTAATGGTTGTAGTTGTGGACGATTGCGTCGAGGTCGACTTCGAGCGTGGTGTCGTGCCCTGCGCTCTCGAGAGCTTCGGCAAAATCGACGAGCGGCTTGTCGGGTTCTCCGAAAACGAGCACCTGACGGTCACGCAGGAGTTCGCCACGATGGTAGCGGACAAGCAGGTCGGGAGCGGCACGGTCGATATCGAGCACATCCACCCCGAATTGTGCGGCCATATGTTTGGCTTCTGCTCTGATTTCGTCGGGGTCGGCATCTTTAGGCGCAAGAAGACGCCCTAAGGCGAGTACACGCGGATGCGTCGGCGTGGCATGGCGACGCATGAAGTCGAGCGCGTCGCGCAGCGAACGCAAATCGGCCGTAAAACGGTCGCGGACTATTATGTTGCCGAAATTGCCTGCCGAAATCTCGCGTCTTTTGTCGGCAAGCGGCAAGGACGGCACATGAAGGCGCTGCTCAGGGGAAAAACCGAGAATGTCGAGCACCCTATCGGCAATGGCATGATAAATGGATACGAAACCGCCACGCACGACAGGGACGAGCGCTATCTGCCGTCCTGCCTTCAGCCATTGGTCGTGCCACTCTTTCACAAGCACATCTGTGCCGGGGTCAGAAGCATCGTAAACCACGGTGCGGCAAGCCGAGAGTATGGCAAGTTTCTCGCGCACTTTGTCGGCATGTGATATGAAGGCCTCGTCGTGCTCGCCGGTTATTGGCGTAAGCACTCCGATATGATGCGAATTGGCTATTACAGAGCGGATGAAATCGGCCTGTCCCGGGGCGTCGATACCGGCCTCGGTTATAAACCGGTCGGCCTTTTTCGTGCCTGAGGTCATATCCCAGATAGCCAATGGCAAGCCGATGCCCGAGTTCCAGCTTCGCGGACTGCAACGCACATCGGCATACGGGAGCAATGCGCGGTAAAGCAGTTCTTTCATAGTTGTCTTGCCGCAGCTGCCGGTGACGACTATGCCGCCTTCGTTTCCACGGATGCGCGCATATGCTATTTCACCGAGTGCGGCCTGCACATCGTCGACGACAAAAAAACGGACGTCGATGTCGCGGCAATCTTCGGGTATATATTCAACGATAAAAGCCTTTACGCCCTGCCCGTAAAGGCCGCGCACATAGCGGTGCCCGTCGCCGACGTCAGTGCGGATTGCCGCGAAAATCGTGTTGCAAGGGTCGTAGACAGCACGGCTGTCGACAATTAGATGGCTGTAGCCGTTTATTATTTCTGAAATGTCGCTGTTATTCATAGAATTTGGCGATGGCAGGCAGCAAGATGGCGTTTACGGGCCTCTATGGCCTCGGCCCGGGTCTGCCGACTGAAAAAAGTATCCGAAAATTTTTCGTAAATGTAATCGACGGCGACTTCTGACGGGTGTTTCATGTCTGACGCATAGAAACGGTAGTCGCGCAAGTCGTCGAGCATTATTTCGTATGACGGGAAATACGCCGCGACACCGCCGCAACGCTCTTCAAGCATGGCCGAAGCAAGCTGCAGCGTGCTTTTGCTCAATGTGTTGCCGTGAAGCCCGTCGGCAAGATGCCTTATGGGGCTGACGGTGACAATGATGTGCTCCACTCCAAGTTCGACAAGCGACCGGGCCGCGCCGTCGAGCGCGGCGCAAAGTTCTTCGACAGAGGCAAGGCGCCTCGCAAACCTGTCGGCTGGGAACTTATGGCAGTTACCGACAACGCGCCCATTCTCGACCATGGCGTAGACAAATGCCGAGCCGAGCGTAAGCACCACTACCGGCTTGCGGAGCAAGGCGTCGTGCAGCGACTTCTGCGTGGCGTTTATTTCACGGAGCAAGGCATCTGCATCGGGGCCGCTGTAGCGCGAAGCATAGTCGAGGCAATGAAAGCCACGTGGGCCCTCTACGAGATCTTCAATACCGTAAGAGTCGAGTGCGGTGGCACGAGTCAGGCAGCGAACGAGTGACAAAGGGTTGTAGAGCGGTCCGAACGGGTTTCGGAGAACGTCGAAACCGTCGGCTTCGAGACGCGCCCCGACTTCATCGGTAAAACAGGAGCCGAGCATCACCAACGGCGTCGTGTGGCTGATGCCCCAATCGGAAGGCCGGATTTCTATTTCAGTGCGGAAGCGCATGACGTTCAATACATCTGATAGTCGAGCGACAGCACCTGGAATTCGGTGCGGCGGTTGATTTGGTCGGCTACTTCTTGGTCGGCCTCGGGGAGCGCAAGGACATATTCTTCGGTAAGGACATCTCCTTCTTTGAATTGCGGATATTCTCGGGCGAGCTTCTTGGTGATGGTCTTGGGGCGCGACTTTCCGTAGCCTTGGCTCTGCAGACGCTCTGGCGCTATTCCTACAGAAATAAGGTAGTCTATCACCGAACGTGCGCGCCGGCTCGACAAATCGATGTTGTACTCTTCGGAGCCTTTGCGGTCGGTGTGCGATGCCATCTCGATGGTCACGTTGGGATTGTCGCGCAAAATGCGCGCCATTTCGTCGAGCGCCTCTTTAGATTCGGGGCGCAGGGTGGCTTTGTCGAAATCATAGAAGATATTGTCGATAACCACAGGCTTGGTGACAGACGCAAGAATAAAATCGACGCCATACTCGGCATCTTCTTCGGCTATGTCGCTTGTAAACTCTTGCTTGGCATTGAGGTATCCCTTCGCACCGGCAAGCATCACATAGCTTACGCCCCTGTCGAGCGGAAAGGAGAAGGAGCCGTCGTTGCGCGCCACCTGTTTCTGATTTGAGCCGTCGTTGCCCACAATGCGGATAACGGCATTGGGCACAGGTTCTTCGTCTTTGTCGAGCACCCATCCTGAAATAAGGATTTTCAGTTCGGGCAGTTCAAATGAATAAATATGGTCGAAGCCTCGGTTGTCGGTGCGGTTCGAGCTGAAAAAGCCGCTTTCGCCTTCGCCGAAAGTTATTCCGAAGTCATCGGCCGAGGAGTTTACGGGCAAACCCATGTTGGTGACGGTCCAACCGCCCGAACGCGTCATTTCGGCACGGAAAATGTCGAGGCCGCCGTAGCCGGGATGGCCGTTCGACGCGAAATAGAACACCGAATCGGAACGGAATGTGGGGAACATCTCGTCGCCGGGGGTGTTAATCCACTCTCCGAGATTTTCAAGCGAACCCTGGCGTTCTTTGAGGTTTATGCGCCAAATGTCGCGTCCGCCTTGACCGCCGGGCATGTCAGAGGTGAAATAAAGCCATTGGCCGTCGGGAGACACAGCAGGATGGGCGTAGCTTGAAATTGTGTCGGATGTTATCTCGAATTTCACAGGGGCGCTCCATTTGGCGTCGGAGCGCTGCGAGGTGTATATTTCGACGCCGGTGTTGGCGTTCGGCTCACGCCGTGCGCGGCTTAGGTACATGGTAGAGCCGTCGGGCGAAAAAGCCACAGAACCTTCGTCGACTTCGGTGTTCAGTTCGCCCTCTACGGGTTCGGGGCGTTTCCACTCGCCTTTTTCGTTTTTTGCCGAAAACCATATGTCGCCCTTTTTCATGCCCGTAATTTCACTTTTGCGGTCGCCAGTGACTTTTTCGTTGGTCGAGGTAAAGTATATCTGCTCCAAAGAGCCGTCGAGATACATGGGCGAATAGTCGGAGCGCCTGGAGTTGAAGAGCTTGGCGTTTTTCACCACATAACGTGTCAGCCCTTTCTTTTCCAAGCCCATACGCGCCCCTACGAGACCGTTCTGCGCCAAGATGTCGCCTGGTTTCCACGTGAGGTATTCTTCAAACGCCTTTACAGCCGGGGCGTATTTGCCCTCGGCTGCCTGCATCTGCCCTATACGCAGAAACACCGTAGAGTCCGGGTAGCCGTATCTGGCGGCATTCTGATAAGCCGCGGAAGCCCTTGCATACTGGTTGAGGCGCCGATGGCACTCGGCCATCTTGAATGCCACTTCGCCGCGCAAAGGACGTTCTTCGCGCTTGGTGAGCTTATTGTAGACTTTACGGTATGTGCGCGAAGCATCGTAGTACTCGCCGCGCGCCATCTGCTCGTCGGCTACCGACAGTTTTGCACCACGGCACGAACCAAGCGACAAAAAGGTGGCCGCCAATATAAAGGACAAAATAATTCTTGCGATTTTCATATCATAAAAACGCCACGAAACGTTGCATATTGCAAAAGTACGAAATTCTTTTGAGTAAGAATTTATTTGAGCTCGACAAACAGAGACACGCAATATGTTAATAATGGCAAAATACACGCGCCAAACTGTTAATTACCGCGGAGATTGTAAACAATTGCGTAACTTTGTCACTCAAAAGGCAGCATCATGCTTTGACAGCACATAGCCACCTTATTGAAATTATGTTTCAAAAGTTCCGCAAAACGGTACAATCTTTACCCCAATCATTCTTTATATATATTTTTTGAATGAAAAAGTATTTACTCCTTTCACTTATTATCCCAACCATGGCATCGGCACAAGCCACTTTCGGGCTGCTCGATGCCATTGAACTGCAAAAGATGCAGACATCGACCGCAGCGAAAGCTCCGGCGCTCAACATCGGCAAAGGCATCGAGACGCCTATTTCCGTATTCATGCGCGTTTCTGACGATGCCACCGTGGCCCGTCTCGAAGCCGCCGGTGCAACCATAGAACAACGTGAAGGCGACATCGTGATTGTCCGAACCACCGCAGAAGCGGCAAGTGCCCTTGCCGCCACAGATGGTGTGGTCACGGTTTCACTACCCAAAATGATGCAGCTACACGACCGCGACAACCGCATCTGGGGCGAAGACGTGAGCCGCATCACTCTCGGCCTCGACAAAATCAACAGCGGTGCAGCTCCCCTCAAACAGGCATATACCGGCAAAGGCATAATTGTCGGACTGGTTGATGCCGCTGTCGACATACACCACATCAACTTTCTCAATGACAAAGGCGAACACCGCGTGAAACGTGCATGGAAACACGTTGTCGACGGCAAGGCCCAGCTCACCGTCACGGCCGACACGCCTGAAAAAATCGCAAAGTTCACCACCGACAATGCCGCCGATTCGCACGGCACCCACACCATGGGCATCGCCGCAGGTTCATACTACAACCCGAATCTTGAAAACGCACCCGACTTCCGCGGCGCAGCTCCCGAAGCCGACATAGCCGTTTCGTGCGGGTTTGCCGACAACGCACACCTGATTAAAGGCGTGCGTTCTATCATCAATTACGCCAAAAGCGAAGGCCGTCCCTGCGTAATCAACATTTCGATGGGCAGCAACAACGGCCCCCACGACGGCACCGACGAGTTTCCGGCCGCGCTCAACAGCATGGCCGCCGAAGAAGGCGTGACAGTATGCGTATCTGCCGGCAACGAAGGCAACTACCCGGTATTCCTATACCACGACTTCGGACCTGAAGGAACGCCCCTCAAAACCGTTCTCGCCAACTCGGCCTATACCTCCGCCGTGGCTTCGCCTCTGATGCCGTATCCTCAGTCTATCGGCTCATTCCAAATTTGGGGCAGCGACGCCACACCCTTGAAAATAAGACTCGACCTATTAGAAATGCCCGATGCGACAAACTCCGACGAAGCTCCTAAAGTAGTAGACTCGTACACCCTGCCTGTAAACGGCACCGGCTTTGTAGCACCGACCGCTAATCTCGGCATTCCCTACGATGACATCAAGACCGACATGGCGAAGTTCAACGAGGTCTACTACCCCTCCAGCTACATAGGAGGCGCAACGAGTGTCTATGCCGCCAACAACCGTTTCCTGGCAGAAGTAACCATGAGCCTCGGCGCAACCTCGTATGAAAATGGCAGCAAATACTGGATGTCGCTTCGCATTGAAGGACAGCCGGGCCAAAAAGTATATATCTACGGCATGCCGACAACTGCGACAACCGGCGGCAGCTACTTCGGCTTCAGTTTCCGCGGTGCGCCCGGCGACTATAAAGAGTCTGACTGCGACGGTTCCGTATCGGCCATCGCCGGAGCCGACCGTGTGATAACCGTAGGAGCCTACAACACCAACCGTATGGTACGCTCCGTCGACCCCTACCGTGAAACCATAGGAGCCACATCGTACTACAGCTCTTGGGGCCACACTCCCGACGGCCGCGTGCACCCTCTCATCAACGCTCCCGGCAGCTGGATTGTATCTTCTATGTCGTCTGACCTGTTCCACAATCCTCAATTCAGCGACGAGAACCGCGACGCAGCTACCTACTACTCTACCACGGTCAACGGCAAAGAGTATGCCTATACGCTTATGAGCGGCACTTCGATGTCGTCGCCATACATGGCCGGCACCGCCGCCGTATGGCTGCAGGCCGACCCGACGCTTACGACGGCCGACATACTTCGCATCGCCCAGGAAACATCTGACGAGCCCTCGGAAAAACGCTACAACGACGGTGCTTCGGGCAATCTCAATGCTTTCAAAGGCCTGTGCAGGATACTGGGCATGACCGGCATCAACAATGTAAGCACAGCCGACGCCCCCTACAACCTGTACCGCAACGGCAATGCCTTCACAGTAGAGGCTCCCGCCGCGACCGCCATAGAGGCTACCGTATTCAGCCTGCAGGGCGCACAGATGCTCTCGGCATCTGCATCAGGACAATCGCTGACAATCGATGCCTCTACGCTTACACCCGGAGT
Organism: uncultured Muribaculaceae bacterium; assembly: GCA_910583525.1. Taxonomy (GTDB): domain Bacteria; phylum Bacteroidota; class Bacteroidia; order Bacteroidales; family Muribaculaceae; genus CAG-873. The sequence goes on along the minus strand of CAJTXL010000012.1, from coordinate 18,242 downwards.
GTACGTGCTTTGCATCAACACCGGCAACGCCCTCAAATCGGAGAAAATAATAATAAAATAAACCATACATTAACAGCAATTCTATGCGCAAACATCTAATCGCCACAGCGGCCTTCGCGTTTACGACGGCCCTAAGCATGTCGGCCGGCGCGTTCTTCAGCCCCAACTCGGCAAAGAGCAACGACGCAAAGACATTGAGCTTCCATCCACGCGATGCCAAGACGCTCTATGCACCCAAAGCCCTTGACAACAACGGCATCATGACGCCCGACACCGTCCACACGGCCACATATTCCAAAGCCCAAAACGGTTTGGGATACTTCATCAGCCCGGAGGGCAAGGAATGGTTCTACACCCTCGAGTGCGACGGCCGCGTGATACAATACGACTATTTCGGAATGCCGGAATATGACTATGAGAAGTTCCATCTTACCATATTCGACGAAAACACCAATGTTGTCGGACATGTAAAAGGCAAAGTTACACGCCCCGAAGACGCCATCAAATGCCAAAGCATCGTACCGGGCCTGCAGCTGTCAAGAGCGTTCTTCAACACCAACACCTCCAACATCGAGGTAATGATGACGAGCAACTTCAATCCCGGGCCCGACGAAGAAGGCAAGCCCCGTTATGGCGCCAAGCAGTTCACCGACGTATATGCTTTTGTACCCGGCGAAGCAGAGCCTGAAGAATACAGCGAGTCAATTTTCCACTGCGACGGCTACTACATCGAAGCCATCCAACCCGAAAACAGCGTTACAGAGAATTTTGTAATGGCTTTCGCTTTCGAAAGCACATGGGACAAGGAAGATACTTCGCAAATATCTTTCAAACTGTACAAAAAAACCGGCTACGGCGACAAAGCGCCGACCGTCATAGCCGACTCAAAAATCGACAAAGACCTTATCTACGGCGGCACCGGCGAAAATGCCACGATACCTTTCACGGTTAAACTGCGCGGCAACGACATATTCTTTGCCACCGCCGCTCTCGAAAAGACATTTGTCGATGAACCCGGAAGCACAACCCAGCGTGAAGAGAACAATTATGTTATCAAACTCCACAAGGTTGTAAACAACGGCATACAACTGGCCTACGAAACAAAAATCAAATGCACCAAAGCCGGCGACGGCTTCACATGGCGCGAATACGCCCTTGGCAACTTCAGCGGAGCCGACGACATCACCTACGATTTCGGCAACGGCACAGACCCCTGCTATATCATTACCATCGTCGACTCCAATGTGCAGGAAGAAAGCACGGGCTACTATGTGGTATATGACCACAAAGGCAATGAAGTGACCCGTTTCGGCGAAGGAAGCGACGGCTTCGTGCGCATGTCCGACATCAAGGGTACGGCTACACAATACGGCTTCGCACGTGAGACAGAAGAAGGCTACGGTCTTGAGCTCGTCGAGTTCCCCTCACTCAAGAAAATAGGCTTCCTGCCCCAGCTTTTCGAATACGAAGGTGACGCCTGGACTCGCGGCGGAGCTCCCGACCGTGTTCCGGCAGCCGGCGGCAACCTCTATGCCGTAGAAGTCGGTCCCGTATCGGGCAGCAGCGAGAAAGTCGACACATATATCGGCTATCTCAACCCCGACGGCACCATGCACCACATCGACAAACTCTATTTCGGCGAAAAAACTGCCAAGGCCATCCCGTTCATAGCATCGATGGTTCTCGACCCGTATCTGTTCACCACCGACAAGAACCAGGAATATCTCGTATGGCTTTATACATATAAAAACGACGGATCTACCGGCACCGACCTGTCGCTGGTAGTATGCAACGCCACCGGCGGTGTGATAGCAAAACGCGAAATGCCCTCCGGCCACACCTACGAAACCGCTTATGTGTCGAATGTATCGACAGAACCGTATATCGTAGCATCGTACCGAAACATAATCGCCGGCAACCCGCAGGGAAGCCCCAGGACCAATGAGTTCATCAAACTGCCTTTGAACAAGTTCGAAGGCGAGGGCACTGTAGAAAACCCCTATCTGCTGAAAACCTTCGGCGACCTCGACCAAGTGCGCAACAACCTGACCTCGCACTTCGCGCTCGCCAACACCATCGACTGCGAGAACCGCTCGTTCCGCCCCGTGGCAGGCACTTTCACCGGCTCTATCGACGGCAAGGGCTTTGCGCTCAACAACTTCAACCTGAAACTGAGCAACACCGGCGAAGCCATGTTCAAAGAACTCGGCATGAACCAACCCGGCACAGCTCAGGAGAACCTTATCAAGGCTTCAATCAAAAACCTCACCATCAATACGCCGGCTCTTTCGTTCGAAGGCGGAAACCTCGGCACAAAGAACCTCGCCCTGCTTGCAAACGAGGTATACAACACCGACATTGCCAACGTCCACATACTCAACCCGACGTTTGCCATAAAAGCCAACCGCATTACATTCGGTACATTCGCCAATAAAGCGTCGCATCTCAGCTTGGCCGACTGCTCGGTTAAAAACGCCGACATCGACATTGCCCTCGCACCCGGCATCGGCGGTTTCGTATATGACCTGCGCAACTCTTCGGTTACCAACTGCTCGTTCAGCGGCAAACTGTCGGGCAGACAAAACATCGGCGGCTTTGCAGCCATTACAGGCGAAGAAGCATCGGCTTTCGCCAACAACCATGTAAACGCCGAAATCACCGCAACGATTTCTAACGCAGGCGGCCTTGTAGCCTCGAACAGCTCACGCTCTACAGCATTCAACAACATCGTTGAAGGCACACTCACCTGCGACGAAAACGTAGGCGCTATCTTTGGAGAACTGCCCTCGAGCACTCTCGAAAACGAAGACAATATTGTAGAGAACAATGTGATAGCGCTCACAGCGTTCAACGTAGGCGACAAGCCCGAATGCGCACACCGCGTAATAGGCAAATCGGCCATCGACGAAGGCACGCACTACATCACAGTACCCAACCCCGATTGGGATCCCAACGGCCCCGGCGATGAGGAAACAAACCCTTCCACCATTCAAAAAGAAGTTGAAGCCACAGCCGACACCACAATCGGCAACAACTACGTGGTGACAGCTATCGACGCCGTAGAAACCCCGACCGACGGAACATCTCTCGCAACCGAAGGCACCGATTTTGCAGCAGCCGATTCCGACAAGGCATGGTATGAAACCATCGGCTTCAAATTCGGCACAAACGCCGCCGCTCCCTGGGTAGCAACCGCTACAGTACCGGCACTTTATTTTGAAGCAACCGTCGACCAGCAGCTCTACTTCGAAAACGACGCCATCAACGGCAACGTAGGCGAAACAGTTACCGCGACCCTCATTATGGTTAACGTAGAACCGGGCGAACCTTCGTTCTCGTTCTCAACTGCAGGCATCGCCGAAGTCGCCAACATCGTACCCGACGAAACAGACAGCAGCAAAGCCATCGTCACCATCGACCTTCTCGAAGGCGGCAGCACCAGCCTTTCACTCACAATGGGCGGCAAAACAGCTGTGCTCCACCTTACCGTTCTTGACAAATCAGGTGTTGACAATGTTGCAACAGAAAGCACTGCCCTCACCTACAGCAACGGCATCCTCAGTGCCGCATCCTGCCAGATTGCAGTGTTCGACGCACAGGGTCGCCTCGCCGCACAGGGCTTCGAAACCGTATCGACCGACGCCCTCGCAGCCGGCCTCTACATTGCCCGTGCAAACGGCGCCGACGGCTTCTCGGCAACACTGAAGTTCGTTGTGAAGTAAACATCCCCATACAAAACACAAAAGGCCACGGATTTTTCCGCGGCCTTTTTTTGTAATGCCAAGCCAATATAAATATTCAGGCACACCCTTGGCATCATCCGACAACGGGCTTAGAGACAACTACAAACGGTGCATGAAATATCTATGGCACAGCATCCCGAAAGGGATGTTACAATTTTCGCACGGTGTTTTCGGCTTGGCCGCTTTTTCAGGCACAAGCCGAAAATTCGGTGCAAGCATTGTCCTTATGTCCCGGTTGGGGCAAGTCGCCACGTAGTGGCGCAAACAGCAATAGGCCGGGGCAAGCGGCTCCTTTAGGTGCTCGCGGCCCGGGTTATATGGTTACAATGACCAAAAGCGCTACAGCGTAGCGCGATAGGGGCGTAGAACCGGGATTATCGCACCCCGACAGGGTGCTGCGTTGAGAGCATTTGTCTACCCATGGCCGCGCATACCTAAAGGCGTGCGCGGCCATGGGCTATTGCTATTGTGCCACTCTGTGGCAATGACACCTCTAACGAGGTTTTGAAAAATTTATAGCTCATGCACCAACATTCCGGATTGCCCCCTTTTTCACTATTTCAGCGGATTTGCTCCGGGGAAAGAGATGGTGCCGTCGGCAAGGGCTTTGTTGAGGAGTTCGTTGCGCAGGCGTTTGTCGTAGTCAATGCGCGACAGCGAAAGCATCCGCTCGCGTATGTAGGGCTTTGCGGCCTCAAAAGGCATGGGCGAGCCCACTGGCAAATAATCGGACACGGAAAGCAGGTAGACGAAGCCGCCGGATGTGACGTCGACGGGTTTGCCCGAACGCATGTCGGCCATGTCGGCCGACGAAAAATCGACGGGGATGCGTGTCTCTATCTGCTCCCAGTCAATCCAGCGGTCACGGAAATAGTCGTAATGTATGGCCTCGCCGAGCGCGGCCTTTTCGAGCCTGTCGATATCGGCCGGCTGCTCCGACTTGTAGAGCCGCCTCAGCGTGGAAAGGTTTTTGGTATCGTCGGGCACCTTGAGATATATGCCTTTGACGAGCGGACGGTCGAGAATAAAATCGTCGGGATGCGCATCATAGTAGGCTTTGAGTGTATCTTCCGAAAAAATGCCGTCGGTGGCCTTCCGTGCCATCGAACGACGATACTGGGCCATAATGAGGCTGTTGCGGTATTCCTCGACAAGCCGCTCGATTTCGGCACGGTCGACTTCTTCGGCAGCTACGTCGGCGATAAGCCTGGCGTCAATCCATTCGCGGATGTATGCACGCGCGAAAGTGGTGCTGTCGGCTGATGAAAGGCCTGCGGGCATGGCTGCATGGAGCTGCGAGCGCGTCAGCGTACCACTGCCGGCCACGACAAGGGCATCGGCTTCTATAGAAGCAGTGCCGCCACCTCCGCAGGCTGCGGCAAGCAGCATTGCGGCGGTGGCGACGAATATGTATTTTGTGCGACGCATGTCGCTCTTATTTTTGTTCGGACTTCAATTTCTTGAACACCTTTTTGTTGACTTTTACTTTGTAACGTTTGTGAAGCTCTTTGAGCCAATCTGCCTCGAGTTTTGCCTGATAGTCGGTGACTGCGGCTCCGCGAACGTCGGCGGCCTCTTCAGGCTGTTCGAGTACACGGCCTTTATAAGCCCTGTAAGATGTCCATTTGCTCTTTCCGTCGGCGGCAGGCTTTTCTGCACCGAAACCGAGATAATCTGTTATTGCGTTTTCGCCCTTGGCGGCAATCACACGCTCAATCTTTATGTCGCGACCGAAACGCTTGCGCATATCCTGTGTGAATGCAGTGGGGTCGTCGGTCGACAGCGAATCGGCATATTCAACAGCCTTGTCGAGCAAGGAATCAGACGAAGCGAAGAACACATAGCTCTTGAACTTGGGCTGTTCCCAACGGTATTTGCCGGCATTTGCCTTGAAGAAGGCTTCGAGGCCTTCGTGGTCTTTCGACGCGCGGTCCCATACGTTGCGGTTAGCTATTTCATAGAGGAGTATTCCGTCGCGGTATTCGTTGACGAGGTTGCGGTAGTCGGCGTTTGTCTTGGCAAGGTCTTCGCGGACAGCTGCGAGCACGGCATTGCGCAGGGCTTCGTCGGCAAGCATGTCGAAGCGCACGTTTGCTGCATCGGCGTCGGGCACAGACACTGCCGCGAACTTGGCGGCCACGTCGGCAACACTTACCGAACCGCCTTTATAGCTTGCCACAGGCTTGGCGATGGCATTGAGAGCTGCAATGACTGTAGAATCGACAGTGCCTGCGGCCAAGATGACTTTGTGCACTTCGTCGAGTACGGGTCGGTTGAGAGTGGCTGAGTATTGTGCCATGAGTTCGGCTACGCGCACCTGTTGGGGAGCCTGGGCACGTTCATCGCGCTGCATTGCGCCAAGAAGCTGTTTGCGCATGGCATCGTCGAGGGGCGATGCTCCTCGGTGGCCGTTGCGTTTTACGATATGGTAACCGAACGATGACGCGAAGGGTTTCGACACCTTTCCGTCTTCAAGGCCGAAAGCGGCTTCTTCAAACTCGGGCACCATCATGCCGCGGCCGAAGAAACCGAGTTCGCCGCCTTTTTTGGCAGAGCCGGGGTCTTCGGAATATTTTTTTGCGAGTTCCGCAAAATCGGCACCTGCGGCAAGCTCATTATATAAGGAGTCTATGCGCTGCTTCTGTGCGGCAGTCTCTTCAGGGCTTTTGCCACGTGTGAGGAGCAGAATGTGCGAAGCGTCGACTTCGCCGGCCGACGGTGTACGGCTCTCGACACGGATTATGTGGAAACCCATACCGGAGTTTACGACGGGCGAGAGCTGCCCTACGGCGGTGTCGTACGATGCTTTCTCGAACGGCCAGGGGAAACGGTCGGGCACGACATATCCCATTTTGCCTCCGCGCGAGCTGCTTCCACGGTCTATCGAGTTGGCGGCAGCGGCATCTTCAAACGACAGTTTGCCTGCAAGGATGGCGGTACGGAGCGAGTCGGCAGCCTTGGCGCCGTCGGGAGTGTTGGGCAACATTATGTGGCTCACATACACATCTGTCAACCGGTGCGAATAGGCTTCGTTTACAAGGCTGTCTTCGACGGCCTGCGACCTCAGGTAGGGCGCAGCAAGCTCGGCGCGGTAATTGTCGAACTCGCCGATGAAGGCAGGCGTGTTCTGAAGGCCGGCATGCTCGGCGTCGGCAACCTTGAGCTTATAGTCGATGAACATCTTGAGGTATTCGTCGAGCGGCTGCTGCTGGAGCTGTTGGCTGTTATTCTTGTTATATAAATATTCAAACTCGCTCACATGCACGTCACGACCGTCGACGGTCATCAGCACAGGGTCCTTGTCAGCCGCGGCCGCGCCTAAGAACGTGGCTGCTGTCAATGCGGCGGCAAATAGGTGTTTTTTCACTTTTAAAGAATTCAAAAATCGGTTAAACGGTATGCGGCCTTCATATAGAGTATTCAAAGCCACAATGCTATAACGCCGACAGGCGCCGATTATTGTATCGTCTCCCGGCAAATCAATGCGGACCTCCGCTGTAATTGGGGGCCTCTGAAGTGATGGCGACGTCGTGCGGATGACTTTCGGCAACGCCGGCATTAGTTATGCGCGTAAACGACGCCTTATGCAGGGCTTCGATGTCGGGCGCGCCGCAGTATCCCATGCCTGCACGCAGGCCGCCAAGCATCTGATAGACCACTTCGAAGAGCGAGCCTTTGTAGGGCACACGTGCGGCGATGCCTTCGGGCACGAGTTTCTTGACGTCGTTTTCGCCACCTTGGAAATAGCGGTCTTTCGAGCCGCGCTCCATGGCTTCGAGCGAGCCCATTCCACGGTACGATTTGTATTTGCGGCCATTGAAGATGATAGTGTCGCCTGGCGACTCTTCCACACCGGCGAGCATGCCACCGAGCATCACGGAATGTGCGCCTGCGGCAAGCGCCTTGACAATGTCGCCGGAATATCGTATGCCTCCGTCGGCAATCAGAGGCACTCCGGTGCCTTCGAGGGCTTTTGCGACATCGTAGACGGCCGAGAGCTGAGGCACACCCACACCGGCAATGACGCGTGTGGTGCAGATTGAGCCGGGGCCGATGCCTACTTTCACGCCGTCGGCGCCGTGTTCGACAAGGAAACGGGCCGCGTCGCCGGTGGCGATATTGCCTACCACGACGTCGATTTCGGGATATTTCGATTTTATAGCTTCAAGCACTCCCACAACTCCACGCGAATGACCGTGGGCGGTATCAATGACAATGGCATCGACACCGGCGGCGACGAGAGCGTCGACACGCTCCATAGAGTCTGGCGTAACACCCACACCGGCTGCTACACGCAGACGACCGCGCGAGTCTTTGCATGCGTTGGGCTTGTCTTTGGCCTTGGTGATGTCTTTATATGTAACCAGCCCTATGAGTTTGCCGTCGGCATCGACAACGGGCAGTTTCTCGATTTTGTGCGACTGCAGGATGTCGGCAGCCTCTTCGAGGTTGGTGGCGGCTGAGGTGGTAACGAGGTTTTCGCTCGTCATCACCTCGTCGATGCGACGCTGGAGGTTGCGCTCGAAGCGCAGGTCGCGGTTTGTGACGATGCCGACAAGCTTACCGGCCTTGTCGACCACGGGTATTCCGCCAATGTGATATTCTTTCATCATAGCCAACGCATCGGCCACGGTAGAACCTTGCAGAATGGTGACGGGGTCGTAAATCATTCCGTTTTCGGCACGTTTGACTGCATGCACCTGACGGGCCTGCTCGGCTATCGACATGTTCTTGTGGATTACGCCGAGACCGCCCTCCCGGGCTATGGCTATAGCCAGCTGCGCTTCGGTGACGGTATCCATGGCCGCCGAAACTATGGGCACGTTGAGACTTATGTTACGGGAAAAACGGCTTCGCAAATTAACTTCACGGGGCAACACCTCCGAATACGCCGGTATGAGAAGGACGTCATCGAATGTGAGGCCGTCCATCTTCACTCTGTCTGCAATAAAAGAACTCATCTGGGAAAGTTTGTTAATTATTGCCTGCAAAGATACGATTTTTTTCGCTTTCCGCAAAACATCAGAGGTTTGGAGATTATTATGCGACAGGCTTAATTGTTAACAAATCTTATTAAAATCGAAAAATATTGCAATGTCAAATAAAACGTCTACCTTTGCATGCAAATAGCAAAATGTAATTTTTACCAACAAACAAATCTTTTCCTGCAAGCGACAAACAAAACAGAACATTCAAAACGCCACATCGGGCCATCAAATGTGCAAGCCCGGACAACTGCAAAATAAAACTAAAAACCATTTCATAATTTATCATTTTTTCAATGCGTATGAAAAAAGTATTACTTCCACTCATGACGCTTGTAATGATGGGCAGCGCGGCTCTAAGCTCGCGTGCCGAGACCGTCGCACCGTATCCGGTCGACTTCAACACACCCATCAACACAAACGACCATGACTTCAGAGTCGCATCCAACTGGGGGCACATAGTCCACAAATACTCTGACGGCTATAGCGATTATTGGATGAGCTATTCCTATAAGGCGACCGACGGTGTCGACGGCACAGGAGCACTCTATGCCGGGGAACAACGCGCCGGCGACAATTGGGACTACGAATACACCTACGACCTCTTAGTGACACCAATAGTCAAAGGCGAGGTATCCTTGAAAATCAAACGCGACTACAGCACATCAGCTTATGTTGAACTGTGGAGCGTCTATACAGACAACGGAATTCTCAAAAGACTGAACAAAATCAAGGAAATAAAAGGAAGCTCACTTTCGCAGACCGAATGGACTGCGTTGACCTATTCTGCCGACACCGAAGACGGCGAACGCATAGGCATACGCGCGAGCCGTGTCTATCTCGACGATTTCACTGCCGAATCAGCCGAAGTGGAGCCGGAGAAAGGGCTTACAATTGTGCACGTATCTCCCAATCCCACTTCCGGCACAATGGAATGGGACCAGGCCGCTGACGGAACTACATCAAAAGAGTTTAAGGTGGTTATTGAAAACACGGGCGACATAGACCTTGCACCCGGTGACGAAGGTTATAGCCTGTCGCTCGCCAAGACATGGGGCGACAATTCCTCGTTCTATACAATGCCCATAGAAGTGCCTTTGGCAAAAAAGACGAAGTCAGACACCATAGTGTTCACGCCGGTGTTCGACCCCGTTGCAATATGGGGCAGCTCTTCCTACCGCACTCTCGCCGTAAAAGAAAATATAAGCGGCAGCACAGTAAGACTGCAGCAGGCGCAATACAATCAGTACAAAAACAAATTCTTGTTCCGTGTTTCAGGCTCGACATCGTCCTATTCGGCCGACGCACAGAACTATGGCATGCTCAACGAGCCGAAATCGAAAGCATATGAAATCTACAACGACGGTGTAGCTCCGCTCGAAATCAAATCGGTAAGCATCGGCGAAGGGTTCACTCTCTCAGAAGACCCCGGCACTTTCACCCTGCAGGGAAAAGAGAAGAAAGAACTGTCCATAGCCATTACCGAGGCTCCCGGTGCACATGAGGCAACACTCTCGATAGTGTACACAGACAACGACGGCTCCGAAAAGACTTTCTCATTGGCATTCTCGGGCGTAATGCTCGGCGAAAACACATGGAGTGCCAACTTCGATGCCGAAGGTTCAACTCCTGAATATCCGGCTGGTTCTGTTGTAGAAAACGGTGTCGGCAACGGCTATAACTACAATAGCTCAGCCGAAAAGCGCTATGAACATTATCTCAAGTGCGACGAAAGCAAAAATCTCCTTGGGCAGAACAAGTTCATCACGCCCAAGCTCCATGCCGCAGCCGGCGACACATTCACGTTCGGGCTATCGCGCATGGGTTCAAAGGCTACCGACGAAGGCTACATCAAAGTCTACGTAACCGACGACCGCAACAAACTTGGCGAGCCGACAGCCACATACAATGCTACCGACTATGTTTACAACAACTGCAAAACATTCGAGAGCAAAACAGTCACCATCCCTACCGAAGGCGACTACTATATCGTATTCGAACTGTACAACATGGCAATCGACAACCTCTTCGGCCTGGAGGAGGTGCCGGTGGCACATGACATCTACACGGTATCGTATGCCTTGGAGTACAACTCGACCGACTCAATCCAGTCGGGCGTATCTTTCAAGCCGGAGTTCAAATTCATACCTCTCACGGCAGCCGAGGCATCTGACTACGCCATCAAGTTCTATCTGGAAGCAGCCGACGGCACCAAAGAGGCAACGCCGCTCGAATCAATCAAACTCGATGCCGCATCGAAAGGCTACAAGACCTTCAAACCTACCGTAACCAAGACTGTTGAGAGCACTACCGTATTCAAGTCGTATTTCACATTTGAATATACCGACGGAACTGTTCTCACATCGACCTCGCGTGAACTCACAATAACAAATGAGTCGAAGTTCCACTTCATCGACAAAGACCAAGCTACTGTAGTCGAGCCGACCGACCGCAAGGCCGCCATCGCATTCGGCAAAACCAACGAGTTCGGCAAAAAACTCGAATTCGCGGTTTATAACTGGGGCACGGCACCGCTGACGGTAAAGAGCGTGAGCGTTCCTGAAAATTTTGTAACCAACATCGACGGCGAGTTCACCGTTGCCGGCAAAGAACGCCAGATAGTCGAAATCAGTTTCATCGCCACCGAGCCGGACATCTACGAAGGCAAACTTGAAATAACATATGTCGATACCGACGGGACAGACAAGACCTTCGAACTGCCCGTAAGCGGCACCATGCTCGACCCGGAAAAATGGTACGTTCCGTTCCAGAAAGAGAAAGCCGACGGCTCAGGCTTTGAATACTTCTGGCCCGAAGGCTCGCTCCACCAAAAGAACCTGTCGACACGGTTTATCTATTCAACCGGCGAGTTTGAAATTTGCAGCACAGCCAACACCGACAATCTGCTGACCACTCCAAAACTGACAGCCACTGCTGGAGAGAAATTCACCTTCGATGCCAAAGCCAACAACCGTTCCGTTGAAACTGTCATAAAGGTATTTGCCGCCAAGACCCGCGAAGCCCTCGAAGACGCCGAAGCTCGTACAGAACTTCTCGTTATCAGCAACAAAGACGATGAAGCAGAGGCTACAGAACTCATTGTGGACCAGTACAAGACCTTTACAATCACCTTCGCCGAAGCCGGCGACTACTATCTCGGCCTCGAACTCGGCAACCAGGCTTATATCGACGACCTCTACGGCCTCAAGCTTACACCCGTCGTAGCCGACCTCAAAGTGATGTCGACAACCATCCCGGCAAATGCCATGCAGAACGTTGCATCGGCAGTGGCTGTCGAAGTACTGAACCTCAACTACAAAGGCATGGGCGCTTCTGAATACAGTTTCAAAGTGCATGTAGGCGACAAGGTGACAGAAATTGCCGCAAACGACACCATTCCTGTTGCCCAAACACTCACCGATACGCCTGTAAGCCTCAGCGCCACCATGCGTTCGCCCAAACCCGGCACAGTCCCCGTATTCGTGGAAGTTGTCTGCGGCGACTACTCTGTAAGTTCCGACACTATTGATGTCACCTTCATTCCCGAAGTCGCTTCTTCGGAGAAAGTGGTCGGCATTTCAAACGGTACAACAGGCAACTACCCACTCTATCTGAATTACAAGAACTCTCAGAGCATAAATCTCTTTCCGGCCGATATGCTCGGTCTTGCACCCGGCACAAAGATAACCTCTATAACACTCAAAGGTTATAAGACATCCGACGCAGCCGACACCGACGTGGAAATGTATTATCAGTGGACCGACGAACAGACTTTGGAGAAACCGGCAAGCCCCACCAAATATAACACCGAAGGGATGAGCGAATATTTCAAAGGCTCTTTCCATTGGGATAAGAAGGGACAGGCCGGCGAATTGGCCGAAATGCTCACATTCAACTTCGCAGAGCCTGTCGAATATGAGGCCGGCAAAGCCCTCAAACTGTACTTCAGCTCATCGGCCGACGCCTATAAGGCAGCGTACTTCGAGTGTACAAACACCGCCGGAGCATACTACACATATGAAGATGGCGTTAAGGGTACATTCTCGGTAGCTTGGCGCGAAGCCAAACTTCCGGTACTTTATCTTGGGCTTGCCGTCGACCCGGCCAGCGTTGCCGGTAAAGTAAGCGATGCCGCAGGCGCAGCTGTCGAAGGCGCAACGGTAACCCTCGTCAGCACCGACGGCGATGACATACAGTACGAAGGCGCTACCGACGCCGAAGGCAACTACAGCATCAATGTTGTTCAGAACACCCGTCACTACGACGTAACGGTGACCGCAGCCGACGGCCGCACCGCCACCGCCGAAGACATCGACCCGGCAGCACAGACCGAAGCCCTCGACTTCGTGCTCTACACCTACGTCGACGTCAAAGGTAAAGTGACCGACGCACTCGGCAACGCAGTCGAAGCCGCAACCGTGACATTCACCGCCACCGGCATCGACGTTCCCGAACTCGTCTACACCGCCGAAACCGACGCCGAAGGCAACTACACAGCCGAAGGCGTGCGCGAAGACCTCAAATACAACGTAAGCGCTGAAAAAGACGGAAAGAAAGACCTTGCGCCCGAATACTCGCCCAAGGCCGACGAAGCTCTCAACTTCAAGCTCATAGGTCTCGTGACCGTGACCGGCACCGTGACCGACGCCACAGGCGCACCAATCGAAGGCGCACGCGTGATATTCGCCGATGTAGCCGACGACAACCACCAAATATGGCTGAGCACCGATGCCGAAGGCAAATATAGCTGCGAGACCATCGAAGACCACCGCATCTACAAAGTCACCGCCAGCGCCAATGGCGTGACCGAGACCGTCGAAAACTTCGACCCGAAAGCCGAACAGACGCTCAACTTCAAGCTCGTAAGCTTCACCAACGTCAACGGTACTGTAACCGACGCCGCAGGTGCAGCAATAGCCGACGCACAGCTCACATTCACCGACAAGGCCGATGCAAGCTACAGCGTGACAGCTACTACGGACGCCGAAGGCAAGTATAGCGTATCTGTCGAAAGCCACCGCACCTACACTGCAAGCGCTACGGCCAACGGCATCACCGAAACCGTTGAAGACTTCGACCCGAAGGCCGAACAGACGCTCAACTTCAAACTCGTCCGCACAGTGACCCTCAACGACGAGACCGAAGGCATAGAGGCCGCTACCGACGTAACCGTCAAGTTCGAACTTCCGCTTGAGGCCGGCCACAACGCAATCGTACTCCCGATGGCTCTCACGGCCGAAGAGACCCAGCAGATATTCGGCAATGACGTCGAGGTATACACATACCACGACCACAAAGGCAGCCTCGCACGCTTCATACTCAGCGGCGACAAGGTCCTCGAAGCCGGAGTGCCCTACCTGATTGTCAGCACAAAGGCAGCCGCCACCGCCACCTTCACCGGCAAGACTCTCGTGGCCGAGCCTACGACAGTACGCGGCGAGAAACTGCACTTCACCGGCACATTCGCAGCCAAGGCCGCCGAAGACGGCATCTTCGCACTGACGGAAGACAACTTCGTGTCGAGCCCGGCCGAAGCAGCCTATGCAGCGACTGCAGCCGAAAGCATCAAGCCTTTCCGCGCTTACATCACCTCGGACGACAGCGCCGTGACAGCAGTCACCTACACGACTTCAGACTTCTACTCAGGAATCGAAGACATCCTGGTAGGGACTGACGAAGAACCGGTGATTTACAACCTTAACGGCGTACGTGTCTACAACCCGGCCCCCGGCGTATATATCGTCAACGGCAAGAAGACACTTATAAAATAAGCTGAAATACTGACAGAGGAGGCTGTGTATGAAAACACGGTCTCCTCAATTTTTTACCGCAACAGTACTACTAACAGACAATATATTATGAAGAAAGTTTACCTTCCGTTCTTTGCCTTACTGACATGCCTTGGCATGCATGCACAGACAATCTTTGAAGAAGATTTCGAGACAACATCGACCGTCGATGCCGCCTCGCCCATAGGCACACAAGCCGGATGGACTACCGTAAACGGCTACAGCGGAAGCACGATGAAATTCAACTGGTTCAACAAAGTAGGCAACCCTGAAAAGCCCGACATCAACGGAGCGCACTGCGCCGCCATCGAAGCTTCGCGTCTCTCGGCCGAAGACGAGGGCTGCGGACCGCGCGAAGAAATCCTCCTGTCGCCTGAAATAAGCCTCGACGGCACATGCCAGCTGCAATTTTCGTTCGTCGTCAGCCCGATGCACTACATCGACAACTCTCGCTATGACCTCCAGGTACGAGTGGTTGAAGGCGGCAACATCGACGGTGCCGAAACCATATTCAGCCTACACAACGAAAAGATGCTCCGCGAAAGCGGCATCACTCAATTCCCCATACTCGGATGGGACGTGCAGACCGCACGCATCGACCTTTCGGACTTCAAAGACTGCAAAGTAAAGCTGGCTTTCGTGTTCAAGATGTTCCGCGAAATAGGCAACTCAGCATATGTCGACGACATCTCGGTGCGTAAATTCACACCTCCTACCGCCCCCGTGCCCAGCCTCTCGCTCACACGCTACGATTTCAAACAGATGTACGTAGGCGAAAAGCGGTTCTCCGACGTATTCACCCTCACCAATACGGGCACCGACGGCCTTAAAGTGAACTCTATCGAACTGCCGAACGGCGTGACATCGACACTGAAGCCCGGGAGCATAGACCTACTGCGTAACCAGTCGGTAGACTTCCGCCTGCTCTACACCGCCTCGATGACATCGGCATCGGCCGGAAACGTGGTGCTCCACACCACAGGCGGCGACGCCACCATAGCAATTGCGGCATCGAAAGAACTCGTTCCCGAGGGACTGACATTCGAAGGCTTCGAAGAGTATTTCCCGGCTGCCGGATGGGTGTCGGACGGCTGGGGCCCGTCAAGCTCGATAGTGCTCGAAGGCGAACGCAGCGCAAGCTGCGACGGCGGCTACGGCAGGTGCACTCTGCGGTCACCCAAACTCGACCTGACCGACGGCGGCAGCGTGACATTCACATATTTCAACTACTACACCAGCGACGACCCCGACAGCGCACCCGAATACGACATCACCCTCGAAGTTTCATACGACGGTGGCTCGACATGGACAACAAAGTGGACTTCGGACTACATGTACCACCTCAACAACGTATATGACGAAACCGTTGACCTCGGCCTCGGGACAGACGAAAGCTATATCCGCTGGTGCTATCCGCCTGTCGAAAGCGACGACGAAGGCGCATTTCCGCACTCGAACTTCGTACTCGACAGGGTGCTTCTGCCTAATGTAGTCGGTGCCGACGGCACTCCGGGACGCACAACACTGCTTTCGCCCGAAAACGGCGCGGAGCAGATATATCCGAAAAAAGTGCTTCTGACATGGGGCCCGGCACAATTCGCAAAAGGCTACAAGCTATATGTGGGAACAAACACAGAGTGCAACGACCTCGTAAACGGACAAGACCTCGGCAAAGCATACAGCTACGAACTGCCGCAGCTTGCATATGAAACCACTTACCGCTGGAAAGTCGTGGCATACAACGACAAAGGCGATGCGGCCTCTACCCCGACATGGCGCTTCACGACTCAAAAGGACGCCTCTGTGGCCGAATACCCTTACGAAGAGAACTTCAAGGCCGACCGCACACTGCCAGTAGGATGGAAAACCGAGACTACCGACATGTCGTCGTACAATTGGTCGACAAGCCCTTATCTGCCGACATACAGCTTCGGCGGCAACTCATATCCCGTGGTCATGTGCTCCTGGCTCAACACAGGCAAAACGAACTACCTCGAATCGCCCGAGTTCAAACTCCCCGAGGACCGCTCGATGGCCATAACCTTCGTATGGGGCGACTACCATCCCACCGACCTGCTTGTCGATGCCTCGGGTCTCGTCAAGAAGAACAATGTAGAGCCGAACAACGGCGCCAGCATCACTTCATTCCAGGTTTTGGCCGACGGCGAGTGGCACACACTGTCAACCATATCTGAGAACCCGAACGCCGACGGCAAAAAGTACTGGATTAACGAAAAAATCGACCTGGCGCAATACCGCGGCAAAAAAGTGCAATTCCGCTGGTTCCACGAAAGCTTCAGCGTAAAAGACAACGGCGCAGCCCTGGCACACATCGTGGTAGCCGAAAACAAAGACTATACGGCAGGCTTCAACGTTGCCGAATGGAATGCCGGAAAAGTAAACTACAACAAATCGCTCGAATCGGGCGACATCTTCACCCTATTCAACCAAGGCACAAAAGAACTCACCATCAAAAAAGCCGAGTTCGGCACTGCCAATTTCACCACCACCCTTGCCGAAGGCGATAAGATAGCCGCCGACGGCGCCAAGAAATTCGGCATACGCTTCGACGCTCTTGAAACGGCCGCAACCGTCAACGACAAGCTCACCGTAAGTTTCGACGGCGACTGCACCGTAGAGCTGCCCGTGACAGCCACCGCCCTGCCCGACGGTACTTTCTACTACTCCTTCGAGCCTAATGACCTCGAATATAAGTGGAACGATGACTTCACCATGATTGACGCCGACAATGCTTCAGGATACATGTTCACCACATCGTGGGTCAACTATTCCAAAAACGGACAGAAAGCAGCGTTCTCGCTCGAAAACGACAGCGAAGAGACAGGCATGTACGGCATGATGAAACCCATTTCGGGCATACATGCCCTCGTGGCCGCCTCGCCGCAAAGCGTCAAGGCCGACAACTGGCTCATCTACCGTCAGGTGACAGCAGGCAACAATGCCGCATTCGACTTCTACGCACGCAACCGGGACTGCGAAGGCACGGTAGAACCCGACCCGCTGCATTCTGTGACAGTACTCGTGAGCGAAACCGGCAACACCAACACCGCCGACTTCACCCCGGTGATGCAACGCACCGAAATGCCTCTGCTGAAAGGTGACGCCTGGAACCACTACAATGTAGACCTTTCGGCCTATGCAGGCAAGAAAATCTACATTGCCCTGCGTCACTCCACCGACGAGCCTTCGAACCTCTCGTTCTACGACGACTTCACATTCACCGATATGGAACACGCAGCATCGGGCATCGACGGCTTCAGCGTACTGCCTGACGACGCCACCGTCGAAGTGTTCAACATCGGCGGCGTGAAAGTGGCTTCGGGCAAAGGCATGTCGACCCTCGACACGCTCGCAAAAGGACTGTATATTGTCCGTGTCAGCGACGGCATATCGACACGCGCTTTCCGCATTGCCCGTTAAAGGCACTGCGCCACAAAACTATTAATATAAAAAACAGGGAGAGGAAACGGCGCCCGGCGCGGCCGTTTTCTCTCCCTGCTTGTATGGGTACGCATTGTCGGGCCGGCTCTTGGTCCGGCGGCACGGCTTGGCCCTTTCCTTTTTAGACAGAATGGTTTCCTTCTTGTAGCTAAGGCGTTGGGACGGGGTTATCGCACCACCACGTGGTGCTCTTTTGAGGGGGGCGAGCTTCCCATGGCGGCGCGCACCCTAAAGGTTTTAGTGGTCGGAAGACTGCGAAATAA
>CAJTXL010000011.1 GCA_910583525.1 uncultured Muribaculaceae bacterium | reverse complement strand
CGTAATGGCCAAGGGATTTTAAGTCCCTCGTGTCTACCATTCCACCATTCGGGCATGCTTTGACGGGCACAAAGTTAAGCAAAAAAATCCAATGCGCAATCGGTAAGCGCAATACTTGGCAATATTCATCGAAACTTTTTCGCCGAAATGCCTGTAACTTGACATTCTAATAACCGAAAATGGACTCACGTCCGTATTCGGCTGTGTGCCTTCATTGCTCTGATGTCGGGTATGTGTCTTTTACGTTGCTGTCGCCACCCGGGAACATGATGGAGATTTCGCCTCGGCTTGTAGTTCCGTGCGAAGACATCATTGTCGGGAAATACCAGCATACGGTCGCCGTCGACTGCTTTAATCACGAACCGGGTGGATGCGTATTCAATCGTATCGACGAAATACGTGCCCATTGTGTGGTACGTTACCACTGCACGACGATTGGCGAACAAGGTGTCGGCACTTGCGTCTTCGGGGATGGGGACACTCACTTTCACAGCAAATTCTATGAATGTGGTATCTGTAATTTCTACCGTTCCTCTTACTGGAGCTTCCTGACCTTTGTTGCAGGACGCGGTGCAAAGCGCCCCTAAGCACACAAGTGCGCCTATGGCGACTCTTTTCATGGTGGTACTGCAGTGTATAATCATTTTAGTTTGTGTTGTAAAGCCCACGATGTATTGGCATAGCAGCTGATAGAGGTATATTCGGTAATGGCATCGCCCTTTTTGACTATGCGGTATACGTTCATCGTATAATTGTCTTTTTCGCGTCCTGTCGGATATAGCCGTGAGGTGCAGAACAGATTTATTATCTCCGGCGTGTCCCATGCTTCGATTGTTGTGATTAGGTTGTGTTCGGTAAGAAGTCCTTGCAGTTCGCCCTCATTGCTGAATTCCGGTGGGTGAGGGTAATCGGCTATCTCTGTCAAGCATTGTGTTACAGATACATTTTTACGGGCAGAGTATATTTTAATGTCGTTGTAGTGGTCTTGAATGTTTCTGACAAATACTAACACGGTGTCGTTTTCGGCAAGAGCGTATGCGACATATGGCAAAACATACTTGTCGTAGAAAGAGTTGTATATGTCGGTCATCTCTTCCATTGTGTTGATATACTTTGTCTTGAATTCTACGAAAACGCTGTCGGCGTAGACCGTCTCCACTTCAATGGCACGGATGGTGTCGGCCGGCATCGGGCGAGTGGCTTGGGCAGAGACCGAAAAAAGAATAAATAAAGGCAGAAACAGCCGTTTAAAATTGTTGTGGAACATAGCCTTTTTCTTTATTGAACAACATATGCCGCACAATCCAGGCGACGTCTTCGCAGCTGAGAGAGGCATACTCTGTAATGGCATCACCTTTTTTGACTATGCGGTAGATAGTGATGAAGCGCTTGTCGGTTACTATATTGCAATTAAGGTCATACATTGGGACGAATCTCGAATTACAGAACAGATTTATAAAATCAACGGCATTCCATTTGAATATCGTTGTGTAAAAATTATAATTCATTATCCATTCGTTGTATTCATGGACACCTGCAACGTATTCAAATGGGATTGTCGGAACTTCTGCTATTTCATCACCCCATTTTTGTGGTGAGATGTGCAAATTCTTTCGGGAGCTGTGGATTGTTATTTTACCATATTTTTTGAATTCTTCATCAATGACGCATACGGTGTCGTTTTCGGCAAGGGCATATTCGACATAAGGCAAAATGTATTTGTCGTAGAAAGAGTTGTAGGTCTCGGTCATTTCTTCCATTGTGCTGATATAGTTCACCTTGAAGCCCACGAAAGCGCTGTCGGCGTAGACCGCTTCCGCTTTATAGGCACGTGTGGTATCGACCGGCATCGGGCGTGAAGCCCGGGCAGAGCCTGTGATGAGTGCTAAGAGAAAGAGGAGTAACAAGGGCTTAAAATGCGTAGTCATTATTACCAGTTTTGGTATTGTAGCTCATTTTTTTCTATTTTCTCAGGCAGCGTTGGTCTTGTCGCTTTGAGAGCCTTGTCTGCGGCTTTTCTTCTCGCTTTGCCGAATTCCTAACCAATATTTCTCGTAGACCAATAAGGATTGGCGTTATAGCTTATGGATGTATACTCGGTGATGTCGTTTCCTTTTTTAACAATACGGTATATGGTGTTTGAGAAATCATCGAGTTTGTCTGACTTTTGATGGATTATTGAATTGAAAAACATGTTATACACTTCTACTTCATCCCACTCAAATATAGTAGAGTAGAAGACATAATATTGTGACCAAGGGAGGAGCTCGTAACCGTCTCTAAATTTTTCCGGAATAATCGGCAACTCTTTGATTTTATCGCCCCAATCAGCTTGGCTGACGCTGATGAACATATTCTTGTGAGTGCTGTGGATTGTTATGTCGGCATATTTTGGGTATTTTTTATCGATGACGAACACGGTGTCGTTTTCGGCAAGAGCATATTCTATATACGGCAAAATAAAACTGTCGTAGAAAGAGTTATATGCCTCGGTCATCTCTTCCATGGTGCTGAGATACTTCGTCTTGAGACCCACGAAAGCGCTGTCGGAGTAAATTGCCTTCATTTCGGCGGCGCGGGTATGCTTTGTCGGCATAGGGCGCGCAGCCCGGGCGGTGTCAGGGATGAGTGCTAAAGATAACAGCAGTAGCATCCATTTAATAATATGGATATCCATTCGGAGCGCCGTTTTCATAATATTTTTCATCTTCGTCAAAATATATGCTTCTGTAATCTCGTCGTAGGTGGACTGACGGCCAGCAAGCCTTGATGCCTGATGTTTATTCCGATGGGTTTTCATAACACAACTTCCAAAAAAAACTATAATCCATTGAATATACCTGGTATGTAGAAATAAGGCTGTCGTTATAAACAATTCGTTGTACACTGTATTCAAGGCCGTCCCCCGGTCCCGAACAGCATGCGATTCTTTCCAATGTCGGGATATCCCAATCTGAGGATGTCTTAAAAAGCAATTCTGTACCCCAGTTGACGTAGGTCTCGGTGTCATCACGTTTTAAGGAGTCGATACATTCGGCGTATGACTTTTTTTTGGTGTATATGTTATCGGAGAAAAGATTTATGCCGGCTTCATATACTGTGTCGTTGTATACTATTTCGCCGAAATATGTGCAACCCGGATTTTCAAAATATATGACCGTGAATGAGTCGGGAGATATATTATATTTGTTAAACAACGGTTTTATAACTCTTTCGTATAGCCGGTCGTATTCGGTTTCGGCCTCGGCCTGCGTCCAATTGTGCAAGGTGTCGAATTTGCAGTCTTGGGAATAATTCGCGACAGCCTTCATAAATCGGGTATTGTTAGTCCATTTTGGCATTTCGGCGAATAGGGCTGTCAATGGCATCGCTATAAAGGCCAAGGCCAAAAAGAAGCTTCGTTTATTCATTCCGGAAGTTTTGTTTTCTCAATTGTTTGTAGCGGCTGCTTATGATTGAGGAATGCGGCTCTCTCTGCGCCCCATTTGATGGTATGGGACCATGGCGTCAGCATTTCGTAAAATAGTCCATGAACAGCTTCCCAATAAGTTTCTGCGTTGCAGCTAATCGACATGTATTCGGTTATTTTATTGTCCTTTTTTACAATCCGATAAATGTTCATGCTATGATTTTCGGAGGAACTTCCGTAAACACAGGACTGGCAGAACATGGCTATTAATTCTGATATGTTCCAATGTAATACGGTGCTACGCAAAACGTGTTGGCGTATGTGTGCCCGAGGGTCATCGTGTCCGTATTGGAGTGGGTCATCAGAAAAATGTTCCGACCTATATTCCGCCAAAACAGAACTGTCATTTTTCAGTGCTCCTATATATTTGTTGCCAATGTGAATATATAAGCTTTCAACACCTTGCCCAAATAGTTTTGAGCTATATTGTGATATTATGAAGATTGTGTCGCTCTCCGCCATTGTACCTTTGGCGAATGGCTCAAGATACCGTTTATGGATTTTTACGATTTTCTTAGTCAACACCATTTCATCGGTTATACATTCGGTTTTGAATCCTACGAATTTTTGGTCGGCATATATTGCATCCATCTTTATGCCGTACGGGCGGGGAAACGAAAAGTGCAAAAGGTTGTGTAATGGGAAACGGCGTTATTTTCAGTGTGTTGCAGGGTGTTTCGAGGGCGATTTTTGGCACTCTGAAAATGTGATTTTAGTTGGATTTACTTGGATTTTGCTTGGATTTTCGCGGCTGAAAGTGTGATTTATACTTGGATTAAGGCTTTGTTATCTTGGATTTTAGTTGTATTTGCAGAGTGATGCGATGGTTATTGTGTGTCTTGAGCGTTGTCTTATTAGCGGTGAGAGATGGCAGTCAGCTTAGGATTAGCCACATTTCTGCGCCACTCCGAGAGATTGTGTAAAACGGTACTCTTGTATAAAGATAGATTGTGTAATGCCTAAAAGTGTGCAAATTGCAGTAAAACAATACATTATAAAATGTACTTTTCGTTTTGCGCCGAGATTGTGTAATGGATATAGTGTTGGGGTTACATTTGCCATCCAACAAAGTGCGTGGAACAATCTATTTTAGGCGTTTCAAAGCGTCCTGCAATCGGTAAAACAGCGAGGCGGCTTCATTGTCCCATTGGGCTATATCGGCGAGAGGTTCAAGTGCAATTTCCATTTGTATCTTTATGCCGTCAAGTGTGGGTAGTTTATCCAAACCCATTTTTTCAAGTGTAGAAACCTTAGTACCGATTTGCCCGGCAATCACTTCAAGGCTCATTCCGCGCACCCTCATGTAACGAGCCAATCTGTTTTTCATTTGTGCGCTATGCTCAAATGTGTAAAGTGTCTTTCGGCAAACTCCTAATATGGCGGCCAAATCATCTTTTGTGCCGTTGTGCTTCATCACAGCGTTGTAATAGCGTTCCGGGGTCAGTTTCGGTTTGTCCTGCTCCTTCGTGGATTTTTTAAGCGAACGGCGAACTCTCTGAATATACTTACTTTCGTTGGATATATTCAGAGCCTCGGCTATCTCCCCGTTATCATAGCCGAGCAAAACAAGTTCTTTTATCCGCTCAAATAATGAAATCTTTTTATTTGACATTCAGCACAATATGTTATATTTGAGTGTAAAGCGGCGGCAGTCGCTTTCGGGCGACTGCCGCCGTGTAGTGTATCAGTTCAGCGAAAAATCGCCAAGCAGGATTTCAGGATTTATCTTTGCGAGTGCCACGACCATTGCGGAGACGTGGTCTTTTTTTTCGGCAAGATGTCGGGGCAGCTCAATGCCATTTTTATCCAAATAGTATTGGAGACCTCCGATTTGCTCATAAGCCTTTGAGAGGCGTTCCATCAGGTCTTCGGTATATCGCTTGTAAAAAGCGATAATCTGCGCGTCAGCGTTTTGCGTCGTTTCCTTCATAACGCAAAGGCTTTAGGATATTGAACGAATAGACGCGGTTTTTCTCCGTTCAGCGCGTAGACTGACATTTGCCAAGACATTGCTTTGCCACCGCTTATAAGGGCTTTGTTAAGTCCCATCACGGTTTCATCCCACATAAAGTCAGTGAGCAGCGTGACGATACATTCTTGTGTTCCGTCTTTCTTCACGATGTCGGTTTTTATCATCGTGACAAACGGCAACTTGGTTACGTCAGCATCTGACGCAAGGTGAACTAAGTTGTTCATTACATTTGATTTTTAGGAAGTTAAATAAAAAAGCGGCTTTTAGGTGTCCTACGCTATCAAATGTAAAGAAGCGCCGGGGCGTTTCCGCTACCCGCACCATAAGCCGCAAATATCTTTTGAGGGAGTTGTTTAACTTGTTCATTACATTTGATTTTTAGGATGCGCAAATTTAGCCCTAAAATTCGGTTTGGCAAAATATTTCGGGTGCAAAATTGGGGAGTGTCGAAATTTTACGCAAAAAGAGTGTAAAGTTTTTACACTCCGTTTTGCGGTTATGGCTTTAACGGCCAATTTTGCGCCAAACTTTAAGACAATGGCAAAAGACACAAATACAACCACTTTCATACTTTCGGACGAGTCGCTGAACTCTTACGGCTTTGTCATTCAGACAGCCGGAATAGACACGGCTCAGTTTGAGCGCAACCCGGTCATGCTGTACATGCACAACCGAGACGGCAATGTTATAGGCCGTTGGGAGAATATCCGCAAGGACGGAGCAAAACTGATCGCGGACGCGGTTTTCGACGAAAGCACCGAGTTGGGTGCAAAGGTTAAAAATCAGGTAGACAACGGTTTTCTGCGCTGCGTGTCAATCGGTATCGACAACGTAAAACAAGATGTTTTAAACGGCGTTCAGACGGTTGTTAAATGCCGTTTGATTGAGGTTTCGGTTGTGGACATACCGAGCAACTCGAACGCGGTGAAACTCTTTCGCCGCTCCGGCTCTTTCACCTACAAACTCGCCGACCTCAACGACAACGACCCGGATGCGTTCAGAACCGCCGTAACAGCCGCGTTAGGGCTTGAACCGGGTGCGAGTGATACTGAGATACTCCGGGCGATAGAAAAGGCCGTGAACGGCACGGAAAACACCGAGGAACTGTTGAACAACGCTGTGGCACGCGGCTATATCGACCCGGCGCAACGCGACAACCTCAGGACGATGGCCAAAGGCAACCGCCGCGCCCTCATGGCGTACATAGACACGCAGAGGCAGACCGAGGCAAAGGAGATAGAAACGATGCTCAGAACTGCCGTCGGAACGTCCAGGATACTGACATACGAAACCGACCTTTACCGACGGATCGGCGAACAGATGGGCGCGAAAGTATTGCGCGAGCTACTTTCCACATTGCCAGGCGCGGTCAAACCTCTCGACATTATAAACCGGGGCAAAGGCCGCGAGGGATGGGGACTGAGGGAGTACCGCAAGTTTGCCCCCAAGGAACTGCAGGCCGACCCGGAACTATACGCCCGGCTTGTAAAAGAAGAAACCGGGCGCAGCGTTGAGGCTCATTCGCTTGAATGGTACAGGCGCAACAATCCCGAATATCTGAAAGAGAACCCCGAAACATACCGGGAACTGCTTGAAAAAGAGCGCGAGAAACGAAACCGAAACAAATAAACAACCAATAACCCCCAAACCGCTGAATGGCACTTAACAAAGAAGTCTGGATTAACCAGATAATGGAGGGTTTCTACCCCGATGACAGCTTTTTGCAGAAAGCAAAGGACTTTTCCGGCTTTGTGGAAAACGACCGTCTGCACATAGCAAGCGCGGGTATAGACCCCAAAGTGTTGATTAACAACACGACATATCCTATTAAGACGGTCGAGCGTGAGGACGATGACAACGAAATCGTGCTCGACAAGTTCGAGACCGAAAACACGCTTGTGCGCCGCCCGGACGCTATCGAGTACAGCTATGACAAACTCGAAAGCGTTATCAGCCAGCACCGCGCCACACTCCGCAAAAGCGTGGCGATGAAAGCGATACACGCCTATGCGCCGACCGCCGACACGACCGACACCCCGGTGATCCAAACGAGCGGACTTGCGACCGCCGGACGCAAGCGTCTGACATTCGCCGACATTCTCGCATTAAAGGAGCATTTCGATGACGCTGACATTCCGCTTACCGACCGCTATATCGTGTTGCACCCGAAACACGTCACCGACCTGCTTCTGCAGGATACGGAACTTTTCAAGAACCTCACCAACATCAAGGACGGCAAGCCGTTCCAATTCGCCGGATTCGGCTTTTATTCATTCGCGCAGATGCCCGTGTATGCCGTCAAGGACGGTGCGCTTACAAAGGTGGCTTTCAACGCCGTAAAGCCTGCAAATGCGCAATTTGCGTCCGTGGCGTTCTATGCCGGGGAAGTGATGAAAGCCGACGGCGAGATTTATATGTACTCGAAAGAAGACGACCCCGGCGAACGCGCCACAATAGTAGGCTTTGACAAACGTTTCGTCGCCCTGCCTATCCGCGGCAAGGGTATTGGCGCAATCGTCAGCGCATTAACCGATTAAAGCACCGAGACAATGCACGAGAACACCAAACGCAGGATAATGGCGGTAAAGAAACTCGCCGCGAAGCATTACGAGGAGGGCAATCTCGCCAAGTGCCACAAAAGCGTTTGGCGAAGGTTCATTCTCCCGGTCTACGGCATAGGTTATAGAACCTATCTGAGCTATCTAAAAACCGAATAGGACGCCAATCACATACAACCACTCTTACCTACCACAAACGCGGCAACCACAGCGGAGCGCGGCGGCAATCTTAACCGATGCCGCCGCGCTTTTTCTGCCCCCTAAACCGGGAAAATTTGGCCGTGGAACATTTTTACGGCGTGATTATTACTCTAATGGTAACGTCGAAAAACCGGCCATTTGTAAAACGCTGATTAAACAATGGTTAACCACATTAAACGGCATTTTTAGGGCGTTTCGCACTCTTACTCCAAAATTGTACTTTTCGTTTTTTCGGGGTGTACAATATTTTTTGTAAATTGCTGATTATCAAGCGTGCTTTTGGTGTACAAATTATTTGAGGGTGTACACGTTAATATTTTAACGGATTTCTGCAAATTGCTTTGCAAACAAACTTATATCAAACAGTTACGCAAATTTTAGGGGTGTACAAACGTGGTACTTTTGATTTTGCAAAATTGTACTTTTCGTTTCCCCGACTATAGCCGGTCATAGAACGGTCAAATTCCGGCAAATAGGCATGGCTTGGGCTTGCCGAGATGCTGAGGATTGCCACGAACAAAAGCAGCCGTTTAATATGTGCGTTTAGGATTGTTTTCATAGTCTTTGTGATTGGCCGAACCTTCACTGTTCTAATGCCGGGTATGGGTCTTTTACGTTGCTGTCGCCGCCGGGAAACATGATGGCGATTTCGCCTTTTTTGTAGGCGAATTGCTTGTAGATGTGCAATTTCAATAGTTGAGCCGATGCCGGATATATTCTGAGGCGGCTCATAAACTCCTTGGGCGACAGACGTGCCGGATATATGGCGGTGAGTTTGAAAATGGAGTCTTTAGGAATATACGAAAAGAACATGCTGTTGACTTCGGGATAGCCGCCGTAAATCGAATCGTTGGAGAACTCTTCGTAAGCGGCATGGGGCAAAGCGAAGTCCTTTCGCCTCGGTTTGTAGTTCCGGGTGAAGATGTCATTGTCGGGGAATACCAGCATACGGTCGCCGCCGACTGCTTTGATAACGAACCGGGTGGATGCGTATTCAATCGTATCGACGAAATATGTGCCCATGGTGTGGAATGTCACCATCGCACGTTCGTTCGAGAATAGGGTGTCGGCACTTGTGTCTTCGGGCTCCGGGACGCTCACCGTTACGCCAATCTTGTGGAATACCGTATCGGTGATGACAGTCTTACGGTTTGTCGATGTCTCTGCCTGTTTTGTGCAAGAAGCTGCATTGGACGCAGCTAAGACAAGAGCGCCTATGGCGATTATTTTCATGGTGGTATTGCAGTTCATAATCATTTTTGTAAGGTCTTCTCCTTTTCTATTTTCTCAGGCAGGGTCGGTCTTGTCGCTTTGAGAGCCTTGTCTGCGGCTTTTCTTCTCGCTTTGCCGAATTCCTAACCAATATTTCTCGTAGACCAATAAGGATTGGCGTTATAGCTTATGGATGTATACTCGGTGATGTCGTTTCCTTTTTTAACAATACGGTATATGGTGTTTGAGAAATCATCGAGTTTGTCTGACTTTTGATGGATTATTGAATTGAAAAACATGTTATACACTTCTACTTCATCCCACTCAAATATAGTAGAGTAGAAGACATAATATTGTGACCAAGGGAGGAGCTCGTAACCGTCTCTAAATTTTTCCGGAATAATCGGCAACTCTTTGATTTTATCGCCCCAATCAGCTTGGCTGACGCTGATGAACATATTCTTGTGAGTGCTGTGGATTGTTATGTCGGCATATTTTGGGTATTTTTTATCGATGACGAACACGGTGTCGTTTTCGGCAAGAGCATATTCTATATACGGCAAAATAAAACTGTCGTAGAAAGAGTTATATGCCTCGGTCATCTCTTCCATGGTGCTGAGATACTTCGTCTTGAGACCCACGAAAGCGCTGTCGGAGTAAATTGCCTTTACTTCGGCGGCACGGGTATGCTCTGTCGGCATAGGACGCGCGGCAAAAGTGGCGTTTTGTGTTAATGCTATTAGAAAAAGCATTAACCATAGTTTAATAGATGTAGCGTAGCTCGTCATCGATAACTCCATCTTCATAATAGTTGCCTTTTAAATCAAAAATACACACATAGAAGCTTCGCTCGTTCATCGCAGTGGTGTTTTATTCTCAATTGATATTGGCGGATGCTCTTGAAGCATGGGGACTATGCCTTTATTTTTGTGCCTTCGTCGCATATAAGGGTCGAATTTGTCGGTGGAAAGCCACATGCGTCTGTCCCAATACGTCTTGGCATTGCAGCTGATAGAGGTGTATTCGGTGACTTTGTCACCTTTCTTGATAACCCTATAAATGTTCATGCTATGATTGTCGGCAATACTGCCAAATACTTCTGACGAGCAGAACATATTTATAATTTTTGCGGCATCCCATCCGAATATGGTGTTTGTCAAAATAGCTTGTTCTTGCCACCACTTAGTGTCGGATAAGCTAAAGTGCTCTTCAAAAAACAAGACTAAATCATCAACTACACGGCTTTTGTCGTTGAGTTTGTAACCATCAGTATATCCCGGCACTTCTTCGACTATTAGATAAGTGCTGTCTTCAAGCACTATTCCGAAGTTTCTGTCTGAAAAAGTTATGTATATGCTTTCAGTCCGCCCAGAGTTATATTGTGAGATGACGAAGATGGTGTCGTTCTCTGCAAGTATACCTGCAAAATATGGTTCCATGTATCTGTTGTAGAATTCGTCCCATATTTTGTGCATTTCAATTTCTGTACTGATACATCTGGTTTTAAAACCGACGAATACGTGGTCTGAATATCTCGCTTCTGCTGTTACGGCAAGTATATCTTTAGCCGGTTCGGGCCTCGAGGCTTGGCCTACCCACGGAATGGCGGCTAAAAGCGATAGCAAAAGAAGGTGTTTAATATTTATATCCATTGGGTGTGCCGTTTTTCATAATAATTTTCATCGTCGTCAAAATATAGGCTTCTATAATTCTTTCCGTCATCTGATATGATTGCCGGGCACAAAACGTCTTCTGTATTCACGGTTATGTTCATTACAAAGGAGATGTTTTTTCAATCGTTTTTGGCGGCAATTTATGATTGAGGAATGCGGCTCTCTCTGCGCTCCATTTGATGAAGCGAGAGTAGGGAGACAGCATTTCGTGAGACAACCAAACTTTTGTATTCCAATGTGTTCTTGGATTGCAGCTTATGGAGACATATTCTGTGATTTTGTTGCCCGTTATTACAACTCGATATATTTTCATGTTGTGATTGTCCTCGGACATGCCATAGACTTTGGACGAACAGAACATGTTTATCAACTCTGCGGTATTCCAGTTTACTATGGTGTTTATAAAAATGCTTTGTTCTGATATCCACCGCTGTTTTTTGATGCCGAGATATTTACAGATATACGAAAGCATGTCATCAACAACAATATGGCAGCTGTCTGTCGGTACACAATTTTCGGGATATGGAAGCACTTCTTCAATTAATACATAGTTTGTGTCTTTTATGACTACTCCCAAATTTTTGCCCGAAATGTTTATGTATATGGTTTCAGAACCTTGGTCTTTTTGCGATATTACCACGACAGTGTCGTTTTCTGTAAGAATTTCACCGACATATGGGTGTAGGTATTTGCCATAGAGCTCTCCCCAAGCTCTGTACATTTCGATTTCGTCGTTTATGCACTCCGTATTAAATCCTGTGAATTTGTTGTCGGTGTACATCGCTTCAGCCTTTAGTCCGAACATAGATTTTGTGGGGACTGGTTGTGCCGCCCAGACAGTTGTTATGATGAGTGCAAATGCAATCATCACAGATATTTTAATAGTAGTACGGAAAGAAACAAAAGGGAACATATCTTTCATAATAATTTTCATCGGAATCAAAATATATGCTTCTGTAATTCTTACCGTCATCTGATATGATTGCCGGGCTCAAAACATCCTCTGTATTCACATTCTCGGTTGTTCATTAGAGAAGTTTTGTTTTCTCAACCGTCTCGGGTGGGCGCACTATGGTCTTTTTGAAAATCAACATGCCGCATGAAAGGGGCACCACTCTGTTTAGCCTACCGCTAAATCGCCATTTTGTCTGTGCATTGCAGCTGAGCGAAGCATACTCTGTAATTTTGTCTCCTATTTTGACAACCCTGTATATGTTCATACTATGGTTGTCTGCGTCGTTACCTATACGTTTTAACGGAGAGGAACAGAACAAGTTTATAATACTCGTAGGTTTTCCGACAATCATGGTCGAACAGAGATGAAACTGTTCTACAGCCCAATCGGCGTTTTGGAAACCGATGTAATCGTCGGGGAAAAGGGGGTTGTATTTGTCTACAATCTCGAAGTCTTTGCCTTTCAGAATGCCAACTGTTTTCGGTCTATATTTATTGATTGGGTTGGACAGTTGAATATATATGCTTTCGACCCCATCGCCGAGCATGACGGAATCGAATTGTGATATTACGAAAATGGTGTCATTTTCGCTAAGCATGTCGGCCACATAAGGCTCTATGTATCTACAGTAGAATTTATCGTATATCTCGGTCATCTCAATCTCAAATTTGACATACGATGTTTTGAAGCCGACAAAAATGTTGTCGGAATATATTGCTTCGGCTTTTGTGGCGATAGTCCGGTTTGTCGGTTCGGGTCGTGAGGCATACGCCACTCCCGATGCGATGAGGATTAAGAGCAAAATCAGCCGTTTAAAGATAGGGGTATCCATTTTTTTTAATGACATCTTCATGATAAGTTCCGCGTTCGTCAAAATAAAGGCTTCGATAAATGCCTTTATCCTTTTTTATTATTCGACCTGGGTCATCCCCAAAAATGGGGTCAAGGACATACTGTATCCTTAATGGAAGATTAAATTGAATTCTAAATAAGTTTTCGAAATGGGTGGCCACACGGTCGCAGCAATCGACTATTTCGCCGGATTGTAGTCGAAGCCATTCGCCATATATTCTTAGTTTTGGATTCCAATCATTGTATTTGTGGGCAAGTTCATGAAATAAGTCGGCAATCCCAGATTTCAACCATCCTTTTGTTGTCGGGATTTTGACTCCATCGCGATACCATCCAATCCAATAGGACCCCGTATACTCAGGGTCGTTGGTCCTGGCAGATATACTTTTGAAGTGTTTTTTTATCTGTAGCTCACGGGGGTCATTGGCTAAGAATGTCAATATTTCTTCTCCAATGTCAGTCCCCATAATGCTTGTCAAGGTGTTTTTGACGGACAAAATAAAGTCGTCGTTCCCATTGAACTCGTTGCCCCCGTCATCAAAGAACCCCCAGGCATTATTCACTTTTTTCCAATAAAGCATGCGTGTGGTTTGACCGGTGGCATCCCTTATGCAGATTTGGTTGCCGCTTGGGTCGATGAATTTTACGGGGTTTGCGCCGCAGTATGAGAAGGGTGAGAGCCAGGGGAAGTCGCCGGCGTAGCGGTCGGCGTTGTCCCACAGTGTCAGGCCGGGGCGGTAGCTTCGTGGGCCGAAGTCGTAGTCGCCGGGGACGGCGAGTGTCTCGCGCTCCTTGGATGCGAGGCGGTGCTGCTGTCCGGCGGTGTTGCGCCATTGTTCGCCGTAGGGGTAGTATCCGTATCGCGCCTCGACCTTGTTGTCGGCCGAGACTGCGAGCACGACGGAGCCGAGTCGGTCGGTGAGCAGATAGTGGGGTTCGCCCTGCGCGTCGAAGTATCCGCCGGGGAAGTCGATGCGTTCGAGGCGGTTCTTGTCGAAGACGAAGCCCTCGACGAAGTGTCGGTCGAAAGCGACGGTCTCTTTGTTGCCCTGCTTTATCGTGCCGGTCTTTGCCATAAGCCTGCCGTGGCAGTCGGAAGTCCTGACAAGCGATGTCTCGGTATAGGGGAAGCCGGCCACGACGCTGACGGTTGCCTTGGCGCGCCCCTGTCTGTTGTAGGCGTAGAAGATGTCGCCGATGCCGCTTTCTTGGGCGAGCCTGCCCTTGGAGTATTGTCTTGTGGCCGTAGACATGGGCATGGACACTCGTTGGAAGAAGTCATCGCCTTCGCGGTTGTCGCGGTTGGAATAGTAGCCTGAAAGGCGTGCGCCGTCGTATTTGAGGACAAAGTCATCGAGGATGCCGAATTTTTCGGTTTCTCCGTCATTGTCAATCACGCCGTAGCGTATGATGTCCATCGTACGGGCAAGTTCGTCGTAGGTGTATCGGGCCGAGAAGTCTTCTTCTTCGTTGGAGCTGCCGCTGTAGTCGGCTTCGACAAGTCGGTCGAAAGCGTCGTAGGTGTAGTTGTATGTTCCGCCGTTTGTGTTCTTGTACGCCGAGGGCAGTCCGCTGAAGCGCGGCGTTTCGCCGTCTTCATAGAACACTCTCTCGGAGAAACATGTCGCGTTCCCAAGGAAATCCGGGTCGATTATAGTTTCTACATTGCCGTTGATGTCGGATGCTCCGGCATAGTAGTTGTCGGCAATGCCGTTGAGGTTGAACCACGGGTCATCCCATGGTCGTGGCGGCACGACGATTGATTCGGGTTCGCGCAGTATGGTGAGCACTTCTTTGAGCCTGTCGCGTTCGTCATAGGAGATGCGGCGGCTTGCAAGCCCGGACGATTTGAAGGCTACGCGTCCCAATTTGTCGTAGCCTATGCCGGTGGATGCGCGGTGTGTGTTGTCGAATCGGTAGACTGTTCCCCGGAGACGCCCTGCGGCGTCGTAGCTATTGAGGATGTGTAGCGTGTACACCGAGTCTGTCGCCGTGTTTCTGAGGTAGAGCAGCTGCGAGGCCGGCTGTCCGTCAAAGGTGTATGACTGCGAGCGACACACGTCGAAGCGTCCGGGCTTGCGCAGGGTCTGTGTGCGGCGTCCGAATTCGTCGTAATAGTATGTCTCAGTGTAGTAGGTGCCGTCGTCGCAGTAGTTGACCGTGGCCGTCAGATGCCCTTTC
This sequence comes from uncultured Muribaculaceae bacterium, assembly GCA_910583525.1. Taxonomy (GTDB): domain Bacteria; phylum Bacteroidota; class Bacteroidia; order Bacteroidales; family Muribaculaceae; genus CAG-873. The sequence continues at coordinate 67,503 of CAJTXL010000011.1, read as the reverse complement.
GGCTCGGCACGGTAGCCTGACCCGGCGACGGAGTCGGGGCGGAATGCGCCGCAGCCGTCGACGTAGCGGTCGTAGATGCGGACATGTTCGGGCGAGAAGTTTACGAAGCCGATGTGCGAGAGGTCATAGACTGCCGGGAGCGAGCCGGTGGGTTCGCCCACGGTGCATGCCATCGACTTCTTGGCCTCGATGTCGTTTATGTTGCCCTGCGCGATGCCCGTTACGGTCTCGCGGCCGTGCCTGTCGTAGAGGTGCACCCTGAAGAAGTTGTCGCCCAGTACGGGGTCGCTTGTGGCGAAGAGCCTGCCGCCGGGGGTGTGGAGATAAAATGTAGTGCCCTCGCCGGGGATTTTTGCCGCGCGCAGACGGTTGGCGCCGGTATAGACATATTCGTAGGCATATTCCTCGATGTCGGCGTCGCCGACGGCGTAGGACTTGGGTCTGAGGTTCGGGGGCAGCACGAAGCGCAGGCGCCCGTAGTCGTCGTAGACATAGTACGTCGAGAGCCATTCGTTGCCCGAACCTTCGCGGCGTAGCACCATGTGACCTTCGCGGTCGGTGGCCGTCACCACGCAGTGTCCGTCTTCGTCGGTGACGGCCTCCATCATGATGGTGCCGGGCTCGTAGTAGCCGTTCATGGTGATTTTGCCGTCGGTATCGGCACGCAGCCGTGCACACTCGAATTGGGGCAGGTCTTTGCCGTTTGGCCTCGATTCTGTCTTTATGCTTCGGTTGTCGAGTTTCCATTGTTTTCCGGGGCGGACAGTCCCGGTTTTCAGTCCGCGCGGCGACGGTTCATATCGGTAGTCGGTCCACGCTTCCGGCTCCGGCCATTCCGCTGCGGTGCGTGCTTCGCCGCAGACACGGTTCATCGCGTCATAGTCGAGAAGTGTGCTGTAGCCTTGGGTTTCATAATGGGTCTCTTTCAGTCGGCTGAGGCCGTCGTATCGTTCTGAAACGAGTTCATATACGGTTTTGTCACTGTTTTTGTAGCGGTATCGGTCGATTATGATTGTATCGCCGTCGCCTCCGCGGTATTCGCATGCTTCGGTCGTGCCGAGTCCGTCGACCGAGGTGCTTTCCCAAAGCCCCCGTTGGTCGTAGTGGTGTCTCACCGTATGGCCGTCGGGATATGTGACGCTTGAGACCCCTACGAACGGTATGTGCGAGGTGTGGGTGACAAGAGCGCCGTCGAGAACCGGCGGCTCCGCGTTTTGGGCGTTTCCGGTCCAGGCATCCTGTCCGATGGGTATTTGTGTGGGATTTTTACCAGAGATTTCGTAGACGGGCAGCTGTCCGTTGTAGCCATAGAAATAGCTTGTGGGACATTTGTCGGCATCATTGGTATAGATTGTATTGCCGAAGTCGTCGAAATATGAGCATATGGAGAAAAGGCTGTCTGCCTGCTCGCGGTTGTTCTGCATGGTGTACCTAAGCTTGCAGCCGCTTGCTCCGTAAAGGGAGTAAAAAGACTCGACCGTGCTTATTGCATCGCCGTATGAAGTCGTTGCCTTGACGGGCATGCCTACCGCGTTGATGCGCACCATCTGCCGCTGTATGTTGTCGGCATTCTCGTCGGGATATTCGATTTCGACGGTTTTGTCGAGGACGCCGTCGCTGCGTGTCAGCACACGCCGTGGCAGTCCGTCGTTTTCGCCGTAGGTGGTAAATGTGGTGACGCTGTAGGGCGGAGTATTGTCGTTATATTCCGTGTAGGTGTGGGCTGTCATGCGCTCCGTCTGCCTGTATACGGGGCACGGGTGCATGAAGTAGGGGTAGGGGTCGAAACTGTCGCGGCCGTCGCGGATGTCGAACGAGGCGGAACCGTCGGCTGTTTCGAGGATATGCCCGTCTTTGAAATCGGGTTCATAGGCAATGCCGCCGGGGGAGCTGAAGTTGATTGTGCTTCGTCCGACAAAGTATCCCGGGACTTCGGGCGCGTCCACGACCTCGTACTGATAGCTGTCTTCGGCGACCTTCGAATATGTGCCGACGTCGCTTTCCTTATATGTCGCGACGCTCATCAGTTGTGGCCCGGAGCTGAAAACGCTGCCGTAGCTCAGTGGATAGCGCCGCCCGAATTCAGTGGCGATTTCGTTGGTCACGTCCAGTATCTGCTCGAAGGAGTATACCTTTTTACCCTCGTCGTAAAGTTCTTCTACCGTTCCGTACCATATCGGCAATTCTCCGATGTCGTAGCCCATGTAGTCGGACTGCGGCATGATGCCGACGATACGGGCTTCCGAAAGGTACTGCGTGCCATCGTTCCGGCTTATTGCCGAAAGGCCTCTGTCGATGCGCAAGAAAGTCTCGCATGTGGGCGTGGCACGCACATTGGCATCGCCGTATCTGTAGTACAGCGAATTTACGGGTTCATCTTTCTTGCCGTCGTAGGTCTTTATGCTTGTCACCCTGAGTCCACCGCCGGTGGAGAGCGACTGCAGCGCCCCGGTGATGTCGTCGGCATAGGGCGAAGTCTGTTCAGGGAATGTGTGTGGCTCGCATTCAAACACGGTTTTGCCACCACCCGGAAGTGTGACCGTATGCAGCAGATTGGCTTTCATGGCAGATGGGTCGACCGTCCGGCTGTTTGACCGTGGCGGCGAATACAAGCCGTCGGCTTTTCCGCCGTCGCCGATTTTTTTGACAGATATTGCCGGAGTCAGGTCGTTGGCCGTTTTCCCGTTGTAGTATCCCCATGCGTCCTGTGAACATACGTCATCTGCGCTGAAGATACGGGTGTCGTATTCAAACGAATAGGTCCCGGCGTCTGAAATGTACAGTTCGCTCAATACATGGCCGTTGAGGCCGGCATCCTTATGGGTGAAGTATATGTTTTTTGCAGGTTCTTTTGCTCCGAAAGCATCAAAAATTTCTATGCTGTCCAAACGCTCTTTGGAATGGTGAAAAAGGACTGTGCCGGCTGCGAAACCGATGCGGTCGAGGAGCATCAGATTTTCGATGTTGACAGCCGGGCTTGTCCAGTACGGGCGGTTCTGTTGCAATAGCGATGAATATTGGCTTTCGACGTAGGAGTCGCCGTAATTGTAGTAGGAGTCGGCAAACATCGCGGCTGAATTGTGCCGATAGGACGGGGGCGCCGTCTGCTTCCAACTGAATGTTATCGCCCTTCCCGAACCGAGCACGATTTTGGTCAGCAGCCATGTGGCGTTGAATTGCGGCATGGCCGAACTGACGTGGCTCATTTTTTCGGCCTGCAGTCCGAAAACGTATTCATTGCCTGTCGGGTCGAAGACATGGATTGTCTTCAGCCCGTCGGGTGTTGTCACTCTATATTCCGAGTCTCCTACGCCGAGGAATTCATATTTTCCGCCCGGCTCGGCTTTGATAAGTCGGGTCAGGGTTTTGCCGATTAGCGGTATGCGTATTATGTCGCACTGGGTGTCGAGCATGTCGCCGGTCGTGACGTCTGACGCCAGGCTGCGGAACGCCGTTTTCCAAAGGGCTGTCGCGTTTTGGCCGGACAGGCTTCCGGCAGCATGGTCTGCAAGTTCGTCGGGACGCCCCAATACGGTACGGGTTATGCGCATGGCAGGCAGCAGAGACCATCCGAAACCTACGCATCCGGGGACATCCGTCACTTTTATGCCGTTGCTTCGGTATTGCAGCCCGAGCGGCAGCGAGAACCCGTCGGATTCGATGGCGTGGAGCTGTATGCTGTAGTTGATGGCGCCGGTCAGGATTGGCGACGGCGCAGACTGGCGTTCGACATCGTGCGACAGCTCTTGGGGCGGACCTGTGATGCCGGGGCGTAACAGGGTAGTATAGTCTTGCGCGAATATGCAGAGACCGGCCAGGCAGAGTATTATGGCTGTAGCGCGTTTCATAGGGCAAGCATCCTTTTTTCCGTCAGCGACGGGTCGTTGTCGAGTATAATCACCAGCATATATGACCCGTGGGCAAGGCCGTCGGTCGAAATAGAGATTGTAGTGTCCGTGTCACTCAGGCGGCAGTGTGTGCGCCCGAAAATGTTGCCTGAAACGTCTACGATATGTATTTCTGCAACGACGTCCTCTGCCGCGCCGAGCGTAACGGATACGAAACCGTTGCCGACCGATATTTCCGCGTTCGCCAATATGGACGGGCGGATGTCCTTGTCCCTGTCGCTGTCGCTTCCGCTTTGTCCGGCGCTTTCGCCGCAGAGCCACAAGCGCCATTCCCCACCGTCGAGCCGCCGTTGCACCGCGAACGGCAGTCTGTTGCCTTCGCCGTACCATCGGTAGAACTCAAGCGTATGCGACGGCACATCTTTGTAATCCGACGAGTCCGTCGGGGCGAAGACGGTCGCCATGCACCGTTTTTCGTAAGTCATTGTCGCCGCCGACGTGTCGCCCGGCGCATGGATGAAGCGCCCCCTCGACAGAACTTCCGATAAAACCGAGCCTTTTTCGGCAATAGGCGTTTCTGAAAACGCCAGTCCGCGCGCCGCATACTCGGAACCGAACCGCGACCCGACGGACAACGGAAACCGCAGCACGAGTTTTGCCGTATCGGCGAGCACCCCGATTTCTGTGCCGTAGGTAGAACCGCGGAAGTAGACCGAATCCTCAACAAAAAGATATAAGGAAGTGAACGAGTCCAGATATTCGCGTATCAAGCCTTTTGAAGACAGCGAGATATGGCTCCGTGAACGCTCGTCAATGACAGAATGGGACGTGGCATCCCATACCGCAGGACGTAGTTCCTGTTCGTCGAATGGATTTTTCTCTACCGGCAAGGCCAGCCGTTGAGGAGCCGCCGCCATCCGAAAGGAGATGAAGATGAGAAAAATGATGATGGATGCGTGCTTTCTCATGGACTTGGAAATGTTGTGGTTTGTGTGTCGGCAAAGATAAAGGAATAAAATCAAAAATGCAAGCAATTGTAAAAAAAGCTTGCATTTTGTTGGCCGATGAGCCGTTTGGCGGTGTATGGCGTTGTTTCTGTCAGCGGCGGCGTAGAAAGCGGTGCGTGAGATATGTGCGCACGGGCAGGTCGTAAAAGCGGTAGGCGAACCATGCCATAAGAAGAATCGCCACGAAGAGGACGGAGCACACCGGCCATGCTTCGGCGAGTGTCTTGCCGTTGTTCCACACCCATGCGTAGAAGAGGTACATGATAGGGTAGTGGATTATGTAGACGGGGTAGGAGAGTTGCCCTAAAGTGTCGCAGATACGAGTCGATGCCGCATCGGTGGTTGTGCCGCATGCACCTATATATACGATGGCCGGGAATATGAACAGTGTGCACACCAGGTCGAAGCCGGCGTTGAGCATGGGCATCGAAGCGCCGCCGACATATGGCGTGGCAAAGACGGCGGCAAGCATGGCGGAGCATAGCCAAAATGCACTCCGTATTTTTCGTGGGCGGAAACCTCTCGACATCAGCAGGCCGATGGAAAAGGAGAAGGACAGCCTGAAAAATCCGCCTAGGAACCCGTATTCCGCCAATGTCCACCCCATGCCGATATTGTAGCTGCCGGAGAAGTTGCCCAAGGCCATGACGGCCAGTCCGCAGGCCGAGACGGCTGTCACTATGCGAAGCCACTTGGAGCTGAGGCGGTGAAGCCATACGGCGTACAATATACTGCCTATATATTCGAAGAAAAGCGACCAGCTCGGCCCGTTGAGCGGAAACATTTCGTTGTTGCCCCTGACATCGGCGCCTGCGCCGGGGAGCACGGGAATTAGAAAAATGCCGAGGAGCAGCGCCAACAGGAGCATCGACAGTGGCATAGGCGTGCCATCCCACTTCACGCTGCCTTGTATGAGATAGGCGACGGCCCCGAAGATTACGCTAAGTATCACCATCGGGTGCAGGCGTATTACGCGCCTGAGCATGAAATTGTCGGCAGTCATGCCTCGTTGCCAACGGTCGTCGTAGGCATATCCGATTACGAAGCCCGACAGGATGAAGAAAAAGTCGACGGCAAGGTAGCCGTGGTTCATCATCTGGTCGACGGGGCTTGTGGCGAAGCCTTCGCCGAAATGATAGAGGATTACGAATATGGCTGCCACGCCGCGAAGTCCGTCGAGCAGTTCGTAGCGCGGTTTAGAGCTGTTTTCCGCGCCCGGAACGGTCGATATTCGGTAGTTGTCGGATGTTGAGGTGCTGTTCATCTTTTTGGTTCTGTCTTAAAACTTTGGCAAAGTTAGGCAAAGTATGCGACAGGAAATTTGCCCTATGTCAAATAATGGAGTTTCTGATGCGGCTCAGCGTAGATTGTGTTATGCCGAGATACGACGCTATGTATCCGAGCTGCGCCCTGCGGCATACCTCGGGGAACTCCGCTTTGAATGCCTCGTATCGTTCTTTTGCAGGAAGTGTCAGTCTGTTTTTGTGTGAGCGGTGCAGGCGCCTGTATTCATTTTGGTGTATTACACGCCCCCAGTTGGCAAGGTCGAGCCTGGTGGCGAAAAGCCTACGCAAATCTTCTATTGAAATGGCGAATGCCTCGACCGGCTCTATTGTCTCGACATATTCTTCGCTTACCTTATTGTAATAAAGTTCATCCATGCTGAAAACGATGCCGCCTTCGGTTGAAAAGGATGTCGTGATTTCTTCTCCGTCGACGAACCAGTAAGAACGTGTCATTCCGCGCTCGATGAAATATGCCTTTCCATATGCGCGCCCTTCCTCTACCAGCCTGTGCCTTTTGGGAAAGCGGCATGGCGATAGGCATCGAGCCAGCTCGCTGACCGATTCGTCGCCTACCGGCCATGCCGACCGCATGGTTTTTAGTATGGTGGGTATGTCGGTGGGTGTTACGGTGTGCATGGGCGTGCAAATTATTGTTTTGCGTCTGCAAAATTAATGAAATGTGTCCTATCATTCAAGCATGAACGCGCGTTTGTGGGGGTGGGGATTTTTTATTACTTTTGCGCTATCAAAAATTTTTGAAACAAAATGAATTGTCACGCTAAGGGCAGTGCGGCTTCCGACGAGAGTCTGAAAGCTGATATACTGCGTCTGAAAAAGGATAAAAAGGCCGTCATTCTGGCGCACTATTATGTCGACGGCGCCATCCAGGACATCGCTGACTTTGTCGGTGATTCGTTGGCGCTTGCGCAAAAGGCCGCTACGGCGGCATCGGATGCTGAAATCATTGTGATGTGCGGCGTCAACTTCATGGGCGAGACCGTGAAACTGCTATGTCCCGACAAAAAGGTGCTTGTGCCCGACACCGATGCCGGATGCTCGCTTGCCGACAGCTGTCCGGCCGATAGTTTCGAGGCTTTTGTAAAGGCACACCCCGGATATACGGTGATTTCATATGTCAATACGACAGTAGGAGTCAAGGCCTTGTCGGATGTGCTTGTCACGTCGGGAAACGCCCGTAAGATTGTTGATAGTTTTCCTGCCGACGCCAAGCTTATTTTCGGCCCTGACCGAAACCTCGGAGCTTATATCAACTCCGTTACCGGCCGTGAAATGCTGCTGTGGGACGGCGCATGCCATGTGCACGAACGCTTCTCTGCCGAAAAGCTTGTCGAACTCAAGGCCTTGCATCCTGATGCCCCCGTGCTTGTGCATCCCGAGTGCCGCAGGCCGGTGGTGCTGCTCGCCGACAAGGTAGGGTCGACGGCGGCCTTGCTTGAATATGCCCTTGCGAGCGATGCTACTGAGTTTATCGTGGCAACGGAAAGCGGCATACTCCACCAGATGCGCAAAGCCGCGCCGGATAAGACTTTCATCCCCGTGCCGCCGTCTGACAGCACATGTGCCTGCAACGATTGCGCATATATGAAGCTCAACACGCTCGCCAAATTGCGCGACTGCCTCGTGGCGGAAGCGCCCGAAGTGCATATCGACCCCGTTTTGGCCGAAAAGGCGCTCCGACCCATAAACCGTATGCTCGAATTATCAAAGTAAACATATCCACCAGAACCTGCAATGGAATACAATCATAAAGAAATAGAAAGCCGTGTCCGCAAGTATTGGAAAGACGGCGACATATACCGTGTAGACATAGACCCCTCGCGTCCCAAATACTATGTGCTCGACATGTTTCCCTATCCGTCGGGCGCCGGGCTGCACGTCGGTCATCCGCTCGGATACATCGCCAGCGACATTTTCGCCCGCTACAAACGGCTGCAAGGCTTCAATGTGCTTCATCCCATGGGCTTCGACGCCTATGGCCTGCCGGCAGAGCAGTATGCCATACAGACCGGGCAGCATCCCGAAGTGACGACAAGAGAGAACATCGCACGATACCGCAGCCAGCTCGACAATATCGGCTTTTCTTATGATTGGAACCGCACCTTGCGTACCTGCGACCCCGATTTCTATAAGTGGACCCAATGGGCGTTTCTGAAAATGTTCGGGTCGTACTACGACCGCCGGGCCGACCGCGCGATGCCGATTGAAGACCTTGTGAAGCATTTCGAGGCCAAAGGCACCGACGGCCTCGATGCCGCATGCTCCAAAGAGAAGTCTTTCACTGCCGACGATTGGAAGGCGATGGACAAGAAGGCTCAGGCCGATGTGCTCATGAACTACCGCATCGCTTATCTTGGCAATACGATGGTGAACTGGTGCCCAAAACTCGGAACCGTGCTCGCCAACGACGAGGTGAGCGAAGGTGTTTCGGTCCGTGGCGGTTATCCTGTGGTGCAGAAAGAGATGTGGCAGTGGTGCCTCAGAGTATCGGCGTATGCCGAACGGCTTTTGCGCGGACTTGACAAGATAGACTGGTCGGAATCCATCAAAGAAACCCAACGCAATTGGATTGGGCGCTCCGAAGGTGCCGAAATGCGCTTTAAAATCGACGGGCGCGACGACCTTGAACTTGAAATATTCACGACGCGTGCCGATACCGTCTTCGGCGTAACGTTCATGGTGCTCGCGCCCGAAAGCAAATATGTCGACATGGTCGTAACGCCCGACCGTCGCGCCGCCGTCGACGAATACCTTGCATCGATACGCCATCGCACCGAGCGTGAGCGTATGATAGACAAAAAAGTTACGGGCGTTTTCTCCGGCTCTTACGCAATAAATCCGCTATCGGGTAAGAAAGTGCCCGTTTGGGTCAGCGACTATGTGCTTGCCGGCTATGGCACCGGCGCCATAATGGCGGTGCCTGCCCACGACAGTCGCGACTATGCTTTCGCGCGGCATTTCGACCTGCCGATAATACCTCTCATCGAAGGCGCCGATGTGTCGGAGGCTTCGATGGATGCCAAAGAGGGCATAATGATAAACTCCGACGGCCCGTCGCTCAAACTCAACGGACTGACGGTGAAAGATGCCATCGCTGCCGCAAAGAAATACGTAGAAGAAGCCGGAATCGGACGTGTGAAAGTCAATTACCGTCTGCGCGACGCCATTTTCAGCCGTCAGCGTTATTGGGGAGAGCCAATTCCCGTGTGCTATGTCGACGGTATCGCCACGCCATATAACGAGCTGCCGCTCGAATTGCCCGAAATTGACAAATATCTGCCTACCGAGACGGGTGAACCGCCGTTGGGCCGTGCAAAAAACTGGTGCACGCCCGAGGGCTATCCTCTCGAACTCAATACAATGCCGGGCTTCGCAGGCTCGTCGGCCTACTATCTCCGATATATGGACCCGCACAACGCCGACGCTCTTGTGTCGAAAGAGGCCAACGGATATTGGCGCAGTGTCGACCTTTACGTAGGCGGTTCCGAGCATGCCACGGGACACCTTATCTACAGCCGTTTCTGGAACAAATTCCTCTATGACTACGGTGTCGTTGTCGATGACGAGCCTTTCCGCAAGCTTATCAACCAGGGCATGATTCAGGGTCGCAGTAACTTTGTTTACCGCATCAAAGACACCAATACTTTTGTAAGCGCCGGTCTCAAAGGCGACTACGACACCACGCCTATACATGTCGACATCAACATCGTCCGCGATGATGTGCTCGACCTCGACGCCTTCCGCGCATGGCGTCCCGAGTTTGCCGATGCCGAGTTCATCCTTGAAGACGGGCGGTATATCTGCGGTTCGGCCGTGGAGAAAATGTCGAAGTCGATGTTCAACGTCGTTAACCCCGACGATATGATAGAGCGCTACGGCGCCGACACTCTGCGTCTCTACGAGATGTTCCTCGGCCCGGTAGAGCAGAGCAAGCCTTGGGATACGCACGGTATCGACGGTGTGTTCCGCTTTGTCAAAAAGCTTTGGTCGCTCTTCTATAAAGGCGACGAGCTTCTCGTTGACGATAGCGAGCCCTCGGCCGAAAATCTCAAGAGCCTGCATAAGCTCATCAAGAAAGTAAGTGCCGACATCGAGAATTTCTCATTCAATACATCGGTCGCCGCGTTTATGATATGTGTCAACGAACTCGCCCAGCAGAAGTGCCGCTCGCGCGCGGTGCTCGAACAGCTGCTCGTGGTGCTCGCCCCCTTTGCGCCGCATGTCGCCGAAGAGCTGTGGCATAGTGCGTTGGGCAATGCCGAGACCGTATGCGACGCTACGTGGCCTAAGTTCGACGAGAAATATCTTGTCGAATCGACACGTACTATGGCTGTATCGTTCAACGGCAAGGCACGCTACAATATCTCCGTTGCCGCCGAAGCCACCAACGACGAGATACAGGCGACCGCACTCGCCGATGCCGGCGCGGCGAAGTGGCTCGACGGCAAAACCATACGCAAGGTGATTGTCGTGCCCGGCAAGATTGTGAACATCGTAGTGGGCTGAGAGGCACAATAAAAGCAATGTCCTGCCGTTAACAACATGATGGAAAAGATTGTATTCGCGACAAACAACGCCCATAAGCTTGCCGAAATCCGTCAGATGCTCGGAAGCCGTTGGCAGGTGCTTTCGCTTGCCGAGATTGGCTGCCATGACGACATCCCCGAAACCGCCGAGACATTCGAGGGAAACGCCTTGCAGAAAGCCCGGTGGATAAAGGATAAATACGGTTACGACTGCTTTGCCGACGACTCGGGTCTTGAAGTCGACGCCCTCGGCGGTGCTCCCGGCATACATAGCGCCCGTTATTCAGGCGTTCATGGCGACGATACGGCAAACAACGAAAAACTCCTCGGAGAGCTTGTCGGCATCGCCGACAGGCATGCCCGTTTCCGTTGCTGCATAGCTTTGTTGAGAGGCAACGATGCTCCGGCGTTTTTTGAAGGCGTTGTCGAAGGTGAGATAATCGACCGTCCGACAGGCATTGCCGGTTTCGGCTACGACCCTTTGTTCAGGCCCGACGGTTGGGAGTGTACTTTCGCACAGGCCGGCGCCGATGAAAAAAACGCAGTCAGCCACCGTGGACGGGCGGTCGAAAAATTGGCCGAATACCTCGCCGCAGCATGCAACTAAATAGACTACTCCTCAATATTATAAATAACCATGATACGTAAAGCCTTTGCTCTTTTTGCCGCAATTTTAGTTTTCACCCTTTCTTCCGCAGCCCAACAGAAGAACGGCCGATGGACGGTATATCCTACGGTTGGCGATACATTCTCGCAGGTTGTCGAGAATTCCGACGGGGTGTATGCGTTTACCGGCAATTCGCTGCTGCATTACGGTTTCGACGACAACGAATCATACAACTTCAGCACCTCTGACAAACTGTCGGAGAGAGGCGCGATTACCAAGGTCTTATATAACAAGGCCAAAGGCTATCTTTTCGTCGCATATGCTTCGGGCAACATCGATTTGGTGTATGACAACGGAAAAGTGGTAAATCTGCCTGAAATACGCGATGCCGTTCTTATGGGCGAGCGTACAATCAACGACGCCATATTCGTAGACGGACGAATATACATCGCCACCGCTTTCGGCTTTGTCATTTATGACGACTTGCGCCACGAAGTGGTGGAGTCGGGAATTTTCAACAAAAATGTGAACCACATATTTGTTCAGGACGGCCAGCTACTCATACGCATTGATAATGACTTGTATAAATCGCCACTTGAAGGAATACATTCGAATTTTGACAAATTCGAGTTGGTGTGCAAGCTTTGGGCCACCTATGGTCTTGAATGGTTGGGTCGCACCACTTTGATTTCATGCCATGGCGACGGTACTTTCATTACCGAGATAAACATTGCAAATAACCGAATAGACCGCCGGAAAGTGAGCACGCTGCATAATCCTGTGCTTCTGCGAGGCTCCGAAGGTGCCATGTTTTCAGACAATGTGAATTATTATTTCATAGATATCGACGGCAATGTCACCACAAAACCTATTCCGGAAGCACTTAAAGCCTCTGTTCCCCGTGGTGCCGCATCGGTTTCGTCGGTGTGGGTCGAGACCGACGGTGTACTCGGCCGGTACGATTTGTCTAAAGATACCCCGACACAGTTGTTGAACCTTGCCAAACCCGAAGGTTTTTCGATGAGTGAGGTGACATATATGAAATGGAGCGCCGGCAACTCACGCTTATATGTGTCTGAACCTTCGAACACATCGATATATGCCGACCCCGGAGACAACTATGACAAGCCGCAGCATACAGATGCCATAGTTGGAGGTAAGATTATCGATGTTGCTGTGAAAGATGCCTCCAGGTATGCCTCGAAGGTCGACTTCCAGCACAATAACGGCCGCGTGAGCGGAACCAACCGTTTTGTTACTGACAACGACGACCCTGAGTTGTATTTCATATCGAGTAACATATCTGGTGTGCACGCGGTGAAGAATGGCGACATACTCGACTCCTACAATAAAGACAATACGCCTTGGCCTGACGGGTGGTGGCTTCACCGTGCGATGGATGTAAACATGGATGCCGACGGAAACCTATGGATTGTTGCCGGCTATGCTAAAGGAAACGCACGCACGCTACTTATTCTTCCGGCAAATAAGGTGCATCAATACGGCAAAATCACAAAAGACGATTGGGTTTCAATCACTGCCGACAAAATATTGAACGACGGCTATATGTTCGACCGCGACGCCGGTTCGATGTTCTGCAAAAAAAGCCGTTATAAGTTTTACAAGGTCGGTGCGCGCGATTTCGGCTTTTTGGCATATGATGACAACGGCACTCCGTTGCGTCTTGCCGATGACAAATCGCACCATTACCAAAGCGTAACCGATACCGAAGGCAACTCACTCAAACAAATCTTTAATTACGATATTACCGAAGACCAAAACGGGCAAGTATGGTTCGGTACCGACCGTGGTGTGTTCTATATAGCTAATCCGGCCGATGCCTTGTCGAATGATTTGAGGGTGAAACGTCCTATAGTGCCGCGTAACGACGGTACAAACTATGGTGATTATCTCCTTGAAACCGAAAACGTCTATGCCATTGCCGTAGACCCGTCGAACCGCAAATGGCTCGGTTCGAGCACTTCGGGCGCTTATTTGGTAAGCGCCGACGGCACCAAAATTTTGGCGCACTACACAACAGAGAACTCTCCGCTGCCGTCGAACTCGGTATGGGCCATAGCGTGCGACCCCAACAGCAATCGTGTGTATTTCGCCACGCCTAACGGCATGGTCTCGTTCGACAGCGACTCGTCGCCTGCCGCCGACGATTACTCTGAGGTCTATGCCTATCCCAACCCCGTCCGGCCCGACTATACCGGATGGATAACCATTGCCGGGCTTATGGATGATTCCTTGGTGAAAATCGCCGATATCTCGGGCAATGTGTTCTTTACAGGGCGTTCCGAAGGCGGCATGGTTGCTTGGGACGGATGCGATGCCGACGGGCGGCGTGTCAAGACGGGCGTTTACCTTGTTTTTGCCTCGCAGAACGCCTCTGGAAGCTCTTCGGGAGCCGTAGCCAAAATCATGGTGGTGAACTGATATTGTGTCAGTGGCGTTTAACTCAAAAAAAGTTTTTTTTACAGCTTCTCAGATGGAAGAACCGAATCTGCGCTACGCCGACGAGCGCGACAAAACATATGGCATAGCCGGAATGGCAATCTCTTTGGTCGCTTGTGATGGAGGCCATCTTCTTGCCGAAATAAAGATTGATGCCGACCCCGGCGAATGTATGGTAATGGCCAACAGCTTCGGCCTGAAAGGAAATCCACGCATGTCGGCAAAAATCGTATGGGAACAGACAGTACAAGAATTACGTGCCACTACTTCGATGGTACTCGGCAACATAGCATGTCGCCGGTATATATTAGACCATATGACGATGACGCCGGCCGACACTCACCACGTAATGCTTGCCGTGCGCGAAGAAGCCCGGGAGCATTGTGCCCTCGACACAGATGAGGCCGATGCCCTCTTCGGAAACTGCCTCAGCTATGTCGACCGTGTTTTCCGTCATTCGGGTGTTCAGGAGATTGCCCGGCGTTTTGCCGACCGCCTCGCAGCGCAGCGTACAATGTCGGCCGATGAGGCGATAGAGCTGTTGGCACAGCTCGGCATGCGTTAGCTTTATGCTGTCTATGCTGCAATCACCTTGGCTCTCTCGGAAAAATTGACTAACTTTGCCGCGCTGTTGAAAATCAACGGCGCGGCAGTTTTTTTGCCGACGAATAACTATTGGATATAAAACCATGTCAACCAATACAGTAGACAATAAACGCAAGGTTACAACCGCGCGTCTTGCCGAAATGAAACAACGCGGCGAGAAAATCGCCATGCTCACCGCCTACGACTATTCTATGGCGCGTCTTATCGACGAGGCCGGCATCGATGTGATTCTCGTCGGAGATTCGGCGTCGAACGTGATGGCAGGCAACGTAACCACATTGCCAATCACCCTCGACCAGATGATATACCACGCTAAAAGCGTGATAAAAGGCACCGAGCGTGCTCTCGTGGTGTGCGACATGCCGTTTGGTACATACCAGGGCAATTCGAAAGAAGCCCTCGCTTCGGCCATACGTATAATGAAAGAAAGCCATGCGGAAGCCGTAAAGATGGAAGGTGGCTCTGAAATACGCGAGTCAATAGAGCGCATACTTTGCGCCGGCATTCCCGTGATGGGACATCTTGGCCTCACTCCGCAGTCAATCAATAAGTTCGGCACATATGCAGTCCGCGCCAAAGAAGAACAGGAAGCTCAGAAACTTATCGACGATGCACATATGCTTGAAGAAATAGGCTGTTTCGCGCTTGTTCTTGAAAAAATCCCGGCCGCGTTGGCCGCCAGGGTCGCTTCAGAACTTACAATCCCCGTCATCGGTATAGGTGCCGGAGGCGGCGTCGACGGCCAAGTGCTCGTTATGCACGACATGCTCGGCATAAACAAAGGTTTTTCGCCCAAATTCCTGCGCCGTTACGCCGACCTTTCAACGGTAATAAACGAGGCTGTAGGCCACTATATCGACGACGTGAAATCGTCAGACTTCCCCAACGAGAACGAGCAGTATTGAGAAAAACTCCGTTTCTTAAAGAAGAACCATAATAAACCCTCGCAGTAACATTGGCTGCGAGGGTTTATTCGTAAATATATGTTGCCGAACTATTGTAGGATTAGCTCATAATAGCTTGCGTTAACTGGGCCTATGAATAATCTATTATCGCATTGAATTATTTGATTTGAGCATATGGGCATTTTCTCGTTGTCGCTATACCTATAACTATATTTATTTTCTGAATAGTCGTTAGAATCAGGGCTATAGGTTCCTATCGTTAAATATTGCCCATATCTATCTTCTTCAAAGAAGATGCGAGTTAGCTCTGTGGTTCCTTTCTTGAAGAGTTGCCCTGATGTCGAAATGTTTAGTTTCGATGAATACTCATATGAATCAAGGTCAAACTCCATTATACCATAACCTGCGAGGTAATATAGGAGATTGGCTATGACAACCCCTCCTTTCGGAGGGATTATTTTACTGTCTACTCCTAATCCGTTATATAGATTAGTCCATTCATTCGATTCTGGATTATAAATATTCAAGTAAGTGTACTGGGAGTTAGATTTAAGTACGAAAATTGTATTGGAGTAAGTGAATGTCGAACGTATATCACCGTATCCCAGACCTGATGGAAACTGTTCTTTTGGCGCCCATTCTTTATTTGAGAAGTCAAAGTAACGAATGTAACCTTCTGTGTAATAAGGGACGCTGGCATATAATCGGCCGTTGTATGTAAAAAATTGACGTATTTCTTCTGTCGTTTCAGGTAGTGATTTTGACAATGTCGACTATTTGTCAGTAGAAGGATTATAGCAAAGTAATTGCTGCCCGTCGGAATAATATATTTGGCCATTATATTCAAGCCCAATATTTGCGTTAGATATGGGGCAGTTGCTTAGCTTTTTGAATTTTATTTCGGTTTTGGTCTCAGATGGATTTGATGGGTTGTCAGGGTCTTCCGGCTCGTCATTGTCATCTCCGCCGCATGCGGCTATGGCGACAGCTGCGAAGATGAACATGAAATACTTCAGCAGTTTTTTCATACACACTATGTATTTGTTGGCCTTACAGCCCTGTCGACCGGTTTTGGATAAAAGAAACGTGGACTGATTTGCCACATCTCCAAAAGACGGTCCTGAGAAAACCTTGTACGCGAGATATGAAAACAGCAGCCCACGCTATAGCGTGAGAACCGTCTTGTTATCTCTTGCGTACGTCGAAAATTTCTCAGGTTTTCTTTTGCAAGATAAGCAAAACGCTTCTTCGAAGAATTTAATATGTCTGTGCAGCTATGTGCACAGCACAAAGGTAGTGCAAAAATTTGATGTCGCCAAATCTAATTTCAAAAACAAAAAGTTCGGCCAAAATTTGTATTTGGTAAAAAAAGTACGTAACTTTGCAGCGCTTTAGCCCCGACGGGGTTGGGCGACAAGGATAGCCTTATGGTGTAATGGTAGCACTACAGTTTTTGGTACTGTCTGTCTAGGTTCGAATCCTGGTAAGGCTACACGGCAAGCGGCTTGCTTTTCAGCAGGCCGCTTGTTTTGCGTATGGTCTATGATACTTTACGACAGTCCGTTATTGAGGCGTTGTATAAAAGGACTGACGGCGAACAATGGAATGTTGCTCATCCAATCTTGTTCGGCAAATCCTTTCATCGAAAATCGATATCCGTGCATGTCTTTTCCGCTGTTGTCGATTGTGACAAATTGCCGAAGCGATTTCGATTTGACATTATCTTCTGCCTTTACCTCTATTGGCAAAACATGATTGGCCGCTTGAACAATGAAATCGACTTCTACCGAAGAGTTCTCCTTTGAATAATATGCGACTACGCAGCCCGGTTCGGGCATTATCTGCGTAAGTACGAAGTTTTCGGTGAAGGCTCCCTTGAATTCTTCAAATATGTTGTTGCCAATTAACATAATCGATGGCGGAGTGTTCGACATCGCCCCCAATAGGCCGACATCGAGCAAAAACAATTTAAATACGTTGCTATCCTTATAGAAGTTAAGTGGTATTGCCGCCTTCGACACTCTGTTGACTTTATATACCAAGCCGGCATCTACGAGCCATTGTATTGCAATTTCGAAGTCGGCGGCACGTGCCCCTTTACGGACTGCGCCGAACACAAATTTTTTATTTTCGCGTGCAAGTTGCGAAGGAATCGACTCAAAAACCATCCTTGCCCTCTGTGTTTGAGCACCGGCATGTTTGGAGATGTCAGCATCGTAAGCGGCAAGTATGTCGGTTTGGATTTTCCGTACTTTCTCCGGTGATTTGCTGTGTATGAACTCAAGTATGGCCTCCGGCATTCCTCCTACGAAATAGTATTGTCTTAGCAGCTCGGTATATTTAGGGAGTATTGCATTTACCAAATCTTGTGTTCCCTCGTTTTCCAACAAATCTTTTTTTCGAGTTTCTCCCAAAGCATCTATGAACTCGATAAATGTCATTGGGTGCAGATGCATGATGTCAACCTTGCCCGTGGGAAAACTTATTCCGGTCATATTCAGGACTCCGAGCAGAGAACCTGCCACCGCCACATGCAGTTCGGGCATGTCTTCACAGAAGTATTTTAGAGAGGCGACTACTTCAGGGATGTCTTGGGCTTCGTCCATAATCAGGAATGTCTTGCCCGGTATTATATCTTGTTCAGCAATGGCCGATAGGCCGAGAAGTATCCGAGATATATCTGCATTATCCCTGAACAATGTCTCTACTTCTGCATTTTTGTAGCAGTTTATGTATACTGTGTTCTCAAATTCGTTGCGTCCGAACTCTTTGAGGAGATATGTCTTGCCGACTTGCCTCGCCCCATATAGCATGAGGGGTTTGCGAGATGTATCGGTCTTCCATTTGAGAAGTGTTTGGTATAAGGTGCGCTTCATATTGATATTCCGCTGATTATGTCGCAAATTTACATTTTTATTGGGGAATAATCAAGCTTTGTGCACATTTTTATGGGGGGAATAATTGATGCCAAACCACATTTTTATTGGGGAATGAGCGATTTTTTCGCCATGAAACTAAGCAAAGGTGCGGTTTGCTTTATGAAGTGGGTCGGCCGGGCAATTGGCGTCCGGCCGACCCATGCTAAGTTTTTGTAAAGATGCCGTGGCCCCGTTCAGATGCGGTCGAGTACGGTGGCTACGAGGTCACGTATGCCCGACTTGTAGTTGGGGTTGGCTTCGGTGTTGAAGCGGTTTGCGATGATGGAACATACCGTCATGCAATGGTGACCCATCAGCCGTCCCATGCCTGCGAGGGGGGCGCTTTCCATTTCGTAGTTGGTTATGCGGCGACCGCGGTATTCGAAGCTTTCGATGCGGCGGTTGAGGTCGGGGTTCGCCAGCGGCAGGCGCACCTCGCGTCCTTGCGGTCCGTAGAAGCCCACGGCCGAAATCGTGTTGCCGCGTACCATGTCGTCGCGGCCTATGCGGTCGACCAATTCTGCGTCGGCGTCGACCACGTAGGGCTTGGCCCACAGTGCATTCCAGCCGGTGTGCTCGCACAGAGCGTGCTCGAAGTCGAGGTCGGCTACTTTGTTGCGGCCTGCATAGTAGTTGAGGACTCCGTCGAAACCGATTGATTTTTCGGCGATGACAGGCGTGCCGAGTCTCAGCTCGGGCTGTAGTGCACCCGATGTGCCTATGCGCACCATGGTGAGGCGGCGGAGGGTGTCGCGCACTTCGCGTGTGGCGAAGTCTACGTTTGCGAGGGCGTCAAGTTCGGTGATGACGATGTCGATGTTGTCAGGCCCGATGCCGTGGCTTATGCACATTATAGGCTTGCCCTTGTATGTGCCGCCGATGGTGTGGAACTCACGTGCCGATACTTCAAAGTCTTTGGTGTCGAAGAACGAGGCCACCATATCGACGCGGCCGGGGTCGCCGACGAGTATTATATTGTCTGTGAGTTGCTCGGGGCGCAGGTGGATGTGGAATACGGTACCGTCGGGGTTGATGATAAGTTCTGATTCGGGGATGATTTTTTTAGTCATGAGGGCATGTTTTATGCGGTTGTGTTATGTGTTTCTTATGGTAACAAGTATGCAGGCGCTAAAGTTACCTGCTTTTTGCCGGTAGGGCATAGCGTCCGCCGGGCACAGACACGATGTAATCGTCGATTTCCATCCTGAACAATAGTGCGCTCAGACGGGAGTAGGGCATAGCCAGCGCCACGCAAAGGTCGTTGACGGTGGCGTCGGGGCGTTGGCGGAGCATGTCGATTACGGGGATGTATTCTGGCGGCGTTTCAAGGCACAAGGTCTGCTGCTCGCCCTGCACGGGGCGCCGCTCCCATCCTAATAGGCCGATGAGGTCGTCGGCATCGCGTATGACCGAGGCAGTGTTGTTTGCCAGAAGTTCGTTGCAGCCACGGCTGTAGGTGTCGTTGACGCGACCCGGCAGGGCCATCACCTCACGGTTGTAGGCCGACGCCATGCGGGCCGTGGCCATGGCGCCGCCTTTTATGTCGCTTTCTACAACGACGGTGACGTCTGCCAACGCCGCTATAAGGCGGTTGCGTGCCAGGAAATTGCCCCGGTGGATTGCGTCGCGCGAGGTGTATTCGGTTGCGAGGAAGCCTCCGTCGCGCACGAGCTGCCGGGCATCGTTGCGGTGCTCGGCCGGATAGATGGTGTTGAGGCCATGCGCCAATATTGCTCCTGTCGGCACTCCTGCGTCAAGAGCGGCACGGTGGGCGCAGATATCGATGCCGTAGGCCAGGCCGCTGATTATTGTCAGGTCGTCGATGGCCTCGGCGAGTTCGGCCACGAGGCGGCGTGTGAAATCCGCGCCATAGGCTGTGGCGTGCCTTGTGCCGACAATCGCCACCGAGTGGCGCCTGTTCATGGCCGAGGTGTCGCCCAAGGCATAGAGCATCGCCGGCCCGTCGGAGCACTCGCGGAGCCTTTGCGGAAATCCGGCGTCGGTGTGGTAGAGCGGAGTTACGCCCGAAGATGTTATGAACGACAGCTCTTCGCGAGCCCGGGTTATGGCGTCTTTACGCCTTATGTCATCGAAGAAGTCCGATTTTATTTTGGTCGAAGAGGCGAGTGTCTGCGCCGTCTTGCCGAAAAAATCGGATGGCGACACCCCGGCGGACTCGAAGCGCGAGGCCGTCTCGATGCATATATTGCGGTATCCGGCAAATGCTATGCGGTAGAGCAGGGTATCTGTGTCTTCGATGTTCATGAGAGATAGTCCTTGAAAGCTTCGGCAAGAGCGTCGCCGCGCGAAAGTCGCCCGTTCTCGAACGACGCGATGTCGACCGTAGCCCGTACTACGGCTTCGCCCTCGGGCGTGAAAATGTCCTGTCGGAAGATGAACAGCGGGCCGCGCCTGCTTATGGCCAGGCGGCTTACCATGCTGTCGCCAAGCCCGAGAGACTTGAGATAGCGTATGTCGATATGCGTAACCACCGGGTCGAGACCTCGCGCGTGCATTTCGCGGAACGACAGCCCGGCCTGTTCGCAGAACTCGTGCCGGGTGTGCTCAAGGTAATGCAGATAGTTGGCATTGTTGACAATGCCCTCGGCATCGACCTCGTAGTCGCGCACCTTGATTGGCAGTGAATATATGTAGTTGTCCATATGTTTTCAAAAAGGCAAAGGTAGCAAATATTTCGTGAAATGCAAGTTTTTGGCGGTGCGGCGAAAGTTTTCCGTTCCGTTTTGCCCATATTCCGTACTTTTTGTTTAATTTAGCGTTCCAAACCGATTAAAAATCTGTAAACATGTTCAAAAACCACCCTAAAGGCCTGATACCTGCCGCGTTGAGCAACATGGGCGAGCGTTTCGGATATTATATCATGAACGCTGTGCTTGTGCTCTTCCTGTGCTCGAAGTTCGGCTTGTCGGGCGACGAGAGTTCGCTCATCTACTCATTCTTTTATGCCGGAATTTATATTCTGAGCCTTGTAGGCGGCATCATTGCCGACAAGACGCAGAACTACAAAGGCACAATCATAAACGGCCTTATAATAATGACCGCAGGCTATGTGCTGCTGTCAGTCCCCATCCTTGCCACCCCCGATAATAAGGCATGGCTGCTTACGCTCACATGCGTGGCTCTGTTCCTTATCGCCTTCGGCAACGGTCTTTTCAAAGGCAACTTGCAGGCTATAGTGGGGCAGCTGTACGACAATCCCCGTTATAGCGCACAACGCGATTCCGGCTTCCAGATTTTTTACGTATTCATCAACATCGGCGGTCTTGTGGCGCCTTTTGTGGCTCCCTTGCTCCGCTCATGGTGGCTTGGGGTCAACGATATGGTATATAACGCCGACTTCCCCGAGATGTGCCATAAATATCTGAGCGTCACCAATTCGATGACGGCCGAAAACATGGAGAACCTCTATGCCGTGGCGTCGGCCGCAGGGCATACCGCCGGTGCCGACCTGCAGGCTTTCTGCACCAAATACCTCGAAGTGTTCAACACCGGCATCCATTACTCGTTTATCGCTTCGGTGGCTGCCATGCTGATTTCTCTTACCATATTCCTGGTTACCAAGAAACAGCTTCCGTCGCCTGCGGCACGCGCAAAGGCCGAAGTGCAGACCTACACTGCCGAAGAGAAGAAAGCCATGGCCAAAGAAATCAAACAGCGCATGGTGGCTCTGTTCGCAGTGCTCGGCATTGTCATTTTCTTTTGGTTCTCGTTCCATCAGAACGGCACTTCGCTGTCGCTCTTCGCACGCGACTTTGTCGATACCGAGACTATAGCGCCCGAAATATGGCAGGCCGTGAATCCCTTCTTCGTTATTGTGCTGACGCCCCTTGTTATGCTCCTTTTCGGTTCGCTCTCGCGTCGCGGACGTGAAATTTCCACTCCTAAGAAAATTGCCATAGGCATGGGCCTTGCCGGATTGGCATATCTCTTCCTGTGCGTCTACTGCGCCATGCAGGGCTATCCTTCGGGCGATGCTTTCAGAGAACTCTCGGCATCTGCCAAAGAAGGTGTCAAAGCCGGCCCCTGGGTGCTTATTGCGCTCTATTTCTTCCTTACGGTGGCCGAGCTGTTCATCTCTCCCCTTGGTCTGTCGTTCGTGTCGAAAGTCGCGCCCAAACATCTGCAAGGGCTGTGCCAGGGTCTTTGGCTCGGAGCTACGGCCATCGGCAACCTGTTGCTGTGGATTGGCCCGCTGATGTACAACAAATGGCCGATTTCATATGCTTGGGGCGTGTTCCTTGCCGTATGCCTTGTGTCGATGTGCGTCATGTTCGGCATGGTCAAGTGGCTCGAACGTGTCACCACCGATGCTCCGGCTCCTAAACAGTCAGAACCGATTAAGACGTCCGAAGGAGAGGTAATCTAAGCAAAAAATACTACACAAGACAGGCGGCAACGCAAACGCAGTGCCGCCTGTTTTGTGTATCGTTCCATCATAAAAAAGCATAAATATCAAACCATTGCATGCCCCGGGCGTTATGCCTCTTGCAGGGCGCGAAACCATGCCGCGCCCAATTAAATTTTATTAATAAAGAAAAATTTCCTTATTCGGTTGCCGTGCGAAAAATTTTTCATAACTTTGCACCCGATAAACAAGGCATCGCCCGATGCCGCCAGTAGAGAAAATAACATTAAACACCATATTTTTTCAAGCAAATGAGCAAGATTGAAGAAGTAAAGCAAGCCCGTATTGCCGAGATTAAAGCAGACCTCGCAAAATACGGCATTGAAGGTACTACCGACGTAGTATATAATCCTTCTTACGAAGAACTCTTCGAGCAGGAAACCCTCCCGACCCTCGAAGGTTACGAGCGTGGCGTTGTCACCGAACTCGGTGCCGTCAACGTGATGACCGGCGTTTACACCGGCCGTTCGCCCAAAGACAAATTTATCGTGCTCGACGAAAAGTCGAAAGACACCATTTGGTGGACAACTGAAGAATATAAGAACGACAACAAGCCCGCATCGGAAGAAGCATGGAAAGCATGCAAGGAACTTGCAGTGAAAGAACTTTCGGGCAAGAAACTCTATGTTGTCGACGGTTTCTGCGGTGCAAACAAAGACACACGCATGGCTGTGCGCTTTATCATGGAAGTTGCTTGGCAGGCTCACTTTGTGACCAACATGTTCATCCGTCCCACCGCTGACGAACTTGCCGATTTCACTCCCGACTTCATCGTTTACAACGCATCAAAGGCCAAACTCACCAACTACAAAGAACTTGGCCTCAACAGCGAGACCGCTGTCGTGTTCAACATCAGCAGCCGCGAGCAGGTTATCATCAACACCTGGTACGGTGGCGAGATGAAGAAAGGCATGTTCTCGATGATGAACTACTTCCTCCCCCTCAAGGGCATAGCTTCGATGCACTGCTCGGCCAACACCGACCTCAACGGCGAAAACACCGCTATCTTCTTCGGTCTTTCGGGCACAGGCAAGACCACTCTCTCGACCGACCCGAAACGTCTGCTCATCGGCGACGACGAACACGGCTGGGACGACAAGGGCGTGTTCAACTTCGAAGGCGGTTGCTATGCAAAGGTAATCAACCTTGACAAAGACAGCGAGCCCGACATCTACAACGCTATCCGCCGCGACGCTCTCCTTGAGAACGTTACCGTCGATGCAAACGGCAAAATCGACTTCGCCGACAAGAGTGTGACAGAGAACACCCGTGTTTCGTATCCCATCGACCACATCAAGAACATCGTCCGTCCTATCTCGGCAGGTCCTGCAGCCAAGAACGTGATTTTCTTGAGCGCCGACGCTTTCGGTGTGCTTCCTCCCGTTTCGATTCTCACCAGCGAACAGACCAAATACTACTTCTTGAGCGGCTTCACCGCAAAACTCGCCGGTACGGAACGCGGCATCACCGAACCTACCCCCACTTTCTCGGCTTGCTTCGGACAGGCATTCCTCGAACTCCACCCCACCAAATATGCCGAAGAACTCGTTAAGCGCATGGAAGCTTCCGGCGCAAAGGCTTATCTGGTGAACACCGGATGGAACGGCACCGGCAAACGTATCTCCATTAAAGATACTCGTGGCATCATCGATGCCATCCTCGACGGCGCCATCCTCAAAGCTCCCACCAAGAAGCTCCCCATCTTCGACTTCGAAATCCCGACCGAACTTCCGGGCGTAGACCCCAAAATCCTTGACCCCCGCGACACTTACGCCGACGCCAAGGAATGGTATACCAAAGCCGAAGACCTTGCAGCACGCTTCATCAAGAACTTCAAGAAATACGAAAACAACGCAGCCGGTAAAGCTCTCGTGGCAGCCGGCCCCCAGCTCTAAGCTGAACGTGTAACGTAGAAACATAAAAGTTGCCGTCAGGTGATGCCTGGCGGCGGCTTTTTTAGTTTTTATCATGGATAACAGGAACAGAAAGATAAGGAATGTGACCCTGCTTGGCTCTGCCGGAAACCTCGCATTGCTGGCGTTCAAATTCTTGGCCGCAGTGCTCGGGCATAGTACGGCCATGCTTGCCGATGCCATACATTCATTGTCGGACTTTATCACCGACATCATAGTGCTTGTATTTGTCGGCATATCTTCGAAACCCAAAGACGACACCCACGATTTCGGGCACGGAAAATACGAAACCCTTGCAACAGCCATCATAGGGTGTGCCCTGATGTGTGTCGGTGTCGGGCTGTTTGTCGACGGGGTGTCGAAAGTGTACGGCTTCTATGCCGGCACGGTAGTACTTGAAAAGCCCGGCATGATAGCTCTTGTCGCCGCCCTTGTCTCGATAGCCGTAAAAGAGCTCCTGTTTCACGTCACGCGCCGTGTCGGTCTTTCGCAGCAAAGCCCGGCAGTCGTGGCCAACGCCTGGCATCACCGCTCTGATGCCCTGTCGTCGGTGGCAACGGCAATCGGTATCGGCGGCGCCATCGCTTTCGGCGCATCCTGGAGAGTGCTCGACCCCATGGCGGCGGCAATCGTCAGCCTGCTAATCATGCGAGTCGCCTGGACAATTACCGTGCCTGCACTACAGGAACTCCTCGAAAACTCGTTGCCAGAAGAGCAAAAGCGGCGCATTCTCGACATCGTCACCGAAAACGGCAAGGTGTCGAACCCTCACAACCTTTACACACGCAAGATAGGAAGTACGACAGCCATTGAACTGCATATAAGGGTCGACGGTCGGATGAGTGTCGATGAAGCCCACGCGCTTACAACGGGCATAGAGCGACGACTCCGTGCCGAATTCGGCCAAAATACACATATCATGCTCCACATCGAGCCACTAAAAGAAGAAATGTGGTGAGTGGATTTCTATTTTTTTAGTTAGTGCGCAGGTATACAGACGATTTGCGTTATCAATCGTTGCTATTTCAATTTCGGATAATTGAAAATTCAGATAAAACTTATATCTTTGCGTTATCAATTCGTTGCACATGTGCACCGAATTGATAACGGATATGGGAAAAATAATAAAAAGAGACCGTTATCTGCAAAAGCTGATAGCGTGCAGGCATAATCATATGATTAAGATTGTCACCGGCATACGTCGTTGTGGCAAATCGTTCCTATTGTTTGAAATATTTACCGGTTGGTTGAAAGAACAAGGTGTCGATACCGAACATATAATCCATATCGACCTTGAAGACCGAAGAAATAAAGAGTTGCGTGACCCGGACAAACTTCTTGAGTATATCGACAGTAAGTTGCTCGATGATTCTATGCACTATGTAATGATTGATGAAATTCAAAATGTGCCGGAATTTGAAGATGTATTGAACAGCTATCTTAAAGTTAAGAATGCAGATATTTATGTAACAGGAAGCAACGCTAAATTCCTGTCTAAAGATGTTATCACAACGTTCAGGGGACGAGGGTTTGAAATAAAAATGTTCCCATTAAGCTTCAGTGAGTTTTACTCTGTGTATGATGGGAGTAGGCAAGCTGCGTTTTATGACTACATGGTTTATGGCGGTATGCCACAGATTGTATTCGAGTTTTCTAAGGAAACCAAAGCGGAATACCTAAAATCACTTTTTACAGAAACATATATCCGAGACATAAAGGAGCGTTATCAGATAAAGCAAGATGAAGTTCTTGGTGATTTGCTCAATATACTATCGTCATCAATCGGAAACCTTACAAATCCGACAAAACTTGCAAATACATTTGAAAGTGTCGAGAAAATAAAGGTCAACCGTTCAACGCTTACCAGCTATCTCGAATATATATGCGAATCTTTCCTTATGGAAAAAGCCGTTCGGTACGATGTCAAGGGCAAACGGTATATGGATACCCCATGCAAATATTATTATACGGATTTGGGATTAAGGAACGCACGACTTAATTTCCGACAAATAGAGCCTACACATTTGATGGAAAATCTTATCTACAATGAGCTGCGTATCCGTGGCCTTAATGTGGATGTTGGTGTTGTGCCTGTACGAAAACGTAATGATAGCGGAACTCTCGTGCAGACCCAATATGAAATAGATTTTGTGTGTAATCAGGGGAGTCTGCGGTACTATATACAATCGGCCTACCATATGTTGGACGATGATAAGGTAAAGCAGGAAAAGACATCTCTACGTAATGTAGACGATTCTTTTAAGAAGATAGTTATAGTCAGTGATGAAATTTCTGTGATGAGGGATGATGATGGCATAACCACTATCAGTCTTTTTGATTTTCTTCTTGCAGAAAATCCATTTGAACTTTGACGTCGGCACACTCAATGAGTTGTCAGGAATAGAGGGCGCATCTCGTTTTTTTTTCTTATTTTTGCAGACCGATAACCTGATATACCACTAACAGATATACGACGCGATGAGAAAATGGCGTATTGAAGACAGCGAAGAGCTGTACAACATCACCGGCTGGGGCCGGAACTATTTTTCGGTCAATGATAAAGGCCATGTAGCGGTGACGCCGCGCCAAGGCTACGCGTCGGTCGACCTTAAAGATGTGATGGACGAGCTGCAGGTGCGCGATATCTCGGCACCCGTGCTGCTGCGTTTTCCCGACATACTCGACAACCGCATCGAAAAAATCTCCAATTGTTTCAAGGAGGCATCGGCGCAATATGACTATCAGGCTCAGAACTATATGATTTATCCAATTAAGGTAAATCAGATGCGGCAGGTGGTGGAAGAAATCGTCACCTACGGCAAGAAGTTCAATATCGGCCTTGAAGCCGGGTCGAAACCCGAACTGCATGCGGTACTTGCGACCAACATCGCCGAGAACGCTCTTATAATTTGCAACGGCTATAAAGATGCCGCCTATATAGAACTGGCTCTTTTGGCTCAGAAAATGGGCCGTCGCATCTATCTTGTGGTAGAGAAGCTCAACGAATTGCGCATGATTGCCGACATTGCCCGTAGGCTCAAAGTGCGTCCCAACATAGGCATACGCATCAAACTGTCGAGCACAGGCTCGGGCAAGTGGAGCGAGAGCGGCGGCGACCAAAGCAAGTTCGGCCTCAACTCGTCGGAGCTGCTCGAAGCGCTCGACATACTTGAGCGCCGCGACATCAAAGACTGCCTGAAACTTATCCACTTCCATATCGGAAGCCAAATAAATAAAATCCGCGTTATCAAAAATGCCCTTCGTGAGGCTACGCAGTTCTATGTGCAGCTGTCTAAGCTCGGTTTCGACATAGACTTCATCGACATAGGCGGTGGCCTTGGGGTAGACTACGATGGCACCCGCAGCTCGTCGAGCGAAAGTTCGATGAACTACTCCATACAGGAATATGCCAACGATGCCGTGTCGGCAATCGTCGATGCCTGTGCCAAAAACGACCTTCGACAGCCCAACATCATCACCGAAAGCGGACGTTCGCTCACGGCACACCATTCAATCCTTATTTTTGAGGTACTTGAAACAACGCAGCTGCCGGTGTGGAAAGATGCCGAAGAAATCAATGCCGACGCCCATGAACTGGCCCGTGAACTGTATGACATATGGGACCGTCTCGACAGTGCGCGTCTCTTCGAGAGCTGGCACGACGCCTTGCAGATAAGGGAAGAAGCCCTCGACCTTTTCAGCCTCGGAATGCTCGACCTCAAGACGCGCGCGCAGATTGAAAAGCTGTTCTGGAGCATCGCGCGCGAGGTAGGCGAAATAGCGACAAGCATGAAGCACGTGCCCGAAGACTTGCGCAAGATTGCCAAGATGCTGCCCGACAAATATTTCTGCAACTTCTCGTTGTTCCAGTCCTTGCCCGACAGCTGGGCCATAGACCAGCTTTTCCCCATAATACCGCTTACACGGCTCGACGAGAAGCCTACGCGCACCTGCACCATACAGGACATCACATGCGACAGCGACGGCAAAATCGCCAATTTCATATCGGCACAGGGAACGGCATCGGCGCTGCCTGTGCACACCGTCCGCCCGGGAGAGCCATATTATATAGGAGTGTTCCTTGTAGGCGCGTATCAGGAAATACTCGGCGACATGCACAACCTTTTCGGTGATACGAACGCAGTGCATATCAGCGTATACAAAGACCGCTACGAAATAGACCAGATTATAGAGGGCGAAACGGTCGACGAAGTGCTTGACTATGTGCAGTACAATCCCAAAAAGCTTGTGCGTAACCTTGAAGCATGGGTGACAGCGTCGATGAAAGCCGGAACAATAACTCCCGAAGAAGGCCGCGACTTCATAAGCACCTACCGTTCGGGGCTGTTCGGCTACACATATCTTGAGAAATAGGCGGCGTCATGCGCTGGTTCATGACATTAAGCTACCGGGGCGCCCCGTTCCACGGATGGCAGCGCCAACCGGGCGACGTGAGCGTGCAGAGCACAATCGAAGATGCCCTCGTCACGCTTGTGCGTGAGCCTGTGCCTGTAACAGGCGCAGGGCGCACCGATGCCGGAGTGAATGCGCGCATGATGGTCGCACACCTCGACCTTCCCGATTGCATAGACCCTCGAGAGGCGCGTTTTGTCCGGGCGCTCAACAGTTTGGTGGGCCGCGACATAGCAATACAAAGCTTCAGAGCCGTTGCTCCCGACAGCCATGCGCGTTTCGACGCATCGGAGCGTTCGTACCGTTACTTCGTGCACACGTCGAAGTCGCCGTTTACGGGAGGTCTGTCGTGGTATGCGCCCAACGGTCTCGATTTCGAGGCCATGAATGCCGCTGCGGCAATGCTGACGGGTAGGCGCGACTTTACGTCTTTCGCCAAACTTCACAGCGACGTCAAGACCAATATCTGCGATTTGCGTTGTGCCGTCTGGCACCGCATCGACAGCTCCAACTGGTATTTTGAAATTGCCGCCGACCGTTTTCTTCGTAATATGGTGCGCGCTGTTGTGGGCACGCTTGTAGAAATCGGGCGAGGAAAGAGGACGCCCGAATGGGTCGTCGATGTCCTCGAGTGCCGCGACCGCTGTGCCGCCGGCACGTCGATGCCGGCGGAGGCTCTCTTTCTTTGGTCGGTAGAGTACCCCGAGGATATTTATCTGTAGACGTTTATTTTACCTCTACGATTGCTGTAGACACTCCTTGCGGCGACCAGACGCCAAGGCCGCCTTCGATGTTTGTAGGCAAGGAGAAACTCGACGAGAAAAACTGCGAATGTCCGAATAGGGCGGCGCTGCCGAATTCGCGCCAAAAATGGTACACTTTGGCGTCGACTCGTTCGAGCCGTATCGCAACTTTTGCGCCTACTGGCATCTGAGGCACGAAATCTATGGTGTCTGTGCTCGTTTTTCCCCTCATTGCCGCAATTGTTATGTGCTCGCCCGGCGTGTGCGTTTCGGCGGTGCCGAGAGTTCCCGGCAGAAAGCGCCGGTCGTGCCCGTACACCTGTGTCGATATATGGTAGTAGGCAGGGCAGTCGTCGGGTGCGGTGAGGTGTACGGTCAATGCTCGTAGCGTGTCGTTGTCGGCCGGCACAGCCGTTGTGATTGAGTCGATTGGCGTAGGTCGCGGCATTGTTATGGTCGACTGCGCGACAAGTTCCTTATATTTGGCATGTATGGTGTAAGTGTGCCCCGGAGTGCCTTTTATGTCGTAGGTGTAGTAGTGGTAGGGCGGATAATGGAGCTTCGACGGAGCGCCAGTCAATATCGCCGTGTTTCCGTCGTTGTCGCTTACAGTCACCGTGGCCCAGCGCATGAGGGCTTCCGAAATATCGGTGTAGCGGTCGTCGGGCACGACCGACAATGTCAGTATCACGTCGGGAAATCCGTCGCTGTCGAATGTGCCCTCGACCACGAGCTTGGGTTCGGGGTAATCGATGCCGCTGTCGCAGGAATGCAGCCCGGCGATTGCGGCGGCGCTAATGATTGCGGCTATGATGTGGGTGGGTTTCATTGATGTCAGAATGTTATGGTGTAGCTCAGCGACGGCAGCATACGGTAGAGCGAGCCTATGTCGCGACGGCGGAAACGTTGATTGCCTGTTTCGTATGTGAAAGTCGATATTTCTATATTCTTATGGTTGTATGCGTTGAGTATGGAGAGGTCGATGCGGTGTTTGAGCGGAAAGCGGCCTCCAGTGTTGAACATATATGCGGCTCCGAGGTCGAGGCGATGGTAGAGCGGCATGCGTGCCGAGTTGCGGTCGCCGTATTCCATCATTACTCGTTCGCCTATCATATATATGGCTGTGATTGGAGTGTAGGGGCGCCCCGAGGCGAGCGTGAATGTCGCGCTGGCGTCCCAGTGACGGTTGATGTGCCATGCCGCCGTGGCGTTGGCACTGTGCCGTATCTCGGTGATTGCGGTGAAATCCCGGCCTGTCGCCGGGTCGTGCCGACGCGCGTGGCAGAAGCTGTACGATGCCGTAGCGCTGACAATTCGGTGGCTGAACGATGCCATTACGTTGAAGCCTGCGTTGTAACCGTCGTATACCGAAATGTAGTCTTCGGCTACATATCCCGGAGATGTCAGTTCGAGGACGGTGCTTGAGTATTCGGGCTGGTCGAACACTTTTTTGTAATAGATGTCGGCCGACAGGTTCAACGGCCGCCATGGCGTATAAGTGCCGTTGGCCGCCAAGGTCCATACGCGTTCGGGCGGCACGGTGGCGTCGGAGCCGAGCTTGAAGTTCGACGACATGCCTATTTCAGATAGTCCTACCTGGTGGATGTATTGGCGCGCGGAACCGGCGTATAGCGACAGCGACCATCGGGTGCGGTCGAACAGGACAGAAATGTATGGGTCGGCGCCTGTCGTGCGGTAGCCGTCTTTGCTTGCGCGGTAATGTGTCGCCTTTGCTCCGGCCGACAGCTTGAACAGGCGGTGGGCATAGCGTAGGTCGGCCGATATTTCGCCGAGGCAGGCATGCAGATGCCGCGCCGGAGTGTGTTCGATGCCGCTTAGCCCGTATGAGCCGATGCTTTGCGGAGAGTAGGAGTAATGGTGTGCGACGTATGCGGCAGTCAGCGAGAACCCTTTGCCGAAGCCGGTGTTGAATTTTCCCTCGATGCCCGTCTGGGCAAATTCTGCCTTTGCCGACAGCCCGAGCTGAGGAAGGTCGACGCCCAAGGTGTTGGCGAAAGCCGAGTGGTAGACGTGGTGGCTCATGTCGTAGCGGCTGTGGCGAGAATGCCATCTGATGCCGCCGAGAGTGTTGTGCCAGTGCATAGAGGTGAGCATCACGAAGGCGTTGTCGTCGTACGACAGCCGGTCGGCATTGTAGTGGAAAGCGCCTTCGACGGTGTTTGCGGCATCTATGTTCCATCGTGCCAAGAGGTCGGTGTCGTGGAAACCGTATCTGATTTTTGTGTCCTCGCTGCCGAGAAGGTCGCCGTAAAACAGGTTGAGGTAACTGATTCGTGCCGCCGCCGCGATAGTGAATTTATTCCCTATCGGCACGGTGGCATCGATGGTCGATGCCGTCATGCCCAGATTGAGCTTCGCATGGCATCGTTCGGGTCTTGCAGAACTTGGGCTGACAGACACTATGCCGCCTATGTAGTCTGGTGCCGAAGCGCCGCGTATGCTTTTGAGTACTTTGATGTCGGGATATACCGATGTGTTGAATGTCGAGAATACTCCTCCGAAGTGATATGGGAAGTGCACCGGGATGCCTGTGAGTGTATAGAGGTTGTTGGCATAGTTCATGCCGTCGATGGCGACGCCGGCGCTGTAGTCGCTGATGGTGTTTACTCCCGGCAGCAGTTTTATGTAATTGAGGGGGTCGGCTTCGCCGAGCGTCCGGGGCATCATGTCGATGTTGGCGCTGTTGAAGTTGAGGCTGCCGTCGCGGTAAACGCGTGGAGGCGCTGTCGTACGGTCCGACAGCACTTCGACTTCTTTAAGGGCAACAGTGTCGGGCTGCGCCGCCGTGGCGCTGCCCGACACTGTCAGCAGTAGCAATAATAGTTGCCTTGTATGGTTCAATTTAAAAATCGAAGAGGTTCTTGTATGCGCGTACGAGCGAGTTCCACTTGTTCTCGACTTTGGTGAAGTCGGTGTTGTCGAGCAGTTCGTCGAACGACTGCGACGAGCCGTCGGCATATTTCACGCGTGCGCTTACTTCCCAATCCCAGTAGTAGGGGTCATCATAGTAGTATGGGTATGCCTCGACTGTAGCCTGTACGGCGCTGTTGCCTGCATAGCGTATTTCGCCTTTGACATTGTCATTGATTACCTTGCAGCTTTGTTTGCAGAGCCTTTCGGCGTCGTCTTTTGTCTGTTCAATATAGTTATTGCTATTGTCGTCCCATACCCAGTTGTCGAAGTATGTGTCGATTTCGGCAAGTGCTCCGAAGTTTTTGGCGGTGGCGTTCACGAATACGCGGTTCATGAGCGTAGCCTTTGCCTCGGCGTTTTTGAATACTTTGTCGATGGCGATTTCTTCTTCGGCAATGGCGTTGAGAGTTTCCGGGTCAAGCATCTTCGAGCCGTTGATTGTGGCTTCTGATGTCTGATAAGTCTTGCCGCCGATGGCCAAAGCCTGGGTCTCGGTGATTTTGCTGCCGGTGCCGTTGATTTCGGCTATGGCATGGATGTTGGCGGCTTTGACGTCGGCCTTTACATAGATTGTCTGGCCTGAAATGTTCACGTTGTTGTCGATAGTGGCGTTTACAAGGGTTTCGGAGCCTTCGGTGAGTGTTACGTTGAGCTGTTTGGGCACTTTTACGGTGAAGTTGTCCTCAGGGTAGTATTCGTCGGTGTAGTTATAGTCCCATTCGCCGTTTGCGGCCGCCTTAAGCTCGCATTTGCCTTTGGGGCCTTGGAAAATGAAGACGATGTCGGAGCTTTTTCCCGTCTTTACCCATTGACCGTTCGACGGTTCGAACACGCCGGTGAAGTCGCTGAAGCGGTAAACGTTTTCGGCTGCACGTGCAATGGCGGTGTAGTTGCCTGTGTTGACAGCTTCCTTGATTGCCTTGGCAATTGCGTCAGGCGAATAGTAGGGGCCGTAGTTTTCGTCGTCGCCTATGATGTCGGCCCATTCTTCAGGGGCTTCAAGGTCGGTGTAGTTGGTGTTGATGTAGTCGGCGAGGTCGGCGAGAGGCTTTTGGTCGTTGGCATTGAAGAGGTTCATGAACTGGAGCGCGGTCTCTTCGATGTACTCTTTCGATTCTTCGGGTGAGAGTACGCCTTCTACGGCCGGTTCGTCAGGCCCGTCGGGTACGGGGTCTGTGCCGGGTTCTTTGGGGTCGTCGTCTCCGCAGGCGGCCAAGCCGAATGCGGCTGCTGCCACGAAAGCATAAGCGAAAGCTTTGAAAAGTTTCATCGGATTGATTTTGTTGAAATTATAAAATGTGAGTGATAATGGTCGTGGAAACAAATTGCGGTTATTTGAACCGTTATTGTTGATGGAAATGTTTAACGGCGGCAAAGATACACAACTTTTCGCTTATAGCCAAATAAAAAATCGGGTCGGTTTCTGATATGTTTTTATCAAAGGGTGTTTTTGCCCGTGTGTTAAGAGGTTGTTTAAAAACATATGTTAACCGACAGGTTGGTGTATTTTTGCTTAAATTGCACATTGCGAGGAGCGAGCATGGCGGTTCCCATGCGACCGACGAGCAATGGGCAAGTTAACAAAAAGACACCAAGAACGAAGCAATGTTAAAAACAACCGATGAAGATATAATAAGTTATGTATTACGCGAAAAAATAAATGCAACGCCTCCGAAAACTTTGAGCGTCTTGCGCCCTGCTCTTCAGTCGCATAGCACGCTATGCTCCATCATCGCAGAACACAATCCGCTTCAAATTTTTCGGCCTGTCGATTAACATCTGTTTTTAAACAACCTCTAAAAGTTTTTTTACAAATGGTTCGGTTATTCGGGTAAAAATCACTACCTTTGCGCTGCGATTGAAGCTGCTGTCCTTGTCTTTGTGCAGGCATCGCAAGGGCAACGCATTGTCAATCATGGATTTGGTGCGCCGATGCCGTTCTGCGGCAGCCGATGCCTGCCATTTCCTTAAGCAATGGAAATTAACAACTAACAATATGATATCGTCAGCCATTTTTGGAATTGAGAACAACGGCCTGCTCGGCATCACCGCGCTCCTGACGGGTGCCGCCTTGGTCTTTTTGGCTCTTTGGATTGCCAAAATGATTTCGCCGAGGTCGTTCAACCCTCAGAAAGGAGAGGCCTACGAGTGCGGCATTCCCACCCGAGGCGAGAGTATGTCGCAGTTTAAGGTCGGCTATTACCTCTTTGCAATCCTGTTCCTTATGTTCGACGTCGAAACAGTATTCCTCTTCCCCTGGGCGGTGAGGATGCGCGAACTCGGCGTCGCCGGTTTGTTAAGCATTGCCGTGTTCTTCGGCATCTTGGTGCTGGGTCTTGTATATGCCTGGCGGAAAGGAGCTCTTGAATGGAAGTAACAACAAAAAGCATGCCCTACGAGGCGTGGAAAGATAACGAGTATATCGAATCGCTCGTAAAAGAGCTGCAGGAGAGCGGAACCAACGTAATAGTGGGTTCGCTCGACAAGCTCATCAATTGGGGCCGCTCCAACTCGATATGGCCTCTGACGTTTGCCACAAGCTGCTGCGGCATCGAATTCGTGTCGTTGGGCGCCGCCCGTTTCGACATGGCCCGTTTCGGTTGGGAAGTGGCACGTTCGTCGCCACGTCAGGCCGACTTCATGATGGTGGCCGGTACTATCGTCAACCGCATGGTGCCGGTGTTCCGCCGCCTCTACGACCAGCTTGCCGAGCCTAAGTATGTGATAGCCTGCGGATCGTGCGCCATTTCGGGCGGCCCGTTCCGCAACAGCTACCATGTGGCGAAAGGCATCGAGGACATCGTGCCTGTCGACGTGTTCGTGCCCGGCTGTCCTCCGCGCCCCGAAGCAATGATTTACGGCATCATGCAGTTGTCGCGTAAAATCAAGGTAGAGCGCTTCTTCGGCGGTGTTAACCGTCAGGAGAAACTCAAAGAGTTCCTTGCCGCACATCCCGTCGACGGCGTCGAAGACTAACCCTCACCGACATCTTTTTACATTATGGCTAACATCACCGAAAAGATAAGCAAACTGTTCCCTCAGGCTGTCATCGAGGGCGACACCACTCCAGTGGTTACTATTGCCAATGCCCAGTGGCATGAGATGGCCGTAGCCTTGCGCGACGACGCCGACATCAAGATGGACTACCTTGTAACCATCGTAGGCATGGACTGGACCGAGAACCTCGGTTGCATCTATTACCTCATGTCGACCGTGCACAACAAAATAATCGGCGTCAAAGTGCTCGCCGAGGGCGACCGCAACCAGCCCCATATCGCATCTGTTGCCGATGTGTGGGCCGTGGCCGTGACATACGAGCGCGAAGTATACGATTTCTTCGGCATCGTCTTCACCGGCAACCCCGACATGCGCCGCCTCTTCCTCAACATCGACTGGGTAGGATATCCCCTACGCAAAGATTACGACCAGGACCCGTCGCTGAACCCCATCAGCACCGAAAGCGAGCGTCAGTCCGACTTCACCGACGTATACACCGTCGATGCCGACGGCAAGCTCGACAAGCAACAAAAACGCATATTCGAAAAAGAAGATTTCGTGGTCAACATTGGTCCGCAGCATCCGGCGACGCACGGTGTGCTCCGTTTCCGTACGGCTGTCGACGGCGAGACAATCAAGAAAATCGACGTCTACTGCGGATATATCCACCGCGGCATCGAGAAGCTTTGCGAAAATCTTGCATATCCGCAGACGCTCCACTTTATGGACCGTATGGACTATTTCTCGGCCCACAACTACCACCATGCCCTGTGCATGCTCATCGAAAAGGCCGCAGGCATCGAAATCAGCCGACGCGCGCAGGTAATCCGTGTCATGATGGACGAGCTGTCGCGTATCGCCTCGCACTGCCTCTTCATTGGCACCTACTGCATGGACCTCGGTGCAACGACGATGCTGTTCTATACACTGCGTGTGCGTGAGCAGATTCTCGACATCATGGAGAAGACTTGCGGCGCACGCATGACCTTCAACTACGATTGCATAGGCGGTGTCATGCAGGACCTCGCTCCCGATTTCGTCGACGATGTCAAAGCGCTTCTGGCTGTAATCCCCAAAAACCTCAAGGAATACAACGAAATATTCACCGGCAACGTTATCGCCAAGAACCGTCTTGTCGGCGTAGGCCACCTTACACGTGAAGATGCCATCGCCTACGGCGTGACAGGCCCCTCGGGCCGCGCTTCGGGTTGGGCATGCGACATGCGCAAACTGCAGCCCTACAGCATCTATCCCGAACTCGATTTTGAAGAAGTCGTGGCTACTGAAGGCGATTCGATGGCCCGTTTCAAATGCCGTCTACGCGAAATCGAAGAGTCTGCAAAAATACTTGCACAGCTTGTCGACAACATTCCCGACGGAGAATACTGCGTCAAGGTGCCCAAGCTCCTCAAACTGCCCGTGGGCAGCTGGTTCCAGCTCACTGAAGGCTGTCGCGGCGCTTTCGGCCTCTATCTTGAAAGTGACGGCTCGGCCAAGCCCTACCGCCTCAAAATCGCACCCCCGTGCCTGCCGCAGGCTTGCGTGGTCGACCATATAACACGCGGACAGAAGATTGCCGACCTTATCACAATCGGCGGTTCGCTCGACTATATCGTGCCCGACATCGACCGTTGACCGGCGCTAAACCAATCCGAAACACAGCATTCAGTAATCAATAAGCACTATGCAAGATTTATCTTTCATCACAACGTGGCTCGACAACTCGCTCCGTTCGTTCATGCCCGGATGGCTAACCGTTACGGTTGAATGTCTCCTTATCGGCGTCGGGCTGTTGCTCGTCTATGCTTTGTTGGCTCTTTTCTATATATACTACGAGCGCAAGCTCTGTGCGGCATTCCAGTGCCGCCTCGGCCCGAACCGTGTCGGCCCCTGGGGTCTTCTCCAGAGCTTCGCCGATATGTTCAAGATGCTCATTAAAGAGATTATACATCTCAATCATATTGACCGCTTTCTCTTCGGGTTGGCGCCTTATCTGGTGATAATCGCGTCGATGCTCGCCTTTGCGGTGCTTCCGTGGGGCAACGGTCTGCAAATCATCAACTTCAACATAGGCATATTCTTCCTCATCGCCGTGTCGTCTATCGGCGTGCTGGGTATTCTGCTTGCCGGTTGGTCGTCGAACAACAAGTTCACACTTATCGGCTCGCTCCGTTCGGGCGCACAGATGGTGAGCTATGAGCTTTCGATAGGCCTCTCGGTAATAACGATGGTGTGCCTTGCCGGAACGATGTCGGTCGAAGGCATCGTTGCCGAGCAGCAGGATTTGTGGTTCATATTCAAAGGCCACATTCCGGCTCTTATAGCATTTGTCATCTATATGATTGCAGGCACGGCAGAAACCAACCGCGGCCCGTTCGACCTTCCCGAGGCCGAGAGCGAGCTTACAGCCGGCTACCACACAGAATACTCGGGTATGCACTTCGGCTTCTTCTATCTTGCCGAGTACCTCAACCTGTTTATCGTGTCGGGTGTCGCCGCGCTCCTGTTCTTCGGCGGATGGATGCCGTTGCATATTCCCGGATGGGATGCCTTCAACCATATCATGGATTATATCCCGTCGGTAATATGGTTCCTGGGCAAGGCTTTCGTCCTCTCGTTCGTCATCATCTGGTTCAAGTGGACATTCCCACGTCTGCGCATCGACCAGCTGCTGTCGTTGGAGTGGAAATATCTTCTGCCCATCAATCTTGTCAACCTTGTGCTGATGGTGCTTATCATCACGCTCAACTGGCACTTCTAATCAACCGCAAAAATCCTCACTAAAGATAACCCACACAGACAATGAGCGATAACAAAGGCAAAATCGCACAAGTAATCGGGCCGGTGGTCGACGTAAGCTTCGAAGGCGAAGGCTCAATCATCCCCCCGATTTATACCGCTTTAAAAATCGACCGTGAAGACGGCACCGAACTAATACTCGAAGTCGAGCAGCACATAGGCGAGGACACCGTGCGCTGTGTAGCAATGGAAAGCACCGACGGCCTGCGCCGCGGACTTCCCGTAACCAACCTCGAGCGTCCTATTGCCGTGCCGACGGGCGAACAGGTAAAAGGCCGTCTGCTCAATGTGGTAGGTGAGGCTATCGACAAACTGCCGGCTCTCAAGCGTGAGAACCTGCGCTCCATACACCAGCCTGCGCCCGAGTTCGAAGACCTTACGATAGGCACCGAAATTCTCGCGACCGGCATCAAGGTCATCGACCTTCTTGAGCCTTACAGCAAAGGCGGCAAAATAGGTCTGTTCGGCGGCGCCGGCGTGGGCAAGACCGTGCTCATCATGGAGCTTATAAACAACATCGCCAAAGGGCACGACGGGTTCTCGGTGTTCACCGGTGTGGGCGAACGTACCCGTGAGGGCAACGACCTGCTCCGCGAAATGATTGAGAGCGGCGTCATGAAGTATGGCGACAAGTTCAAGGAGGGCATGGAACGCGGCGAGTGGAATCTCGGCGACGTCGATGTCGAACACCTCAAGGATTCTCAGGCAACACTCGTATTCGGTCAGATGAACGAGCCGCCGGGCGCACGTCTGCGTGTGGCGCTTTCGGGTCTCACCGTGGCCGAACAGTTCCGCGACCAGGGTGCCGGCGGCAAAGACGTGCTG
Source organism: uncultured Muribaculaceae bacterium (assembly GCA_910583525.1). GTDB lineage: Bacteria > Bacteroidota > Bacteroidia > Bacteroidales > Muribaculaceae > CAG-873. Next base: position 28,272 of record CAJTXL010000011.1, on the reverse strand, counting down.
CTTTTCATCGACAACATCTTCCGTTTCACTCAGGCAGGTTCCGAGGTGTCGGCTCTTCTTGGCCGTATGCCGTCGGCTGTAGGCTACCAGCCCACGCTTGCTTCGGAAATGGGCGCTCTCCAGGAGCGTATCACATCGACCAAGAACGGCTCAATCACTTCGGTGCAGGCCATCTATGTGCCGGCCGACGACCTTACCGACCCGGCACCGGCAACGACCTTCAGCTTCCTCGACGCTACAACGGTGCTTTCGCGTAAAATCGCCGAGCTGGGCATCTACCCGGCCGTAGACCCGCTTGAATCGACTTCGCGTATTCTCGACCCCAATATCATCGGGCAGGAACACTACGAGACCGCACAGGCCGTAAAACAGCTCCTTCAGAAGTATAACGAGCTTCAGGACATCATCGCCATTCTCGGTGTCGACGAGCTTTCAGACGATGACAAACTCGTTGTTGCCCGTGCACGCCGCGCACAGCGCTTCCTCTCGCAGCCCTTCCATGTGGCCGAGCAGTTCACAGGTCTTCCCGGCGTGATGGTGCCGCTCAGCGAAACCATACGCGGCTTCAAGATGATTCTTTCTGGCGAAATGGACGAATACCCCGAACAGGCATTCCTCAATGTCGGAACCATCGACGAAGCCATCGAGAAAGGCAAAAAGCTATTGGCCGAGGTCAAATAAGAGCCGACTTTTACAACGATATTCCAACAACATCCGATACAGACAAATCCGACAACGCAAATGACACTAAAAATCATTTCAGCCATGCAGGTGCTCTACAGCGGCAAAGCGACATCGGTCTCCTTGCCCGGCTCTATGGGCGAGTTTACAGTGTTGCGTAACCATGCCTCGCTGATAGCGACACTCGTGGCCGGCAATATCCGCTATACCGACGAATCGGGGACGGAGCATTCGACGCCGGTATCAGGCGGCATTGTCGATGTAGACAGCAATGTGGTGTCGGTCTGTGTATATTGATAGCCTCATGACCCGTTTGAGATTAATAATATCAACCCTGTTTCTTGCCGTGACGGCTTCGCTTGCCATGGCAGCTGCCGGCGACGGCATAGAGGCTACCGTAGCGGCCGAAGCCGCAAAAGAGCGTGCGGCTGCCGATAGTGCCGAAAAGAGCATAAATCCCAAGGAAATCATCTTCGGGCATCTGCTCGACGGCTATGGATGGGAAGTCCCCTTCGACCACCATCACCGCATTCCCCTGCCTGTCATCGTAAAAGGTACCGACGGCTGGCATTGCTTCTCTTCGGCGCATCTCGACCACGGCCACAGCTATGTCGACGGTCGCAGCGAATTCCGCATAGCCGCTCCCGGGAGCAAATACAACGGCAAAGTGGTCGAAATCGTAGACGGCGAAGAAATACGTCCGCTCGACATTTCAATCACCAAGAACGTATGCGCGCTCTTTATCACCGTGCTGCTGTGCGCCTGTCTCATGCTTTGGCTTGCGCATTATCTCAAGAAACACCCCTATAAGGCTCCACGAAAAGGCCTTGGCGGTATAGAGGCTGTGGTTACTTTCGTTTACGACGGCGTAGTCAAGCCTATACTTGGCCCCGACGCAAGGCGGTTCGCACCCTATCTGTTGACTGTGTTCTTCTTTATACTGCTGATGAACCTTCTCGGCCTTGTAGTGATATTCCCCGGCGGCGCCAACTTGACCGGCAACATCGCCGTAACACTTGTGTTGGCAGTGTGCACATTCCTTGTCACGAACATCTTTGCCAACCGACACTATTGGAAAGAAATACTTTGGCCCGATGTGCCCATGTGGCTCAAAGTGCCCATACCCATCATGCCCGTAATCGAAATTTTCGGCATGTTTACCAAGCCGGCAGCCCTCACGGTGCGTCTGTTTGCCAACATGATGGGTGGCCATATGATAGTAATCACTCTCACGCTCCTCATTTTCATATTCTCTGCAATGAGCCCTGTTGCAGGCGGCGCAGCCACTGTCGTGTCGCTCTTCTTCTCGATATTCATGCTCTTGATAGACGTGCTCGTAAGCTTTATCCAGGCCTATGTGTTCACCATGCTCTCGGCCATATTCATCGGTCTGGCGCATGAACACCACACGGAACACGAGAAAGACGAGAGCCTCGGCAAAAAGATAATCGACACACTCGTGTAAAATAATAGAAATCAATAATAAACCAACAAAATAAAACTTAAAAGACTATGTTTGGACTTTTAGCAGAAATCGCTCCCGTTCTGGGACTCGGCGCCTCTTTCGGCGCTGCCATCGCAGCCATCGGCGCTGGTATCGGTATCGGTAAAATCGGCGCTTCAGCTATGGAAGCAATTGCTCGTCAGCCCGAAGCAGCCGGCGACATCCGAAGCAACATGATTGTGATTGCCGCCCTCGTCGAAGGTGTGGCCCTGTTCGCTGTGATTGTCTGCGCACTCTCGCTCTTCCTCTAATCTGTCTTTAACGCGCTGATTAAATGGAACTGTTCACTCCCGATTTCGGCCTGATATTCTGGATGTTCATTGCCTTCGGCATCCTCTTCCTCATTCTGTGGAAGTTTGCCTGGCCCGTCATCCTCAAGAGTGTCGACAGCCGTGCCGAACTCATCGACAAGGGTGTGGAGTATGCTCAAGCCGCTAAAGAACAGCTCGACAACGCGCGCCAACAAGCCGAAACGTATCTAAACGAAGCCCGTCGCCAACAGGCCGATATGCTCCGCGAGGCCGACAAGATGAAGACACAAATCATCGAGCAGGCCCGCAACGAGGCCCAGGCCGAAGCCCAGAAGGTGATGGACAACGCGAAATTGCAGATACAGCAGCAGCAGAAAGAGGCGCGCCAACAATTCCGCAACCAGGTGAGCGACTTCGCACTGCAAATAGCAGGCAAAATCGTAAACCGGCAAATGCAGCAGGACAAGGCACAGGACAAACTGGTCGACTCCTTGCTCGATGAGATTGAAAAGAACAACTGATAAGCTATGGACAAAGGTCTTATCCCTCGCCGATATGCCAAAGCGCTCTACGAAGTAGGCGCCGACCGTGGCGACAACGATGCGCTATACAGCCTTATGCAGGCGCTTGCTGCTTCGTTTGCCGCAGAGCCGGCATTGGCCTCGACAGTGGCGAACCCTTTCGTGTCGGACGATGACAAAGAAGCGTTGCTGACACAGGCTTCGGGCGCCGCTGCGGCAGGAATCCCCACTTTCGGCGATTTCCTGAAGCTCCTGCGCCGCAACAAGCGCCTCGACCTCGCGTGGGATATCGCCCGTGCCTATATCGACATCTACCGCTCGGCAAACGACATCTACCGTGTGGAGGTGGAGAGTGCCGCCCCCATGCCCGATGAAGAGCGCCGGCGCCTTGAAGCCGTTGTCGCAAAGCATATAGGCAAAGGCACTTTTGAATTCGACTATAAGGTAAATGCCGCGCTTATCGGTGGTTTCACCGTCACGGTAAACTCGGAGCGCCTCGACGCTTCCGTAGCCACACGTCTCAAGCAGCTCAGGCTGCATCTGTTGCAGTAGCAGCAGTTTTAAACTAAAACATCATTATCACTCAGCAAGCTCACGCACATAAATGATAAATCCCAGCGAGATTTCAGAAGTATTGAAGCAACAGCTCGAGAACGTCAACGCAAAAGTGACGTTTGAAGAAGTCGGCACCGTGCTCGAGGTGGGCGACGGCGTTGCTCACGTCTACGGCCTCGACAAGGTCGGCGCAAACGAACTGGTAGAGTTCGAAAACGGCGTAAAAGGCGTGGCCATGAACCTTGAGGAGAGCAACGTAGGCGTTATTCTTCTCAACAGCGTCGACAAGGTCACCGAGAACATGACCGTGCGTCGTACAGGCGAGATTGCCTCTATCCCGGTGGGCGAAGGCTTGCTCGGGCGCGTAATCAATATTCTCGGCGAGCCAATCGACGGCCGTGGCCCCATCGGCGGAGACCTCATCCGTCTGCCGCTTGAACGTAAGGCCCCCGGCGTAATCTACCGTCAGCCTGTAACGCAACCTCTACAGACAGGCCTCAAAGCCATCGACTCTATGGTGCCCATAGGCCGCGGACAGCGCGAGCTGATTATCGGCGACCGCCAGATAGGCAAAACAGCCATAGCCATCGACACCATCATCAACCAGCGCAAGGGATTTGAAGAAGGTAAGCCTGTCTACTGCATCTATGTGGCTATCGGGCAAAAGGCTTCGTCTATCGCCGCTACGGTGGAGACTCTCAGACAGTACGGTGCCCTCGACTATACCGTGGTCGTTGCCGCAACAGCATCCGAGTCGGCCGCGATGCGCTATTTCGCACCGTTCGCCGGTGTTGCCATAGGCGAGTTCTTCCGTGATACCGGCCGTGACGCGCTCATCGTCTACGATGACCTCTCGAAACAGGCTGTGGCTTACCGCGAAGTGTCGCTGATTCTCAAACGCCCCTCGGGTCGTGAAGCCTACCCCGGCGATATTTTCTACCTGCACTCGCGTCTGCTCGAACGTGCCGCAAAAATCATCGACAACCAGGAAGTGGCATCTCAGATGAACGACCTGCCGGCACCGCTAAAGCCGCTCGTAAAAGCCGGCGGTTCGCTCACGGCGCTCCCTATCATCGAAACCCAGGCCGGCGACGTATCGGCGTATATCCCCACCAACGTGATTTCTATCACCGACGGCCAGATATTCCTTGAAACGGCCCTGTTCAACCGCGGTATCCGTCCGGCTATCAACGTCGGTATTTCGGTTTCGCGTGTAGGCGGCAACGCACAGGTCAAGGCTATGAAAAAGGTGGCCGGCACGCTCAAAATCGACCAGGCCCAGTTCCGTGAGCTTGAATCATTCACGAAATTCGGCGGCGACATGGACCCCGTTACGGCTCGCGTCATCGACAAAGGCCGCAAGAACGAACGCCTGCTCATCCAGCCACAATACCGCCCCATGCCTGTCGCAAAAGAAATCGCCATCATATACTGCGGCGTGAACGGACTTCTCGAAAACGTGCCCATCGCCGATGTCGCCGAGTTCGAAAAGCAGTTCATCCAGCTCATCGAAGCCAAATATGCCGACGAAGTGCTCGCTCAGCTCGCACAAGGCAAGCTCACCGACGATGTGGCTCAGAAACTCACCGAAACCGCCAAAGAAGTTGCGGCACGCTTCGCATCGAAATAAAAACATTGAAAATCAATATCCCCAATCACCCACACAAACGCTAAATGGCAACACTACGCGAACTTAAAGGACGAATAGGCTCTGTCGCATCTTCCGAGAAGATTACGGGAGCCATGAAGATGATTTCCTCGGCCAAAATGCACAAGGCTGAGGGTGTCCTGCGCCGTTTGCAGCCGTTCCGCAACTGTGTGCAGACCGTGATTGCGAACCTATTGTCGTCAGACGCTGCCGTCAGCTCCCCGCTGGCGGCCAAGCGTCAGACAATCCGTCGTGCCGCCATAATAGTGCTCGGTAGCGACGACGGCCTTTGCGGCGCATACAATGTTAACATATTCAAAGGCATGCTCGCCACAATCGCCTCGCTCAGAGACGAGGCGGGGCACGATGTCGAGATAGAGATAGTACCCGTAGGCAAGAAGATGCGCCGTGCCGTAGAAAAAATCGCCGTATCCGACCCACGGCTCACCATCGGTGAGGTGACGGTCGACTCAAAGAGCGAAGGCGATGACGTCAAGGCGTTCGCCCAAGGCTTTGAGAGCCGCTTCCTTGCCGGAGAACTCGACAAGGTCGTGCTGCAGTACATGCACTTCCATTCGGCCGGCCGACAGCGGCTTGTGTCGGATGTATATCTCCCCCTCTCGCAGGAAGACCTTGCTGGCGACAACGCCAAAGGCGAAGGCCGCCCCTATCTCTTCGAGCCTGACGCCGCCACCATCTTCTCGACCGTGCTGCCCATGTATCTGCTGTCGCTCATGCAGGAGGCTTTCGCCGAAAACAGGGCTTCGGAACAGGCTGCGCGTGTCATGGCAATGCAAAGCGCCAACGACAACGCCCAAAAGCTCCTCGAACAACTCCAACTCGAATACAACAAGCTGCGCCAGCAGAGCATAACCACCGAACTACTCGACATTGTCGGTGGACAGGCCCGCGACTGATACGGCTATAACATATTGAATTAATCAAACTAACACTCAATAGAGAACCAAATCCATGGGTAGTGTAAAAGAATATTTCTCATCCTTAGGCACCGGTGTCGCAAGCCTCCTCAAAGGCATGAAAGTCACCGGCAAGGAGTTCATCACCCCTAAAATCACGGAGTGCTATCCCGAAAACCGTCTCACCCATCATCCGGCAGAGCGTTTCCGCGCCGAGCTGAAATTCATCTACGATGCCGACGGAAACCATAAGTGCATAGCCTGCGGCAACTGTGAGCGCAACTGCCCCAACGGCACAATCGCCATAGAGAGCAAGATGGTAACCACTCCTCAGGGCACCAAAAAGAAAAAACTTGTCAAATACCTCTACGACCTCGGCAGCTGCACTTTCTGCCAGCTGTGCGTGACAAACTGCCCCACGGGCGCCATAGAGTTCGACAACGACTTCGAGCAGGCCGTGTTCACACGCTCCAAACTCGTAAAGCAGCTCAACTATCTCCCCGAAAAGGAAGAGCCGGAGCCCACGCCCGAAGAACTTGCCAAAATCGCCGCCGAGCGTGAGGCCAAGATTGCCGCCGCAAAGGCTGCCGCTGCCGCCAAAGCAGCTGCAAAAGCCGCCGAAGCCACAGAAGCGCCGAGGGCCGACGACAACAAAGAAGAAAATAAATAAACCGATATATGGAATCAGTAGGAAGTTTAATCATGTATTTCATCGTCGCGCTGGCGATGATAGTCTTCTCTGTGATGGCCGTAACTACGCGCAAGATTTTGCGTGCCGCCACATACCTGCTGTTCACCCTATTTGCCGCCGCCGTGGTCTACTTCATGCTCGACTACGAGTTCCTTGGCGCCGTGCAGATTGCGGTGTATGCCGGAGGCATTGTGGTGCTGTTCGTCTTCGCCATCCTTCTTACCAGCCGTCCGGGCGACAACACTGAGCGCCTCACCTCGCGCTCACGTGTGCTTGGCGCAATTGCCGCAGTGGCAATGCTTGTGGTCGCCGGCTACGCACTGCTTAGCCGTTGCATGGCTTTCGTGGCCAAGCCCGAAATGCAGGCGCCCGACATGGATGCCGTCGGCACTGCGCTCCTCGGCACCGGCGCCGGTCAGTACCTGTTGCCTTTCGAGGCCGTCAGCGTGCTGCTTCTCGCATGTATAATAGGTGGAGTGGTAATCGCCCGTAAACGTTGACAACTATGGAAATAACAGCAGTATTCTATCTTGTGCCCGCGCTGATAATGTTCTGTTGCGGAGTATACGGGTTCATCACCCGTAAGAATATGATTGCGATGCTGATATCGCTTGAGCTGATGCTCAACGCCGTCGATATCAATTTTGTGGTGTTCAACCGTTTTCTCTATCCCGAACAGATGGAGGGTATGTTCTTCACATTGTTTGCAATCGCTATAGCCGCTGCCGAAACGGCGCTCGCTATCGCAATTATTATAAACATCTTCCGAGCCGCCAAGAATATCGACGTGCGCTCGCTTAACGAAATGAAATTCTAAGCGCCATGGAAGCCACTATTCCTGTTCTGATACTTGCCATTCCGCTGTTTATGTTCGTCTTCCTCGGCCTTTGCGGCATGAAGATGACCCATAAGCTCGCCGGAATTCTCGGCACTTTGGGTATGGGCACTGTTTTGGTGCTGTCGTACTATACCGCATTCACATATTTCTTCAGCGGAGCTCCCGAGTTCATAAACGCGGCCGGCGAACGTCTCCAGTATATGGTCTTCGACCAGACTTGGCTGCAGTTCACCGACAAGCTCGCAATAAAGCTCGGCTTCTTCCTCGACCCGATTTCGGCCATGATGCTGGTGGTAATCACGACCATCTCTTTCATGGTGCATCTCTATTCGCTCGGCTACATGCGCGACCACCACGGGGTGTATGAACACGGTTTCCAGCGCTTCTACGCCTTCCTGTCGCTGTTCAGCTTCTCGATGCTCGGTCTTGTGGTAGCTCCTAACATCTTCCAGATGTACATCTTCTGGGAACTCGTGGGCGCTTCGTCCTATCTGCTTATCGGTTTCTACTACATCAAACCGTCGGCAGTGTCGGCCTCCAAGAAAGCCTTCATCGTGACCCGTTTCGCCGACCTCGGCTTCCTCATCGGCATTCTCACCCTGTCGTACTATACAGGCACATTCAACTTCACCGAATTGACATCGATACCCGTTGAAGGTCTTGCCAATGTATATCAGGTGAACGAAGGCACCGCCCAGGGCATACGCAGCATATTCGAGAACAGCGCCGCTCCCGTATTCATGGGCGGCTCGGTGCTCACATGGGCTTTGGTGCTCATCTTCATGGGCGGCATGGGTAAGTCGGCCATGATGCCCCTGCATATATGGCTTCCTGACGCCATGGAAGGCCCCACCCCCGTGTCGGCGCTCATCCACGCCGCTACGATGGTTGTGGCAGGCGTATATCTTGTGGCCCGTCTCTTCCCCCTCTATCTGATGGAAGAAACCTCGCTCATCATCATCACCGTCGTAGGTGCCCTCACCGCATTCTACGCCGCAATGGTGGCCTGCACTCAGGTCGACATCAAACGCGTGCTCGCGTTCTCGACCATATCGCAGATTGCATTCATGATGGTATCGCTCGGTGTGGCTCGTCCCGAAATACACCATGGCCTCGGATATATGGCCTCGATGTTCCATCTGTTCACGCACGCCATGTTCAAGGCCCTGCTCTTCCTCGGTGCCGGCGCGCTCATCCACGCCATCGGCTCTAACGACTACACTGCCATGCACGGCCTGCGCAAGCACATGCCTATTACGCATATCACCTTCCTCATCGGCTGTCTCGCCATTGCCGGCATCATTCCGTTCTCGGGCTTCTTCTCCAAGGACGAAATCCTCAGCAGCTGCATGGGCTACGACTGGGTGGCTTACATATGGATGTCGCTTGTCGCCGGCATGACGGCTTTCTACATGTTCCGTCTCTACTACCTCATATTCTGGTGGAAAGAGCATAAAGTGCCCGAAGGACACCACGCTCCGCACGACCAGCCCTGGACCATGAGCCTGCCGCTCATCATCCTCGCTGCAATCTCCTGCGTGGCCGGATTTATTCCTTTCGGCAATCTTGTGACATGGGACGGACACGCCTACGACTTCATGGAGCACTTCGACTGGAGCGTGGCAACCGTCAGTCTCATCGTCGCCCTGCTCGGCATAGGCCTTGCAACGGTGATGTACCGCAAGGAGAACTCTCTTCCCGAAAAATTCAGAAAAGCCCTTCCGGCTCTTTGGACATGGAGCTACCACCGCTTCTATTGGGACGAACTCTACATGTTCATCACCCATAAAATCATATTCAACAGCGTATGCCGCCCCTTGGCATGGTTCGACCGCCACATAATCGACGGCACTATGGACTCTTTCGCCACCATCACAAACAAGGCTTCCGACGCCATCAAGCCTCTCCAGTCGGGCCAGATACAGATGTATGTGTGGTACTATCTTATCGGCGCCCTTGCCCTCGGAGGCATCACGGTGCTATGCCTGATATGACCAATCATCAACAGTGCAAATACATAAAATCAGTAACTCACGATGTTTTCTAATATCTTAATCTACTTTGTAGTCATCCCGCTGTTGATGCTTGCGGGAGTAGGACTCTGCCGCAACGTGCGTCAGATACGCGCCGTGGCCGTAGTCGGCTCTACCGCGCTGATAGCCCTGTCGGTAGTGCTTCTGCTGCAATATCTCGACCTGCGCGCAGCAGGCGAGGCCGCTCCTATGCTGTTCGTAGACTCGTGGACGTGGTTCGCACCTCTGCATATCAATCTCGCTGTCGGTGTCGACGGCATTTCAATCGCCATGCTTCTGCTGTCGTCGATAATCCTCTTCACCGGCTCTTTCGCCTCGTGGACAATCGCGCAGCCAAAAGAATTCTTCCTTTGGCTGATACTTCTGTCGACCGGCGTTTTCGGCTTCTTCATCTCCATCGACCTATTCACGATGTTCATGTTCTATGAAGTCGCCCTTATTCCGATGTATCTTCTCATCGGTGTATGGGGCTCGGGCCGCAAGAACTATTCGGCAATGAAGCTTACCCTGATGCTTATGGGCGGCTCCGCATTCCTTATGCTCGGTCTCATCGGCATCTACTACCACTCGGCGCCCGAAGGACAGCCACTGACATGGAACATACTCGAAATCGCTTCGAACGCGTCCATCCCCCACGGATGGCAGCAGTTCCTCTTCCCGATGACCTTTGTAGGCTTCGGCGTGCTCGGTGCCATGTTCCCCTTCCACACATGGAGTCCCGACGGTCACGCTTCGGCTCCCACTGCCGTATCGATGCTCCACGCCGGCGTGCTCATGAAGCTCGGCGGATACGGATGCTTCCGTGTGGCAATCTACCTCATGCCGCAGGCTGCCCACGAACTCGCTTGGATATTCCTTATCCTCACCGGCATCTCGGTTGTCTATGGAGCTTTCTGCGCATGCGTCAAGACCGACCTTAAATACATCAACGCCTATTCGTCGGTGTCGCACTGCGGCCTGGTGCTCTTCGCCATCCTCATGCTCAACACCACTGCAATGACCGGCGCTATCATGCAGATGCTCTCGCACGGCCTGATGACGGCGCTCTTCTTCGCCCTTATCGGCATGATTTACGGCCGCACCCACACTCGCGAAATCACCGAGATGGGCGGCATGATGCAGATTATGCCTTATTTGTCGGTGTGCTACGTTATCGCCGGTATGGCGTCGCTCGGTCTCCCCGGCCTCAGCGGCTTTGTGGCTGAGATGACTATCTTCGTCGGCTCGTTCAAAGCCGGTATGGCCGACTTCCTTGCCGGCGCAGGCTCGCTCCGCATAGTCTTCACCATCATCGCATGCTGCTCGATTGTCATCACGGCGGTCTACATTCTCCGCGTTGTCGGCAAGCTCCTTTTCGGCCCGGTATACAACGACCATCACCGCGAACTGACCGACGCCACATGGTGGGAACGCCTCTCGACCGCAGCGCTCATCGTATGCGTGGCTGCTATCGGCTGCTTCCCCAACTTCTTCGTCAATCTGATTAAAACAACCTTCAGCCCCGAAATTTTCGCCGTGCTCGGTATGTAAACACTTCAGGAATAATACGCAATGGATTACTCACAATTTTTAGCAATGAAGCAAGAAATCGCCATTTTGGTGGTGTTTCTGCTTGTATTCCTCTATGACACCTTCATGCCGAAGTCGACCCAGAAAGGCCTGCCCGTCTTTGCCGCAGTGCTTACGCTTTTGGCGACTCTCGGCGGATTTTGTAGCCACTGCCTTGGCGTAGATGCCGATACGGTAGCCTTTGCCGGAATGTACGAAACCTCGCCCGTTATCGCCGCCATCAAAGGTATCCTCAACGTCGGCGTTGTCATCGTTCTGATACAGTCAATCAAATGGGCCAACGGCGAAAACATGCTCATGCGCCGCGGCGAGTTCTACGAACTGCTGCTTGTGACGCTCTTCGGCATGTATCTGATGCTATCGGCCCGTCACTTCCTCCTGTTCGTCATAGGTCTCGAGAGCGCTTCGCTGCCCTTGGCCGCAATGGTGGCGCTCGACAAGAACCGCTACGAAAGCCACGAAGCCGCTGTCAAATATATCCTGACCGCCGTTTTCTCGTCGGCAATATTCATGATGGGTCTCAGCTTCGTCTACGGTCTCACCGGCTCGCTCTACTTCGAGAACATCTATTTCGCCGTCAGCGGACAGCTTAGCACGCTGCTCATTGTGGCTGTGGCATTCGTCATCGCCGGCATAGGCTTCAAGCTCTCGCTTGTGCCTTTCCACTTGTGGACTGCCGACGTTTACCAGGGCGCGCCCACTTCGGTCACATCCTACCTCTCGGTGATATCCAAGGGCGCCGCAGCCTTTGCCTTCCTTGTGGTAATGGCTCAGGTCTTCGGCTCGGTTTATAGCCAGGTGTGGGAGTGGATGCTCTATGCTCTCATCATCCTCACCATCACCGTCGGTAACCTCTTCGCTATCCGCCAGCGCAACATGAAACGCTTCCTTGCGTTCTCATCCATTTCGCAGGCCGGATACATCATGCTCGGCGTCATAGCCTATAACGCAATGGGCGTGGCTGCGCTTATGTACTACATCCTCGTATACATCTTCTCCAACCTCGCCGCCTTCGGTGTCATCGGAGCTATCGAGAACGCCACCGGCCGTGTGTCGATGGACGACTACCGCGGTCTCTACCGCACCAACCCCCGGCTCTCGTTCTGCATGATGCTCGCCATGTTCTCACTCGCCGGTATACCGCCCTTCGCCGGTTTCTTCTCGAAGTTCTTCATTTTCACTTCGGCAATCAACCAAGGCTCGGTGGCAATCTATGTGCTTGTGCTCATCGCCCTTATCAACACGATAGTGTCGCTATACTACTATCTGCTCGTTGTCAAGGCAATGTTCATCAGCGAAGACGAATGCGTGATACCCACATTCCGTTCATCGTTCGGCGAACGTCTCGGCCTTTGGCTCACAATAGCCGGTATCATAGGCCTCGGCATCGTAAGCTTCTTCTACAGCAGCCTGCTCGACCTTACATCGACCGGCAGCCTCAACATGTACTTCCTCGGCTAAACTCGCCGACCGCTATACTGCACATAAACATGGCCGCGTCCTAAAACACAAGGGCGCGGCCATGTTTTTTAACCTATAAGTATACAAATCAGAGTCCGAAGAACTCGGCGAAGGCGGCGATGGTGTAGTTGTGGTCGGCGCACGAGCCGGTCTCGCAGACGGAGTGCATGGCCCACAGCGGTGCGCCCATGTCGACTCCGCGGAGTGGAATTTTCGAGGTGAGGATGTTGCCCAGGGTCGAGCCGCCGGCCACGTCGCTGTGGTTGACGAAGTACTGGCAGGGCACTCCGGCACGTTCGCATAGCTGTGCGAAGACTGCGGCGGAGTCGGCATCGGTCATATACTTGCAGTTGGCGTTGACCTTGATGCAGGGGCCGTGCCCGAGTGCCGGATGGTTTGTCGGGTCGTACTTTTCGGGGTAGTTGGGGTGGAAGCCGTGGGCATTGTCGGCCGAAACCATAAAGGATGCGGCCACGGCTCGCATGTAGTCTTCGTCTGAGCCGCCGAGGCATGCGGTTACACGGCGCAGAATGTGCTCCAGCACGGGCGAGGCTGCGCCCTGTTTTGTGCCTGAGCCGGTCTCTTCGTTGTCGAACACGGCAAGGACGCGTGTGCAGGCGCTGTCGGAGTCGGCTTTTTCGAGTAGCGCACTCAGCCCTGCATGCACCATCGAGAGGTCGTCGAGGCGCCCCGAGCATACCATCTCGTCGTTTAGGCCGACGGTAGCCGCCTTGGCCGTAGTGTATAGCGACAGGTCGTAGTCTATGATATCGCCGGGAGCCTCATCGAGCGCTTCGGCAACGATGTCGCGCACGATGCCTTTGCGGCATTCGCTGTCGATGGCGAGCACCGGCAGCATGTCTTTCTGCTTCGAGAGTTTGTTGCCCTCGTTCACGGCACGGTTGAAGTGTATGGCAAGATGCGGAATTACGAGTAGCGGACGGTCGATACGCACCAGTCGTGAGCGCGGATGCAAGGGGTCGGACGAACGGAGCATCACGCGTCCGGCGAGCGACAGAGGACGGTCGAACCATGTGTAAAGTATCGGGCCGCCGTATACCTCGGTGTTGAGCCTTACAGAGCTACCGTCGCCGGGCATCTCGCACGAGGGCTTTATGCGGAAGCCGGGAGAGTCGCTATGGGCGGCTATGATATGGAAGCCGGCCGCCGGGCTGCCGGTGCCTGCGACAAAGGCGAATATGGCCGTGCCGTTGACCGTCACATAGCGCCTGTCGCCAGGCTTCAGCGACCAGCTGTCGCGCATGTCGAGACGGGCGAAACCGTGCTGTTCGAGACGCTGCCGCACGCTTTCGGCGGCGAAAAAATTGACAGGCGAACTGTCGAGAAAACGGCAAAGGTCTGTGATATGGCTGTTCATTGCTCAAATGATGCGTTGTTGAAAATGTAGTTGGCGGCTTTGAGGGCACCGCACAGGGTGTCCGAGAGATATTCGCCGAAGCGGTATTTCATATCCGAGAGCACATCGGGCACCAATTCGGGCGTGGTCTGCCCAATTGTGGCGGCAAAGTCGGCGACGTTCTGGTAGATGTCGGCAAGCTGTTCGGCGAGGGATACGGCTACGGGTGTGTCGGAGTAGCGCATTGCCTCGGCCGGGGCGTCGAGATACATGTCGTACTCGCCGAGTAGTGTAGCCATTTCGATGCGCGCCTGTTCGTACTGTTCTTCAGTCACCGTATCGTAGATAGCGCCGGTTTCGGCGGCATCTGCGTCGGAGTCGTCGCCGTATGGCTTCAAATCGGCGATTGTGATGTATATGCGTGGCAGATAGCGGAGCACTTCGCGCAGAAAGTCGCGCGGATGCGTCTGCGGCGCGGCTGCCACGGCCTTGCAGTATTCAAGCGATAGTGCGGCGAGGCCAAGAGCCGCCGGCGATATGGTGGTGTTCATTTTGACGGTCGGTATAATTTGTTGTCGAGAATATATTTGTACACTCCCTGTGGCAGAAAATAGCCCATGTCGCGCCCGCGTGCTATGGCATTGCGGATAAATGTGCTCGACACGTGCGCCATGGGGGCATCGACTACTTCCATGCCGGCCACATGCTCGTTGACGACAGGGTAGCCGGGGCGGAGATATACCAGCACGCCGTACTCGTCGAGTATGCGCTGCGCCTGTCGCCATTGGTCGAATATGCGCCAGTTGTCGCTGCCGATGACGAGCTTGAAACGGCATTCGGGGTTGCGCTCGGCAAGCAGGTCGAGGGTATTGATAGTATATGAAGGCCTTGGCATCGCAAGCTCGATGTCGCAGATGTCGATGTCGGGGGCGCCTTTCGAGGCGAGTGTGAGCATGGCAAGTCGCTTCATGTCGGGCAAAAGCCCTCCCGGCTCTTTAAGAGGGTTCAGCGGCGAAAGTGTCAGCCAAAGCTTGTCGACATATCCCCACTGCACCAGATAGGAAGCCAGCATCATGTGGCCTATGTGCACGGGGTTGAACGAGCCGCCGAATATTCCTATCGTCTCCATAAGCGGCCTGTCACGACAAGGCGATGAAGCCTCCTATCAGGTTACGTGTTTCGTTTATGGCGGTGTCGAGGCGGTCGTTTACAACCACACGGTCGAACTCGGCGGCGCGCGAAATCTCGTATTGCGCGCGGTCGATGCGAACGTCGATGACCTCGGCGGTCTCGGTGCCTCGGAATTCAAGCCGGCGGCGCAGCTCGTCGACACTCGGAGGCTGGATGAAGATAGCCAGGGCGCTGTCGCCGTAGAGCCTCTTCACGCCCAAGGCGCCGTTGACGTCGAGGTCGAGTATTATATTGTGGCCCTGCCCGGTGATGCGCTCGATTTCGCTGCGCAGAGTGCCGTAGAAGCGGCCGGGATATACCTCTTCGAACTCGATGAACTCGCCTTCGGCGATAGCGTCGCGGAAGGCTTCTTCTGTCATGAAGTAGTAATTGCGGCCATGTATTTCGCCTTCACGCGGCGGCCTTGTGGTGGCCGACACGGCAAAGCCGAGGTTTAGGTCGCCGCTTTCGAGCAACGCGTTGATGATTGTAGATTTTCCGCAGCCCGACGGAGCCGCCACTACTATTATTTTGCCTTTCTTATCCATTTGTGTTTTTATGTCATGTCGGACAAAATTAATCAATTTCCGACCAATTGTCAAATATTTTGTTTAACTTTGCGATGCTCTCAATATAGGGTAAAATCAATTATGGCAAAGACAAGCAGTAAACCGGCATTTGTGAAACGTGATACCATCGTTGCCGGGAAGGAGTATGCACAGCTCTTGAGCACGTTGAAAGAGCGTTTCCGCAGGTCGCAGATAAAGGCCGCGGTAAAAGTCAACACATCCATGCTGGAATATTACTGGTGGGCGAGATATATCAAGGCTTCATGAAGCCGCCAAGTGGGGAAGCGCGTTCTTTGACTGCCTCAGTCTTGACCTCAAGACGGCTTTTCCGGTCAAACAGGCTTTTCTGTAACCAATATCAAGTATGCCAAACGGTGGTATGAGTTTTATAATCAAGATGATGCAATTCGTCACCAACTTGGTGACGAATTTGAAATGCCTATTGACTTCGGAATGGTACCGTGGAAACATCATGTATATATATTTACTCATTCGCAATCCGTAAGCGAGGCTCTTTTCTATATTGAGGAAACCATACGGAATAGTTGGAGCAGGGCGGAACTTGGCGCAGAGATAGACAACAACCTATATGGGAAACAAGGTCATGCCATTACTAACTTCGATGAGAAGTTGCCGGCTCCATATAGCGGTCTTGCAAAGGCCATATTGAAAAGCCCGTATGATTTCGGGTTCATCGACAAAAAAATTACAACCGAGAAGCAATTAGAAGATGAACTTGCGACCAACATCACCCGATTCCTACTTGAGTTAGGACAAGGGTTCGCATATGTCGGTCGCCAGATGGAATTGAAGATGCCTGGAGGACAGACATTCATTCCCGATATGATATTCTACCATACGAGGCTCAAAGCATATATCGTATGCGAATTGAAAGTCGTGCCGTTCATCCCGGATTTTGCCGGAAAACTGAATTTCTATGTCTCGGCGGTTGACGAACTTATGAAACAACCCGATGACAACCCGACAATAGGATTGCTGATTTGTAAATCGAAAGATGACACAGTTGTTGAATGGTCGTTCCGAGGGATGAATCAGCCACTCGGAGTTGCCGAGTATCAGCTCAAAGAATTCATTTCAGAGAAAGCAGCGAAACTGCTACCGTCAGAGGCTGAATTGCAGAGTGTCATAGATACCTATGATGAAATAAGTGATTTAGAGGTTAAATCACTTCACAACTAACCATATCCTTTAAAAGATGCCGTGCCCGGAGACCAACCGAAGCACGGCATCTTTTTTTGTCTAAATGTTAAAATCGCACCATTTGTTAACTTAATGATGTTAAAAATGGGGGGGTAAATAACTTTTCATAACAAAAATATGTTTTAATTGGGTGAAAATAACTTTCTTTGCGGCAGAAAAACACCATAGCGGTACTATCCGCCTCAGAGATTATATTTACTTCGACATACTTGACATAATCATGAAAACGCTTCGGCGCGCAGTTGCTAATGCACGTTTCGTATGCACTCTCTCCAATGTCACCTTTGCCCGTAACTACGGGGCAAGGGGAATGTCTTCACGCACCATCGCCAATAAATACTAACATTAATACAAACCTCCAACTAAAACACTCTTGCATGAAAAACATTTGTTTTCAAATGACCCGCAAGGCCCTTATGGCACTTACTTTGGTGCTTGCCGCGGCATTGCCGGCTTTCGCGCAGAACATCACGGTCACAGGTACCGTGTATGAACCCGAGGGCGAACCCGCCATCGGCGCAAGTGTCGAGGTAAAGGGCGGCACCGGATTCGGCGTCGTCACCGACTTCGACGGCAAATTCACCATCAAGGTAGCGCCCGACGCCACTTTGGTAATATCGTACGTAGGCTGCGAGACGCAGGAAATCGCCGTCGACAATCGCACCGACATCGTGGTGCGCCTCACCACAAACACCGTTGCCATGAACGAACTCGTTGTGGTGGGCTACGGCGTTGTGAAGAAATCCGACGCCACCGGCTCTCTCGGCGTTGTCAAGCCGTCTGAAATAGAGGCCGGCCTTGCATCGTCGGCCCAGGACCTACTTGTAGGCGCGAGCCCGGGCGTGGTCGTTTCGACAAACGGCGGCAACCCGGCAGGCGACGCCAACATCACCATTCGCGGCGGCGCTTCGCTGTCGGCGACCACGGCTCCGCTCATAGTCATCGACGGTGTGCCCATGGACAACAAAGGCGTGGCAGGCTCGTCGAACCCCCTCTCGCTGGTGAACCCCGAGAACATCGAGAACATGACGATATTGAAATCGGCTTCTGCCACGGCAATCTACGGTAGCCGTGCATCGAACGGTGTCATCATCATAACCACCAAGACCGGCAAGGCAGGCAAGCCCCAGGTGAACTTCGCCGCCAACTTCTTCGTGAACACTCCGCGCAACTACATGCCCATGATGGACGGCAACCAGTACCGCGCATTCATCGAAAAGACCTACGGAACCGAGAGCGACCAATATGCCGCCTTGGGCACCGCAAACACCAACTGGCAGAAAGAAGTGCTCCGCACATCGTTCTCGCACGACTACAGCCTCTCTGTCGGCGGCACCGCCGGTATCCTTCCCTACCGCGTGGCCGTAGGATATACCGACAATCAGGGCATCATCCGCAACACGGGCATGCAGCGCCTCACCGGAAGCATCAACCTGACACCTAAATTCTTCGACGACCTTCTGAGCGTCAACGCCAACGTCAAAGGCGCATGGGTGCGCAACCAATATGAAAAAGGCGGCGCTCTCGGCAATGCCATCAGTTTCAACCCCACGCTCCCCGTACGGGCTGAAAACGGTAATATTTTCAACGGATGGACAACCTACGCCATCGGCGGCGCTCTCGCAGGCCCAAATACTCCCGGCACGTCCATCAACACTTTGGCGGCGCTGAACCCTCGCTCGATGGTCGAAGACTGGTACTGCCGCTCAAACGTGTACCAGAGCGTCGGCAATCTGCAGCTCGACCTGAAGATGCCCTTCCTGCGCGAACTCCGCGCCAACCTCAACCTCGGCTATGACTACAGCCACGGCGAATGCACTTCGGGCGACGAAGCTTTCTCGCCGGCAGCATGGCTCGGAAGCTTCTCCTATAAAGAAGCCGACGGAAAAATATCGAACATACAGGAAGGTTATGTCAACTGGAAGAAAGAGAACGACGAGAACATATCGCTCCTGCTCGACTTCTACCTCAACTACAACAAGACTTTCGACAAAATACACTCCGACCTTGATGTGACCGCAGGCTACTCGTGGCAGCACTTCAAGAACAAAGGGCACAACGCAAGCAAGGTCGACAGCGCCATCGCTTCAGCCGAAGACGAAAGCCTGCGCCAATATGCCGGATACCAGTATGCCCCGACATATTTCTATGCACGCGAATACCAGCTGCTGTCGTTCTTCGGACGCGTCAACTACACTTTCATGAACCGCTACATGCTCACGGCCACCGTGCGCCGCGACGGCACCTCGCGCTTCAGCAAAGAACACCGTTGGGGCACATTCCCGGCAGTGGCTATCGGTTGGCGCATAATCGACGAAGACTTAATGGAACCGGCACGCTCGTGGATGAACGACCTTAAAATCCGCTTCGACTACGGTATCACGGGCCAGCAGGGTCTCGACAACGATTTCTTCCCCTATCTGCCCACATATACGGTGTCGACCAACCTCACAGGCCGCTATCCGCTCAACGGAAACTGGGTGCTGCCGTTCACGCCCAACAAGTTCAACGCCGACCTCAAATGGGAGTCGACCACGACCTACAACGTCGGCATCGACTTCGGCTTCCTGAACAACCGCATCAACGGCAGTCTCGAATACTACGTGCGCAAAACCAAAGACCTCCTTGTCGAAGCCGACTACGCCGCAGGCTCGAACCTCTCGAACGTGGGCATGATTAACGGCGGTGACCTCGAAAACATAGGCATCGAGTTCAATATCAACACCAAACCCGTGGTGACACGCGACTTCATCTGGACGTCGAACCTAAACTTCGCCTGGAACAAGAACAAAATCACACGCATAGCCGAAGGCTACAGCGGTGTCACCGGCGGCATAGGCGACGCCCTCAACTGCCAGCGCAACGTTGTGGGACAGCCGGCATACACCTACTATGTATATGAGCAGGTCTACGACAAAAACGGCGACCCCCTCGAAGGTGTTTTCGTAGACCAGAACGGCGACGGCATCATCGACAAGAATGACCTTATACAGTACCACGACGCGACACCGGCATTCACCGCCACTTGGGTCAACACATTCCAGTACAAGAACTGGGACTTCGGTTTCACCCTTCGCGGCAACTTCGACAACTGGGTATACAATGCCAGCCAGAGCGGCGGCGTGTTCACAAGCGCCAATACGGCCAAGACACCGATGTCGAACATGATGCGCGACCGTTACATTTTCAGCTGCGATCGCTCGGAATATACTCGTCTGAGCAACTACTTCGTGCAGAACGCCTCGTTTGTGCGCTGCGACAACATCACCGTCGGCTACACATGGGACAAACTGCTGCAGAACAAACTGCGCCTGCGTGTCTATGGCGCCGTGCAGAACCCCTTCGTAATAACCAAATACAAAGGCCTCGACCCCGAAGTCACTTTCTCGAAAGGCATCGACAACAACCCATATCCGCGTCCTCTGCAGGTATCGGCCGGCCTGGTTGCAACTTTCTAATCATCTGAAATAACTAAGGATAACATGAAACTTACCAAATATATCTTAGGTGCGGCCGTCGCCGCCTTCGGCTTCATGGCGACTTCTTGCGTCGGCGACCTCGACGTCGAGCCCACCGACCCCAACACCGCAACATCGCCCACGTCGAAAGAAGACCTCGAAGGGCTGTTCGCAAGCGTATTCTACGACCTATACACCGACCAGGGCCTTTCGCTGTCAGACGGCGGACGCGGAGTGTTCACTCGTACGCATTTCTGCCTCAACGAAATAACGGCCGACGAGCTGTTCATCTCCGACCAATGGCAGGACCCTGGCTACAAAGTGCTCAACTTCAACACCTGGACCGATGCTAACGAATGGATTTACGCCGCATTCTCGCGCGAGAACCACCTTGCCAAGCTTGCATCGGTGTTCATCTCCGAACTGCACCAATACGGCGGCGCATACTTCACCGACGATGAAATCAAGCAGATGGACGCCGAAGCACGCGTGCTTCGCGGATATGCCTACTACCAGAACATCGACTGCTTCGGCCGCGGCCCGTGGATTGACGAAAACTCCGTCACCGGCGCCACCCCTCCGACCTACGACCGCAAGCAGCTCTTCGAAGCCGTCGTGGCCGACCTCAAGGCTCATGTCGACAATCTTCTCCCGGCTGCCCAACAGGTCTACAGCCGCATAAACCGCGAGACGGGCTACATGCTCCTTGCCAAGCTATACCTCAACGCCGAGGTCTACACCGGCACCCCAATGTGGGCCGAATGTGCCGAAGCGCTCAAGAATGTCGTAAACACGGGCATCACGCTCGCGCCGACATACAAGTACCTCTTCTGTGGTTCTAACGAAAAATATGTCGGCAACGGCGAAATAATATGGGGCCTGCCCGAAAAGCAGAACTACATCGAGACATGGGGCGGAACACGCGCCATCGTCAGCTCGAGTATCCTGCCTCCCGATAGCCCCGACTCTCCGCTCGCCCGTGAAATCTTCGCTCTCAACTATCCCGGCGACGGTTGGGCCGGGCTGCGGGTGCGTCCCGAGCTTTCCAAGGCTCTCAACGGCGACCCGCGACGTCTCTTCTACGAAGGCTCCTATCAGGAAGACATCCCCACGCTCGCAGGCGTAAAAGAAAACTCTTGCGGCTACATGCTCACCAAGTTCCGCTACACCACCGAAAGCGACTACGACCGCACCGCAGCTTTGGCCGAATGGGACCGCGTGCATGCCCTCAACGAAGGTGTGCCCGAAGACAGCAAAGACCGCACACCCTATCCGAAGCCCGACAAGGTCGGCGACGCCAGCGACATAGCCCTGCCGGTGTTCCGCCTTGCCGACGCCTATCTGATGCTCGCCGAGTGCCAGATGCGCGGTGTGGAGTGCAACGGATACTACTACTTTAACGAAGTGCGCAAGCGCGTAGGGCTTCCGGCCATCGCAAGTCCCTCGGCAAACGACATTCTGCGTGAACGCCAGTGCGAGCTCTATGCCGAAGGCTTCCGCCGCTCCGACCTTATTCGCTTCGGTAAATATAGCGGCTCAACATACCTGTGGTCGTGGAAAGGCGGCCAGTACACCGGCCAAGGCATCGATCCAATGTATGAAGTCTTCCCCATCCCCTACCAGTATGTAGGCACCGTGGGTCAGAACCCCGGATATTAACCAAAACCATGTCTGCAACTACAAATTGTAAAAAAACTATGAAAAAAGTCATATATATGATGGCCGGCATGGCTTTGGCCGCAGCCGCTACAGGCTGTGTCGACACCGAAAAGCCCGTCTACACCGAGCCGACCACGTTCACCCTCAACAGGCCGCCGCTGCAGAACGAACTCCTTGAGACAAGCGGCGACATGGAGACCACCGCGACATTCGGCCTCGTATGCTCGCAGCCCGACTACGGCTTTGCGGCACAGGCGGAATACAACGCCCAGGTAAGCCTGTCGGACACCTTCACCGACGAAGTTAAAGACAGCGACGGAAACGTGACGACTCCTGCAAACTATGTCACCATCGAGAACAAGAACGTCAACGACGCTCACATGAGCTTCAGCACCTACGACCTCGCCTGCGCCATGTGCCTGTTGCTCGGCATCGACGACGAAGATGCTTATGCCCAATATGTCGCCGACGGCGGAGCCACAACCGGCATCAAGGTCTATTTCCGCGCCACGGCACAGCTGAAAGGCGTGGCATCGAGCTTCATCACATCGAACGTGGTGAGCTACAACGACGTCACGCTGAACTACGCCGTCAAGAAACCGGGCTTCATATACATCCTCGGCCAACTCAATGGATGGAAAACTCCCGATGCAGGCAGCCTTGAGCATTACGAGAATTGGAAACTCTTCGAGCCTGAAGTAGGATGCAAAATCTACGCGGCCACCTTCGAACAGCCTGCCGGTACTGCCGGGTTCCGTTTCACCACCGCACTTAACGGCTGGGATGACGGCAAAGTGATGGTAGGCTATCAGGCCGATGACGGCAACCACGACATCGACAAGGAATTCTCCAACGAGGGCAACGTAGGCTCGATGTTCAAAGGCAGTGCAGTTTGGGGCAAAGGCAACTGGCAGACCAACTTCACCGAAGCCAAACCCATGACATTCTGCGTGAGCCTCGTCGTCAAAGACAAACCGAAAGTATGGTTCATCATCGGCAAATACGACGTGACCGTGCAGCCCGACCAGAACGGCGTCAACGAGCCGGTATTCACACAGGTAAAGTAACCCCGACACTAAGAAAATAAACAGTTATGAAAAAAATAGCACTTTTCCCGGTGTTGGCAATGGCTGTGGCGTTGGCTTCATGCGACGACATGCTTCCGAACCCGGAAATACAACAGAACCCCGAACTCGACCTTTTCGCTGCCGACGGCCTCGAAATATCGCAGGACAACTTCGGCACGACAACGCCCATCGACCTTCAGGAGCTTGCCGACCTCGGACTCCAGGCCCAGCTCGCCGAAATAACCAAACTCGAAAATTTTCCGGCGACATCCACCCTCACATTCGGTGTGGAAGTGTCGATGACAGCCGATTTCGCCAAGACGGCGACCATTGAGCTTACGCCCGAAGGCAATGCCGTACTCGTTCCGACGGCTACGCTCAACAGCGCCATCTACGACAACTTCACCCGTACGCCGGGCGAATACACGCTCTACACCCGTTGGGCCGCATATGCCGTCGACGGCAACTCGAGCATGCGGATAGGCGGCGCCGACAAGTACTACGGCCAATATGCCTACAAAATCAAGACATTCAAACCGGCTCGCGTGCTTGCCGACAGCTATGTGCTGCGCTACCGCACATCATCGGGCGCCGCATGGCAGACAATGCCGATGGTAAAAGACAATGCTTCGGCAACGTCGTACGACGACGGCGGCTTTACAGCTCTCGTCGATGTCACCGCTCCCGGCTTCGAATGGACGGTGATGCCCACCTCCGACCTCGGCACAGGCACACAAGGCATCATCGGCGTGGCAGCCGATGCCGCTACGGCACTCTCGGGCAAACTCGTTGAAAGCGACGATGCCGCGGCCCAGATTATCGACGCCAAAGCTTCGGTGACAATCGCAGTCGACGTATTCGCCCTCACATACGGCGTAGTGCCCTCTGCGGTGTCAGAAATATACATCGCAAGCGCATCGACGAGCCTTAGTGACTTCACAAAGATGCACACCCTGTCGACGGGCGACTTCAACGAGTTCACCGGCACCGCACCCCTCGGCGGCAAATGGTATATGGCCGCCCAGGCTGCCGACGAAGGCCTCTTCTTCATGCCGGCAAGCTACACCGTGGCCAACGGCAACCTCAAAGGCGCGCTCACAATGGCGTTCAAGCCTGCCGGACACGAAACCTTCGACATCGAGAAAGGCCTCTACATCATCAAAGCCAAGTTCTCCGACAT
The DNA here is from genome assembly GCA_910583525.1 of uncultured Muribaculaceae bacterium. Taxonomy (GTDB): domain Bacteria; phylum Bacteroidota; class Bacteroidia; order Bacteroidales; family Muribaculaceae; genus CAG-873. The sequence goes on along the minus strand of CAJTXL010000011.1, from coordinate 3,922 downwards.
GGCAGTAGAGGCTATCCTCGTACCCGTCATCTCTGCCATCGGCCAGTTCAACGGCTGGAACACCGGCACGGCAGTCGACCTCAAGCCTAACGCCGATTTCTCGGTATGGACGGTAAAAGACCTCGAAGTGAAGGATGCCGGCGGCTTCAAATTCTGCGTAAACCACGACTGGGCATACAGCTTCGGCGGTTCTGTCGACAACATAGTGCAGAACGGTGGCGACCTCAACCTTGCCGAAACAGGCAAATACGACATCACGCTCGACTTCTCCAGACAGCCTGCAACCTGCACCATAGTCAAGAAGTAAGCACTCCCTCATAACTACACTACGGCTCCGGCGGGAAAATCCCGTTGGAGCCGTTTTTCTGTATTTTATTAGTCATTCAAATGTTATTCGCGCTTAAAATTTCTCTTTTTGATATTAATTATTTATTTTTGCAGACAATTTTACAAACACGCTATTCCACATATGAAAAAATTTACATTTATCTGCATGCTTTGCGCCACCATGGCGGCAACATCAGCTCGTGCCGCGGTGGTATTGACTGAAGACTTTGCAAAATTCACCAAAGGCAGTGTCGGAGAACCGGCTCTCGACAGTCCAGTGGCCGTAGACGGCACAATTTCCGCCGACCTTACCCAAACAGCCGGATGGACCGGCACCGACCTTTTCCAGGCTGGCGGAACGGCCTATCTGCAAGTAGGTACGGGCATGCTCACCACACCGGCGCTCGACCTTAGCGGCAACGAAGGCGGATATGTCATCAAATTCAAAGCCAAAGCCGATGCAGAAGGCACATTCCTCATGATAATGGACTACATGAATCCTACGGGATACGGCTTCTCTACACTTACAACCGAATGGGCCGACTATGAAGTTCCTATGACAGGCGGAACGGCCTTTTCGCAGATTGCCTTTCCGGCAATGTACGGCGCGTTCTACATCGACGACATCGTCATCGACGACGGAGGAGTAAGCATTCCGGCTCTTCTCCCGGCAAGCGACTACACCAGAGACTCCTTTACCGCCAATTGGGAGGCTGCAGCAGGCGCCGACTCGTATGCACTTAACGTATACACCCTCCACTACAACACCACAACTACAATATTTGAACGCGAATATCTGCTTGAGGGCTTTGTTGTAGAAGGCACAAGCCATGTCGTAGAAGGCATTGATTTCGGAACCCCGTACTACTATACAGTCTGCGGACGCCAAGGAACCAACGTGACCCAAGAGCAAGAACGCCCGATGACGGCGATACCTACCGATGTAGCCGCACCTACTGCTTTTGCGGCCTACGACATCAGCAAAGACGGTTTCACCGGATCATGGAGTGCATCAGACCTTGCCACAGTCTATGCCATGCACGTTATAAAGGTGCACACGGCTGCGGCCGACGGCGATTATGACCTTGTGGACACCGACTTCTCGTATTTTCAGACCGAAGGGACGCCGGATGCCCCACAGAAAGAACTCGAAGGGTGCATCGACGGCGACTGGCAAGTGGCGATGCCGGCTTATGCAAAAGGTATGTTGGGTCTGAACAACCAGGACTTCGACCTGTTTGGCGCTGCCATGCTTGTTTCGCCGGTTTTTGACATGTCGGTAGGCTCCGGAACCGTAAAGATTAGCCTCGACGCAATGGGGCGCAAGGGGCTCGACAAGGCATCTATGGGCATAGCACACTATAATGCCGCCGGAGGCATCGAATACATCGACAAATACGACTTCGTAGTTTCAGAAACCATGCAGACAATCGAAAAAAGCTTCACTGGTGCCGACCAGAACTCATTTGTAGTGATTTCGTCGGATGTACTCGGAATCCTTTTCATCGACAATCTCAAAGTCAGCATCGACATGCGCAAAGACCAAAGCATACTTGTGCCTGTCCGCACATACGAAACCGCCGAAACAAGCCAAGAAGCAACCAATCTGGGCATTGCATACGGCGACCTCGTAGGCTACTACGTAACCGCAATCTACCGTGACAACGGAAACCAGTTGCCCGAAGTTGAAAGCGAACGCTCCAACGCAGTCTCCGTCGATATGCCCTCGGGAGTAGAAGATATAAGCGGTGCCCCGGCCAAAATCTCCATTTCGGTTACCGATGGCGTTATCAAAGTCAAAAAAACTGCCGACAGCACGGTTGCGGTCTATGCAATCGACGGCAGCACGGTGTTCTACGGCGGACATGGCGAGCTGACGGTTTGCTGCCGTCCCTCTGACGCAGGCATCTATATCGTAAAGGTAGGTGCTGACACATTTAAAATTGTAATTGACTGAACCGCACCAAACGCGCCATCGTGCGCAATGGCAATATGGCGCCTTGGCTTCCGATTTCGGGACCAAGGCGCCATTGATTTGCGTACATGTTTTTTAACAGGTATTGGGCAACCTATTCCACTTTGCCCTTGTTTATATTGGCATAACCAATAAAATAACCAACAAAACAGCCAATATTATGGATATGAATACAAAAGCCCGTACAGCAGCCGCAGACGCAGCTGCCGAAATATCGAAAGATGCCGCTCAAGTATCGGCAAAAGCTGCAGAAGTAGCCGCCGAACAAAAAGCCGAGGCCGTGAAAGCCGAGGCCGCCGACAAGATGGCTGACCTCAAAGACAAGGCCGCCGCAGCCGCCGCAACGGCACGCGACAAAGTGAATGATGCCGTCTCCGGCGTAAAAGAAAAAATCGCCCAACAGCAGGCCGACCCCAATTCGACTCTCAATCAGGCCAAAGAAAAAGCAGGAAACATGGCCGACAAAGCCAAAGAAGTGACAGGCAACGTAATCGACAAAGGCGCCGACCTGCTCGAAAACCTCGCCGACAAAGCCCACGGCCTCGCCGACAAACTGCACAAGTAAGCCCCTTCTCACGAGAAGAGATACAATCGCCTATTGTAGGGACGTGCCTTTGGCACGTGTATACGACTGTCAGTCAGACTACACGTGCCAAAGGCACGTCCCTACAATGCGTATACGGTCGCAGGCTCCATTGCTGAGGGTGCGACCGCCGATTTAGAATGTGTAGTAGAAGCCGAAGGTTAGATTGAGGCTTGAAAGGTCGATGCCGAATTTTTCGGGGAATTTCGCGTCTTTTGCCGCATCGTTGCCGCCTTCGTAGCCGAAGAAGCCAAGGTGCGTCACAAGGCTGAAATGCTCGTTGAGAGCAAACGAAACGCCCGGTTTGAAGCCGATGTTGAAAAGCACCACGGTGTCGGAGCTGTTATCTTCAAACTTCGATTTGCCGCCGCCGATGCCGAAGCCGCCGTCGACAAACAGTTTCAGACGGTTATCGACACAGCTGAAGAAATTCCAACGGGCATAGGGGCTTATTTCGAACACGTCGGTTTTGAGCCCGTCGTTGTAGTTGTAGCCGTAGCCGATAGTTGCGCCGAAAGACCATGTGTCGTTGAAGTTGTAGCCTATTTCAGGCTCGATATTAAAGACAGTTGTGTTTTCTGTCGTGTTGCGGTTGAGGCCGAACGAGCCGCCCACGTAGAGTTGGGCCGAAGCTGTAAGAGTGGCGAATATAGCCACTGCCGCCAATAAAAACTTTTTCATATCGCTTGTTTTTTATGTTAGACGGCACAAATATACACAGCTTTATCAAAAACTCCTATAATTTTAACATATTGCATAAATGCTGAGCCAAATGGGCAAAATCGGCACAAGCCGAAAATTCGGTGCAAGCATTGTCGTTATGCCCCGTTTGGGGCAATCGCCACAGAGTGGCGTAAACACAATAGGCCCGGGCAAGCGCCCCATAGGGTGCGCACAGCCCGGGTTATGGTCGCTCCAACATCTAAAAGTGCTACAGCGTAGCGCGATAGGGGCGTGGAACCGGGATTATCGCACCCCGACAGGTTTTAGTGGTCGGAAGACTGGTTTTTGGCCAATAATCTGGATTTTAAGGATTT
>CAJTXL010000010.1 GCA_910583525.1 uncultured Muribaculaceae bacterium | reverse complement strand
GAGGGCGCTTAGCTCAGCTGGTTCAGAGCGTCTGCCTTACAAGCAGAGGGTCGGGGGTTCGAATCCCTCAGCGCCCACAAAAAAAGAAGTCCGCACATTCCGTTGCGGACTTCTTTTGTGCGCTTATCTCAAAGTTAAAGCCGGAGGCCGACTGCCTAAATCCTTTCACGGGACAGCAGATATTCACCCGTATTTCGTTATGGCCAAAAGCACCGCCATTTCGGCATGCAACTTATTTCCCTGATTTTATATTGACATAGGAGCACGCCCAAGCACCGCCTCAAGTAGCGGAATTTCGTCTCGCTAATCTCGGCTCGTTTAGCCTTGCTTCTCGGCATACTGTTCTACTAGGACGTTGTCGAGTGCCACTCGAAGCATCGTGTCGGAACTGTCTTTACCTCGGCTCATCGTTCGCAGAACGCTTGTGAAGCAAGAATAAATCTCCAATCCCATAATAGCGCAACATAATCGTGTTCGACGATTTTGTTACCTCTGGCACCACGAGATAATCTTTATGCGTGAGCTACAGGTTCCACTCGGTTACAACCTCGTTTTTCAATGTAATTAACAAAAATAATGTATTATCGCCTATCGCCAACATTCGGCATAAGGATCCATTCCTGCCGAATTAAACATTTTACCTGCATACTTATTACCGGCTCTGGCCATCGCTGCTGCTTCCATTAGGAATCCGTCTGTGCTCCATGCTCCGCTTCTTTCGTTGCAGAATAACAAGCGGTACAAAGCATAATCGAAATTATCATTTCGAAATGATTGTTGATTCTTTTTAAGTCTATTCTTGCTGTCCGCTTGCATATACTTCATGTCGATTTTGTGAATTTCTCCATGCAACATAACAGCCATTGTGTAATTATTCGCGGCTTCAGTCCAGTTGTTTAAATTATAATGGCAGTCACCCATGTATATGAAATTCTGAAGCCATTCTTCATATTCAGTTTGTATTTTCTTGCTGGACAGTTCAAAATATTTGGCGGCAGTCTCATATTTATTAAGGTCTTGGTTGATAAAACCTATTAAGCGGTATATATCAATTTTTTCCTTTTCAAAATATTCGAATGACTTGAGATTATCGATGATTTGCTTAGCCTCTAATGGCTGTTCATTCATTAGAAGCGCCCAGGCATAACGATAAACGCCATAATCGGACAATTGCTCCATCGAATATAAACGCCCATATTTCGTTGCAGCTCGGTCATATAACTTGTTGTTATATGCTTCGCGAGCCTCAGCAAACAAGTCATCTATAAATTTATCATCCTTATCCCCTTCATTATGAATTGTAAGAAGGCTACCTTGAAGCTGCACAGTTCCGAGCTTTTGAATGGCAGACTGTCCCATAAGAAGAGGAGCATTCTGTGTCCCCATAACCACGGCCTGGACATCATGTAAATGAAGTCCCTGGATTTCGATGTCCCTAAGATTTATGACAACATGGTCTACGATAGAGCCATCTGCTACTGTTGAGTATCCATTGCCCAAAATATCTTCATCTTTCAGAAATCCATTATCATATAGATACTCAGCCATTGATAAGGATATACATACATTAGATGCACCAGTATCGAAGATGAATTTCATTTTTGCTCCATTAACTGTACATGGGATTCTATAGACCCCATTGTAGTTCTCCATCTCTATTGCTATGTCAGCAAAAGCAGAGAGGGAAAACATAAAAGTGATGATGATTGATAGAAGAGTTCTCATGACATGGGAGTTTTTTATTCCGCAAATTTAATCAATTTTTGTTTTTTACACTGCTAGACTAATTAAATTCTGTGGTTAAATCTCACGGCTCTTTCATTTTAAAATGCTTTGAATTTTCAAAGTTTGTGGCTGTTAGGACTACTTAACGTCATTCTTGACACAACATAGACAATAATATCAAATGTTTAAGGCAGTGTAAACTCAACACAATCAGTGGTTGTCAGTTTGTCCCGAGTTTAAAAGAAAGAATCGTGGGTTAAATCTGCAATCCATGACTAAGGGTACAGCCGCACATTGTATTTGCGGAGCTTGAATGCCGGGTGGTACGACTCTTTGGCGTAGCGCAGACCGGGATCGCCGGCATCGTCCTCGCGGTTGACGTAGCGCAGACCGGGATGCTTCGACAACATGCTCTTGGCAAAGAGGTGGTTGATTGCTTCTCCGGCGCCGGCGACCGTGTGCAGCATCTTTTCTATGTGTACGATAAGGGTGTCTCCGGCAATTTCGGCGGCGGTGAATGCCACGATGTCGCCGTTGCCGTCGCGCAGAACGGCGCCTTCAAAGTGGTAGCGGCTGAAATCCCTCAGCACCTCGAGGCTCTGTTCACGTTCGAACTCCGCCATCATGGGGTCGGCCTTCTCGCTTTGGATGTCTATGCCGCAGAATACCCGTGCGGCCTCTGTCGCGTTGTCGGCATCCATGGGGTCGAGACTCCATCCGGGATTGTCGGCCATGAAGCGGTTTACATGGTTGCGCTTTTTGTTGTATCGCTTGCCCGAAAGCGATGCCAAATCGTCGATGCGGTATATATAGTCGGCCCAGTCGGGCAGTTCCTCAATCGAGGAGACGAATCCGCGTAGTTCGTCGAGGCGGTCTTCGGGAACGGCCGATAACAGCGGCCTCAGACCGTTGGCGCGGCAGTATACCCGGATGACCCGTATGGCCTTGTCCAAAGGCATGCGGCCCACGGGCAGCGAAAACGATGTACTCCGCGAAGCGTCTTCCGACAGGCCTTTCACGAAGAGCGTGTCGTCGAGCATGGCATATTCATATCCGAAGTAGTCTACCCACATGAATATGCCCCCGACGCAGAGGTCGCATGAGCGCGAGCCGCTTCTTTTGAGCATCGGCGCCAACAGACCGATGTCTGCCGCCGTTACCGGCCTGAAATCGAGCCGTTTCGGGCGTGTCGCCACCATAACCGCCGGTGGCGTTATTCTACGTAAATCAGACATATGTCAAAATAGTTGAAGGTGGAACTTGGGTGCAGGCTCAGTCTTTAAGCTAGGCCTCTTCGCCGGGCTTGTGCAGGCAGTGCATGCGTGTGCGCTCAGACACTTTGCTTGGCAGTTCGTATCCGTCGAAGTCGCATGCTTTCTCGAACGGCCCTTTGAAGTGCATAGGGAAGAAATCGGCCACATTTATCTTCGACAGGAACTTCTCGGCCCCTTCGGCGCAGTTTTTGCCTTGGCGGACATCCACGGGGAAGAACGCAACATCGACCGCCGGAGCTACTTCGGCTATTCGGTTCAGTATCACGGCAAACTTTTCGTGGGCCTTTTGGATTTCTCTTTCGGTGCTTTCTTCATCCCAATGCCAGTCGTTGAGGTCACCGGCATGAAATATCTTGTAGCCGTCGGCCATGGTCACCAGATAGCTGACACCGGCGTCGGTAGAGCCGAAAGCCTCTACTTTTATGCCTTCGGGAAGCCCTTCGGTGATGTCGCCGGCGCTCATCCAGTCTATTGGCATGTCGTCGTGTATTTCACGTGTGGGGATATCGTTCGACAGCACATATACACGGCTGTGGCTTTGCCCGAGGTTGAATATGTCGGTGTTGAAATGGTCGGGGTGGTTGTGGGTTACAAAGAAAACCACGGGCTTGTCGGGGTGGTGTTCAAGAGCCTTTACGACCTTGTGCGCAGGGTCGCGGTAGTAGTCGAATACAAGGAAAATTTTCGGGAACTCAACTAAAAAGCCCGAATTGTCGAGGAATGTTACTTTTGTTGCCATTGGTTCTACGTTATTGGTCGGCAGTGCCGACGGTAAGGCCGTCGTAGGCGAACGCCGTGCCCGGTGGCAGAAGTTTTTCTGCCTGCGCATGAGGCCCCATCTGGTGGCTCATATGCGTGAGGTAGGCTTGTCGCGGACGGCTTACTTTAATAACGTCCAAGGCTTGGTTTAGGTTTAGATGTGACGGATGTCCGGCGTGCCGCAGCGCGTTTATCACAAGGGTGTCGACGCCTTTGAGAGCATCGAGCGTGACTTGCGGCACAAAGCTTGCGTCGGTGATATAGGCCACCGGGCCTATGCGGTAGCCGACTATTTCGAGCCGACCGTGCATTATCGGCAGGGGTACAATCTCAACAGGCCCGAACCTTTCTGAGGGCTTTACGGTGAAAGCTTTCATCGGTTCTATGATGCGCAGGTCGAACTGCGGAACGCCAAGATAGGGATGCTCGGCGAAACAGTACGGTATGCGGTTGCGTAAGTCTTTGGCCACGTCGGCGCGGCAGTATACAGGGAAGCGGTTGTCGGGTGCGCCGTAGGAATATGGCCGAAGGTCATCCATGCCGCCCACATGGTCGTAATGCGTGTGCGTCAGCAGAGCCGCAGCCAGGTCGGGACAGTCTTGCCTTAGCATCTGCTCCCTGAAATCGGGACCGCAATCTATGAGTATACCCGGAGCGCCGGGCTGAGTCTCTATCAGCACCGACGCCCGCAGGCGTTTGTCGCGAGGGTCGGTCGAGCGGCATGTCTCGCAGCTGCACCGCATCTGCGGTACCCCTGTCGATGTCCCTGTGCCGAGGAATGTCAGTTTCATAGCCGGAATACGGTAAGGACGCCGTCTTCAAAAATAAGAAATATGCCGTCGGAGTATCTCCAGCGTTCTGCAACGCCTGCCGTGGTTGGTATGCGCTCCAGCGACGTAGGTGCGCCGAGGGCGAGGCGGCATTCGTCGCGCGTCATGCCCTCTTTTACACGCGAGCGGATTATATACTGCCACACGTCGTCTTTGATGTCGGGGTACTGCTTTCGTGGGTTCGTGAAGGCGAAGAGTACGTCGAAATTACGTGTCGCGGCCTTGCTGTCGCCTATGCTCATGAAAAGCATGCGGTTTTTCCCGTCGGGGCACGAAAGTTTTCGCTGCTCCGGGTCGGTAAGTGTGAAGAAAACCGCTGCCGGGAAGTTCTCATCGCCGGGTGCGACGCTGTCGATATGTACTTCTACGTGCCTTAGACCTTGTACGGACACACGGGAATCGGGATGGTACCACGCCGGTGTGCGGACGAACACCTTCATGCCGCGCATCGCCGAGTCGAGGCGCGCCACCGTTCCGAGGTCGATTGTGAATGGCACTTCGAGAGCCGGCATGGTGTCGAGGCGAGCTGGGTCTACGCCGGCTATGCGGTAGTAGAGGCGGCTGCCGTCGTCGGCGCGGAAAATCGCTTCTGAAGCATCGTCACCCGTAAGACTGCGTGCAGGGGCGAATCCTTCGAAGAATATCGTATGTCCGGCGAGTCTGTCGCGGCGTTGCGATGCCGGTGTCAGGGCGAGCGATATGCGGTCGTTGGCGACCAGCAGACGCCGCCCCGGTTTCCACTGCGACGGCGGCAGGGGCTTTATTCCCGAAAGGAAAAGCGCCTCGGCGCTAGTGCCGGCCGCATTTTGCCTGCGTACGTCGTCGGCATTGATGCGAGGGGTGCTCTCGACACCCGTAAAGCAGCCTCCGGCAGTCAAAAGTATGAGTGCCGGAAGCAACAGATGCAAGAACCTCGCTCCTTTGTTCATTCTGCCGTTTCGGGAGTGCGGCCCAGGTTATGGAAGATGAAGGAATAAATGTCGGTGTACTCGTCGACCACTTTGGCTACCGGCTTGCCTGCGCCGTGCCCGGCCTTGCTGTCGATGCGTATGAGCTTGGGCGCGTCGCCGGTGTCGGCGGCCTGAAGCGCTGCGGCATATTTGAACGAGTGTGCCGGAACTACGCGGTCATCGTGGTCGGCAGTCGTCACCATTATTGCCGGATAGGGCGTGCCGTCGTTGCTGATGTTGTGCAGAGGCGAATAGCCCAGGAGATACGACGCCATTTCGGCGCTGTCGTCGGCTGTGCCGTAGTCCGAGGCCCAGTTCCAGCCGATTGTGAACAGATGGTAGCGCATCATGTCCATTACGCCCACGCGCGGTATCGCTACCTTGAAGAGGTCGGGGCGCATATTCACGCATGCGCCTACAAGCAGACCGCCGTTGCTGCCGCCTTCGATGGTGAGCAGCTCGGGCTTTGTCCAGCCTTCGTTCGCCATATATTCGGCTGCGGCTATGAAGTCGTTGAATACGTTGAGTTTCTTCTGCTTCGTTCCGGCTTCATGCCATGCTTCGCCGTATTCGGCACCGCCGCGCAGGTTGGCCTGAGCATAGATGCCGCCGTTTTCGAGCCAGAACAGACGGTTGGGGCTGAACGAAGGGTTGAGGGTAACGTTGAAGCCACCGTAACCGTAGAGATAGACGGGGTTGTTGCCGTCTTTCGCCGTGTCTTTGTGGCGGACGATGAACATGGGCACCTTGGTGCCGTCGGCCGATGTGTAGAACACTTGTTCCGTTACATAATCTTCGGGGTTGAAGCCCTTTATCTCCGTGGCTTTGTAAAGTTCGCTCTTGCCTGTGGCGAGGTCGTAGCTGTAGATTGCCGAGGGATATACGAACGACGAGAATGCGTAGAATACATCGTCGGTTGCGCGGCTGCTCGAGAAGCCTACCGTGCCGTAGGTTGGCAGTTTCACTTCTTCTACAAGCTTGCCGGCCGTGGTGTAGACATAGGCGTGGTTCGAGGCGTCGCGGTCGAACACGGCTATGAAGCGGTCTTTGCCGGCCGGCTGTACCGAAGTGAGCACGCCGCCGTCGGGGTCTTCGGGTATGATTTCAGTCCACTGCTCACGTGCCGGTTTGGCCGGGTCGACCATCACGAAGCGGTTGCGCGGAGCGCCTGCCGACGTAAAGAGATAAATCTTGCCGTCGACTATATCGACTATCGAATTTGTGAAATCCTGCGAAGGTTCTATGGTGACCCATTTGCCGTTTGAAAGGCGCAAGTCCTTTACCTTGAGCGATTCTCCGAAACCTTGGCCGCCTGCGAGTATGGCGATGGCGCTCTCGTCATCGGCGACTACGGCCTGATGGAAGTGCAGCGGCTCGGCTGTGTTCTCATATGCTACGACGTCGGCCGATTGGGGCGTGCCAAGCTTGTGGTAGTACACTTTGTGGTATTCATTGGCGTTGCTGAACTCCTTGCCGGCTTCGGGCCGGGCGTAGGCGCTGTAGTAGAAGCCGTCGCCTTGCCATGCCGCCCCGGTGAATTTGGCCCATTCAATGTGGTCGGGCAGCAGCTCGCCGGTGGCCGTGTCCATCACGTATATCTCGGTCCAGTCTGAGCCTGAGCGCGAAATGGTGTAGGCCGTGTATTTGCCTCCGTGGCTCTGGAACAGACCCGTGAGTGCCACGGTGCCGTCGTCGGATAGTTTGTTGGGGTCGAGGAAAACCTCAGGCTCTGCGCCGAGGCTGTCGGCGCGGTATACTATTGCCTGGTTATGCTTACCGTCGTTGGCCGAAAAGTAGAATTTGCCGTCTTCGCCGCGCCAGGGTATGCCGTGGCGTTCATAGCGGTTCAGGGTGTCGAGACGCTTGTGGATGGCGTTTCTGAACGGAATTTTCGACAGATAATCCTGCGTTAGCCTGTTTTCGGCCTCCACCCACCGTAGCGTCGCTTCGGCGGTGTCGTTTTCGAGCGGACGGTAGCGGTCGTCGACCGTCATGCCGAATACTTCGTAGGTGGTACTGTCGGCAGGCGCTGCCGGATATTCGAGTGTGGCCTTCTGCTTTGAGCATGAGCCGAGTGTGATAGCCATTGCCAATAAGGGTAGATAGCGCATAATATGTTGATGTGTTTCGTTCTTATGAATTGTAGGTGTGCACGTCGAGCTGTGGGAAGGGGAAAGATATGCCGGCCGACGGAAGTTCGGCGTAGATGCGTTCGTTCATGGTGTGGAACACGCCCCAATAGTCACCCGATTTCACCCACGCGCTCACTTTCAGGTCTACGCTACTGGCATTCAACGCGCCTACAAGCACGGCCGGCTGACGGTCGGGATTGTCGGTGAGCACGCGAGGGTCGCTCTTGACGATTTCAAGGATTTTTGCACGGGCGGCATCTACGCTGTCGCCGTACGATATGCCCACTACCCAGTCGACACGGCGCTCCGTTTCGCGCGAGTAGTTGTTGACGCTCCCGGTCGAGAGGCCGCCGTTGGGTATGATGATTGATTTGTTGTCGGCAGTGCCGATGATGGTATGGAAAATCTGTATCTCGCGTACCGTGCCGGCATAGCCCTGCGCCTCAATGAAGTCGCCGACTTTAAAAGGTTTGAGCAGCAGTATAAGCACGCCGCCGGCGAAGTTCTGCAAAGTGCCGCTCAACGCCATGCCTATTGCCACGCCTGCCGATGCGAACAGTGCAAGGAACGATGAGGTCTCGATGCCCAGGATGCCGATGACCGTAACCAACAGAATGAAGTAGAGCACTATGCGCACCATGCTCAGCACGAAGGTCGACAGCGATTGCTCCACTTTGCGTTTGGTGAAGATGTTGTGGACGAAGCGGTAGAGCCTTGTGATAATCCATCGGCCTACATAGAAAACAAGTGCGGCTATGGCGAGGTTGATGGCAAAAGAAACCATCGAACTGATTAGGCGCTCCATCAGTTCGTCGAACGGAAGGTTGCGCAGCAGCGACATTTCCTGTGTCGGTGTCGGCACGGAGTCGGGCAGTGCCGGGGCTACTGGTATTTGCAGGTGCAGCATATGTAAGTATGTGTGCTAAATTATTTATCGTATTGGATTATAAAGTATGTGGATGAAATTTTGAGTTCGGCTGATGGCGCAATGGGGTTCCATTGCAACTGAAGCCGGACGCGTAAGTTCGCCGCAGAATTTATGAGGCGATACATTAAATAATTTCGTACACATACTTATTATATCAGTCGTGTTGGAATTATGTCAGAATTTAAGCGCTGACGCGACGTCTTCGTACCACGACAGGGTGCCGTAGTTCTTTGTTTGGGCGTCGTCGGGCGTTTTCATTATATATGTCGATAGGCCGCAATGTTCCTTTATGGGTATTGTCGAGCCGAATACATAATCCATAGAGAGGTTTTCGGCTACGCATGCCGAGAGCGCGGTGCGGAATGCGTCAAGGTCGCCGCTCGCGCCGGGATAGCGCTCGTTTCCGGCCTTGTCGATGCACAAATCCGCCACATAGCGGCCGAAGTCGAAATATTTGTCCTTGTACGAACTGCCGCGCCCGTATTGCTGCGGCGTCATGTCTGTGGGCGAGGCCGACGGCGTGCGCCCGTATATTTTGCTTGTGGCTTCGGCCAGCCGGTCGAGGCCGTCGGTGTAGAACACGCTCATGGTGCAGTAGCGTTGCGAGAAACTCTTGGGGTAGCATTCAGGTCGGGTAATGCCTTTGCCCCATTCGTCGTAGTAGTCGAATGTGGCCTTGGCCGCGCCCTCTATGTCGGCCTTTTCGGGAGTGAAGAAACGGTCGAGTGTCAGATGGTAGGGCATGCCTTCGCCCGCGATTTCGGTGACGCTTCCGGCAATTACGGGCACGGCGTCGCGCAGTTCGTATGCCACCTCGACAGAGGCCATGTAGCAGCAGTCGAAGTAGAGAAACGAAAACGGCCTGCCGGCATCATGGATTACATCGGCCAAAGTGGTGATGTTCATCCACTTGCCGCTGTCGCCGCCGTAGGAGCGTTTATGCGCCGGAATGTCGCTTGTGCCGTCCTGCAGCCATCCCGAGCCATGCCCCCATAATATGAGGCCATAGTCATGTGCCGGGGCGAAATCGCGGATGTCATCGAACACTTCGAGCATGCGTGCGGCGCTCACCGATGTCAGTTCCGTGCCGTATGTCTTGAGCGTGTCGGGGCCCGAAGCCTTTATCTGTAGCAGCACGGGTGCCTTGCCGTTGCGGTGATTGTACACTAAAAGCTTGCCTTCGTCACCCGGAATGCCGGCTTCGGCAGCCTGTATCATCTCGTTGAGGTCGTCGATGCTTTTCGATGCAAGCCCGTTGTTGTTGGCTACCTGATAGACAAGCACGCAACGGGCTACGGGCTGTGGCTCAGGTTCGACGCCGGAGCCTTTTCCCGGCTCGTCGTGGCACGATGCCATCAGACAAGCCAATGCTGTTGCAAGAAATATGAAGTATGGTTGTAGTGTGCTCTGTGCCATAATTATACAAAAGTACTAATAATCGGCGACACAGAACCGCACCTTAAATACTTTTAACCATTTTACATGCGCCTACAGGCTTTCATACAGCGATTTGTAGGCAGATGCCATCTTTTGCCACGAGAATCGTTGCGAGTTTTTGAATCCTTCTGAAATCATTGAGGCGCGGATGTCGGGCCGGTCGAGGTGTTGGGCGGCATCGAGAAATTCGTCGATGTCGGTTTTTGATATACGGATACCGCCATTGCCCATTACTTCGGGGATAGACGAACAGTCGATGGCAATCACGGGGCAGCCCGCGCGTTGGGCTTCAAGTATCGGGATGCCGAAGCCTTCGTACGACGACGGGTAGAGCAGGCAGTGCGCCGAGTTGTACAATAGGTTGAGCTGTTGGTTAGATGGGTGTGTAAACGTCTTGTAACGCCCTGCGCCCAAACGGTTTTCAAGCAGCAAAATTTCTTCGCGTCGGAGCGGATTGCCGCAAATCAACAGTTTATAGGGAGAGGCGGCCACGGCATCGACTGCAAAGCTGAAATTCTTGTAACTTTGCCGTCCTCCAACAAAAAGAACATATTCCGACAACTCCGGCTGTCTTTCTGTCGGGTGGTAATCTTCAGAAACTCCGTTGTGTATCACTGTCACTCGGTCCTCACTTATTGCCGGCATTAGCCTGAGCAAGTCGCGTCGTGTGTTTTCGCTTACGCATACTATTCGGTCGGCACGCTCTATGCCCCGACGATTGAGCCACGCCCTTGCGCGTTGTGGAAGACCGTAGCGTGCAATGTGGTTTTCGTAAGTGAAGTCGTGGACGGTGACAACATTGCGCGCAAGCGGCGACGTGCATATGCGGTAGTACGATGAGTGGAATACGAAAGGTTCGTTCTTATGCCCCCTTATGCGGACGTCGAGCATCTGTCGGATGGTTTTGCATGGCATCGTATGCCTGATAACCTCGGCCTGTGGCAAGACCATGCGTTGCCTGAATATGTTTTTCACCCCCCCCTGATATTCTATTGCCTTGAAATTCACGTCCATGGCTTGAAGTTCGACAAGCAGATTGCTCCAGAAAGCGGAAATGCCGCCAACTTTCTGTAGCGAAAAAATTATGTTGTCGAAGTAGAGATGCATCGGGTTCTTTGGCCGGGAAATCGCTGTAGTATGTCGCTGTCGGGGCGCCCTACAGCCTTGACATATGACAAAAGTACTGATAAAGCCTGATATGCGATGTTTAACTTAGATATTTTTAACACAATGCCTTTGCTCAATGCTATTTTAGTTCGTCTAAGCGCATTCGTTAGTGTGATTTGGTTAACGATAGTTAAATAAGATGGTTTCGAGACTACTATGTATTGCATAGTACTATAAATGTATATAACTTTGTGGCGTGAAAACTCAGTGAACCCTCTGATATATCTACAATCTACAAACAAAAGCTTATTTATGGCAACGAACATCGACAATCTAAAGTCGCAAATGCGAAAGGGGATGCTGGAGTTTTGCGTGTTGCTCCTCTTGCAGCGAGGCGATGCCTACACCTCCGAAATAATCGTGCAGATGAAAGAAGCTCATCTGATAGTGGTAGAAGGCACCCTCTATCCGCTTCTGACTCGTCTGAAGAACGATGGCCTGCTGGCCTACCGTTGGGAAGAGTCGCCCTCGGGGCCGCCACGCAAATATTACTCCATCACACCGCTGGGCAGCGAATTCCTGTCGCAGCTAAAGAACTCTTGGGCCGAGATGTGCCTCACCGTAGGGCATCTGTCCACACCGTCATTACCAACAATTTCCGAACCACAATAAGAAACGATGAAACGAACATATCCGGCCAATATCGACGGCCAAGTATTCTATATAGATGAAGATGCGTTCATGCTTCTGCAGAACTATCTGCAGCAGCTCAAACAGACGTTCGGCGGCGAAGAGGGCCATGAAATAGTGGCCGACATTGAAAGCCGCATCCGAGAGCTCTTCAACGACCGCATACTCGGAGGTGCCGGCGTAATCACGCTCGCCGATGTCAACAAGGTAATCGAGACGATGGGACGTCCCGAAGAACTCTCATCCGAAGAAGGCGGTGCAGAAAAGACCACGGCAGAGGAAGCTCACGAAGAAAGCGAGCGTCCGCGCAAGCCTTTTGTGAGCATAAACCTGAATTCGCGAAAGAAACTATACCGCAACATGCAGAACAAAGTCTTCGGGGGCGTAATCGGCGGTCTCGCAATGTATTTGGGCTGGAACGCCACCATCATGAGACTGCTTTTTGTGGTACTTGTGCTGTGTACCAGGGTCTTCCCGTTCGTAGTGGTATATATGTTGGCATGGATGATAATTCCCCCGGCTCTTACGCCTCGGCAGAAACTGCGTGCCGCAGGCGCGCCCGTAAACGTAAACACTGTCGGACAGGCGGTCATGGAAGAAGCCGCGCCGGCAACTGCCGACGACTCCTTCGGCAATATCTTTGCAATTGTCGGCAAATGCGTCATGGCGCTTGTCGGGGTAGTGTGCTCTATAGTGGCAATAGGCAGCCTTATAGGCTTTATCGTTGTCCTTGCCGGCGTAATAGCCTACACGACAGCGGCAAGTCCGGCAATACTGATGGGCTTCGACCTGTTGCCGTTCTCATGGTATGTCGTTTCAGCAGTGCTTTCAGGGCTTCTTTTTGCCATAATCCTTTTCGGAGGCATGGCCTGGGGATGCGCCGCTGTGGTGTTCTCGCT
The DNA here is from genome assembly GCA_910583525.1 of uncultured Muribaculaceae bacterium. GTDB lineage: Bacteria > Bacteroidota > Bacteroidia > Bacteroidales > Muribaculaceae > CAG-873. Next base: position 70,638 of record CAJTXL010000010.1, on the reverse strand, counting down.
GCAACGCGCACGCAAAGCATCGGTATGGACACTTGTAATAACGCTGTTTATGTTACTTACGGCAACCGTGATTCTCGGCATGTTGGCCGCAGCGGCAATGTAGTCAATACCCTTTGCGGTATTTGTCGTCGGCATCGCCGGTCTCCTCGAGGATGCTCAGATAGGAATTGTATCGCGATTGTGCGAGCCGGTGCTCTTCGAGAGCGTCGAGAACCGCGCAGCCCGGCTCATGGGTATGGGTGCAGTTGCCGAAGCGACAGCCTGACGACAGCTTGAATATCTCCGGGAAGAAATGGCCCACCTCCTCGCGGCCGAACTCAACCACACCGAAACCACGTATGCCGGGGGTGTCGATTATTTCGCCGCCCCCGGGCATCGTATACATTTCAGAGAACGTGGTGGTGTGCATGCCCGTGTCGTGGACTGCCGATATCTCGGTCGTTTTCAGGTCGAGACCCGGCACAAGAGTATTGATTAGCGTAGATTTGCCCACACCCGAGTTGCCCGAAAACAATGTAACTTTGTCGCGCAGAAATGCCGAAAGCCCGTCGAGCCCTTCGCCCGTGGCCGCCGACACTGCCATGGCAGGGTAGCCTATAGAGCGGTAGAGGTAGAGCACGGCATCGAGCAGTTCGCGGCTCTCACTGTCGTCGAGCAGGTCGGTTTTGTTTATCAGCAAGGCAGCCGGTACGTTGTAGGCCTCCGATGTCGCAAGAAAACGGTCGATGAACGTGAACGAGGTCGTAGGGTGTGCCAATGTGGCGACAAGAAGCGCGCAGTCGACATTGGCGGCTATTATGTGTGCGGCTTTCGACAGATTGCTCGCCCGGCGTATTATGTAGTTGCGCCGTGGCGCCACGGCTTTTATGAATGCCGTTCCGTCGGGCCCCTGTGCTCCGAGCACTACTTCGTCGCCTACGGCCACCGGGTTGGTGGTGCGTATGCCCTTGATGCGGAAATTCCCTTTTGCCAGGCAGTTAACTTCGGTGCCGTCGGCCATGCGTGCCACATAGTGTGCGCCGGTATTGCGGATTATTGTCGCGGTTTCGTTCATGAGGCCAAAATTAAGCAAAAAAAGCCGTAACTACGGCTTTTTGTCCGTGTCAATTGTTCTATTCTTAGAATTATATAACACACAAAGCATATGAAACGCCTCTTTTATATCGCACTCGCCGCAATATCGGTCGCCGGTGTCGCCGCCTGTGCCGACCTCGGCTTCGGCGTCGATGTCGATTCGTCCGACGTCTCTCCCTATTGGTACGGCAACGGATACCTCGGCGGCCCCTATTGGAATACGCCCGTGTGGAACTACGGGCCGATTTACGACCCTCGCCCACCGAGACCGCCGCTTCCGCCGTTCATAGGCGACGGACCCGGTCCGGCATTGCCGCCGTCGCGACCTCAAGAACCGTCGCGACCGCCCGTCATCAACACCAACCCCGGCACAAACCGTGTGCCCACGACCGTTGGCGGCATCGAGCGCCCCGGCAACGGCGGCCTGCCGTCGTCAGGCAGCAACAACAGCGCACGAGGCCGATGAAAAGATGATGTGTCAAAATTGATAAATCACGTAAAAAATGCCAATGATTGTAGGGACATGCCTTTGGCATGTAGATAGTCACGCGTCTGCAAATCAACTACATGCCAAAGGCATGTCCCTACATTACCCGATGGTTTTCCGTGATTTGTCAATTTAGACACCCCCTCAGCGCCACGTAGTGGCATAAAGAGCAATAGGCCCGGGCAAGCGCCCCTTTGGGTGGCGTGCCGCCCGGGTAAATCTTTTCGCCGATGATTACGCGTTCGGCAACTCTATTCTGAAGGTGGTGCCCTGGCCGGGCGCAGACTGTTTCACGAATATGCGGCCGCGGTGGTATTGTTCCACTATACGTTTCGCCAATGTCAGCCCCAGCCCCCAGCCGCGGCTTTTGGTCGTGAAACCGGGGTTGAACACCGTCTTGTGGTTCTTGCGGCTGATGCCTTTGCCCGTATCCGTCACTTCGATGAAGGTGTTCACGGGTGAGCGGCCTGCCACGACGCTTATGCTGCCCGAGCCATCCATGGCGTCGACGGCGTTCTTTATCAGGTTTTCTATTACCCATTCAAGCAGGGGGGCGCATGCCAAGACTCCTGCGCTTGTCGGTGCCGGTTTGAAACTCAGCGAGATACGTGGCGAAATGCGTGTCGACATATAGCCTACGGCATCGCCCACGATATCGTTGATGTCGTCGGGCGCCATGTTCGGCACCGACCCAATCTTTGAAAAGCGCGACGCTATGGTGCTGAGGCGGTTGACGTCTTTGTTCATCTCCGCCAAGGTGTCGGCGTCCACGCCCATGTCGGGCAGCAGCTCCATCCATGCCATAAGCGACGATATAGGCGTGCCGAGCTGGTGCGCCGTCTCTTTCGACAGACCCACCCACACCTTGTTCTGTTCGGCCTTTTTCACCGACAGGACGGCGAAATATACCACGGCGATGAACGCCAGCATCACAATAAGCTGGATATAAGGAAATACGCTCAGCCGTTTAAGCAGCGTCGAATCTTCGTAATAGAGATACTGCGGCAGCCCGTCGGCGATTTCTATTTCTATGACGTTGTGCGAGGTGGACAGCGCGCGCAGCTTGTCTTGGAGAAATGCCACGTTGCGTGGGTCGGACGGAAGCCCGAATGCACCGTTGTCATCTTCGACCGGCAGGCTGAAATTGCGCTGCTGCAGAATGTTGCCTTCGGAGTCGGTCAGAAGCACCGGTATGGTGGTGTTGCTCTGTATTATACCCAGCAGGAAGTCGATGTCGGTAGAGCCGACGTTCGGGTCATTTTCTGAAAAAGTAGTCGCCTCGACTATTTCTTTGGTGGCGTCGGCCCACAGCTGCATGCGCTCGCGCTCTACGGCCGACAGGTCGCGGATGAGACTGTCGGAAAACAGCAGAAACACGGCGGCCACCGCCGCCGAGGCTATCAGGAACGCAAGTTTGCCGTAGCGGCGAAGTTCGTATATGTTGGGCATATATAAAATGCGGATATGTCAAAACGACAATATGTGACACCTGTGTCAAAGCATCGGTTAATGTAGGGACATGCCTTTGGCATGTTGAAAATGCACGTCTCGGCCAATCGACATGCCAAAGGCATGTCACTACATTGTCAATTTTGACACGGCGATACGTATCCGCAAAGTTAGCAAAATTTTCCCGAACGGCTCAAGGATAAATCGGCTTTATCGGACAGGCATCGGCCGGCTGTTGTGCTTGTCCCCGTGCCGGCGGCAGGAACAAATCGGCTGCATTGAGGTACGACGACATGTAGTTGCCGCCGTTGAAGTCTATGGCGATGCCTTCTGCCCCTCCTGAGTTTACCCAATATGCGGCGCCCGACTGCGAAGGCAAGTCGTAGGCCATAGGGCGGTAGTTGTTGTAGGCGTCTTTGTCGGTGAGTTTGAAATCGACAGAGCCGTAGCGCATCACTCCGTAAGCCTTGCGGCTCCCGTTGCTGTTGTCGCGTGACTTGCGGCGTCCGTGGCCCGACATGCCGAACGGAAAGAATACGTTGTCGGCTTTCGAGTGGCTGTAGATAACCACGCCGCGCACACCTCGCACGTTCGGAGAACCTGTATTGAGAGAATCGGAGAAGGAGTAGGCTTTTCTCGTCATCTGTGTGGTGGTTGCGCCGTCGGCATAGGCTATGCCGAAAGCGTTGTTGAGGTCGGCTATCGTATTAAGTATATTTGGAGGAATAGTGGTGAGGCTTTTGTTCGGAACTATGCCTATGTCTTTCAGTTCGCTGCGCTTTGGCAGTCGGAAAGTGAGTTTTTTGCCGTTGAGCGGTTCCACAAGGCTCATGTTAGGAAAGGCGTCGCCTGCTCCTGCATAGGTCTGTGCTCCTGCTTCAAGTTCTGTCCATGTATAATATTTGCCCCCATGTCCCGACATTTTTAGCTTGCCGTTTATGCCCGGGTCCACTCCGACCCTGTATTTTGTCGCGTTGTAGTCCGAAATGGGGTAGTCAAGGGTGCTGTGGCGTCGGAAAAGGCTGCCGATTGCCAAAGGCGACTTGGCAAGGCTGTCCTTAGTCCATACATTGAAGGTCGACCATTTTTCCGTGCCGGTGCCGAGCACAACGGGCCCGTAGCCGTGCCGCACCACAATCTTGTGGGTGCACGAATTTCCGTGGTAGCTTACGGCTATGATGGCGCCGAAGCTGTCGTCTTTGTTGACGGTCTTTGTGGGCATATAGTCGAACGCTATCGGGGTGTTGGTGCGCCCGGTTATGGTGCCGCCGGTGCCCGTCGCCGTTTTCCCGTTGGCCGATATGCTTACAAAGTTGTGTGGGTCGCATTCTATCGTGGCCGACCACTCGCCGCGCGATATGATGGGGTCGTAGATTTCGTCGTTGTCAGAAATCGTGCCTGCGACTTCGCCTTCCATAATCTGGCGGGCGGTGAGGCTGGCGTGGGTGAGCACCACATGGAAGGGTTCGAGCTTGTCGCCCCGGCGGTAGATGCCGCGCGGATTGTCGATTCGGTAGGCCTGCATAACGTGGGTATAACCCACTTCGGAGTATTCCGACGGGCCGGCCACGCCCGAATCGGCTTTCTTATAGTGTGCTATGAATGCCACACGTCCGTAGCGTCTGTGTTTGTAGTAGGGGTTTGCGCCCGAATAAGTGGCCCATGAGTCCAGAGATTTGGCACGCGTATAGAACGGCACTTCAACTATATAATCGACCGTCTTGGTACGCGGATTTGTCTTGCGTGTAACATAGTAGCTGCCGTCGAGTTTGTCGGGGAACTCCTGTTCGAGTACGTCGCTTGAGGGCATTTTGGTGTATTGGCGCTTTCCTTTGGGGCCTCCGTTTACGCCCTCTTCCTTTTCAAAGTAGAATTTACGCAGTCCTTTGACCAGCGTTTTTATTTGGTCATCTCCCGAGCCGCCGCCCATCTCCTTAGTCACGGTGTGCGTCTGCCTTAGCGACAGAAAACCGAACTCGCAGTTCTTTGCCGCGGTCACGGTCTGACCAGTAGCCGGGTCGGTGATGGTGTAGGGGGTGTACGTGGTGTCGGAGGTCTCATAAAAATTGCTCCGGTTTATCTGCCAATTCCATGCCGAGGTGTTGTACAGGGCTCGCGTTTCGGCGTCGGTGTCGGGGTTCGGAGAATACGGGCGCCATTCGTTGTCGAGAATTACCGCTTCGAGGGTGTAGAAGTCGTAGCCCGGCCGCGGTGTGGCACGCACTATGGTGTGCCCCGGCTGGTTGTAGAGATACGACACATAGGTCGTGTCCTGCACGTGGAAACCCGGCTTCGCCTCTTCCTGATAGTCGATGTGGAAGTCGATGTCGTTGGCGTCGCCGTGGAAGTTCAGCGTCAGCCTGTAGTGTGTGTTGCGTTCGGCGTCGTAGTCTATGGTCTCGTCCTTGCCGAGCATGAAGCGGTAGGTAATGTCGCCTTTGCCCGGTGCCGACAGCGTATTGTTTTCATAGTACGCCTTGACTTCTACGTAGGTGCCCCATGGCATGCCGTCTTTCCATGCTGCGTTCGATGGCTTTGTGCCGTCGGGGTAGTCGACTTGTTTGTCGCCGTTGGCATCCTGACGTTTGTCGGTCACCGACGGCTTTTCGGGTGTGTTTACCACACCTTGCCCCTGCATATTTTCATAGAAATAGAGTGCCGGAGCTTGTTCGCTGTGCTCACGGGCATAGCGCTGGGCTTTGGTCATGCCGCGCGGAGCGCGTTCGGTGGCATCGGAGTATAGTCCGAACACCGAGTCGCCGGCCGCTATCACCGGCCATTTGCCATGGTCGGCCTTGCCCGTGTGCGATGCCTGTGCGCCTTCGAAGTAATACGTCTCTCCGTCGAGGTTCTTTTCAACATCGAGGGCATAGCCGTCGTGGGCCACATCGTTGTCGCGCCCGAGGTAGCAGTGGCGAGGTATGTCTTTTATGGTGATGGATTTCAGATAAATCCACACGCCTTCGTTAAGCCCTATGGTGTTGATGGCGAACGTCAGCTTTGAGGCGGCGCGGCGCACCCATGCGTGTAGCTGCGACGAGTTGTTGCGGACTTCGACCGTCGGGGCAGTGTCGCCCGGTTTGTACATCGTCTTGTCGCTGCTCTTGTCGCCGTTGACAAACCATCCGAACATCTGGCTGTTCTGTGCCGGGTCGCCGTCTTTCCACGTCAGGTCGAGCGATTTGAGTTTGTCTTCCGAGTCGAGCTGCTCGTCGGTATATCCGCCAAGGTCATGGTTCACGACGGCATACATGCGGTAGCGTCCGTTGGGTATGGTGAGATTGAATGCCACATGCCCGGTAGCGGTTTCGCTCGACGGCGAGCCGTCGGGACGTGTATTCCCTGTGGTGCCTTTCTGGGTGAAATCGCTTATTTTTTCCTTTTTGAGGAATTTGCCGTCGGTGGTATAGAGCACCACCCATACTTCATTTATGTTTTTGATGGCATCGCCGTCGGCGCGCGAGCCGAGTGCCGGCTCAAAGTCTTTGTAGCCAAGCTCTACGGCAACGGTGCTTATGCCTTCTTCTATCGGGCCGCCGGGATAGTCGATGCGGTCCTCACATCCTGCGGCAAGCATCAGCGCCGCAAAAAAGCAGAGGAGTGGAAATATGCGGTTCATTGCTGTTTTCTTGTTGTTTTGTCGGGTATTATTCCGAAATCAGGCTCAAGGTCGACAACTGCATATGGCATTACGTCGACGGTCACTACGGGCGCCGAGATGCCCTTCTTGACTGTGATGCGATACCAGTAGTTGCGCATGATGTCGATGATTTTGCCGCCGTCGCGGAAGTCTATCAGCTGCCTGTCGTGTATATCCTCTTTGAAATCGACGGCTATCTGGGCATTGGCGTGCGTATTCACGTTGTGGTCGAACTCGGGCAGATATATTACCCATCGGTTGCGGCCTTCGGGAGTCATGGCTATGCTTCCGGCCACTTCGGCGTCGGCCGGAGTGCGTGCGTCGCCCACGTAATCGGCGTTCCAGTCGTTTTTCACGTAGTCGCCTTCCGAGTCTGCTGCCGGAGCGCAGAAGCCCGACGTATGGTGCATGGTTATTTCGGGCGTCTCGATGTCGCAGAAGCCCGACGGGTCGTCATATATCACTTCGACCTTCGCAAGGGCGCGGAGAAGATGTATCGTGCCAAGTTCCACGGCCACGTCAGGCTCCACCGTGCCGACCTTGAACTCCTTGATGCCGAACAGCGGTATGAGGTTGTCATAGCCGAGGACGCCCGGCTTGTAGTCGAATTTCGCCGCCCATACGTTTTCGAGCGTCAGGTCTTGCGGATAGTTGTCCTTGCCCCAGTTGGCAAGCACCATTATCTTGAAGTTGCCGCCCGACAGGTTTGCCGTGGTCGAGGCGTTGAGCAGATACCGTTTGCTGCTGTCCCAACTTTCGAGCGGCGTGATGACGAAGTCGGTCATCTCGCCCATGAGGTTATTGTAGGGGTCGAGAACGGCTATGCGTAGATTGCCGCCCGTGAGGTCGATATAGTTTTCAAAGCCTTCGCCGGGGTCGTATTCGCCGTTTGTAGGAGTGGCGCGCGACACCGAAGGGGCTTCGTCGCCTACGGTTATGTAGAATGCCGCTTCGTAGGCCGTCGGTTCGGGTTGCTGAATTTCGACGCCGTCGCTGCACGACACGACCGCAGCGGCGCAGACCGACAGGGCGGCCGCGAAAGCTGACAGACGTTTTATATATGATGCAGTTGGTGTCATTCGGTTATGGGAAAGAGGTTTGAGGATAGAGAGGTTTCGGTCAGATTTCCTGGTTCTGGTTGACCCATTTCCAGCTTTCTACGTATATGAAAGAGTCTTCCCAGCGGTAGCCTTCGTCAAGGAAGAAGATGAAACTGTAGTCGTCTTTTCTGTCGAGGTACTCCTGGTTGTCCATCTTGCGGTTCTCATGCCCTTTCAGCTCCAATGCCAAGGGGATGAGAGGCACCGAGAACACTAAACGTCCGTCAGACTTGCGGTGGGCTTCGAGGCGCACTTCCTGCCCGTAGACGAGGCGTCCGATGGTGATTTCGGCTATGGTGGCCGCGAAACTTCCGGGCATGCCCTCGTATTCGCTGGTTATGACGGCAGAGCCGTTGATGATGTCCCAGGCGTGGTAGGTCACCGGCTGTGAGGCTATCAGGCTGTTGTCGTGTTCCATGCGTGCGTTGGCCGCAGTGACGGTGAAGTCGAACAGGTTGCCGTCGATAGGCAGTCCCGACAGATGCTGCAGCACTATCTTAACGGTGTTGGTGTCCTTTATCAGACCGAGGTCGTAGGTGTGGACGCCTTCTTCGTCGGGGAAGTCAAGCTCCTCGCTGAGGCCGTGGAAGAGCCTGCCGAGAGGCCGTTCTATCTCCTTGCCGTCGGCGCCTTCGATATCGGCCTTCGATGACGTGTCATCGCCGTCGGGCAGAAGGGTGCACCGCAGGTCGGTGAGCGTGCTTGCCTCATGCACGGCAAACGAAGTGTTGCCCGGTTCGGCTCCTTTGCCGCACCATGCCTGAAGGCGGTATTTGCCCGGCTTTATCTTGTCGTCGAGCACTATTTCGTAGCCCGGTTGGCGCAGTGCGTCGCCGCTCTCGCGGTGGGTGTAGACAATGTTGCCCTCGCCGTCGATGACGTTCAGCGTAACATGTTCGACCTCGGCCGCGAATGCGTCGGAGTTTTTCAGATGCCAGTCATAGTGGAACTTGACACGGTACTTCGGGTCGCAGTCGCCCTCGTAGTCGAAGATGAAACTGTTGCTGCACGCGCCAAGGGCGGCGGCTGCAAGCAGAAGCGGCGCAAAGGCGGTTTTTGTCATGAAGCGAATGATAGTCATTGGTTTAATGGTCGGGAGAGATTATATGATGTGGAAGAGCCTCGAAAGGTCTTCTCGTCGGTTTCGGTTTTGGTGGAAATGTCTGCAGCGCGGACGTCTCGGTGGGTTTATGCGCATTTGGCCGGCGCATACGGCACACGGTTTGAAAATTTAATGTAGGGACATGCCTTTGGCATGTTGAAAATGCACGTCTCGGCCAATCGACATGCCAAAGGCATGTCCCTACATTGTCATTGGGGTGTTGCGATTAGATTTCTTCTTCCTGAGCCACTACTTTCCACGACAGAACGTTGATGAACGATTCTACGTAGTATGTCGGGTCTTTCGGTTCTTTCGGGTCGAGGACTTCAGATTTTGTGCCTTCTTCTTCCTTGGTTTCGGGTGCGAACACACCGTTGCCGAGCGTCTTGATTTTGGTGATGCTCAGGTTGTAGCAGTGGTTGCGGACAACGCCGTACTGGCCTTCGATGGCGTCCTTGGCGTTTGCGTTGGTCGGATTGTGGAGATGCTCAAGCACGATGGGGTAGTACATGGCGCCGTCGGTATATGCCACAGCCTTGTTGCTTGCGCCGTTGGTGGCGGTTGCGAGTTTGATGTTTGCCTGGGTGGTAGCCTCGGTTGCTTTGTATTTTGTCACCGTCGTTGTGGTCGAGCCGATGTTCTCTTCGTCTTCGATGGGTGTGGTGATGGTGATTGTCTCGGGTTCGCTCAGGGTGTATGCCACGATGTCTTTTTTCAGAGCCACTTTCACGGCGCCGGTGCCGCCGTCGGTGTAAGCCACGACTTCTGCGTCGTCGGGCGCAATGCCTACATATTTATAAAGAGGAGTGATGCCATCGTTGGGGTCGTAGACGGTATTGCCGTTAACGTCTTTAAGTTCTTCGCGTGTGTAGAATGCCTTGGGCTGTGCGTTCTCAAATACTTTTTGGATGAAATTGTCTTTGAGGAAGTTGATGCCGAGGTAGTTGACAATCTGCAGGTAGTCGCCGTTTTCGTCGCATGCGCGTGCGGCAAGAAGCACCGAAGTAGCCTTGGTTGCGAGCACTTCTGCGGCTACACCGCTTTTGTTATAGGTGATGTTGGCCGGCTCGTTGGTGTTTTCGTTGCAGTAAACACGTGTGCCGTTGAAAATCTTGTCGCCTACTTTCTGCGTGAGCTGTTCCCATGTCTTGTCGCTAACGTTGAGCATGCCTGTGAGGGCGGCATCACTGGCGCCGTATGTCCACGATTTGCCCCAGTAGCTGCGGTGGTAGTCAGGATGGTTCCATGATGTGCTTTCGCCAAGTGCCGGGATGGCCCATTTGCCGGCGCCGAAATTAGTGGTGTTGTCCCAGCCTTCGAGGTTCTTCATGAGGTTGGTCTTCTTGGCGGTGGCGTTGAGGTCCCAGCCCGAGATTTCTACATATACTTTGGTTGCGGCAGTCCCTGTGGTGCCTGTGTTACCGCCGAGGTCAGGGTTCGTTTCGCCGGCAACGGTCACGGGAAGCTCGTAGATGATGCGGCCGTCGGCGAGTTTCTTCGATTTGTTGCTCAGGTTTGCAACGGTCACCTGTACGCGTACTGCAAGACGCTCAACGTAGATTTCTACGCGTTCGCCCTCGTTGAAGTCTTCTTTGTCAGGGGTTTCCTGTTTGAAGTTTTCGGGTTTGAGCAGGGTGGCGAAATATCTCCAGTCGGTAGTGCCAGCGGGATTGTTGAACTTGTTGTCGTCGCCGTAGTAGCTCGACGTTGTCATGATGAACTTGCCTTCACCGTTGCCGTTCGACCAGCTGTCGAGCACTTGTGCGCGGAGACTTTCGATGCTCGAACCTTTGGTGGGTTCTGTAAAGTCGGCGGGCTTGTTGAGAATGGTTACCACCCAAGTCGGGTAGCTTTTGCCGGTGAGGCCGGTGAGGATGACGGTGTTGTCGCCGATGACCTCGACGTTTTCATTTGAGCCGTCGTCTTTCTTGGTCCACGAGTCGGCGTGGGTCACAAAGTTGCCGGCTGCGTCATAGAAATAGAAGTGGGCGTTCTTGACTACGTTTTCGTCTTCGTCGCCATAGATGTAGTCTTGTGCAGGGTCGCCTATTTCGCCTGCGGCTTTCGAGCTGGCGCCGTCGGCCGAGGTTATGCGTACGTTGAGATAAGCGACGTCGCCCTGTGCCGGAACTTCGCCGGTGCCGCCGTTTGCGGCAGGCTCGTCGCTGGAGCATGCTGCCAGTCCGAGGGCGGCAACTCCGAGGAAGAGTTTACTGATTTTGTTCATAGAGTAATTAAATGATATGGTTATTTATTTTGTATTGTCTCTTTTTTTCTTTATTGGTGTTATGCGGTATTTTACCGGGTTATATGCTTTTATCGCTTCGATGCGTTCGAGGCAGGGCTCTGCTTCGGCCATGCCGCCGTCTTTGGCCATGGTAAACCGACGCGTTGCCTCGGCATAGTCGCTACGCTTGGCGGCAAGCACTCCTCTTGCGTAGTTGGCCTGCGGCGTGTTGCCGGCTTTGAGCAGATGGCTCTGTGCAGCCTCTAAATTGCCGCTTTCCATGTCGATGTTGGCGGCGTTGAGGTTGAGCATAGGGTCGTCGGGATAGGTCTCGACTGCCGTCTCGAACACTTCGCGGTATTCATTGCTCCCTATTGGGTACGACTGGGCCAAAGTATAGAAATCGACCGTGCGAAGGCGCGACGGGTCGGTGGCATAGGCGTGTTTGATTTCGGCCAGGCTCGTATATGTCTTGATGCTGTAGGTGACCTTGTAGTCGGAGTGGCGCAGCCACGGATATATCTCTTTGAGGATGATGGCGTAGTCCTCGGGATACCTCTGCTTTATGGTGTTGTCTTTCAGGTCGGGGGCGAAGTCGCTGTCGATTAGCCTGATTATTTCGGGGCGGTGGCTGATGGCGAACTGCATCGAATCGGTGATGTAGTTCCGCAGCCCCTGCCAGTCTTCAGGCTCGTAGCTCGACGTTATTGTCGTGTCGGCGAAGCTGTAGAGGTCGCGCACATAGCGCCGCAGCGTCTCCGTACGGCCTTGTGCAAGCCGCACGTTGTTGTCGTAGGGGCCTTCGGGCGATGCGAAACCTTTGATATGTACGCCGGTGATGGTCGCGTCAGGGTCCTTGCGTACAAAATCTATCGAGTTGATGATTTTGCCAAGCTCGCGGCGGTTTACCATATAGTCGGGCTTCAGTTCGGTGCGGTTCACCACAAAGGTGATGAAGGCCGAACCTTCGATGCTCTTTATCACAGGGGCGGCATCGACCGGCGGTGCGAACACGAACGGCGCATCGAGCATCGGCGCCCCCGTGTTGATTTCGGCAAGCAGTACGTTCTGTGCCTGAGTGTCGCCCGGCATCAGGACGGCCTTGTCGCAGCAGTTGGCCGACTCCACGCGCATCTCCACCGTAGAGTGTTCCATCCACGGCTCGAGGTCGATGTTGCGCGTCACCTTGGCATGCACCGGCTTGCCGGCACGGAAAATGTCGTTGCCTTCAACGTCAAGGACTCCGTCGCGCAGATAGTGGTACCAGCGGTTGCGTCCGGCTACGGTGACGGGTTCAAGTGCGAGGCTGTCGCTGCCGTCGGCGGCGAACACCATGGGTGTGAATATCAGCTCGCGCTCGCTGCCCACCTTGAAGCGGTCTATGTCGAGGTCTATGTCGATGGCGAGTTTACGGGCGCTCTCGTCGACGGCGACCCTTATGTCGTAAAGCTTAAGGTCGCTGCTGTCGGCACGCAGTTCGGCGGCGACCGAGGCGTTGATGCCGGCCACAAGCAGTGCGATAACAGATATTATGCGTATATTCTTCATAGTGCCGGTCAGTTTTAGAATGCGTAGATGATGTTGAGTGCGGCCTTTGTCAGACCTACATAGTTGTGGGGCGTGCCGCTTTTCACCTTTTTACCGCAGTTGGCGCAGCGGTAGGTGTCGTATTTCGTATACACCCACCCTATGCCGATTTCGGCCTCGAAGTTCCAGTGCCGGTCGATAATCCACGAATAGCCGTAGCCTACGCCGGCTCCGGCCATCCACCCTTGGTGACGGAAATCCTTGAACTCGCCGAAGTCAGTACCCAAAAACTTGAACGGCAGGTCGAATTTGCCGAAATTATATTGTCCGCCGAGAGCATGGGCTGCGAAGAAGTGACCCGAAAAGCGGCGGCACAGCCAGTAACGGATTTCAGGCTGCACTACCCACTGTTTCCACATATGTCCGTTGACGTCCCAATTGTTGATTTGGCCCGAGAGGTCGAGCGTCCATTTGGGTGCAAGGCCAATCTCGACGCCGACCGACGGCGTCAGCGCGGCATCGTAGAGCAGATTGCTTTTTATGGCCACTTTTTGGGCAAAAGCGCCGCCTGCGCAGATTGCGCATAGCGCAATTGCTGAAATTGCACGTTTTGTTCTATTGGATAAACTTAGAATCATATATATAGAATACCTCGTAGGCTATGGTGCGATATTCAGTGCGCGCGCGACAAACCCGCGCACGGAGAAATTTTCTGTGCGAATCAGTTCGGAGGCAAATCTCCGAAAATCGACTGATAAGTGCAATGGGCTGACTTACAGCGATTTGTAAAATGGGGGGGGGGTAGATGTCAACCCTCCGCCGCGAGTGTTTCGTGGCGAGTTTTCAAAGAGGGAAAACAATCTATAGTGCATTGGTTATAAATGGAGTGATATTGATTTTGGCTTATTACCTAATTGGGACTGCAAATATAAGTAATATTTTCCAATTGCCACTAATTTTTAATGGACAAAATAATGGACACTTCATCTTCAGCCTGTTTTTGTGGCAATTTGCCACAAAAAAACGTGCGCGGTCATCTGAAAATTGCAATCTCTGAAATGTAGAAGTTTCCAAACCCCGTTAGGGATGTCAGTGTCACAGCGTGCACAAACAGAATTAGGGCACAAGCCGAAACCCCATTGCATATGTTAAAATCAGCGAAGGTGCTGTGTGAAAAAACCGGTGAAAGCATCGGTCGATGCGTCTATGGCGTCACTCCGAAAGTATTTAAGCCCCATTTGGGGCAAGCCGCCACAGAGTGGCGCCGACAGCAATAGGCCCGGGCAAGCGCCCCATCGGTGGAGCGCAGCCCGGGTAAACTGTTTAGCTGTCCAAAAGCGCTACAGCGTAGCGCGATAGCTGCGTATAGATACCGCCCATAGAGGTGCTTCATTGAGTGGGAAGACCTAAGCCCATGGCAAGCACGCCTTTAGGAGTACGCGGCCATGGGGTTTATTGTATCTCTCAAATTTTTTGTCTCGCAAGAGCTTCGATGGCGACGGCGATTTCGATTCGTATATGCTCGCGCATTCCTGCCGTCCCGAGCCCTGTCTCTCGGCACATACCGTTGAGATTTTCGAGCGCTTCCTGTGCTATGCCGTGGGCGTCGGAATAGTCTATATAGTCTCGCACCAATTTGTAAGTCCCTTTCAGCAGTGCTTCCGTATAATTAAGGTAGCGGTATTGCCCCACAAGCATTCTTATGGTGCCGTACATAAGCTTGCCGACAGCTTCCGGGCCGACTCCAAAAGCCTCGAAATCTTTGATGGCTGCCCTTATGCGGCTTATGCGTGCCTTGCTGTAGTTCCGCTTGCTGCGGTTGAGCTCTTTCGCTATAAGGTCGATTTTCTTCTCAAGCAGCGTATCCACGTCAGGGTTGAGGAAAAACTCGAAATATGCCTTGGCCTCTTTCGACGAGGAGTAGGCATTGAGAATCACCTCCACCAACTGCTCGTTGGTGAAGGTGACGAGTTCTTTGCGGAGAGATGCTTTCGACATATTTAAACAACCGTTTACTTGTTGCCGTCGGGTTTAAGCCAGCGGTCGAACCATCGGAAGAACAGGCGCTGCCACAGCACGGCGTTCTGCGGTTTCAGTATCCAGTGGTTTTCGTCGGGGAAAATCACCATTTCGGCCGGTATGCCGCGCAGCTTTGCGGCGTTGAATGCCGCCATGCCCTGCGACGCAAGGATGCGGTAGTCATATTCGCCGTGCGAAATCATTATCGGCGTGTCCCAGCGGTCTACGAAGCGGTGCGGCGAGTTGGCGAAAGTGCGCTGTGCTGCCGCGTTGTCCTTCTCCCAGTATGCGCCGCCCATATCCCAGTTGGCGAACCACATCTCTTCGGTTTCGAGATACTGCTGCTCCATGTTGAATATGCCTGCATGCGACAGCAGCGCGGCGAAGCGCTTGTTGTGGTTGCCGGCAAGATAGTAGATGGAGAAACCGCCGTAGCTTGCGCCGGTGGCGCCTATGCGTGCAGGGTCGATATACGCTTCTTTCTTCATGTCATCGACAGCGGCGAGGTAGTCGGCCATGTTCTGGCCGGGATAATCCTTCGATATCTGTGCATTCCACTCAGAGCCGAAGCCCGGCAGACCGCGGCGGTTGGGCGCGATGACGATATAGCCGTTGGCACCCATGAGGGCGAGGTTCCAGCGGTAGCTCCAGAATTGGCTCACTGGCTGCTGAGGGCCGCCCTGGCAGTAGAGCAGCGACGGATATTTCTTCGTGGCGTCGAACTTCGGAGGATATACCACCCATACGAGCATCTGCTTGCCGTCGGTGGTAGCCACTATGCGTTTCTCGACAGTAGGCATGTCGAGCTGGGCGAAAATCGGGCCGTTGACATCGGTAACTGCTTTCACCTCAGGAGTCTTCTTGCCTTTGAGGCTGATGAGCATAAGCTCGTTGGGGCGCAGCATGCTGTGGCTCATGGCAACAATGCGGTCTTTTCCGGCCGGCGCCAATGCAGTGAAGTCGGACTGCGTGTCGGTGAGCTTGGTTATCACACTTTTCTCGACCTCGATGCTGAATACGGGTATCACTCCGTCTTTGGGCGCGACAAAGTAGATGCTGCGGCCGTCGGGCGCCCAGGCGAACTCGTCGATGGTGTAGTCCCAGTCGGCGGTGATGTCGCGTTTCACTGCCGTGTAGCAGTCGAGCAAGAACAGGCGGTTGCGGTCGCTTTCGTAGCCGTCATGCTCCATCGAGAGCCATGCCAGATAGTGGCCGTCGGGCGAGAATGCCGGCATCGTGTCGTAGCCGAGCATGCCTTCGGTCAGGTTCTTGGTCTCGCCGCTTTCGATGTGGTAGAGGAAGATGTCCGAGTTGGTCGACACGGCATATTCAAGACCCGTCTTCTTGCGCGATACATATGCGAGCATTTCGCTGTTGGGGTGCCATGCGAACGACTCCACGCCCCCGAAAGGCTTCATCGGCGCTTCAAAAGGCTCGTCGGCCATGATGTCTTTGAGGCCGCCGACCTTCGTGCCGTCGAAAGTGCCAACGAAAGGATGGGGGATTTCCGTCACCCATTCGTCCCAATGTTTGTACATGAGGTCGTCCACCACACGACCCGTCGCCTTTGGCAGGTCAGGGTAGATGTCGCCGGCATTACGGGCATATTTCACGTTGCCGATTACGACTATCTTCTTCTCGTCGGGCGACAGGAGGAAGCCGCCTATGCCGCCCTTGTGCTCCGATGCCTGCACACGATTGCTGCCGTCGGCATCCATGGTCCACATTTGCATATTGCCCTCGGCGTCGGGGTAGAGGAACGCTATGCGGCGTCCGCCGTCGAACCATACGGCGCCGCCTTCGCTCTTGGGCGTGTCGGTGATGCGTACGGGGGCGGTGTCCTTGCCGTCAAGTTTAAGCGTGTAGAGGTCGTTGTTGCTGCTGTTCTCGGCAAGGTCTTCATAGGCGATGCCGAAGAGAACCGTCTTGCCGTCGGGGCTGACCTTGGGGTCGCTTACGCGGCCAAGGGCTTCGAGGGCGTCGATGCTGAAATTACCGTCAGGGCTTTTGAACGTGGCCGGCGTGTCGGCTGCCGAAGCCGCCCCTGCCGCCAACAGCAGTGCTGTCGCTGTCATTGCTATCTTGTGCATGTTCTGTTTGTTTTTTTATCTTGCAAAAATAGGAAATAATGCCGATAACCGCAAATGGCAGTTCGGTGACAGTTTTGCCGAAAGTTTGCATGTCTGCCCGAAAGCACCTACCTTTGCAGCCTATTAAAAAATTTTAACTCACATGAGAGGTACAATTTCAGCACTATTCCTCGGCGCGGCACTTGTCGCCGGAGCCGAAGGCTATCAGGTGAACACCTTCAGCGCCAAGCAGGAAGGCATGGGCCACACAGGCGTTGCAATGAAGCTCGGCGCCGAGAGCCAGCTTTTCAACCCCGGAGCACTGGCTTTCTCCGACAAGACATTTGAGCTGTCGGGCGCCGTAAGCGCCATTTCGGCACACGCAAAGGCAACCCACCAAGGCATGGCCTACAAGACATCGAATGGCATATCGACGCCGATGAACTTTGCCGCGTCGTTCCGCATCTTCAACAATTTCTACGGTGGCCTGGCATTCTATACGCCGTACGGCTCGGGCATCAACTGGGGTGAGAATTGGCCCGGTGCCGTCCTTAGCCAGAAAGTCAGCATCAAAATGTTTACAATACAGCCCACGTTGTCGTGGCGTCTGCTTCCGAACCTGTCGGTCGGTGCTGGGCTTACTGTTTCGTGGGGCTCGGTCAACCTCGACAAAGGTCTGATGGGCGCTGCGTCGCTCAACAAACTCATGGGAGCATTGGGGATGCCCCCCGAAATGATGTACTCTCCGGGCGTCACCCCGGCGTCGGTAAACCTGCAGGGCAAGTCGAACCTTGCCGTGGGGTATTCTGTCGGAGCATTGTGGGATATCGACAAACGCTGGAGCATCGGAGCATCGTTCCGCTCCAAGACCACACTGACGGTCGACAAAGGAGCGGCATCGGTTAGCTACAACGGCGCTGCCGAATCGCTGCTCACGCCCGTGCTCGACAACCTTAACCACACAAATTTCAAAGCGTCGCTGCCTGCCCCATATGTCCTTACATTTGGCGTGGCCTACAGACCCATAGAAAACCTTACCCTGGCGTTCGACGCACAGCTCAACGGTTGGGGCACATATAAGTATCTCGACATAGAATTCGCCGGTCTCGATGCCTTCAACCAGCACCTCGTTAAGAACTACAAGAATGCAATGACATACCACCTTGGCGCACAGTGGGGTGTGACAAGGCGCCTCGACCTGCGCTTGGGTCTCATGGTCGACACGAGCCCCTGCGACAAACAGCATTACAACCCCGAGACACCCGGACAGACGCGCATCGAGCCTTCGGTAGGCTTCTCATTCCGCCCCCTGAAACAACTTAGCATAGACTTCGCCTTTATGTATGTGCAGGGATGCGGACAAAAGAACGCTACGGGAGAGTACGACGACCTCGTATATAAAATCGCGGCACAGACCAACCCCGCGCTTCCCGGCCAATTGGGCATAGAACCCGTCGGCACATTTACCGCCGACTATGATGTGCACGCATTCATCCCTGCGCTCGGCTTCACCTACAGCTTTTAGAGAGAGTACTATCGGCTCAATCCGAAATTACGGTGCATAAGAAAGTCGGTGTCGTTGCCATCCGAGTATTCCGGCATAAGCATTGCCCCATGGGGCAAACGCCACAGAGTGGCGCAGACAGCATTAGACCCGGGCAAGCGCCCCATCGGCGGCGCGCAGCCCGGGTCAACTCTCGACAATGCAAAAGTGCTACAGCGTAGCGCGATAGGGGCGTGGAACGGAAAATGCACCGACTTGTCGGCTTGTGCCGATAATTCTGTCGTTCACAAAATTATAACGAAATATCTCGGATATTTATGTAACTTTGTAGAATTAAAAAAACCCGGATTCTTCACCTGCATCTGATGTCAGGGAGAGGAATTACCGGGACTGCAATGCAAAATTAGTTATTATATGTCATATAACAAAGCATTTTTCAACAAAGTTTTTTCCGACCGGCGGATGGAACGTTATTTTGTCTTGTATCCGAATGATGAACAGCGTGCCGTAACCCATTATAGGTGCAATTTGCAATTGTCAGAGGCTATGTATGTCCCGTTGTCAGTATTTGAAGTTACGTTGAGAAATGCGCTCTGTCGTGAATTGGTGAAAATGACGGGGCGGAATGATTGGTATGCCGTGTTTCCGAACACTCCCGGGCTATCAAATTTGAATAAATACATAACACAGGCCGCTAAACGAATTTCAGGCAGGCATGAGCAAATTACCCCCTCAAAGATTATCGCTGAGTTGACATTGGGCTTTTGGGTCTCCCTCTTGAATAGCGAATACGAAAGGATATTATGGAAAGATTTGCGCCGTGCTTTTCCTTTCATGCCGAAAATCAAAAGACAACGTAAATATGTTTCAGCTCCGCTAAACCGTTTCAGGGCGTTCCGTAACAGGGTTTTCCATAATGAATCTATTTGTTGGAATATAAACCATGTGAAAGGGATTCATTCTGAAATGGTGGAAGTGTTGGGGTGGATGAACCGCGATGTTCCTGCATGGTTATCACAATATGACCGCTTCCAGACGGTAGCTGAAGATATTTGCAATGCCTTGAGCTGGAGATGAAAAGGAACTCACTATTAATACCTAAAGTGGGATTGGCAAATCATGAGTTTTTTCGGTATGGTGTGGATTGACAGGACTGGTTATCTGAACCAATAAAGCATGCGGCGGTACTGGCGTTTGAGTTTCCACTTGAGCGCCTTGCCCCGTGACGAACTTATGCTGCTGCCGAACAGGCCGTTGAAGCTGCCCTGTGATGCCACGCACGGCTCTGTCCAATAATAGCCGACAGCGCCTTTGTCGAGAAGATGCCGGTGATAGTGGTCAATCGGACGGTCTAATTTGTTTTCGACGGCATCGGCCAATATGGCATCTGCGCCGGCACGGTTTATATAAAGCGCTCCGGTGAAGCGGTCTCGGTCGCCCGGGTATAGCACCTTCCCTTTTATGCGTTTACTCCGGGGCACGAAGCGCAGGCGCGTGTCTTCATAGCTGATTATTGCCGGACCCTCAGGAAGTTCTTCGAGGCTCTTTGCGAAAACTTCTTTGAAGTCAGGTTTGAGCACGATGTCATCTTCGAGTATCAATGCGCCGTCGAGGTTTTCCTCGATTATTCTTTCGCAGGCCAAAAGATGTTTGTAGGCACACGAAACGGCAGCAGATGGAGTGCCCATACAACTGCCGGGTGCGAAATAGCGCGACATCACCTGCGGCGTAAGAGCCTGTATGTCGCCCTCGGTTATATAGCTGAAGCCAAGACCCATACGGGCCATCATGGCTTCGATGTGGCATGCACGCTCCTCATATCCTTGGGCGACATGCAGCACAAAAATCGGGGGGGGTAATTTGTTGGATATCACTGCGTTGTATCATTTGCGACGTCTGAATAGGGGCGACAGCATCCTTACGGCCTTAAGTGCCAGGTAGCCGTATTCTGCCATGGTAAGAGCGCCCGTGATGCGCGAGAATAACGATGACGAACCACCGAAAATGGGCACGCGGCTGCGGCACGAATCGAGGCCGGCCGAAAGCTTGAACTTTTCAATCTCCATCTTCGCCTGCACGAATGTGCGGCGCATCTGCATCTCACGTAAGGTCAGGCCGCGCCAGTCCGTTTCGGGGTCATTGGGATATGGGGGCAGATTGAGGAACATCGGTGTGAGGTTTTTGGGGCGCCGGCAGCAGCAGACGCGATATGAAACGTGCTATGGGGTTTACAAGCAGGGCGTTGCGGCATGTCACCAAAATCACCAGCACGGCTATGTAGAAGCCGGCCACTATGATGAAAGCCCACAAGGGGGCGATGACGGTAGCCAAAGCCATGCCTACGGCGATAGAGATGAATACCAGGGCTGCGGTTCCTATGATGGTAAGGAGCGAGCACAGGGCTATCGCCGACAAAAGGCGCGTAAGCTTTTCGGCGACGTTCAGACGGGTATCTTCGACAAGCAGCTTTACATAGCGCCCTACAATGGCGCCAAGGGTCTGCATCGTGGTGGCTGTGTTGTCGGATGAAGTCATAATGCGATTTTACGATGTCGGGGAGGGGGATTTCCCGGAAAAATATACGGGTGAACGGGGGCATGCCGCAGGCAGCTTGCCCCCGATGTGCCCGTAGACGGTTATTTTTTGTCTTCTACCTGGGCGGCAATCATTTCGACGAGTTCGTCGATGTCATCGGCTGCGATGATGCCGCGTTTCTGTAGTATGACCTTTATGCGTGCGCGCAGTTCAGGCCCGGTAGTGGGAGTCAGCAGTGCTGTTGCGGCTGCACCTACGGCAGCGCCGAAGAGGAATGTGAAAAAGCCTTTCATAGCAATACGGTTTTACAGAGAATATACAAAAGACTTATTTTACTTCTTTGATTTCTTCGGCAATCTGGTCGGCGAGGCTTTCGAGCTCAGAGGCCTTGATGCCGGGCACGTGCGACAGTATGAAATCTTTGATTGCTTCACGTGTTTCGCTGCCTTTCTGCGGAGCGAGAAGAAGAGCGGTGGCTGCGCCTACAAGTGCGCCGCCGAGAGCTGCGATGATGATGGGGAGTCCTTTCATGTCAGTAGTGTAGTTTATGTTGGGTTATGTTGCAAATATATATAAATTCCTGAAATAATAAACGCCCCCGGACGGATAAAGTTCGCCGGGGGACGTAAAAAATCAGTTGTCGAGAGCTACGGCATAGTGCGCCGCTTTGCCCGAAGGATATATGCCCGATACGAACATCACCTTGTCCTGGTCGGAACCCGACTTCGATATGCTGCGGTAGAGCGATGTGATATCGTCGGCCGTGTTTATCCGTTTGCCGTTGATAGACAGTATGATGTAGCCGTCGCGTATGCCGGCTTCGGCAAAGCGGCCGTCCGATGCCACTTCGGTCACCGTCACGCCATGGCTTATGCCGAGTCGTCGCGCCGTATCGTCGTCGATGGCCGCGAACGATGCTCCGAGCGAGCTTTCGTTGTCGGGCCGCACCACACCGAGGTCACCGCGGTTGTTGCGCAGGGTCGTCTTGGCGCTGTGCTTTTTGCCGGTGCGGAAGAACTCTATTGTCACCTGGTCGCCGGGGCTGAAACTTGTTATGGCCTCCTGCATCTGTGCCGTCGAAAGCGTCGGACGGCCGTTGATGGCTACCACGACGTCGCCTTCGGCAAGACCGGCCTCGCGTGCCGCCGAGCGGTCGAGCACATCCGCAACATAGATGCCCGAGTTCACGCCCTTGATTTCCTTTTCGGCAATCAGTTCGGGCGAAAGCTCCACGAACGATATGCCAAGATATGCGCGCTGCACGGTGCCGAACTCCTTAAGGTCGCTTATCACTTTCTGCACTATAGACGTCGGTATGGCAAAAGAGCATCCGGCATAAGTGCCCGTCTGCGAGTAGATGGCAGTGTTGATGCCGACCAGTTCGCCGTCGAGGTTCACGAGTGCGCCGCCCGAGTTGCCGCTGTTGAGCGCCGCGTCGGTCTGTATATACGATTCTATGCCGCCCGTCGAGGGTGTGCGCGTAGTCGTGGATATGTTGCGCGCCTTGGCGCTGACGATGCCCGACGTTACCGTCGACGTGAACCCGAACGGGTTGCCCACAGCAAGCACCCATTCGCCCACGCGGAGGTTTTCGGAATTGCCCATCGGAATGACGTGCAGGTCGGCCGGAGCTTCGATTTTTATCAGTGCGAGGTCGGTCGACGGGTCTGTGCCGATGACAGTGGCCTCGAAATTGCGGTTGTCGTTGAGGGTCACCTCAAGACGCTCGGCGTCGGCAATCACGTGGTTGTTCGTCACAATGTAGCCGTCGCCGCTTATTATGACGCCCGAACCGAGGCCGAGCTGGCGCTGCTGCGGTTTTTCCTGCGGCTGCCGTTGGCGCGGCTGCTGACGCCGCGGAGTGCCGAAGAAGAAGTCAAGCAGCGGGTCGCCGTAGCCCGAATAGCTTTCGGGCATCTGCCGCGACGCCTGTGGCGTGGCAAAGCTTTTCACCGACACCACACCGTTGACGGTGCTTTCGGCTGTGCGTATGAAATCGTCCTGCGTAAGCATCCGCGACCCTTTTGTGGCGGTGGTCGCCGGGCTTGTCTGTTGTGTCTTGTCTTGCACGAAAAGTGCACGAGGCTGGGCGACGCATACAAGTACGCCACAAAGGCCTAAGGCGGCCACGGCCATCAAGATTGTTACTTTTCTCATTGCAATTTATTTAGTTATATATTAGATAGATTGTAGTTGTCACAAATATGTGATGTGCAAATATAATGCCATTCGCCGAAATTCTTTCCGGCGATTATATTTTATTTGCTGATAACCGTATTATTTATTTTAACTTAACAGTTTGCGCCGGTCGCGGCTATGAGTGCCGAAGCCTGTGCCGCGATGCCCTCGCCGCGGCCTGTGAAACCGAGTTTTTCGGTCGTTGTAGCCTTTACGCTCACGCAGTCCCGGTCTATGCCGAGGTCTGAGGCTATGTTGGCGCGCATCTGTTCTATGTATGGCAGCATCTTGGGCGCCTGTGCTATGATGGTGACATCGACGTTGATGGCCGCGAAGCCTTTGGCGCCCAGAATGTCCCTAACTCCGCGCAGAAGCATGCGCGAGTCGGCGCCTTCCCATTTCGGGTCGGTATCGGGGAAATGCTTGCCTATGTCTCCCAAAGCGGCGGCACCGAGCAAGGCGTCCGAAAGGGCGTGCAGAGCCACGTCGGCATCGCTGTGTCCGAGAAGACCTTTGCCGAACGGTATCTCGACGCCGCATATTATGCACCGGCGACCTTCGACGAGCCTGTGCACGTCGAAGCCGTTGCCTATCCGTAGCTGTGGAATGCCTGCCGCCATAATCTGTGCGAGTTTTTTATCGGCGTCTGCCGAGCAGGTCGCGAAGACCGTCCATGTCGAATGTGAGCGTGAAGCGCAGCGTCTGGTCGAGCGGCGATGTCTGTGCCGTTGCCATCATGTACGATGCGTCGAGTTTTACCACATTGAGCGAAAAACCGGCGCCGAGGCCGAAATACTGGCGGTTGCCCTTGAACTCGTTCTCGTAGTAGTAGCCGGCACGCAGGAAGAACTGTTGGTTGTAGGAGTACTCCGCACCGAGCGAGAACGTTATCTCGCGCAGTTCCTCTTTGGCACCGCCTGGAGCGTCGGAGAAACTCTTGAAAATGCCCGAAATAGGCGACATGTTGCGCCAGTCTTCGAGCTTGTTGATGTACTCTTCTTCGCCTTCGATGCCGTCGGGATAGTCGGAACGGCGCGGACGCGTCGGCACAAGCAGTTTGTTCAGGTCAAGGCCCAGCGTCAGATTGTGGTAGTCGGCCAAGGGGAATGTGAATGTTGTGCCTATCTTGAGGTTTGTCGGAAGGAACGCCGGGTTTTCGCCGCCGTCGTACGACACCTTCGTGCCTATGTTCGATATGTTCCATCCCCACGACCATTGGCATTCGTTGCGTCCTATCACCGGATAGGTGGTGTAGTAGCCCGAGATGTCGGCCGCGAAAGCCGATGCACCCGTGTTCTGGTCGCCGGCATACGAGTCAGAAAAGCCCAGGGCAGAGTAGATATAGCGGAATACGACGCCCATCGAGAATTTCTCCGATAGTTTACGCGAATAACCCACGTCGAACGACAGCTCGTAGGGGTTCAGCGTCTGCCCCACAACGTCAGGTTCGGTGCTTGTGGTTACTTCGCCAAGCGAGAAATACCTCAGCGAAGCGCTTATGGCCTGGTTGTCGCCCGAGCCGATTTTATAATATCCCGACAGGTCGGCGAGGAAAATGTCATTCACGAGTTTGCGCAGCCATGGAGTGTAGTTCAGCGACACCGCCGCCTGGCTGTAGGCGAAAGCATATTTCGACGGGTTCCAGAACTGCGAATTCGCGTCCGGGTCGGTGGCCGCGCCGAGGTCGCCCATAGAGGCGCCGCGTGCGTCGGGCGCGATGCTGAGCGAGGTGACGCCCGTTTCTACGGGGTTGAACTCGTTTTTGCCGTCGTTGGCGGCAAAAGCGATGCTCGCCGTTGCTGCCGCAAGCAGTAATATGTACAGTCGTTTCATTTCTTGAAGTCAAAGGGAGATACACGTGAGGCTTCTTTTGACGCCGCACTACCCTTATAACTGATTTAAACCGCTTTTATTGTGCCGCGGCTATTTGATGACTACAATTTCGACCGCATCGGTGCTGCCGTAAGCTCTCGGTGTGGCAAAGACCACATGAGCCTTGTAGAGGCCGTCGGCGACGGTTTCGCCGTCCATGTCGGTGAGATCCCATGTGTAGGGGAAGCTTACTCCGCTCTTCGACACCACGGTGTTGCCGTGGCTGTCGCGTACGACAAGGCGTGCCGACGACAGCTCAGGCTCAAAAGTGTCGAGTGCGAACGTCGCCGACGTCCTCACGGGCAGCTCGCCGTCTACGCTCAGACATGCCTGTGCCGGTTCTGAAACAACGGTGAAATCAAGCCTTGCGCTTGTCGACGCTCCAAGCGTGTTTGCTACACGGAGTTCAAGCGAGTGGGGGCCGTCTGACAAATCCGTCATCTTGATTTCGAGGCGCGCCTTGCCGTCTTCGTCGATGCGGAACGACGTCGGGGCATTGGCGATGCAGTTCTTGTCGTCGAGGGTCAGCCTCGTGCCTGTCAGCGCCTTGGGCGACGTGGC
This sequence comes from uncultured Muribaculaceae bacterium, assembly GCA_910583525.1. Taxonomy (GTDB): domain Bacteria; phylum Bacteroidota; class Bacteroidia; order Bacteroidales; family Muribaculaceae; genus CAG-873. The sequence continues at coordinate 45,294 of CAJTXL010000010.1, read as the reverse complement.
AAGTCCGCTCTCCGACGGGTCGGCGACGGCTACGAAAGTGAATGTCGGTCCGGTGCGGTCGCCCGACACGAAATCGGGGCTGTCTATGTACATAGCCTCGATTTCAGGCGCCCGAGCGTCGGGGTTTTGCACGGGTTTGTCGTTCGGTTCTATCGAAAGGCTGTTGTAGGCGCCTGTTGCCGTCAGTCCTTGTCGGCTGTCGGTCGCTGTCAGCGAAATGCGGTTTGAACCCTCGCCAGAGGGGTAGGGGAGTGCTATTGAGGCGTCTATTACGCCGTTGGCGATTGCCACTGAAAGCGTTGTCAACGTTTTGTCGTCGATATTGATGTAGGTGGTTTCAACCGTGTTGTTGGGGCGAGTACGGGTGAAGACGCGTACATCGGGGGTGTCGAAGATGTCGATGCTGACGGTGCCGTTGAAATCGCCGACGGTATTGCCTTCGGCGTCGACTACGCGTGCTGTCAGCCGCACTTTGCTCCCGGCAGGAAAAGATAGGGCCTCGTCGCCGTTGGCGTCTTCGCCGGCTATTGTTTCTACTCGAATCGAATAGTCGGGTGCCGGCAGCGGCATGGCTGGGTCGCCGCATAGATTGTAGCACAAAGTGTTGTACCCGAGGCTCGATTGCATGCCGTTGGCAATCATGCTGTTGCGCGCGTTTTTGAGCAACTCGCCGGTGCAGGTGCCTGCATTGGCCGAGGCATAGGCTTCGGCTATGGCCTTGTTGATATGGTGGTTGTGCTCAAGATACACCGAGCGGCATGCGCCTACGACTCCTATCGCGCCGCCGTCTTCCTTGAAGAGCATTTTCGACGAAAAGTCGCCGCGAAGGTAGTCGAGGGGGAACGCGTTGCACGTCGCAAGCATCGCAAAAGGCCATGAGCGGTAGCGGTACTGCGTTATATGGTGCATATAGAAATTGGCGCCCGACAGTTCGTACGATGTGCCGTGACCGCAATAGTTGAAAAATCCCAAGCCACGGTAGAGGTTCCGCTCGATATATTTGACCATATCAGGCGAATCTTCCGCGAACAACAGCTTGTCGCCGCGGTTTGCCGTGATGGCGCTGTTTTTGGCTATTGCACCGTTAGCCGCGTCGTTAGATTGGTACAGGTGCGCGTTGTCGTTTTCGTCGCCGCTGGTGAAGATGGCGCGTGTAAAGTCGTTCACGCTTGGCGGTTCGGCAAAGTAGCGTGCCATCTTGGCGTTGAATGCTTTGGCTTGTCCGGCGTTTTCCACGGGCACGCGGCCTACCGATATCGACATGGGCATGCGGTAGATTGTCGCATGGTCGTAATTGTCGGCGAGCATCCCGAAGTATTGGTCGGCGCAGTAGTTCGTCACGCTCTCGCGTGCCTGTTTATCGTTTTCCACCTCGAAGCAAATCAGTTCTTTATCCGACCGGTGGGTCAGGCCTCTCGGGTCCCATGTGGTATAGCCGTACATAAGCAGAAAACGGAATTTGGCCGGGTCGAGGTCGTAGAACCGTTTTGCAAGGCGACGGATGCCTCCAGGATGCTTGCAGCCCGACGAAAACTCGTTGAAAGCCTCTTCCTGGCGCACTACGAGAACATCGAAGCCCTGTTCCCGGCGGTGTAGGTCGGCAAGGGCTCTAGCTTCTTCGTAGAGCTCGGCAGTAGTGGCGATGAGCATGTCGGGCACCGGCTCGCCGTGAAGGTTCTGTGGGGCGACTGTGCCTGCAATGCGCACAGGTCTGTGTCTGGCCGACGTATCGAACGCTATGAGTCTTGTGGCCTTTGCTGCGTCATCGGCGCTCATACAGCCCGTCGCGCTCCTTTCTGCTTCATTGAAGGCAAGTTCGTAGCGTTTGCACGCAGTAGGGTCTGTAACGTTCCAGACTTCCGTGCTTCCGTAGGCGTCGAGCACTGTAAAGGCCTTGCTTTGGTTGGGGTCGAAGCGCATCACCATGTCGCTGCGGCCGGCAAGGCGGTTGTGTCGGGCATACGTCACGTAAGCGTAATCTATTGCGGCGTATGTCCCTGTGAACGAAGACGGTATCGTAATGGTAAACGTCACGTGCGCATCATCGAGTGGTCGCTCTTCGGTGGCATCGAACGTGGCACGGCCCGAAGCCTTGATATAGTAGCTCGTGTCAGAGGTGTTCTTGCCGCTGTTGGTGGGCGTATTGGTCACGATATAGACATTTTCCGAGGCCGAGATGGGAAGTGTCACCGTTTCTTTTTCGGCAGGCAGAACTGCCGCCTCATAGCGGAAGTAGCCTTTGGCGATGCTGCCGCCCGAACAATAATCGCGTATGTGGAAAGTGAAATTTTCTTTCTCGCCGGCTTTCAGCTTGGGCCCGTGGAAAAACACGCCCCCGTTTGCCGGATTTTGTACCTCGCGCTCTATAAGGTCGATGCAGTAGCTCCAGTCGATGGCATCTTCGGTTTCGCCGAGAGCTACGGTCGCAAGCTCATGTCCCCCGTCAGTGTCCGACAGAAAGTAATAAGCCTTGTTGTCGTAATAATTCCTTTTGAAGTTGGCAATTTGGTTGTGGGTGGTTGATGTCCCGAAATTGCCGCGCACGTCACCTTCTCCGAAAAACAGTAGACGGCCGTCGGAGGTGTGCATCGACGCGGTCTGTGGCAGGTCATCAGGATAGTCCGCAGAGAACGACTGTTCGGTAGCCACCACGCCTCCATAGCCGTAGACGTGCACCTTGCCCGGGTCGCTGAAACCAAGTTCGCGCAGTTGGCTGTGACTTATCTCGAAAATCCCCGTGGTGTCGATTTCTACCTTTACCCAATGGCCTGTCGCCAGTTTCGATGTCGTGGCATAGTATCCGGCGCTGTAGGCTGAAGCATTGTTCGTTGCCAAAAGCATTGCGACCGTCAGCAAAATATGTAGGAGTGGTGCTTTCATGGTGTTTTTTGTGGGTGAGAGTCAATCTTTTTGAGAAGAGATGTATATGGTTTATTTGAGTCTTATCGATAATGTAGGCAGCCCGTCGAGAGACGCTGTCATTTCTGTGTCGAGCATAGGGGCGCCCATATCACAGCCTTTGTCAGGAAAGACAAGGATGTCGCCGGTGCGGAACGTCATGTAGCGAGACAATGCCGCTATGGCATCATCGACCCCTAACGAAAGCAGCGAGAACTGCCCGGAGACTGCGGTTTCTTCCGCATTCCCGTTCAGCTCGCGTCTCATGGCCTCGAAACGGTATTCCTTTAGTGGGTCGGGACTTGTCGAGTGCCACTGTCCCGGCGAAAAAGTTCTGTCGAGGATATATGGAGGCAGACCGTCGACAATGACAGGGTCTACAGGAGTCAGCAGATGGAAGAGGCTTATGGCATCGTAGTATTCAGAAGCCTTGGTAGCCTTTATGCTCATTCCGAGCCGCGACATGCGTATTGCCGGAGCAACCGTACTGCGCCATACCTGCACAGGCTCGGGCACGAACACCGGTTCGCCGGTTCGCAGTATGGCCGAATCGGCGCCGCCCTTCACCCGTAGGCCGCCGTCCTGCCCGTGGAAAATGCAGAGTATCTTCATTGTCCTTTGCCCTATGCTTCCGGGTTTAGGTTTGACAGCCTGTTGTACATAACCGCCAAGTGAGAATATATCGACGTGTTGGCAATCACTACCCCGTCGCGTACCCTTATTCTCGAAGGCGTAAAATTCCATATGGCCTTTACGCCGGCGTCGGCGATGGTGTCGGCGGCGCTTTGGGCGCTTTCGACCGGCACGGCTATTATGCCTATCTTGATGTCAAGGGTTTCGACAAGTTTCTGTGCCTCTTCCGTGCCGTATATCCGCACGCCGTTTATAACAGAGCCTATTATCTCAGGTTTGATGTCGATACCCGCGACTATGTTGAGGCCGTAACGTTGCAGGCCGCTGTCGGCAATGAGCGCTGCGCCGAGGCTGCCGGCGCCCATCATTATGGCATTGTGGCTGCGGTCAAAGCCAAGATAGTCGCGAAGGGCGCTCTCAAGCGCGTCCACCTGATAGCCTATGCGTGTCTTGCCGCGTATCCCCAAAAACGATAGGTCCTTGGCTATCTGCGACGGGTCTACATCCAACGCCTCGGCAATCTTGGTCGTGGAAATGTATTCCACAGAAGCATTGCGCAACGTCGACAGATAGGCCAGATACCACGGCAGACGCCGAAGCGTGGGCTCCGGCAGCAAGTCTGGTCGCGATGTCATGGCTTTCTCGTTCATTGGCAATATCGGCTTTCAGCCTGCAAAAATACGAATAAGTCGAGAGCAAACCAAATTTATTTGGGTTTGCCGAGCATGAGTATTTAAGGCAATAGCCAAAAATACGAATAAGCGAGCGCAAAACAAAATTTATTTTGGTTTTGCCAAGCGTCCAACCCCATTCATCTATAAAATAAGATTTTTTGTCGATGTTTCTTGCCAAAGATAGCGCAAAATGTCTTATCTTTGCATGCTTTAGCCATAAATATACACACCAAAATACATATGAAGAAACTCAGCACACTGCTTATCGTAGCGCTGGCAGCAGCATTCGTGGCGAATGCCGTGCCGGCACGCAGAGGCCTTTTCGACCTTGCGCAGCCCGATGGCTCAACCGTAAAGGTGCAGCTTGTCGGCGATGAATATTCACACTACTATCTTACCGAAGACGGCGTTCCGGCAATGCCTGGAGCCGACGGCTTCCTTCGTTATGCCTCGGCCGATGCCCAAGGCAACATATCACTCTCCGACGCCAAAGTGCAGAATGCGCTTCACCGTAGCGTCGCAGGAATAAAGGCGGCAAAAGACGCCTCTGCAAAAGAAGCATTCATAAACGCCATGTCCGCAAGAGCCCTGAAGGCACGCGCCACACGTACGGCGCATAAGGCCGCGGCCTCGCGCGTAGCACCGCAGAACGGCCTCGGCCTGTTCACCGGCAACTATCCGCGCACAGGCAAAGTGCGCACGCTCGTCTTCCTGGTCAACTATACCGATGTCAAATTCACCACGCCAAATGCCAATAATTATTTTTCGCGACTGCTCAACGAAGAAGGATTCAGCGACAACCGTGCCACAGGCTCGGCCCGCGACTACTTCCTCGACCAGTCAAACGGCAAATTCGATGTGCATTTCGATGTCTACGGCCCTGTGGAGCTTCCTTTCAACCGTCGCTATTACGGAGCTAATGATGGCCGCGGCGACGACATGAATGCACACGAGATGGTGACCGATGCGGCCGAAATTCTTGCCGGCCAAATCAATTTCGCCGACTATGACTATGACGACAACGGTCTTGTCGACAACATCTTTGTCCTTTATGCCGGACAGGGTGAAGCCTCCGGTGGTTCTCCTGATACCGTATGGCCACATTCTTACGAGCTTGTAGATGGCAAAGGCAATCCAAACGGCCCTATATACAATGGCAAACGGCTTTACAGCTACGCGTGTTCTAACGAAGTCGATGGTGGTGAAGCTTGTGGAATAGGCACATTCGTTCATGAATATTCGCACGTGATGGGTCTCCCAGACCTGTATTCGACAATCGATGGTGATGCTACGTACACACCCGGAGAATGGAGCGTGATGGACTACGGCCCTTATAACAACGACGGTCGCACCCCTCCGGCATACTCCATCTTCGAGCGCAACGCCATGGGCTGGCTTGACCCTGTTGTGCTCGACGGCCCGGCAACCATACGCCTGGAGGCTATCGACCAAAGTAATTACGGTTGTCTCATCCCCACAGAGAAGACAAACGAATTCTTTCTCCTCGAAAACAGGCAGAAGCAGGGCTGGGACAAATATATTCCCGGACACGGTATGCTCATATGGCATGTCGACTTCGACCAGAGTATCTGGGACCGTAATGTCGTCAACAATAACCCCGACCACCAATATGTCGACTTGGTTGAAGCAAGCGGCAGCTATAGTGGTTCTGTAACGGCAAAGCAAGGCTATTCTTTTCCCGGCACAAGAGGGGTGACATCCTTCACCTCGTCGACAACCCCGGCACTGCGCTCATGGGCTAATAGAGCAATCGACCTGCCAATCACTGACATTGCCGAAAACAATGGCGTAATCACCTTCAATGTCGCCGGTGGAAACATAGAGTTCGATACTCCCGATGCTCCCGAAGTGACTTCGGCCGACAATGGCACTGCCGTTGTCAAATGGGCTGCCGTGCCTTTCGCCAAAGAATATCTCCTTAATATATATACCAAAGACGAGGGCGGAGTTCATCAGCCTTTCGCAACATACACTGACTATGCGGTAGCAGCCACAGTCACACAATGCACAGTCGAGGGTCTCGTAGGCGAAACCGAATACTTCGCAACTATCGCCGCTCGTGCAGGCCTGAGCGTGTCAGAGCCTTCTGCCGAGACCGCATTTACCATGCCTGCGGTTGCGATGCAATATGTAAAACCCACAGCCACTACGGGTAGTGGAGAACTTGCAGGCAAAGCTACTTTCAATTGGTTGCCCCTCAAGAACGCTGCGAAATATTACCTGACGGTCGAGGCCGAAACAGACCTTGGCGATAAAAGCACCGAAATAGGCTTCGGCAGCGGCAGCACTTTGGTGATACCCGACGGATGGACTTGGACCGGCGGTGACAACGACCGCTACACACCTTCTTCGGGAGCTCAGTTCTCAGGCAAAGATTTCCCTTCGCTTAAATTTGCCAAAAACGGTGTATGTCTCACATCGCCATTGTTCGATGCCGACATTCAGAAAATCAGCTTCTGGACGCGTGGCGCAAGCGTGACATCAGGCAGCGCCAACACCCTGCTTATCGAGGGGCGTGTCGGCGACGCATGGGTTACTATCGGCGAAGTTACGGGCTTGGATAAAGTCAACACCGGCAAAACGGTTGAAGTCGTACCCGAAAGCAGCGTGCGGCAGGTGCGCTTCACATATCAGAAAACCACTGGCGGAAACCTCGCTTTCGATGACCTCGTCATTACAGCCTCCGGCATCAGCTACAGCGCAATCGACGGCCTTACGCGTGTCGATGTCGGCAACAATGTTTCATATACCGCTTCTGTCCCGGTCGGCGTAGAGCGTGTCCGCTTCTTTGTCGAAGCAGCCGATGCCGCAGGCACCATGTCGAAACCGTCCAATACCGTGTCGGTAGCTCTCAGCCCCAATTCAGGCATAGTCGGTGTAGATGCCGTAGCCGATATTGACGTCACTGTCGCAGGCAACATCGTTACAGTCAAAGGCCTCGACGGCGGCCATGTCCGCATCGTCAACCTTGCCGGCGCCGTCGTGGCGCAGGCCGACCGTATCGGCGGCGAAGCCTCCTTCACACTCCCTGCCGGCTTCTACATCGTAGCCACACAGGCCGGTGCCGTGAAAGTCGTAGTAAAATAAATTAAGCTATAAATTATTGGCGCCTAATGTATTGCCGAGGCGATACATTGGGCGCCGTCTTTTTCGTTGCAAAAAAATCTCTTGCCATGTCACTATTCGGAGAGCAATTGCGTCTTATATACGAAATCATTCATAAAAAACCTAAAAACTATAGATTATGGAACAATTGGTTGATATTTTAGTCCCCCTTGGTGTCTGTGTAGCTCTCCCCGTTCTGATTGTATGGATAGTTATGCGCGCCGCCACAAACAGCGACAACAAACGCGCGGCAGTGCTTATCGAAGCAATCAAAAATAATGCCGATATCGACGCCGACAAACTCGCCGAATCTTTCGGCAAAAAACCGCGAACCCCTGAACAGCTATTTCAAAGCCGCTTGCTCAAAGGCGTGCTCTTTACCTTTGGTGGTGTGGCCTCGGCAATAGTGTCCTTTTTCTACAATACCCCCGACGATGTAAAAACGCGCAACATGTTCATCATTGCGGCCGCTTTCGCTATCGCAATCGGTGCGGCCTTCCTCATAGTAGTTGCGGTTACGCGCAAAACCGTAGCCAAAGAGAAAGATACTGAAGACAACTCGCAAGAGTAATGACACCGCAGGATTTCGCGACATATGTCGAAGCCGGTCAGGTGGCGTTAAGGCGCTTCCTGACGGCTTTGTGCTGTGGCGACGCGGCACTTGCCGACGACATCGCTCAAGAAACATATGTCAAGGCATATCTCAGCTGCGAGAGTTTCAGTGATGATAGTAAATTCAGCGTATGGGTTCACCGCATCGCCTACAATACTTTCATCAGTTACCGTCGCTCCGCACGGATTGTCGGTGGCATCGACGAGGCTGCCTCTGTCGATTCGGGCGACTGCGCTGACGGTGCTTTCCGATATCAGGAACTGTATATGGCGCTCGAAACACTGTCGCCGAAAGAGCGCACTGCGGTGCTGCTGTATTATCTCGACGGATATCAGGTGAAGCAGATTGCCGAAATAACAGAATCGACGCAAGATGCCGTCAGACAACAATTGGCACGGGGCAGAGAGCATCTGCGCCAACGCCTCACAAATCAAGAAATATGAAAGACCCTCTAAAAGACATATTCGACGCTTACAACCCTGAGCTGTCGCCTTCATCGGCTTTCATCGAAGAGCTTGGCCGCAGGCTCGATGCCGTGAAGCTCGTAAAAGAGCACAATGCCGCCTATCGTCGCCGATGCCATAGGGCTGTGGCCTTGGCCGCTGTGGCCGGAATGCTCGTCGGTTTTGTCCTGTCGGCGTTCTTGCCCGAAATAGGTGGCATGATGCACGCCCTCGCCCCTTCGGACTTCTCGGACAACGGTCTGATGACAGGCTTGAAAGATGCCGTGCCGTGGCTGATGCTTGCGCTCGCGTCGACAGCCGCAGCCGTCTCTACCTACGACATCTCGCTCTCCCTGATGTCTCGCCCACAAAAGGCTTAGAGGTTGTTAAAAAACAGATGTTAATCGACAGGCCGAAAATTATGAGACGGATTGTGTTCTGCGATGATGGAGCATAGCGTGCTATGCGACTGAAGAGCAGGACGCAAGACGCTCATAATTTTCGGAGGCGTCGCATTTATTATTTTCGTGTAATACATAATTTATAATTTAAAATTTAGCATTCTTAATATTACCCCGGTCTTGGTGTCTTTTTGTCAATTTGCGCATTGCTCGTCAGTCGCATGGGAACCGCCATGCTCGCTCCTCACAATGTGCAATTTAAGCAAAAATACACCAACCTGTCGATTAACATATGTTTTTTAACAACCTCTTAAAATCAATACAGGGGCGTGCCCGGATGCGCGCCCCTGTATGATTTTATGCCTTATTGTGCCTGACCGGATGTTTCCGCAGCACCAGTGCCGTGCGTGCTGGCAGATAAAGGGGCAGACGCTCCACTCCGGCAGGGGCGTACAAGGGGTCGGGAACGGTGAAGTGTTCCACGCTCTCGTCAATGTTGCCGAAGCCTCCGAACATTGGCCTGTCTGTGCTCAGTACGGTGCTGTAAACGCCGCCGGGGGCGAGCAGCCCGTAGCCGTCATAGCTCTTGGTGGGGCTGAAATTGAACACGAACACAAGGTCGCCGCGCATGAACGCCAGCACCTGGTCGTCGTCCTTCTCCCAAAGTTTCCTTATAGGTTTGGCCTGGAAATTGTGCCTGCGGCTCACAAGTTCTATCATGGCATTGTCGAAAGCGTTAAGAAAACGGTACTGCAGGTCTTCCCTGTCGACAAGCTCCCATTGGCGCCGCGCATACTTGTAGCTCCAGCCGTTGCCCTCACGTGGAAAATCAATCCATTCGGGATGCCCGAACTCGTTGCCCATGAAGTTGAGATAGCCCCCGTTTATGGTGGCCAGAGTCACGAGACGTATCATCTTGTGCAGGGCAATGCCGCGAGCTACCACGGGGTCTTTGTCGCCGACAGTCATGTGCCAGTACATAGCCGCGTCAATCAGCCGGAATATCACCGTCTTGTCGCCTACAAGTGCCTGGTCGTGGCTCTCGACATACGAAATCGTCTTTTCGTCGGCACGGCGGTTGGTAAGCTCCCAGAAGATTGAGGTAGGATGCCAGTCCTCGTCTTTCTTCTCTTTGAGGGTCTTTATCCAATAGTCGGGTATGCCCATCGCCATGCGGTAGTCGAACCCTATGCCCCCGTCGCGGAACGGTATCGCCAATCCCGGCATGCCGCTCATTTCCTCGGCTATGGTGATGGCGTGCGGCTTGAGCTGATGTATAAGGCTGTTGGCGAGGGTCAGATAGGTTATGGCGTCGGTGTCTTGGCCGCCGTCGTAGTAGTCGGAGTAGCTGCCGAAAGCCTTGCCAAGCCCGTGGTCGTAGTAGAGCATCGAAGTAACCCCGTCGAAGCGGAAGCCGTCGAAATGGTACTCTTCGAGCCAGTATTTGCAGTTCGACAGCAGAAAATGCAGAACCTCGTTCTTGCCGTAGTCAAAGCACAGAGAGTCCCACGCCGGATGCTCACGGCGCGACGGGTCGGTGTGGAAATACAGGTCGGGCGTGCCGTCGAGCAACCCCAGGCCCTCGTTCTCGTTTTTCACCGCGTGAGAGTGCACGATGTCCATTATCACCGCTATGCCGTGGCTGTGGGCGTCGTCAATCAGACGCTTGAGGTCCTCAGGCGTGCCGAAGCGGCTCGATGCGGCAAAGAAACTCGACACATGGTAGCCGAAAGAGCCGTAGTAGGGGTGCTCCTGTATGGCCATTATCTGTATGGCGTTGTAGCCGTCGGCAACGATGCGCGGAAGCACCTTGGTGCGGAAATCCTCATAGCTGCCCACACCCTCGTTTTCCTGTGCCATGCCTATGTGGCACTCGTAAATCAGTAACGGCGCCGTGTCAGGGACGAAATCCGCGTCTTTCCATCTGAAAGCCCGTTTAGGCGCATGCACCTGTGCCGAGAAGATATGCGTATCGGGGTCCTGTACAACACGGGTGGCATATGCAGGTATGCGCTCGGCGCTGCCTCCGGCCCAGTCGACGAGAATTTTGTAAAGCTGCCCGTCGGCTATCGCATCTTTCGGAAGGACTGCTTCCCATACGCCGCTTACTCCTCCGCCTACTCGCTGCAGACGGTATTGAGGCAGGGCTTTCCAACCCGAGAAATCGCCTATCAGGCATATGCCGGTGGCGTTTGGCGCCCATTCGCGGAAAACCCAGCTCCCGTCTTTCTGCCGGTGCAGCCCGAAATATTTGTGCGCGTTGGCGAAGTCGGCCAATGAGCCGGCCTCCGAAGTAAGCTCGCGCTCTTTGCGGATGGCATCCTTGTGCCGCCCTTCGATGGCTGCCGCATAAGGTGCCAGCCAAGGGTCATTCTTCAATATGTTGAGTTGTCGTGCCATGTCGTTTATGTTGTTATGAAGAGATTTTTTTTAGATGTCATTTCCTGCCGAAATCAGCCGGTATCTCGCCCCATTCATCCGTAGGCCATTTAAGGATTGGGTTTCTGATAGGCCCGTGGGCGGCAAGCCATGCGTCGGCGCGGCGTAGCAGCTCAAGGGTCTTTTCGGTCGCCGGAGATGGCGCAAGCGTCGTCCGTGACCGGCCCTTACGCAACCATGATAGGGTATTCTTAGAGTCGGTATATATCGGTGTCGTGGTGTCGCCGGCCTTGTCGAGCAGCGCCGCAAGGTGTATCATGGCGAGGTATTCGGCAATGTTGTTCGTTCCGGTGAGCGGTGTCTTGTCGCCGATGCGGAACACCTCCGAGCCGTCCGACAGCCGTACCGCACGGTACTCCATCCGCCCCGGATTTCCCGAACAGGCCCCGTCGACGGCTATGGCGTCGAGCCGCACCCCCGGTATGTCGGCATAGTGCCGTGTCGGCGTGGGCGGCGCAGGCTGAGCCGCCATTTGGGCACTATGGCGTACGATGGAGCGTATCAGCCCGAGCTGTTCGTCAGGGTCTCCCCGATAGGCCGATACGGCCTCGTCGCGTGAGTCGAACGACTTGTACCGTGCCCCCGGAACACCGTGTATCTGTAGCTGGCACTCCGTCCAGCTGTCGTACACGCCCGGCGAAAGCCCAACCCACACTACGTAATATTTCCGTTTCTTGAGTGCCATCTAAATAATTTCGTACACATATCTTATCATGAAAACTGCAGAAACAGATTGATGTCCACATGCCTTATGCCGAGAAGATGCGCCACCTGCTGGTTGACGCATTTGCCGAGGAATATGATTGCCGCGCGCCGGAGCCCATCGTTGAGCTTCAGGGCGTTTGCCACGCCGTCGCACACTATTATGTCGTCGAGCATCGCCACGAAAGTATTGCTCAGGGCCATCGCCACAGTTCGCGGAACAGTGTTCCCTGCGTTCACGTAGCACGTCCTCACTGGTTCCGACGGGTCGGTGTCGGCGGCCGTGGCAAGGTCGAGGTCGACAAGCTGCATCGACGGGAATGCTGTGCCCGGCTTCGATGTCAGGTCGAAGCATATCACACCTCGCTTCATAAGGTCGGTCATGCCGCTGTCAACTATGCCGCAGCGCGGCTCAGTGTCGGTTGCCACAACGATGTCGGCCGACCGTAACGCGTTTTCGTACACCTTTCGGTGCAAAGTCGACCCTATCACTCCCGGTCCGAGACGGTCAAGAGCTTCGCGAAGCCTGTATACATTGTTGTCGAACATCCTCACCGTAGCCCCCAGGCCTATTGCAGTCCGCGCGGCGGCGCATGCGGCTACGTCCGACCCTGTGATGGTGACTTCGCACGGCACCACGCCGGCGACGCCGCCAAGCAAAATGCCCTTGCCGTGGATGGCGTCGGCAAGAAGTGCCGATGCCACGGCTATGGCCGCACGGCCGTCGATTTCATGCAGGATGTCGGCAAACGGATGCCGCCCCGAAACGTCGGTAAGCAGCTCGATGGCAAGCACTATGACATGCCGTTTGAGCAGTATGTCGAGGGTGTCGGCGTCTTTCTCCGTAGCATGCAGAAACGATAGCAGCAGAGCGCCGCGTTTTATGCGCCGTGCGTCGGCCGTGCTCATGGCAGGCAGATACACCACTATGTCGGCACCGAGGGCTTCGGCCCGCTCCACCATCTCGACACCGTGTCGGCAGTAGGCCTCGTCAGGGTAGTGTATGTGTGTCGCAGCTCCACGCTCCATCTTCACCCTGAAGCCGCGCTCTATAAGCATGCCGGCACCTTCGGGCGTCAACGGAAAACGGTGGTCCGACAGATTGTCTGTGGCCGGAAGCCCCACTACCGTCTGGCGGGCGACAGAACCGACACGTAAAACTTCTTCGAGAGGAACGGGTGATGGCATTTTGTTGTATACTTAGAGGGTTAAGAACCTGCGGCGAAACTCATCCACCGCACGGCTGACTTGCGAAACCGTTTCAAGTCTGTCGGCATTGAAATTGTGCTGAGAGCGGCCGTAGGTCTCCTCGCGTTCGGCGAGCATCTTCTCCACATGCGCCTTCAGCGCCTCAGGCTCGTCGAGCAGGCCGTCGACAAGCGGACGTTGGCCGCGCGGAGCTTCCGCGAGCCTCCGCACTATGGTGTCGACCGACGCTTCGAGCCTCACAACCGTGCCGCGTTCAAGCATGAAATCCATGTTCTCGCGGCGGCATGGAGTGCCGCCGCCGCACGCTATCACGGTGTCGTCGGCCGCAAGCTCGCGCAGCATGGCGCTTTCAAGCTTCCTGAAAGCATCCTGTCCGCACGCAGCGAAAATCTCGGCCACCGAGCACCCTTCACGGGTCTCTATCGCTTCGTCGAGGTCAACGAAACGCAACCAAGGCTCCGCGCCGGCGAGCGCACGCCCAAGCGTGCTCTTGCCCGACGCCATAAATCCTATCAGAAAGATAGGACGCATTATTTTTCGACTTCCTTTTTCAGAAGGTCGCGTATTTCGGCAAGAAGCTCTTCCTGAGTGGGCGCCGCAGGTGTCGCCGGGGCTTCCGGCGCCGGTTCGGGTTCACGTTTGAGCTTGTTGATGAACTTGATGGCCACGAAGATGCAGAATGCGATAATCACGAAATCGAACACCGTCTGCACGAAAGCGCCCCAAGTGATGGCGACTTCAGGCGTGACAATCTCTTCGCCGCTCTTCACAGCCTGCTGTATCACCCATTTGTGGTCGGAGAAATTGATGCCGCCGGTCAGCATGCCGATGGCAGGCATGATGACGTCGTTGACAAGCGAAGTCACTATCTTGCCGAAGGCCGCGCCGATAATCACACCCACAGCCATGTCGACAACATTGCCCTTCATGGCAAAATCCTTGAACTCGTTGAGGAATTTCTTCATATATTATATTTTTTTGAACGGTTACAGAACCAACGGTTACAACCATTTGCCGCCGCATAATGTTTATCCGTCGGCTTTCGGCCTACACCGATAGCCGCCTACAAAATTAAATAAATTTTTCATAATAAAAAACGCGCAGATAGATTGAATTACCGAAATTTTTCATTAATTTTGCGGCGGTCAAAGCCCCACCGCAATCAAGATGCCCGGCAATTGACTCTCAACTGATTGAATTTTAAACACATACTTATCCAAATATTCAATTTTACCAACTATGACTAAAATAGGTATCAACGGCTTTGGCCGCATCGGTCGCTTCGTCTTCCGTGCTTCGACCAAACGCGACGACATCGAAGTTGTTGCAATCAACGACCTCCTTCCCGTCGACTACATGGCTTACATGCTCAAATACGACACAATGCACGGCCACTTCGAAGGCACCGTAGACTACGACCTCGAAAAAAGCCTCCTGATTGTAAACGGTAAAGAAATCAAGGTTTCGGCTTGCCGCGACCCCAAAGAAATCGCTTGGGGCGAAAAAGGCGCTGAATACGTAGTTGAATCTACTGGCCTTTTCCTCACAAAAGAAAAAGCTCAGGGCCACATCGACGCCGGTGCAAAATACGTTGTCATGTCTGCTCCCTCAAAAGACGACACCCCCATGTTCGTTTGCGGTGTAAACGCCGACAAATACGTTAAAGGAACCCAGTTCGTTTCTAACGCTTCTTGCACAACAAACTGCCTTGCTCCTATCGCTAAAGTCCTCCACGAGAAATTCGGCATCGTCGAAGGCCTCATGACAACCGTTCACTCGACAACCGCAACTCAGAAAACCGTCGACGGTCCTTCTATGAAAGACTGGCGTGGTGGTCGTGCCGCTTCAGGCAACATCATCCCCTCTTCGACAGGTGCTGCAAAAGCTGTAGGTAAAGTTATCCCCGAACTCAACGGCAAGCTCACAGGCATGTCGATGCGTGTCCCCACCCTCGACGTTTCTGTTGTCGACCTCACCGTAAACCTTGCTAAACCCGCAACTTACGATGAAATCTGCGCTGCCATGAAAGAAGCCTCAGAAGGCGAACTCAAAGGCGTGCTCGGATACACCGAAGAAGACGTCGTTTCGAGCGACTTCCTCGGCGACACTCGCACTTCTATCTTCGACAAGAAAGCCGGCATTCAGCTCACCCCGACTTTCGTGAAAGTCGTTTCGTGGTACGACAACGAAATCGGCTACTCCAACAAAGTGCTCGACCTCATCGCACAAATGGTGAAAATCAACGGCTAATTTATAGTCGGCGAACATACCTCAGACCCATGTCCCTTTCGGGGCGTGGGTCTTTCTTTGCATTTCCGGCACAAAATATTTGTTAAAACTTTGCAGATTGGCAGAAAAACGGTAACTTTGCAGAGTTTTTTCACGCCATGCCTCATGGGAAAGTTTAGCGCATACAATCTGCCACTCAAAGGTCTCGGAGTCGGTACGCACGAGTTTGAGTACAAACTCGACAAACAGTTCTTCGTCAACATGGAAAGTGCCGATGTGCACGACGCCGATTTGACTGTAGGGCTTAAAGTGCTGTATAACGGCGACTTCTACACCCTCGATTTCCACATCGAAGGCGACGTCGTGCTCATATGCGACCGTTGCCTCGACGACCTGCACTTCCCCATTGCAGCCGACTACCACCTCGTGGTGAAATACGGCGAAGACTATAACGACGACAACGACGAAGTCCTCGAAATACCGGCATCCGACAGCTCGCTCAACGTCGCATATATGATATACGACACCGTCGTGCTCGCGATTCCCATCAAGCACGTACATCCCCTCGGAAAGTGCAACCGCCAGATGAGCGCAATGCTGAAAAAACACCGCGCACGCGCAAACGGCGAGGACGCCGAACTCGAAAACGAACTCATCGACGAAATCGATAATATCGACGCCGCAGACAACGCAGAAACGCCAACCGACCCCAGGTGGAACGCCCTGCGTAAGCTCTCCGACGACGAAAACATATCAGAATAATAAACAATAAGCAAAAATGGCACATCCTAAACGCAAACAATCAAAGACCCGCACCGCTAAGCGCCGCACCCACGACAAGGCTGTGGCTCCCACTCTCGCTCTTTGCCCCAACTGCGGTGCATGGCACATCTACCACACCGTATGCGGCGAATGCGGATACTACCGCGGAAAACAGGCCATCGTCAAAGACGCTGCCCTCTGATTTCTACATCAACTCTCCTCGCTACGGCCTCAAAACGCATAGCGCAAAGGCCGCTATCATGAAAAAGCATATCCTTGCGCCGCCGCGACCATGCAATAAGCTCGGGTCGGCGGCATAAGGACGTCTTTTTCATTATCAACCAAAACTCACTCGACAAAACATCCCCACCATGCTAAACGCCCGAATATCTGGCATAGCCTCATACCTTCCCGACGACATTCTCGACAACGAGATGCTCTCGAAGATGGTAGACACCAACGACGAATGGATTACTACACGCGTAGGCATTAAGGAGCGACACATCCTCAACATGCCCGGAAAAGGCTCGTCGTATATGGGTATCAAGGCGGTCGACAAACTCCTTGCCGAAAAAGGAATAAGCCCCGACGAAATAGATGTACTCATCTGCGCCACGTCAAACCCCGACTACCGTTTCCCCTCTACAGGCTCTATCATATGCGAAGGTTCAAAGCTCACAAAAGCCTACTCCTACGACATGGAGGCCGCCTGCGCAGGTTTCATAATCGCCATGCAGGAAGCAAGGGCATATATATGCGCCGGAATATATAAGAAAGTGGTGGTCGTATGCACCGAAAAGATGTCGTCGATGGTCAACTATAAAGACCGCTCGACATGTCCCCTCTTCGGCGACGGCGCTGCTGCCGTGCTTGTCGAACCTACCGAAGAAGAAGGCATGGGCGTCCGCGACGCCATCTTCCATGTCGACGGAATCGGCCTCGAACACCTCCTTCTCCGTGCAGGCGGCTCCGCCCATCCCGCATGTCAGGAGACGCTCGACGCTGGTGACCATCTCCTCTTCCAGGACGGCCGCGCAGTATACAAGCATGCCGTCACCAACATGCTCACGTCCACCCTCGATGTCATGAAGCGCAACAACCTCAGCGCCGACGACGTCAAATACCTCATACCCCACCAGGCAAACCTCCGCATCATCGAAGCTGTCGCCGACCGTGCAGGCTTCCCAATGGAAAAAGTGCTCGTCAACATCGAGCACGTCGGCAACACATCCGCCGCGTCAATTCCCATCTGCCTCGACGAATACAAAGACCGTCTCCATAAAGGCGACAAAATCGTCCTTACAGCTTTCGGTGCAGGCTTCACATGGGGTGCAATGTACCTCGTGTGGGACATGTAATCCGCACGCCGCACACATTATAATAACGAAGATAGCACTTTAATGGTGCTATCTTTGTTATATAAGGAAAACATAACTCACATGGAAGAAAACACAAAAGGCGACGGCCGCCTCACCCCTGCCGACGAAAAAGACCTGCCAATGGCACCACTGCATAAATCCGGCTTCGTGAACATCGTCGGCAACCCCAACGTGGGCAAGTCCACACTCATGAACGACCTTGTGGGCGAGCGCGTCAGCATAATAACACAAAAAGCCCAGACCACCCGTCACCGCATTATGGGCATTGTCAACACACCCGAATACCAGATAGTATTCTCCGACACCCCCGGCGTGCTAAAGCCCAAATACAAAATGCAGGAAGGAATGCTCGCTTTCAGCGAAGGCGCACTCACCGACGCCGACATCCTTCTCTACGTCACCGACGTCGTCGAAGACCCAACGAAAAATGCCGACTTCCTTCAGAAAGTCGCAAAAGAGAAAATACCCGTCCTGCTCGTCATCAACAAAATCGACCTCCTCAAAGGCAACGGCGAACTCGAGGCAATCGTCGATCGATGGCGTACCCTGCTCCCAAACGCCGAAGTCTTCCCCACATCCGCAAAAGAGCACTTCAACGTCACAAACCTCATGGCACGCATTGTCGAGCTGCTCCCGGCCGGAGAACCCTATTTCGGCAAAGACGCACTCACCGACAAGCCTGCGCGCTTCTTCGTCACCGAAATAATCCGCGAGAAAATACTCCTCAACTACGACAAAGAAGTCCCGTACTCCACCGAAGTAATCGTCGAGAAATTCGAAGAAAAAGACAACGCCATACACATAATGGCCGTCATATACGTCGAGCGCGACAGCCAGAAAGGCATCATCATCGGGCGTCAGGGCGCAATGCTCAAACGCGTCGGCATCGAAGCTCGAAAAGACATCGAGACATTCTTCGGGAAACGGGTATACCTCGAAATGTTCGTCAAAGTAGAGCCGAACTGGAGAAACCGCGAAAACAAGCTCCGCCAATTCGGGTACATCGAATAAGCCCACCCACGAAAAAAAGCCGGAGAGCATCGAATTTCGACCTTCGGCCTTTTTTGCGTATATTTGCAAAAACATAACAGAAAAAAAGACACTATGGGACAACTCGTAGCAATAGTAGGACGCCCCAACGTGGGTAAATCGACCCTCTTCAACCGCCTCACACAGTCGCGCACTGCAATTACCGACCCCACCGCCGGAACAACACGCGACCGTCAGTACGGAAAAGTCGATTGGAACGGAAAAGAATTCTCAATCGTAGACACGGGCGGATGGGTCGTAAACTCCGACGACATATTCGAATCCGAAATAAACAAACAGGTAGAGCTCGCAATCGAGCAGGCCGACGAAATACTCTTCGTGGTCGACGCAATGAACGGCGTAACAGACCTCGACGACCATGTTGCCGAAATATTGCGCAAGTCGCGCAAGCCCGTCATCCTTATCGCAAACAAAGTCGATTCCAACGAATGGGTCTACAACGTCCCCGAGTTCTACTCCCTCGGCCTCGGCGACCCATATCCCGTGTCGGCAATCAACGGCTACGGAACCGGCGACCTCCTCGACGATGTCGTGGCAAAGCTGCCCGAGAAAGACGATGAAGAAGAAGCCGCGCTCGACGAAATCCCCCGTTTCGCAATCGTCGGACGCCCCAATGCTGGCAAATCATCAATCATAAACGCCTTTATCGGCACCGACAGGCACATTGTCACCGAAATCGCCGGAACCACACGCGACTCCATATACACCCGTTACTCCAAGTTCGGTTTCGACTTCTATCTCGTCGACACCGCCGGCATACGCAAGAAGAACAAAGTAAACGAAGACATCGAATATTATTCCGTCATTCGCTCAATCCGCGCCATCGAAGCATCCGACGTCTGCATACTAATGCTCGACGGCACTCGAGGCATAGAGGCTCAGGACGTCAACATCTTCTCCCTCATACAGCGAAACAAGAAAGGACTCGTTGTCGTAGTGAACAAATGGGACCTCGTTGAAGACAAATCCACAAAAGCCATCAAACACTACGAAGAAGCAATCCGCGCACGCTTCGCCCCGTTTACCGACTTCCCCATAATATTCACATCCGCTATCACAAAGCAGCGAATATTCAAAGTGCTTGAAACTGCCGTCGAAGTGTACCAAAACCGCAAGCGGACCGTCCCCACATCTCAGCTCAACACAGTCCTGCAAGAAGACATTGCCGCATATCCCCCACCAAGTAACAAAGGCAAGTTCGTCAAAATAAAATATATAACCATGCTCAAAGGCTCTCAGGTGCCAACATTCATATTCTTCTGCAACCTGCCTCAATGGGTAAAAGAACCCTACCGCCGCTACCTCGAGAACAAAATCCGCGAGCATTGGACATTCACCGGAACCCCAATTAACGTATTCATGCGCGAAAAATAATGAAGTTTAAACCACTTCAATTTTTGCCCGTCAAGAATAATTATTAACTTTGCAGCGTAATGGATAGGGAATCCGGTGAAAGACCGGAACAGTACCCGCTGCTGTAAGTCCTGAAGAGGCATAGTCGTGCCTCCCAAAACTTCGCCACAAAAGCCACTGGCAATAAGCCGGGAAGGCGTGGCCTTGAGGACAAGTCAGAAAACCTGCCATAACGCTTTTTCGGCTTGCCTGCGGGACTATGGGCATCTGGTCGGGGCTCTTATTGCATAAAGCCTTATAAACCATACTCCCGTGTGCGCCCGATGGCATACACGGGAGATTTTTTGTTTAACCATATCATATCAACAGACAATGAAATACTTCAGACTTTTTGCAATGCTGCTCCTCTTTGCCGGCTTGACCGCCTGCTCCGACGAACCCGAGACGCCGGGTGCCGAAGAAGAAGAAGTCAATCCGCCGGCCGATGAAAACCATGATGCCGAAACGCCCGACGGCGCTGAACCCGACAAAACAGGCCCCGTCGCCGGATTCTATGTGCTCAACGAAGGCAATATGGGCGCAAACAAATCGACTATCGACTACTTCGAATACTCCAAATCGCGCTATATCCGCAACATATACCCCGAACGCAATCCCTCGGTGGTGATGGAACTCGGCGATGCCGGAAACGATATCGCCGTCTATAAAGACCGTCTTTACGCAGTGATAAACGGTAGCCACAAAGTCGAGGTGATGCGTGCCGACTCGGCAATACGCATCGGACAGATGGAAGTATCAAGTCCACGCAGCATCGTTTTCGAAGGCAACTCAGCATATGTCACCAGCTTTGTCGGCGGCGAGGGCAATTTCGGCTCGGTTGTCCGTTTCGACCTTGCCACATTGAAAAGCACCGGCAGCCTTAGCGTAGGCTATTGCCCCGAAGAAATGGTCATTGCCGACGGATACATCTACGTTGCAAACTCGCAGAACTACGGTATAGGCGCTTTCGACGACAAGATAACCGTAATCAGCACCGCCGACTTCAAAGTAGCGGGCGAAATCAAGGTCGGATGCAACCTCCGCCATCTGCGTGCCGACGCACAAGGCAACCTTTGGGTAGTATCACAAGGCAACTACGTCGACATCGCCGCAAACCTGTACAAACTCCCCAAAGAAGGCGCCAACAAGTTCGGCGCTCCCAAGGCATTCGACATCCCCTGCACAAACATAGCACTCGCAGGCGAAAAACTATACTATTACACCACGACATACGGCGCCGACTGGAGCGCAAGCTACACCTACGGCACAATCAACACCGTCACCGAAGCAGAAGAAGGCAGCTTCATAAAAGAAGAGACCGTCAAAAACGACATACAGACACCATACTGCATAGCCATCCAACCGGCAAACGGCGACATATTCATCACCGACGCTCGCAACTACACCTCTTCAGGCAAACTATACTGCCTCGACAAAGACGGCAAACTCAGATGGTCGGTTAAGACAGGCGACATCCCCGGCCACATCGCCTTCGTGATGCGATAATCAAAAAACATAACAGCAGCTACGCAGGGCGCACCATCGGTGCGCCCTGCGTCCATTTTAAACACCCTTTGCGACCTTACAGACTTTAAAGACCTTAAAAAACTTAAAGTCCTTACAGCGTCAAAAAGAGTTCTCCTGTACTCCTGTCAAAAAAATAAAAACCTTTTGTTCTTATGTCTAACAAGGTAGAGGTCACCGCCGTGCCGCCGGACCAAGAGCCGGCCCGACAATGCGTACACTCAAAAAACATGGACGACAGACCGCGCCGGGCGCCTGTCGTCCATGTTTTTTTTGTTATCGCCCCTAAAAAACGTATCTTTGTGCTACAAATCTCCCAACGATGCAGAACAAGATGAACTGGGCCAGGCTTGTCAACGACAAGCGATTCGGTCTCGAAAACTACCACGACCCCAAGAAAAACCTGACGCGTACCGACTTCAGGCGCGACTACGACCGCCTTGTTTTCTCCTCGCCATTCAGGCGCTTGCAGAACAAGACACAAGTCTTTCCGCTCCCCGGAAGCATATTCGTGCATAATCGCCTCACACACTCCATGGAAGTCGCCTGCGTCGGAAAATCCATGGCCGACAACATTGCAGTGGCTCTCAGACAGAAATATGCCGGTGGGGCGGTAGAGCACTTCGACCACCTCGGCGACATCGTCGCCGCCGCATGCCTGGCTCACGACCTCGGAAATCCACCTTTCGGACATTCGGGAGAGCGCGCCATCGGCACTTTTTTCAGCGAAGGCGAAGGCCTCAAGCTCAAACCCATGTTCACACTGGGGCAGTGGTGCGACCTCACACACTTCGAAGGCAATGCAAATGCTTTCCGCTTGCTCACTCACCAGTTCAACGGTAGGCGCAAAGGCGGCTTTGCAATGACATACTCCACCCTGGCCGCAATAGTCAAATATCCTTTCGAGTCCACCCTCTCGACAAAAGGTAAATTCGGCTTCTTCACCACCGAGAAAAACGATTTTGCGCTCGTCGCCGAAGAACTTGGCATGCTGCGCCTATCTCCCGACGGAGAACCGTTGCGCTATGCCCGGCATCCCTTGGTATATATAGTCGAGGCCGCCGACGACATATGCTACGAAGTAATGGACATCGAAGACGCACATAAGCTCAAAATCCTCTCGACGGCCGAGGTGCTCGATGCCTTCCTGTCCTTCTTCACGCCCGAACGCCGAAGCCATATGGAGAAAGTGATGGCAGCCGTCGACGACCCTAACGAAAAAGTCGCATACCTGCGCTCGTGCGTCGTGGGAGCGCTCGTCGAACAATGCGCTGCCGCCTTCATCGAAAACGAAGACGAAATCCTGTCCGGCACTTTCGAAGGCTCTCTGCTCAAGCACATCCGGCAGCTCGAACGCGACGGATACGAACGCTGCAGCCGTCTATCCTTCGCCAAAATCTACAAATCGTCCGAAGTCGTCGACATCGAACTCGCCGGCAACCGCATCATCACCTTCCTGCTCGAACGATTGGTCGGAGCCGTCCTCGAGCCCGAACTGAACTACTCCAAACTGCTCCTCTCAAAATTTCCGCAGCAGTACGACGTTGCCGCATCAACCCAATTCGGCAAAATACAGGCCGTGCTCGACCATGTCTCCGCAATGACCGACGTATATGCCCTCGACCTTTACCGAAAACTGAACGGGCTATCCCTTCCGGCTGTTTAAATGATATGAAAAGAATACTCGCATATATATTTTCAGCTCTGTTCTGCCTCGCCGTGCAGGCGGCAACCTATACCGTAGAGCAAGTTCCCAACGTCCACCTGGCCGACACCGCCGCATATGTCAGCGACCCCGACGGGCTTCTCGACGCCGCTGCCGTCGAACAAATCAACGCCGCAATGCGCTCAATCCGCCGTACGACCACAGCCGAGCCTGCCGTGGTAATAGTCGGTGACATCGACGGGGGCGATATCGACACTTTCGCCACTGAGCTGTTCGAAAAATGGGGACTCGGCAAAAGCGACCTCGACAACGGACTCCTCATTTTGGTCGCCAAAGACCTGCGCCGTGCCGCAATAAGACCCGGCTACGGTCTCGAAGGAGTGCTCCCCGACATCGTATGTGCCGAAATCCTAAAGCACAAAATGTTCCCAATGTTCAAGCAGGGGCGCTACGGCGACGGGCTCGTTGCCGCATCACAGGCCGTCGAGCAAATCCTTACCGACCCCGATGTCGCCGCCGAAATACGCTCGGGGCAGGCCGACGCCGATTTCAGGGGCACGCGTGGCGACGGCGGCGGTACCGACGCCTTTACAATCTACTTCTATATAGCTGCAGCAATGGCGCTCCTGATGCTCGCCATCCTTGTAGTGCAGCTCATATCCGTTCGCCGTTACGGCCGTCACAGCCGTTACGTGGCTTTGAACAAACTTAAACCCATATATCTGGCGCTCACCTTCCTCGGTCTGGGCATGCCCCTTGTGGCCTCAGTCCCCCTCTTGCTCGTGCTTTATCGTCTGCGTAACGCTCCGCACAAATGTCCCCGTTGTGGCACCGCCATGAAAAAAGTCGATGAAGTGCACGACAACGAATACCTCAACCCGGCACAGGACCTCGAAGAACGCATAGGCTCGGTCGACTACGACGTGTGGCTGTGCCCCAAGTGCGGCGAAACAGACATCGAGCAATATGTCAACAGCTCATCCGGCTATCGCGAATGCTCCTTCTGCCATGCACATGCCGCCAAGCTCGAACGCAGCCGCATACTGCGCAAGCCCACAACGGCAAGCAAAGGCGAAGGCCTGCACGAATACCGATGCATGCACTGCGGTCACATGACATACGAACCCTTCGACATACCCATGGTCGTCGCGCCGCCCGTAATAATAAGCGGAGGCCGTGGCGGCGGTGGTTTCGGCGGTGGCGGCTTTGGTGGCGGATTCGGTGGAGGCCATACAGGTGGCGGCGGAGCCTCCGGCGGCTGGTAACCGACAATATCGGTTAAGCCTGAAATCTCGGTGCAAGCATAATCACTATGCCCCATTCGGGGCAAACCGCCACAGAGTGGCGTAAACAGCATTAGGCCCGGGCGAGCGCCCCATAGGGTGCGCACAGCCCGGGTAACAATCATTTATACATCCTAAGGCGCTACAGCGTAGTGCGATAATCCCCCCCCCCACGCTTTTGGCTCCGATGAAAAAAACGTCCGCGACGGCGAACCGTGCGGACGTTCTGTATCATGTCGAAACGTGCTGAATGCACGTATCCAAGGGTCTTACTTCGAGAGCTTCTCTTTGAGCGCTGCAAGAGCTTCGAGGTCGCCGAGAGTGGTTTTCTCGAGCGGAGTCGTGGTGGCTGCAGGTGCTTCTTCCTGTTTCTTGGGCGCTGCGGCACGTTTGGCTTTGCGTTCGGCCGGCTGCTTGTCGGCACGGGCTTCGTCTTCGAATATGCGGCTGTGCGAAAGGATGATGCGTTTGCTGTCCTTGTTGAACTCTATAACCTTGAAGTTGAGCTTTTCTTCGACCTTGGCCTGAGAACCGTCTTCTTTGACCAGGTGCTTGGGAGTAGCGAAGCCTTCCACGCCGTAGGGGAGTGCAACGACTGCGCCTTTTTCGAGCATTTCGACGATGGTGCCTTCGTGTACCGAGCCGACAGTGAATACGGTTTCGAATACGTCCCAGGGGTTTTCTTCGAGCTGTTTGTGGCCGAGGCTGAGACGACGGTTGTCTTTGTCAATCTGGAGCACTTCGACTTCGATGTCAGCGCCCACCTGTGTGAACTCGCTGGGGTGTTTGATTTTCTTGGTCCACGAGAGGTCGGAGATGTGGATGAGACCGTCGACGCCTTCTTCAATTTCAACGAATACGCCGAAGTTGGTGAAGTTGCGCACTTTGGCTGTGTGGCGGCTGCCGATGGGATATTTGACTTCGATGTCTTCCCACGGGTCTTTCTTGAGCTGTTTGATGCCGAGGCTCATCTTGCGTTCGTTGCGGTCGAGCGTAAGGATGACAGCTTCGATTTCGTCGCCGATTTTGAGGAACTCCTGGGCACTGCGAAGGTGCTGGCTCCACGACATTTCGCTCACGTGGATGAGGCCTTCGACACCGGGAGCAACTTCGAGGAATGCGCCGTAGTCGGCCATGACCACAACTTTGCCTTTGACTTTGTCGCCCACTTTAAGTTCGGGGTCGAGAGCGTCCCAAGGATGGGGATGGAGCTGCTTGAGGCCGAGGGCGATGCGTTTTTTCTCGTTGTCGAAGTCGAGAATAACCACGTTGAGCTTCTGGTCGAGGGCAACCACTTCGCTGGGGTGGCTTACGCGGCCCCACGAAAGGTCGGTGATGTGGATAAGACCGTCGACACCGCCGAGGTCGATGAACACACCGTAAGAAGTGATGTTCTTGACGGTACCTTCGAGCACCTGGCCTTTTTCGAGCTTGGAGATGATTTCGCGTTTCTGCTGTTCAAGTTCTGCTTCGATGAGGGCTTTGTGCGAAACGACAACGTTGCGGAACTCTTCGTTGATTTTCACAACTTTGAACTCCATTGTCTTGCCTACGAACACATCGTAGTCGCGGATGGGTTTCACGTCGATTTGCGAGCCGGGCAAGAATGCCTCGATACCGAACACGTCGACAATCATGCCGCCTTTGGTGCGGCATTTGATGAAGCCCTTGATGATTTCGTTGTTTTCGAGAGCGGCGTTGATGCGTTCCCACGAGCGCGATGCACGTGCTTTTTTGTGAGAAAGAATCAGCTGTCCCTTGCGGTCTTCCTGGTTTTCGATGAAGACTTCCACTTTGTCGCCCACTTTGATGTCGGGGTTGTAGCGGAACTCGCTCATGGGGATGATGCCGTCCGATTTGTAGTCGATGTTAACCACAGCCTCGCGTTTGTTGAGTGCGATGATGGTACCTTCGATTACTTCTTTGTCTTTAACCGAGTTGAGCGACTCTTCGTAGGCGTGTGTCAGCTCTTCACGCGACTTCTCGCCTGCGCTTTCGCCGTTTTCATAAGCGGCCCAGTCGAAGTCTTCAATCGGCGAATTTTTTAATTCTGTCATTTAAATGTTAATAAAATAGGTTGATTAAAAATGCGGGGCTACGCACGGGGGCGCTCCTTTCGCGCGGCAAAGGTAAGTATTATCTTGCTGATATGCAAATATTTTTTGCCACCTTTTTTGTTCGCGACCTGTACACCGTGAACAGCCGCCACTCTGCTGACGTTTTATATGAAAAATAGTAGTACTAATATTTGCGTAATCGCCGCAAAACTCGTATCTTTGCAGTATAATCCACATAAGCAGTCAAACATGACCCGCAACATCACCATCAAGACACCCTCCCAGAAGATGATTCAGGTCTTTGAATCTTTGAGGGATAAAAAAGAGCAACAGCTCAAAAAACTCGCAGAAAAAAAGAGTGTACATTTACTATAAATGTGTAAATGGACATATCATTTGACATACTAAATGCCGAGGGCGACCGAGTAAAGGTCGCCCTTTCGTATTATGACTCTGAAACTGTAAGCGCATTTTTGGCCGACCCTCTGACCTTGACATTGGTGTTCTACGACGTGACTTTGATGCGAGAGTCCGGCGACGGATACGTAGGTTACAAAATTCTTTCCGCCGTATCGAATACCCTTGCCAGGTTTATGGAAGAAAACGAGGACGCCGTCCTGTGCTTCTATTGCGATGCCCAAACTGATGTCATGCGGAGCCATTCGGCAATTTCGCCACAAGAATATCGAAGCATGTCGTTCTCCCGGATGTTCGAGAAATATACTACTGAGCATCATTTGACGGATTTTGTAAACCATCGGGTCAGGATGGATGTCGACAGCAATCCGTTAAAATCGCAATTCGCGCATTTTATATGCAGGAAAGAGCATGAAACGGCCGTGGAGACAATCGGTAGGCTTCTTATGGAGATAGAAAAATAGCGGAAATTTTTTTGCAGTAAGTGGCGAACATTTTTGCCGGAATGGCCGAAAAACCGTACCTTTGCAGAAAATTTTCGGAGGCTGTGCGGTTTGCCACCTCAGATATTCTAATAGTACGGTTTTCAAATGGATTCATTGGCAAGTTTATTCATGCCCGGACAGGTGTCTATAGCATCGACACTGGTGCTATATTCCTTTGTGATAGCGGCGGGCATCTACATCGGCAAAATCAGGATTGCCGGGGTGTCGTTGGGAGTGACATTCGTCCTTTTCGTAGGCATTTTGATGGGCCATTTCGGCTATATGGTCGACAGCAATGTGCTCAAGTTCGTGCGCGAGTTCGGCCTTATCCTCTTCATCTTCTCGATAGGCTTGCAGGTCGGCCCCGGTTTCTTCTCCTCGTTCAAGAAGGGCGGCATGAGGCTCAATTTCCTTGCAGTGCTCGTAATAGTGCTGAATGTGGCGATAGTGCTCGGCATATATTTCTTCGGTAATGTCAGCGATATCTCGGCTCTCGTGGGTGTGATGAGCGGTGCCGTCACCAATACCCCCGGTCTTGCCGCCGCGCAGCAGACCATTACACAGATGACATCGACGCCCGAGCAGGCAAACCTCATGGCAAGCGGCTATGCCGCCGCCTATCCCCTTGGTGTTGTCGGCATCATATTGTCGATGTTTGTCATAAAATGGATTTTCCGCATCAACACCGACGACGAGGTGCGCAAAATCGAACAGGAGCAGGAAGACTCGCACCTCAAGCCCTTCCTGCTCACATGCAAAGTGGCGAACACCCTGGTCGACGGACGGACCATGGCGCAGCTTCATGACATCGTACACACCAATTTCGTTGTATCGCGCCTTATGGGCGCCGACGGGGCCGTTAACATCCCCAAGTCCACAACCCAGATATACACCGGCGATTTGCTGCTGATAGTATGCTCGGCACAGGATGCCGACCGTTTCAAGGCCGTTATAGGCCCCGAAGTGGAGATGGACTGGGAGTCGACTCCTACGCCCGTCTACTCGCGTCGCATAGTAGTCACCAAGAGCGAATACAACGGCGTGGCTCTCGGCTCGCTGCGTCTGCATAACGGCTACAAGCTCAACTGCACGCGCGTCAACCGTGCCGGTGTCGACCTTCTTGCCGCACCAAACCTGCGTCTGCAGATGGGCGACCGCATAACCGTTGTCGGCAACCTCGAAGACATCGACCGCCTTGCCTCGCGCCTGGGCAACTCGATGAAGCGCCTCAACCAGCCTAACCTCATTACAATCTTTGTGGGCATCATCCTCGGTATCATCCTCGGTTCTATCGACATAGGCTTCGGCATGAAACTCGGCCTCGCCGGCGGTCCTCTTGTGGTGGCAATCCTTCTCAGCCGCTTCGGCTACAAGGCCAAACTGGTCACCTATACGTCGAGTTCGGCATCGTTGCTGTTGCGCGAGCTTGGCATATGCCTCTTCCTTGCGTCGGTGGGCATCTCCGCCGGTAAGGACTTCGCCGCTTCGGTATTCAACACCACGGGCATGTGGTGGGTTATATGGGGCTTCGTGATAACGGTAGTACCTCTTATAATAGTAGGTTGCATAGCACGCGGACACGACAAAATCAATCTCCTCAGCATCATGGGACTTATGTCGGGCGGATGCACCGACCCCCCTGCTCTTGCCTACGCCAACAACAGCACCGGCAACGACGCTCCGGCTGTGGCATATTCGACCGTCTATCCGCTTACGATGTTCCTGCGGGTAGTGGCGGCACAGGCACTGATACTTTGCCTTGCGTGACAAGCCGGTTCAACAGAATAATCGTGGCGTGGCAGAAATTTCTGTCGCGCCACATTTTTTATGTGCAGATATTCGTGAATGTCGAAAAATTGCTAATTTTGCGCTTGTGGCGCATCTATCGGCGCCCGACTTTTGTTATACCTGAAAAACTAACATAATTCACAATTTATGGAATTTCTTACTAATGACAAGCTCGTCATTGTCGGCGCCGCCGGCATGATAGGCTCAAACATGGCACAGACTGCCATGATGATGCGTCTGACCCCCAACATCTGCATATACGACCCATACGGGCCTGCTCTTGAAGGTGTGGCCGAAGAACTGTACGCATGCGCTTTCGAAGGCGTCAATCTCACTTACACAAGCGACATCAAAGAAGCGCTCACCGGCGCGGCATATATCGTGTCGTCGGGCGGTGCAGCACGAAAGGCCGGCATGACACGCGAAGACCTCCTTAAAGGCAACGCTCAGATTGCAGAGCAGTTCGGCAAGGACGTGCGAACATATTGTCCCGACGTGAAACATGTGGTCGTGATTTTCAATCCGGCCGACATCACGGGTCTTATTACCTTGCTGTATTCCGGCCTGAAGCCTGAACAGGTATCCACGTTGGCAGCCCTCGACAGCACACGTCTGCAACGCGAACTGTCGAAATATTTCAATGTCCCGGCCGATGAAATCGTCAACTGCCGCACCTATGGCGGTCATGGCGAGCAGATGGCAGTCTTCGCCTCTACCACGAGGGTGAAAGGCCGCAGCCTCCTCGACATAATCGGCACCGAAGAACTTCCCCTCGAAGACTGGGAAGCCATGAAGCAGCGCGTGATACAAGGCGGAAAACATATAATCGACCTCCGCGGCCGTTCCTCGTTCCAAAGCCCGGCATACCTCTCGATTGAGATGATTGCTGCCGCCATGGGAGGCAAGCCTTTCCGCTGGCCTGTCGGCACATACGTAAACAACGGCCATTTCAACCACATAATGATGGCAATGGAAACCGTTGTCGATGCCAAAGGCGTGCATTACTGTGAGACCGAAGGTACCCCTGAAGAGCGTCAGGCTCTTGAACAGAGCTACCACCATCTTTGCACACTCCGCGACGAGGTCATCGGCATGGGCGTGCTGCCTCCGATAAGCCAATGGCACGAACTTAACCCCAACATCGTGTAATACAGACCCATATTAAACCTCGTTAGAGGTGCCGGTGCCACAGCGTGGCACAAATAGCAATAGCCCATGGCAAACGCGCCTTTAGGTGCGAGCAGCCATGGGTTAGTTGTATCTCTCAATAATGCACGCCCTACGGGGTGCTTTTGGAGAGGGAACACGAAAATAGGGTGTGTCATAATTAAAATGTAGGGACGTGCCTTTGGCACGTAGATGCGCAATGCGTCTGTCAATCAGCCTACATGCCAAAGGCATGTCCCTACATTCCAATCGGTGTCATCGGAAATCCTGCAATTTTGACACACTCCCCTAATTCTGTTTGCGCCACTATGTGGCTATTTGCTCCTAACGGAGCTTTCGCCGACCACTGTCTGCAACACCTCACGGGGTGCATGCCGAAGACATGAAAAAAGAAAGGGCTGCCCATCGACGGGTAGCCCTTTCTGCGAGGTATGTCTAATCAGTTCTAAGAACTCGGTGTTATTCGGAGAGGGTGGGGTTGTTCTGAGTTTCCTTCAAGGGTATCGCGAGCTGGAGGCGACGGTCGAGCGCTGAGTATTTCAGTGCGTCGAAGCTTGCCAGGTCGGCGGCGTTGTTGGTGTTGAGCGTGCGGTCGAGGGTCTCTCCGCGGCGTTTTGCGTCGTGGTAGCGGCAACCGTCCATCCATGTCTCTATGCGTTTCTGAATGCAGATTTCGTCGTAGAGAGCCTGTCCGCTCAGGTTGGAGCAGTCATAGCCGGGTATACGGGTGCTCATAACGTCGCCGAGTGCTTTCTTCGCCTTGCCCTCTTCCTTGTTCAGATAGTAGGCTTCTGCCGCCACGAAATAGAACTCGGCAGAACGCATATAGATGATGTCGGAAGTCCATGCCGACTCTGCACCCATAGAAGTCAGATATACATCTATGAATTTGTTGGGCACGAAAGCTTCGAGGCCGAATGCCTTTTCGTATTCGAAAGTTATTCCGAGCAAGTTGTTGTCTTCGTTCAGGCCGAACCATCCTTTGCGGACGTCGTTGTCGGCGATTTTGCTTACCAGATAAGAGCCTCCGGCCATCACGAAGCCGTCGCAGTAGCCCGGCATGTAGGGGCAAATCATCGACATAAGCGATGCCCAGACGAGTGCGGTTTCATCGTTAACGGAATATCCCCACAGCACTTCGCTCATGTCGACCGAGTTGAATCCGTCGAGAAGTTCATTGGCGGCGAGAGGTGCGCCGGCTGCGGCGATTTCGGCATATTTGGCCGCGTTTGCGTAGTCGCCGGTGAACATCAGCACGTTGGCATAGAGACCGGCTGCCGCAAATTCGTTGAAGCACGACTTGTCGGTGATGCCGGCGCCTTTGAGGAAACCGTAGCCGTTTTCGAGGTCTGAGCAGATAAGCTCATACACTTTCTTGACAGTCTGAAGTTCTTCGAGATATTCCTCGTCGGTCTTGATGGGTATTGCAGGCTCGTCGGCGGCCACATTGTAAGGCTTCTGATAGAAGTTTACAAGCCAGTAGTAGCAGAAAGCGCGAAGGGAATAGGCTTCGCCGAGCATGGTCTTGAGCGAACCTTCGGGAGCGGGGCGGTCGGCTGTGGGCTTGAGCATGGCGATGACGTCGTTCACGTTGTCGATAACCTGGTAGAGTTGTTCCCAGGTGTAGGAGGCGCGGCGGTAGTTGGGCTGCCAATAGTCGAGCTGGTAGTCCCAACAGAAAAAGCTTTGGTCACGGGTGAATGCTACGTCGTCGCAAAGCAGTTCCGAAGCGAGGCGCATGTGGGTAAAGCCCCATGCGTCGTGGGCACCGCTCGGCACAAGGTTTCCGCCGCTGTAGAAGTTGAAATAGGCGCCCGACATCAAGGCTTTCACTTTTTCGGGGTCTTGAAGTGCGGCTTCAAGACCGCTGTCATCAAGCGTTCCGGTCGGGGCGGTGGCGAGGTAGTCCTCTCCGCAGGCCGAGAGTGCCATCAGACTCAAGGCAGCTGCACCGGTGTATAATATATTCTTGAGTTTCATGAGTGTGTCGTTTTAGAAAGTTATAGAAATGCCTGCCGAAATGTTGCGGATTGTCGAGTAGTTGTAGTTCGACTGTCCTTGTATATATTGGCGCGGGTCCATACCTTTGCGTTTCGAGAACAGGGCCACATTGTCGGCGGTCACGTATACGCGGAGCTTCTCTATGAGAGCGCGGCTCATCCATGCCGAAGGGAATGTGTAGCCAAGGGTGATGTTGCGGATGTTGAAGTAGCTTGCGTCGATTAGGAAGCGGTCCGACATTGTGGTCGAGCCTTGGGTGCCGTCAAGAATGGGCACGTCGGTATTGGTGTTTTCGGGTGTCCAAGCGTTGAGGATGTCTTTGTGCCAGTTGTTTCCGGCGCTTGAGCCTGAGTGCATCAGGCCGGAGTACATGGAGTCGAGTATGTCACCGCCAATCTGGTAGTTGCATGCGATTGAGAAGTCGAGGCCTTTCCATGCGAAGTCGGTCTGTACGCCGCCCTGGAAGTCGGGTATGGCGGTGCCGATATAGTATTTGGTGGCATTGTTGTAGTCGGTCACGGTTTCCATCTTCACTGAGCCATCTTCCTGTTCGACGTCGGCATACCAAGTAGCCTTACCCTGGTCGTTGACGCCTGCATATTTGTAGTAGTAGAAGTCCCATACGGAACGGCCCTCGCGGATGTTGTAGTATGCGTCGTGTGTGATGCCGTCGGTGCGCTTGTTGGCCGGAATGTCGGTTACCTTGTTCCTATAGTGCGTGCCGGTGAATGTCCAAGACCAGCGGAAGTCTTTCGGCAGGGGTATGTTCACGTTGAGGGTGAACTCGACGCCCTGGTTAGTCATGGTCATGGCGTTCTCAGAAATGTAGGGCACGCCCGACGACGGGGGCTGCGGCACGTTGTAGAGCATGTCTTTGGTGCGCTTATGGAAGTATTCGACGTCGATGTTGAGAAGGTTGTCGAAAAGGAGTGCGCTCAGGCCGACGTTGAAGTTATACGATGTTTCCCATGTGATGTCGGGATTGCCCTGATAGTAGCGTGAAAGGGCAAACGCGCCGTCGGAGTTCTGCACGATATACTGTGTCTTTGCCGGGTAGTAGTTGGATACGACTTCCCCGGGATAGTAGATGTCGTCGTTGCCGACCGAACCGTATGATGCACGCAGCGATGCGTTGTCGAGCCATGTCACGCCGTCCATGAATGCTTCGTTGGAGAAGCGCCACGATGCGCCTGCCGACCAGAATGTGCCCCACTGGTGCCCTTTGGCGAAGCGGCTGGAGCCGTCGCCGCGGAGAGATGCCGACACGTAGTAGCGGTCATCGTAGCCATAGTTCACGCGGCCGAACCACGACTCGATGCTGTATTGGTCGCTGGACGAGTTCATGCTCTGCATGGTGATTGCATTGTCGAACTCGGAGTCGGTGGGGTTGTAGAAGTTCGATTTCTGTGCCGAAAGGGCGTTTATGTCAAGCTTGTAGTTTTCGTGTCCGGCGAGGACGTCGAGTTTGTGCTTCTCGGCAAAAGTCTTGTTGTAGGTCAACAGTTCGTTGATTGTGAATGTCTGGTAGCGGTAGCGGTATTTGTATCCGCGGCCTCCGACAGTCACGGCGTCGCCGAAGTCGGGCGTCATGAAGCGGTTGCGCGAGAGGTTGGTGAGGTCGTAGCCGCCGTTCACTTCAAATTTGATGCCGTCCCAGATGTTGAGTTTGGCGCCGAAGCGTGCCGTCACGTTGTCGGTGATTGTCTGGTTGCGGTTGGCGTCGGCTGTGGCGACGACGTTTTGGCCGGTGAGGTAGGGGCGCGAGCCGAAGCCGCTGTTGCCGAAGTCGAACATCGGCTTGCCGTTTTCATCGAGCTGCACTTCGCCGTTGCGGTTGTAGCAGTACACGGGGTATATCGGGGCGACGTTCTGCGTCACCATGAAGGTGTTTACGGCGGTGTTGAGGCTCGACAGGTACTGCGAGTTCTGTTCGCCGCGTGCATATGATACCGTTCCGTTCACCGACAGATAGCGGTTCACGTTGTAGTCGGCGCTTGCGCGTGCCGAGAAGCGCTCGTAGTCAGACTGTGCTATGATGCCTTCGTCCTTCAGGTAGCCGAGCGAAATGTAGTGGTGGCCGTTTTCGTTGCCGCCCGACACTGCCATGTTGTATTCCTGGCGCAGGCCGTTGCGGATTGCTATGTCGGTCCAGTCGTCGGTCCACAGGCGGCGTGCCGTTGTCAGTTTGCCGTCCACGTCGACGATTTCGTTGTTGGCGCAGTCATAGGGGTTGTAGCCGAGGTCGCCGTAGAGGTTGTCGGTTGCGGCCTGTGCGCTGCCGAGCTTGTTGTTGAGCATCTTCCAGTAGGTGGTCATATACATGCCCGGGTCTGTCATGATGTCATAGTTGCCTATGCCGCGCGAGTTGGAGCCGATGCGTGCGTCGAGGGTCACGCGCGTCTTTTGGTTGAGGCCCTTCTTGGTGGTGATGACAATGACGCCGTTAGCGGCGCGAGCACCGTAGAGGGCTGTCGAAGCGGCATCTTTGAGCACTGACATGCTTTCGATGTCGGCCGGGTTGATAGATGAGATTTCGCCGTCGAAAGGCATTCCGTCGACCACAAAGAGCGGATTCGAACTTGAGTTGATAGAGCCGATACCTCGTATGCGGATTGTGGCGCTCGAACCGGGCTGTCCGGTCGACATTGCCACCTGCACGCCGGGTGCGGCGCCTTCGAGGGCTTTGGTGACGTTGGAGAGCGAGAGCTTTTCGATGCTCTTGCCCGATACGGTCGATACGGCGCCGGTGAACGACGATTTCTTGGCCGTGCCGTAGGCTACGACCATCACTTCGTCGAGTACTTCGTCGGAGCTGTGGAGGGCGATGAGCATGGGTGCGGCGGTGATTGTGGCACGCTGTGTCTCCATGCCTACGTAGGACACCTGGATTTCTTTTATTCTATCTGATACGGTGAGGCGGAATTTGCCGTCGATGTCGGTGGCAGTGCCGTGGCTTTCGCCGAATGGGATGACGGAAGCGCCTATCAGCGGCTCACCGTCGGCGGCCGATACCACTGTTCCCGTCACGGTAGTGGTAGCCGGCGCCTGGGCGTATGCCCCGAAGAGCGCCATTATTGCCACGCAAACTGATAACAACTTTTTCATATTACAAATTGTGTGATGTTAATAATTCGCCATTGTCCGTCAGGTTGTTTTTGAAGCTGTTTTTTGCCGTCGGGGCTATGGCTTGTTAAAATATTTACTTGTTTTTTTACGTGTTTTAGCTTGTATAAAAGTGTTGTAAAAATGTTTAATGTTGCAAAATTAAGATAAAAAGCAACAATATGCAAGTAATTTTGCGGAAAATGCAGAAATAATTTCGGGGGGGTACTTTTGCTTACAAATTTCTATCAAGATGTTTCTCGACCTTGCATTTTGATTTACAGGCATATAGGATATGTGGCGCACCATGCCGGGCGAGGCTTCGGCACACGCAAAAAACACAAGCATTTTGTGCAATGCCTGTGTCAAAAAGTGTGTTGCTGTGTAAAATTTGTTACATTTTGTGCGGCCTCAGCGGAATGCCGATGTCTTCAGTGGCAAGTGTGCCGACGGTGTCGTTGCCTTTGAAAGTCTGGTGGCCGTTTATCCAGGTGGCAGCGACTTTGTGGCGGACGGTGCGGCCTGCGAACGGTGTCCAGCCGCAGGGTGAAAGCACGTCAGCGTCGGAGATTGTGTATTCGGGCACCTCGCGGATGAGCGCGAGGTCGGCCGGCATATCGGGTATCAGCGCAGAAGCAAGTCCGAGACCGAAAACGGAGCACGGGCCTGCCGTCATCTTCGCCACCATGGTTTCGGGCGGCAGGTATGTGAGCATCATCGGCAGGGCGAATTGCACCGATGGCGCTCCCGACATGGCTGTCATGCCCGGGCGCATCTTTTCTTCGCGCAGATGGGGGGCATGGTCGGTGCCTATGGTGTCGATGGTGTCGTTCTGCAGGGCCTGCCGCAAGGCTTCGGCGTCGGCCGGGGTCTTTATAGCCGGGTTTACTTTGTGGAGCGATGTACGGGCACGGGCTTCGGCAAGCACGGGGTCGAGATAGAGCGGTGTAGTTTCGGCTGTTACGAGTTTGCCGTCGGGCTTGCCGGGTTGGAGCAGTTCGCGCACTTCGTCGGCGGTGCTGACGTGCGCTATGTGCAGGCGTGCGCCGAAACGGTGCGCGAGTTCCACGGCATGGGAGGCCGAACTCAGGCATGCCTGACGTGAGCGTATTTCGGGATGCAGGCTTACGGGTATGCGTTCGGCTGAGCCGTAGCGTGCCAATGCGGCCTGCATGTTGGCGTCAATGACGGCGTTGTCTTCGGCATGGACTATGATGCGCAGGCCGCGTTCGGCGCAGAAGCGGAACACGTCGGCCAGCTCGTCGCCGAGCGGCGAGCGCATGCCGCCTGTCGATGTGCCGAGGAAGAGTTTGACGGCGCACATGGCATCGGTGTCGGCATTGGCGAGTTCTTTCATCACGCCGGGCACTATGCCGAGCAGCGGCATGTAGCGTGTGTGGCATTCGCGTGCCGCAAGGGCGGCCTTTGCACTGAGGGCTTCGACGTTGACGGTCGGCGGTACGGTGTTGGGCATGTCGAATACGGCTGTGATGCCGCCTGCGGCTGCCGCACGGCTTTCGCTGAGTATGGTCGCTTTGTATTCGAGGCCGGGTTCGCGGAAGTGCACGTGTGTGTCGATAAGGCCGGGGACGAGCATTGCGCCTTCGGCGTCGATTTTTGTGTCGGCACGGTTTAAATCGTCGGGCGACGGTGTGCCTTCACCGACGCTTTCGATGCGAGTGCCGTCGATGGCGACGAACCCCTTGCGGATGCCCGAGGCATCGCACAGCTGAACATTGTAAATCAAGGTCCTGCTCATTTCCCTTTCGAATAGTCGGGGTAACGGGTGAAGAGGCTGTTCCATTTCAGCCTTATTACTCCGAAGACGGCTTCGCCGAATATGCCCGAGTTCATTTTGCTTGTGCCGAGCACGCGGTTTACGAAGATGATTGGCACTTCGACCACCTTGAAGCCGTATTTGTAGGCCGTGAACTTCATCTCAATCTGGAATGCGTAGCCTTTGAACTTGATTTTGTCGAGCGGAAGCGCTTCGAGCACGCGGCGGCGGTAGCATACGAAGCCTGCCGTGGTGTCGTGTACCGGCAGGCCGGTTATGAACTGGACGTACTTCGAGGCGTAGAACGACATCAGAATTCGTCCCATGGGCCAGTTTACCACATTTACCCCGGTAACGTAGCGTGAGCCCACGACCACATCGGCCTTGTCGTCGATGGCGGCCTGCCGCATGCGCACAAGGTCGGCTGGATTGTGCGAGAAGTCGGCGTCCATCTCGCAGATGAAATCGTAGCCACGGGCTATGCAGTGTTTGAACCCGGCTATGTATGCCGTTCCGAGACCGAGTTTGCCGCTCCGTTCTATTATGTCGACCCTACCGGGATATTGCTGCATCTTGGCTTTGACGATTGCCGCGGTGCCGTCGGGTGAGTTGTCGTCGATGACGAGGATGTCGAAAGGTGTCGTCAGCGCCATCACTGCATCGATTATCGCAGAGGCGTTCTCGCATTCGTTATAGGTGGGAATGATGACGCAGGCGTCGGCCTTGGGCGTGGGTTCGGAGTTAGACATTGCTTATTCGTCGATTGAATAGTTCAAGAAGTCGTTCATCGGTTTGAGAAGGGCGTAGAGGTCGGCGGCGCGCTGCTGCCATCCCGGTTTGTCGAAGAATGAGCGTTGCAGTTCGCAGCATTTGCCGTATTCTGTGAGTCTCAGCAGGTCGATGTCGGGATGGTCGCGGTCGTAGCCTTTCGGTGCTGTCTTCAGCTGGCGGCCCCACCATCCGGGGAAGTGCCGTTCTATTTCGGGTGTCTCTACAAGCGAGCGAAACTCGTCGACATTGTCTATTATCGCTTTGCGCAGTTTTTTCAGCATTCTGGCGTCGGGACACCATACGCCGGCATAGAGCGCCGTTTCGTCGACGCCTTGGTGAAAGTAGTAGCATGCGCGTTCGCAATGCCGCCCCGTTGGCGATATCAGTGCCGAGAAATATGTCTTGTAAGGCGTTTTGTCGTTGGAGAAACGGGTGTCGCGGTATATGCGGTAGAGGCAGTCTTTGGCCTGTACGTGAGCGAGCGACGGGTCGAAGCGTGCCATGGCGTCGATTAGCGTCTGCAGCTCACCGGTCCACCATGCGCGCAGACGGTCGTACTCTTCTTTGTGTGCGGCAAACCAGCTGCGGTCGTTGTTTGCGGCAAGCTTTTCGAGAAATCGGTATAGCTCTTCCATATGCGTCAGTTTATGTCGACCCATTTGATGTCGGTTACCTGTTCTTCGGCTTTGAAGGACGCCTGTCGGCCTGTGCTGTCTTTGGCGCGTTCTTCGGCCGAGAGTTCGACTTCGGTATAAGATATGTATTCGCCTACGTCGCGCGGTATTTTCTTTTTGCGCGGTTTCGGAGCGGCCTGTCTTCCTGTTCCGTAGCCGCCGTTTGCGGCACGTCGCCCGGCCTGACGGCGCATTTCGCCTTCGGGGTCTGCCATGAAACGGCGTACTTGGCTCATTTGTCGCCATATGCGCCAGCCCGTTTTGAGCATGGGCCACAGGATGAAGAATATTACAAGTAAAAGTAAAAACGATAGCATTGTAGATTTTGATAGCGTAGGCTTCTGTGCCTATGTTAAAACGGGTTTGAACCCCTCAAGGTTTGCCGGGCGTGGTGTTCAGATGCGGTTTTGGCGCAGTATGGAGAGCAGAAAGTAGAGGATGACAGTCCAGGCAAGACCTGCTATGTGGTATATTGCCACGAAAACGACGGCAGCCGCTATGATTACGTAGCGCATGAAATTTTCGTGGAAGCTGAAGTTTTTGAATTTCAGCGAGAACATCTTGAAGCGTCCGACCATAGCCCAGCACATCGCTGCGGCGAGGAGCCACATGACAATCCATCCGGGGTAGCCGTATTGGCTTACCCATCCGTAGACGCCGAGCCAGAAAATGGCGTTGGCCGGGATTGGCAGACCTCTGAATATGGTTGCCTGTTCGCTGTCGTTGTTGAACTTAGCCAGACGCAGGGCGCCGAATGCCGGCACGACAAGCATTGCGAAAGCCGGCCATGCGTATGTGCCGTAGGCAAGCATGGTGTTGAGCATCAGCATTGCCGGGGCTACGCCGAAGCTCACCAGGTCGGACAGCGAGTCGAGGTCTTTGCCCAATGGCGAGAATGCTTTCAGCAGCCGTGCCGAAGCTCCGTCGAGAAAGTCGAAGACGGCGGCGGCGCCTATGGCGAGCATAGCCCATGAGGCCCCTTGCAGAGGTCCGAAAGTATCGTTGAGGTGGAATGCCATGAATATGGCCACACAGCCCGAAATGAGGTTGAGGCATGTGATGGTGTTGGGGATGGCGCCTATTATGCTACGCATGGCTTGTTTCGGGATGTAGGCGTGCCACCTCGGTTATTCCGCCGGTGGTCTTGTCGCCGATTTTTACTAAGGGTTCTGTTCCGAGCGGCAGATAGAGGTCGATGCGCGAGCCGAGTTTTATGAAGCCCATATGGTCTTCGATAGATGCCTCGTGCCCCGGACGGGCATATGTGACGATGCGTCGTGCCATTGCTCCGGCCACCTGGCGCATAAGCACGAGCTGACCGCCCGTTGTGCGGATTACTACCGTCGAACGCTCGTTCTCGGTGCTCGACTTCGGCAGATAGGCGCCCATGAATCGCCCGGGATGATGTTTGATGTAAAGCACTTCGCCGTCGACGGGAAACCAGTTGGCGTGCACGTTGAATATGCTCATGAACACCGACAGCTGTATGCAGCGGCAGTGCAGATATTCGTCTTCGAAAGTCTCTTCGAGAGCCACCACGGTGCCGTCGGCCGATGACACGACCACATTCTTGCGGTCGCCGGTAAATGTGCGGCGCGGCGAGCGGAAAAAGTTTACCACCAGAAGGTAGAGCATGGCGCTGATTGCCGTAGAGGCTATCGCCCATGCCAAAGGCCGCACCCAAAGCCACAGAGGGGCGTTGATAACCAGCAGTATCGCGAGCATGGTTATCAGAAAGGGTGTGCCCTCGTGGTGTATTTTTACTCTCATTGGTTTGATGGCTTGTAGATATACAAGTGCAAAGTTAACAAAAAAATCTGAAACGAGCCGTTTTTATGTCTTTTTTCGTGGGTTCGTTTCGCAGTTCGTGGGGTAAGATATTGCGATTGGCCATGGCTTGATGGGGTGGATTATGGATTTATGTCAGCGCATTGGTTAAATTTTGGTAAAACGGGTTAAATATATTTGATGTATGCGACTATTTGCACTAATTTAGCAAAAAAAATCTAACAAAAGATTTGTTTATGAAAAGAACTCTAACTTTTATCTTGGTGCTGTCGGCGTGCCTGATGTCTATGGCATCGGCCGAACGTCAGGGCAAGGCGCTGTCGCCGGCAGATGCGCCAGCCGCTGCAGATTTTGATTTCCGCTCGGCACCTTGGCCGTCGCCGTTAAAATCGGGCGGCCGGCACATTCTGTCGGTTTCAGGAAGTGCGAAACAAGTGCGCCGTGCACCCGGCCACGCACCCTCTAACCTCAAAGGCTCTATATTGAGCTCGAAGAGCACGACTATGGGTTACGGGGTCTATACGGTGCCACAAAACGACGGTATGTCTTTCGAACTGATAGCCCCGAATGTCGTGGCCGAATACGGCGGAGTGAAAATCGGCGATGTGTATTATACAGCGCAATTGGTCGATTACTACGGAAACAAGCTTTCGCGCGTGCAGAAATGGGACATGAATGCGTGGGAACCGCTGTCTGACGAGTTCAGCAACGCTTTCACCATCCTTGCCAGCGATGTGGCTTATGACCCTGTGACAGGGAATGTATACGGATGCTATTATAATGAAGACAGACTCGGTTTTACGTTCGGCATCGGCGATTACGATGCGAAGGAGAGCGAGAAAATCTGCGACCTGAGCGTAGGTTGGAATGCTCTTGCCTGCACCGCCGACGGGCAGCTATATGCCATCGACCGCAATGGTCTTCTGCTGAAGGTCGACAAGACCACGGGCGCCACCGAGATCGTGGCCGACACGGGGCTGACGCCGCAATACCGCTCGTCGGGCGCCATCGACCCCTACAACGGTCGCTTTTTCTATGCGGTGTATTCCGACACCGAGGCGGCGTTGTATGAAATAAACCTCGAAACGGCGGCTGCCACATGGCTCTGTGATTTTCCCGACAGGGAAGAAATTACGGGTATGTGGATTGACGCCCCTCTCGCAGCCGATGAAGCACCGGCACCGGCGCAGTCGCTGACGGCCTCTTTCCCCGAAGGTTCCCTTTCGGGCAATGTGCGCTTTACCGTGCCCGACAAACTTTATAACGGAACAGCGGCAAGCGGCACCGTCAACTATAAGATTACGGCCAACGGCACGGATGTCGCCGACGGGAGTGCCGCACCCGGAGAAGATGTTGATGAGACCGTGACTTTGACCTCGCCCGGAAACTGCGAGTTTGCAGTCACGCTCAGCAATGTCGTCGGCACCGGTCCGGCTGTCGCTGTCTCGCTTTTTGTAGGTCATGGCACACCGTTGATGGGCGACGTGGCTCTCGAACGCAACGACGAGGCATTTGTGCTGAGCTGGATGCCTGTCACGGCGACATCTGACGGCGGCTATCTCGACGCTGATGCTGTAGAATATGTGGTGACGCGCTATCCCGGCGCCGTACATGTCGCTACGACCGCCCAATGCGCATATACCGATGCCGTTGCAGAGCCTGACGTGCTGACAGAATACTACTATACCGTAAAAGCGGTGGCCAATGGCCGCGAGTCGCAGGAAGTGTCTACCGTGCACATCTCAGTCGGGTGTATCGTTCCGCCTTATGCTCCCGACCTCAGCAAGGACGATGATTTCGCCGCTTTTACGGTGTTCGACAGTAACCGTGACGGCGTGGTATGGAGCAGTCTCATAGACGGCGCAAGGCTCTACAACAACGCCAATCTCGCCGCCGACGACTGGCTGATCAGTCCGGCTATACGTCTTGAAGCCGGGAAATTCTATACCGTAAGCTTTGACGTATGGGGGCAGACGCCTACGTGGAAAGAACGCATAGAGGTGAAATGGGGCGCTGCTTCAAGTGTCGAGGGTATGACAGAAACCATCCTCGAGCCGACAGAAATCGCCTGCAACAGCTTCTCCAAGATGGCATTTTCGGTTGATATCGCTCCCAAGCACGATGGGAAATACTACATCGGGTTCCACGGTATCAGCGATGCCGACAAATTTGCCCTTTATGTCAACAATTTCAAGGTGTCGGCAGGCTTTATGGCCGACGCGCCGGCCGGGGTAAGCGATTTTGAAGTCGTGCCGGACGCTATGGGACTCTCTGCGGCGAAAATCATGCTGACAGCCCCCGTAAAATCGGTATCCGATGTTACATTGGCATCTATCGACAGCATCGAAGTTAAGTGCGGCGACCGTGTGGTGCACACTTTCCGCAACCCGGCACCCGGCGCAAAGCTTGAATGCAGCGACACAGTGGAAGAATCGGGCGTGTACGCTTACGAAGCAATCGTCTATGTTAACGGTGTGGGCAGCGCCGCCGTTACGGCTTCGGCTTTTATCGGTGTCAATACTCCGGGCAAAGTGACCGAGGTGGCCGTAAACGAAACGCCCGGCAAAGGTGGCGAGGTAACCCTTAGCTGGAGGGCTCCGGCGGTCGACAAGGACGGCAATGCCATAAATCAGGCCCTTATCAAATATGTGGTGGCCGTTATCGACGGTAACGGTGAGCCGCAGCCTGTGACTGACGAACCGATAGAGACCTGCAGCTATACATATCAGGCCGTCCCGGCCGGCGAAGAGCAGCGCCTTATAGAATGGGCAGTGTTTGCCGTTACTGAGCACGGCAGTTCTGATGCGGTGTCTGTGATGGATTTTGCCGGCAAAGCTTTCGAGGCTCCTTATAAGGAGTCGTTTGCCGACGGAAAACTCGTCCACGACCTGATGGTGGATATCATCGAAGGTTCGTCGGAGTGGGGCATTGTAGACGATACGCGTTTCGCCGACATCCGGTCGGTTGACGGTGACAACGGTTTCATACAGATGACCGGCTTTAAAAATGCCTCGTCGGCTATACAGACCGGCAAAATCGCCATTCCGGCTGAGAACCCAGGCATTGTCTATTATATATACAACACTTGTCAGGAGGAGTCTGCCGCCGACGAACTCGATGTTGAGGTCAATGCAGGCTCTGGATGGGTTGCGCTTTCTCACCTTATCGTGGGCGAACTGGGTGGTACTCCGGGGTGGAACCGACGGTTTGTGTCTCTTGCCGATTATTCGGGCAAAGACATAAAGGTGCGTATGCGTGTCACCACCCGTGCCTGGTCGAGCATGTATCTCGACAACATAAGCATCGGGACATGTGCGCACAACGATATCTCTGTGCTTGCTATCAAGGCTCCGGCACGTGTGCAGGCCGGCGAGAAGTTTACCATCAAGGCCACGATAGACAACAAAGGCACCGATGTGGCCGAGCCTGCCGCCTATGAGCTTAGGCTGCTGCGCGACGGTGTCGTTGCCGAGAGCCGTTCGGGCAAGCGGCTCCGTCCCTGCAACACCCTTGACGTCGACTTCGAGTGCGTTATCGGAGTGATGGATGATGAGACGTCGGTATATGCTGTCGAAGTCGCCATGGCTACGGACGCCAATCCCGACGACAACAAG
Organism: uncultured Muribaculaceae bacterium; assembly: GCA_910583525.1. Classification (GTDB taxonomy): domain Bacteria; phylum Bacteroidota; class Bacteroidia; order Bacteroidales; family Muribaculaceae; genus CAG-873. Next base: position 1,230 of record CAJTXL010000010.1, on the reverse strand, counting down.
TCGGGCGATATTTCGGTGTCGCGTATCCTTCCTTTGCATCCTATGGTGCAAAATCTGTCGGCACATCAATCGCCCGAGGGTATAAGCCTTGTTTGGGATGAGCCCGATACTTCTGCAGGCTCGCCACAGATGATAGGCGAAAGTTTTGAAAGCGGCGACAAATTCAGCGTCGACCGTTTCGGCGATTGGACTTTTGTCGATGCCGACGGGGCGGAGACGTATCCCGTGAGCGGTGTCGAGTTGCCCAGCCAGAAGATGCCGATGGCATTTGTCGTGATAGATGCCACGCACGAAGGCCTTAATGAAACATGGGCCGCAGCCGACGGCAATAAATACATTGCCGCATTCTGCTCAAGAGGCGTTGCAAACGACGACTGGGCCATTTCGCCATTGCTGTACGGAGGCCCTCAGACGGTAAGCTTCATGGCAAAGACATACAGCGACAAATACGGCGCCGAGGAGTTCGAGTTCCTGTATTCGACTACCGGAAACGACATCGACGATTTTGTCAAGGTAGGCGAGACGGTCATGGTGCCGTTTGCGTGGACTGAGTTCTCATATGACCTTCCCGACGGATGCCGTTATTTTGCAATACGGTGCGTGTCGAAAGACCATTTCGTATTCATGCTCGACAACGTAAGGTTCTATCCGTCGACAGGCGTGCGCAATGTGTCGCTGTCAGGCTACAACGTATACCGCGATGCCGACAAACTCAATGCCGGGCCTATTGAAGAAGCATCGTTTGCCGACAAAGAGGCCGTGGCCGAACACGAATATGCCGTCACGGCAGTATACGACCTCGGCGAATCGGCTCCGCAGAAAGTGAGCGCAGCCATGAGTGCAATACGCGGCGTCGGTGCCATGGAGCCGACAATTACGGTCTATGCCCACCACATTTCTATCGACGGTGCAGAAGGCCTGCCTATTGCAGTCTACGATGTCAGCGGAAAGGCGGTTTACAATGGCGTCGGTACGGGTCACGACATTGTTGCGGTAGCCCAAGGCATATATGTTGTCAAGGTAGGAACGTCGGCTACGAAAGTGGCGATTAGATAATATATTGAAGTCCAATTGATAAAGTGCCGGAACCCGACAGCGGGCTTCGGCTCTTTGATTATTGCGGTTATCGGATTGGACATAAAAAAGTTGCCGGCGTTAGGCCGGCAACCCGTGCAGTACCCGAAGTGGGACTCGAACCCACACAGCCGTAATGGCCAAGGGATTTTAAGT